>NZ_JBBHZF010000023.1:190194-191167 GCF_037482365.1 Pseudokineococcus sp. 1T1Z-3
CAGGACGACCGGCTCGGCGCCGTCCTCGGGGGCCAGGACGGCGGCGATGGCCGGGGGGATGCAGACCTGCTGGCCCTGGCGCCAGGCACCGGGTGCGGTGTTGGCGACCGGGGCGATCCACTCCATCAGCGCCAGCTGCCCGGGCGGGCAGCTCACCGACGTCGTCGCGGTGCAGTCCATCGCCTGCAGCGTGTTCGGGTTCTCCCCGCCGCACATCGGCAAGTTCTGCCGAGCGAACCGGTCAGGGGGAACGACCGAAGATGCGCCCGCGCTCCCAGCCCCAGGGAGGGAGCTCGCGTCGACCTCCTTCGGCTTCGGCGGCGGCCCTACCCGCTCGCCCCCCACAGCGAGTCCGCCGCCTTCAGCGGTACCGAACCATGTCGGTGCGGGCCCGGAAGGTCGCGCGTAGGCCGACGGCGACACAAGCAGCAACGAGGCGCCGACGACAAGACCGATGACTAGCCGTTTCCTCATCGAGCGATCTCCATCGCCCGCCATGATTCGCCGTCCCACTCGACGGCCATCTGCAGCGACACCTCGCCCGTCGCTGGAGTCGTCGCCTCGGCACGGCCATCTGAAGCGAAAGGGCGGATCTCGTCTTGGGTCATCATGAAACGGGCAACTACTCGACCGTCCGGCCCAGGGTCGACCGCGGTCAGTCCGAGGACGGAGACCTCTCCACCTTCGAGCCGGCCACCAGACCCGGTGACATCGTCGAAGTAGCTGATCATGTCGTTGCACGTGTTGCAGCCGGGGTCGGATAAGGCCCGTAGCCCAACGGTCTCCCCCGACAGGTACGCGTAGTTGGAGACGTCGAAGAAGTGCCGGATGAAGGCCTCGGCGCCCACGGCGTCGCCGGTGCCCGCCTCCGGCGGCAGCGGCGGAGGGGTCTGCGTCGGCTCCGCGGTCGGCGTCGGCTCCGGCGCCGTGGAGGAGGTCGGCGCTGGTGGTGCGGGCGTCGGCATCGGCGACC
>NZ_JBBHZF010000023.1:191232-219656 GCF_037482365.1 Pseudokineococcus sp. 1T1Z-3
GCACCCTGTGGACGGGTCCGGGTCCGCGCGAGGCGCCGAGTCCGACGTCCCGCAGGTCTACCCGCCCGGGAACCGGCCGGACGTCGGACTCGACCGACCCCGGAGGCTCAGCGGCGCCGCACGAGCACGACGACGTCGCTGATCTCCGCGACCTGACCGTCCGGCCCCGTCACCTCACGGGTCGGCTCGTCGAGGCGCACCGTCTCGAACTCCCCGGGCAGCAGGTCGAGCTCGTCGAGCGTCTGCTGGGCACCGGCGTGCTCGTGCCCGGAGAAGCCGCTCCACGGCGGGACGCTGCCGTGGTCCACGAGCAGGAGGACCCCGCCCGGGACCAGCGTCGCGGCGGCGCGGCGCACCGCCGCGCCGCGGTCCCACTCCACGGGCGACATGAGGAAGAAGGCGCTGACCAGGTCGAACGGGCCGGGCGGCAGCGAGTGCTCCAGGTCGTGCACCTCGGCGACGACGTCGACACCGGCCGCGGCCGCCGCGGCCTGCGTGCGTGCGACCGCCGTCGGCGCGACGTCGACGGCCGTCGTCGCCCAGCCCCGCGAGGCCAGCCAGACGGCGTCCCCACCCTCGCCGCACCCGAGGTCGAGGGCGCGCCCCGGCGTCATCGGCCCGACGACGTCGACGAGCCGCACGTTCGGCCGCCCGCTCCACAGCCGCTCTCCCCGCCCGACGTAGAAGCCCTCCCACCGCTCCTGCGTGGACAACGAGGCGTCCTCCAGCGCCGCCCGACCGGCGTCCGGCGGCCCGCCGCCGTGCTGGTGCCCCCCGACGTGCCCGTGCTGGCGTTGCCCGCCAGCCGCTCCCCCGCTCACGCCGCCACGCTCGCACGGGCGCGGGCGACGGCGGCCGCGGTGTCCGCGTCGACCAGCGCGCGGACGACCCGCGCGCCTGCCGTCGCGCCCGCTGCGGCACACGCCAGGACGGTCGCCATCGGGGCCGCGAGGTTGCCGGCGACGGAGACGCCGGGCACGTCCGTGCCGCCCATGGGGTCCGCCGGGACGTGCTCGCCGAGGACGGGACCGGACGGCCCCATCTGCAGCGGCACCACGGGGACACCGAGGGCGTCGAGCAGCACCCGGGCCGGGACGACGCGCGAGGCCGTCACCAGCGCCCCGAGGGCGACCAGCCGCCCGTCCACCAGGCGCACGCCGGTCAGCCGGTCGTCCTCGACGTCGAGCCCGGCGACCTCACCGCCCACCCGCTCGACGCCCCGGGCTGCCATCGCCTCGGCCTGCTCGGGCGACGGGTCGGGCCCGGTGTGCTCCAGCAGCACGACGCGCTCGCTCCAGCCGCGCCACATGAGGGCCTGGTCGGGGCCGAGCGCGCTGGTCGACAGCACACCGACGACCTGGTCCGCGACCTCGCGGCCGTGGCAGAACGGGCAGTGGAGGACGTCGAGCCCCCACCGTTCGCGCAGCCCGGGCACCGCCGGCAGTACGTCCTCGACCCCGGTGGCCAGGAGCAGCTCACGCGCGAGGACCGACCGCCCGTCCGTCAGCTCGACGCGGAAGCGGGCGTCCGCCGGCCCTCCGGAGCCGATCCGCTCGACTCCCTCGGCCGCGCCCTCGACCACCTGCCCGCCGTAGGCCTCCACCTCGGCCCGGCCGACGGCGACCAGCTCTCCCGGCGCCGTCCCCTCCCGGCCGAGGTAGCCGTGCACGCCCAGCGCCGGGGCGTTGCGCGGCTCCCCGGCGTCGACGACGAGCGTGCTGCGCAGCGCCCGCGCCGTCGTCAGCGCCCCCGCGAGCCCGGCGGCCCCGCCGCCCACCACGACCACGTCGTACTGCTCGAGCAGCTGCTCGCTGCCCGCCGTCCTTGCTCCCACGGCTGCTCCTCCCGCTCTGCGGCCCGACCGACCGCGACGCCGGCAGAGTGCACCCGCGGTCGTCGAACCGGCAAGCATCCTTGCCGAGGTGGCAAACTGCCGGGCATGGACGACGCCGACCTCACCCCCGTCCTCGACGCCGTCGGCCCACGCCTGCGGGCACTGCGCCAGGCCTCCGACCGCACGCTCGCCGACCTGTCGACCGAGACCGGGATCTCGGTGAGCACCCTGTCGCGGCTCGAGCAGGGGCAGCGCCGGCCGACGCTGGAGCTGCTGCTGCCCCTCGCCCGCGCCCACCAGGTGCCGCTCGACGAGCTCGTCGACGCCCCCGATACCGGCGACCCCCGCGTGCGGCTGCGACCGGTCGAGCGCCACGGGATGACGGTGCTGCCCCTGACACGACGACCCGGCGGCATCCAGGCGATGAAGCTGCTCATGCCCGCCGGTCATGGCACCGCACCCGAGGGTGCCGACGGCGGGCCGCAGCTGCGGACGCACGAGGGCTACGAGTGGCTCTACGTGCTCGACGGCCGGCTGCGGCTCCGCCTCGGGCCGCACGACATGGTCCTCACCCCCGGGGAGGCGGCCGAGTTCGACTGCCGCACACCGCACGCGATGACCGCGGTCGGCGAGGGCGGCTGCGAGCTGCTCGCGCTCATGGGCCCGCAGGGCCAGCGGGCGCACCTGCGGGCCCGACCTGCGAGCGCGGCCCCGCCGCCGTCTGCCGCCGCGCCGCCCTCCGCCGCGCCGCCCCCCACCACGCCGCCCCCCGCCGCGGGCTCCCCCGACCTCGGCGCGGCCGGCTGACGGCGCCGTCAGCCGGCCGACGGCTCCAGCGCGTCCTCGTGGACGGCGCGGCCCCGCCCCGCCGCCTTGGCGGCGTAGAGCGCGCCGTCCGCCCGCTCCAGCAGCGCCGACGACGCAGCAGCAGTCGCCTCGGGACCGTCCGCACGTGCCTGCCCCGGGACCCACGTCGCTGCACCGATGCTCACGGAGACGTGGGCGCCGGCCCCGAGGGCGCCGTGGGCGAGCCCGGCGTCGTGCACGAGGGCCACGAGACGCTCGGCGACGACGACCGCGCCCGCCGCGTCGGTGCCGGCGAGCACGACGGCGAACTCCTCGCCGCCGTACCGCGCCACGAGGTCCCCGCCGCGCTCGACGCCTGCGGCCAGCAGCCGCGCGATCTCACGCAGGCACTCGTCGCCGGCGAGGTGCCCGCGGCTGTCGTTGAAGAGCTTGAAGTGGTCGACGTCGACCATCAGGACGCTCAGCGGCTCACCGCTGCGCCGGGCGACGCGCACCTGGCGCTCGAGGTGGTCGTCCAGGCACGGTCGGTTGGCGAGGCCGGTGAGACCGTCGACGAGCAGCAGGCGGCGCAGCTCCTCGTTGGCCGAGGCCAGCTGCTGCTGCGCCCGGCGGCGGCTCGAGACCTCGAGCTCCAGCCGCTCCTGGCGCCGCGCCAGCTCCTCGTGCGCCTGCTCCACGGCGCGGCGCGCGGCCCGGTCGGCGGTGACGTCGGCCATCACGACGACCGCGCCGAGGCTGCTGCCGTCCGCGCGGGTCAGGGCCCGCCCCGTCGTCAGGGCGCTGCGTCGCGGCTGACCCTCCGGGGCGATGACGATCTCGGCGTCCGCGACCACGCCCTCGTGGAGGGCGCGGACGAGCGGGATGCGCTCGGCCGTCAGCGGTGTCCTCCCGTCCGCCTCGAAGAGGTCGTAGCGGCCCGCGAGCTGCTCGGGGTCGAGCGTGGGGTCGGCGTCCATCGCGTGCCAGCGCTGGGCGGCCTGGTTGAAGAGGGTCAGGTGCCCGTCCGGGCCGCAGGCGACGACGCCGACGTCGATGCTGGCGAGGACGGCCTCGATGAGCTCGTTGCGCTCGTCGATCTCCTCGCTGCGCGTGGCGAGCTCGGCCATCACCAGCTCCGCCAGCTCGCGCTGCTCGTCGGCCTCGTCGGCGAGCCGGGCGCTGACGACGGCCTCGCGCCGACGCTCCAGCAGCGCGACGAGCCCGACGGCCAGGTCCTCCAGCCGCGCCAGCTGGGCGGCGTCGAGGCTCCCGGGGACGACGTCGAAGACGCACAGCGTGCCGACGGGGGCGCCGCCTCCCGGCGGGACGAGCGGCACCGACGCGTAGAGGCGGACCGCGGCACGCCGTCCGTCCACCCACGGGTTGGTGCTGTACCCCGGGTCCGCGCTGGCGTCGGCCACGTGCACGGTGCGGCAGTCGGGCAGCCGGGCGGCGCACATCGACTCCGCCGCCGGCGACGGCCCACCCTCGAAGCCGTGCGCGCCGAGCTGGCACTGCATCGCGCCGTCGAAGAGGTTGACCGTCGCGTAGGGCACCCCGGCGACGGCGGCGGCCACCCGCACCAGCGCCCCCACCTCGACGTCGTCGCCGGCGCCCAGCCAGGCCGCGACACGGGAGGGCTGCTCCCTCGACGTCCGAGGCGCCGGGACGAGCGCCGTGGGCCTCGGCACGGCGGTGGAGGAGGCGGTCTGCATGCGCCGGGCATCGGCACCTGGCCGCTCAAGATCATGTGCGTGGCGCCGCTCCTCGTGCGGCCGTCACCCGGACGGCCCAGCGCCACGGCGTGTCGCCACGCCGGCGTCTCTCCTGCCGGGACGACGCGGCGAACATGCCCCCCGGTCACGGCCGACCGCCAGGAGGCGGCCCACCCCGTCCGCCGCCGGCGCCGTCGGACCCGCCGGGCAGCCCGCCGCCGGTCGGCTCGGTGCTCGTGTCGACACCGACGGCGAGCGAGACGGCGTACCCGCTCGCGACGTCGCCGGAGACCGTGGCCAGCTGGCTGGCGCCGCCGTCGTCGCCGAAGACGGTGTCGCTCGCCAACGTGGTCCGTGCGAGGTTGGCGGCCGAGCCCTCGTAGCCGGCCACGGCGTAGACGGCGTCGCACAGGTCCTGCGGCAGGGCCACCTGCGAGGTCGCGACGGCGTTCTCGACGTCGGTGATCGAGCCGACGTCGGGGTAGACCTCGAGGTGGACGTGCGGCCACCGACCGGAGTAGCAGGCCGGGACGACGCTCGTGAAGCGGACGACGCCGTCGTCGCCCGCGACCTGCACGCCCCGCAGGTAGTTCTCCTGCGTGACGCCGTCGGAGTAGAGGGAGTACCGCCCCTGGGCGTCGCAGTGCCACACGTAGACGGCTGCGCCGGCGAAGGGCACGCCACCGCCGGCGATGTCGGTGACGGTGAGCGTCAGCTCCATCGGCACGCCCTCGGCGGTGCCCGACGCGCTGCCGAAGCTGGAGGTGATGTCGCTACGCACGACACCGCTGCTCTCCAGCACGTCCGGGCCGTTGGACCCGTCGCCGGGGTAGGGCCCGGCCGTCTCGTCGGGGATCTCGTCCGTCGCCGGGGTGGCCGCCGACGACGTCGAGCTGCTCGCGCTCGTCGTGGCGCCGCAGGCGGCGAGCGCCATGCCGACGGCACCCAGGCCGAGGCCTCGCAGCACCTGCCGGCGCCGGACCATGGTGGCGACGTCGAAGGCGAGGCCCTGGTCCTCGACGTCCTCGCGCGGTCGTGGGAGCACCCGCCCCTCGTAGGTGGCCGGGGGCGTCGGCCGGCCGTCCCTGCTCGGCCGGCCGTCGCGGTGGCCCTGCGTCCCGCTCATGCCCTGAGCGTCGGCGGCCTCCCGATGCACCGACGGTGGGTCCCCTGTGGCACGGCTGTGGGTCTGTGGCACGGCTGTGGATATGGGCGCGGCGGCCGCTCCCCGCTGCCGGGAGCGGCCGCCGAGACGGGGTCAGGAGACGACCACCCACAGCAGCCCGAGGAGGGCGAACGTCGACCAGCCGAGGATCGTGGCGAGCACCGTCCAGGTCCGCAGCCCGTCCGCGACGGACAGGCCGAGGAAGCGCGTGACGATCCAGAAGCCCGAGTCGTTGATGTGCGAGAGGGCGACCGAGCCGCACGCGATCGCCAGGACGACGAGCACCACCTGGAAGGAGGAGTAGCCGCCGCCCTCGACCGTCGACTGGAGCAGTCCCGCGGCGGCGAGCGTGGCGACCGTGCCGGAGCCCTGCGCCACCTTGAAGACGGTGGCGAGGAGGAAGGCGAGCACGAGCACCGGGACACCGGCGCCGACGAGGGCGCCGGAGATCGAGTCGCCCAGCCCGGTCTCGGACAGCACGCGGGCGAAGACCCCGCCGGCGCCGGTGACGAAGACGACGATGGCCGCGGGGGCCAGCGAGGCGTCCATGACCTCGCCCATCTGCTCGCGGCCCCAGCCGTGGCGCACCCCGAGGACGTAGAGCGCGAGCATGACGGCGACGAGCAGCGCGAACGCCGGAGCCCCGACGAGGCTGATGACGGGCAGGGCGGCCGAGTCCTCGGGGAGCGTGACGGCGCTGATGGTGCCTGTCGCGATCATGGCGACCGGCACGAGGACCATGAGGACGACGGCCAGCGGCGAGGGCTGCGAGACCGCTCCGCCGTCCTTGCCCGCGGTCGTCGTGGTGCCCGCGCGCTCGGCGACGGCGACGCCGCTGTCGGTGGTCGGCCCGCCGGTCGCCGTCCCGCCGCCACCAGGGCCGCGACCGCCGGCACCGCTGCCGCCGTCCGCCGGGCCCAAGGACTCGTACTGCTCGCGCACCCTTGCCGCGATGGCGAAGTCGGGTCGCGTGACGAGCTTGCCCGCGTAGTGGCACAGCACGCCGACGGGGATCGCGATGACGAGGGCGGTGATCGTCACGAGGCCGATGTCGGCGCCGAGCAGCGTGCTGGACCCGGTGACGCCGGGGTGCGGCGGCACGGTGTTGTGCAGGAACACCATGAGGACCGCGACGGGGATGCCGACGAGGACCGGCGAGCGGTGCCCCGCCGCCTTGGCGAAGCTGAGGACGATCGGCACGAGGATGATGAACGCGACGTCGAAGAAGATCGGCACGGCGACGACGGCCGACGCGAGCAGCAGCGCCGGCCCCACCCGCTCGGGCCCGAGCCTGCGAGCCAGCGCGTCGGCGAGGACGCCTGCGCCGCCGGTCTTCTCGACGATGGCGCCGAGCATGGCCCCGAGGCCGACGAGCAGCGCGACGGTCCCGAGCGTGCCGCCCATCCCCGTGACGACCAGGGGGACCACCTCCTCGGGGGCGATGCCGGTGGCCAGCGCGGTGCCCACCGCCACGAGGAGCAGGGCGACGAAGGCGGGGATCTTCACCTTCATCACGAGGAAGAGCAGGAGGACGATCGCCGCGACGGCGACGCCCACGAGGTATCCGGTGCCCACGACGGGCCTCCTTCACAGACGACGGTGTCCGCGCGTGCCCGGCGGGCACGAGGGTGATGGGTGAGCCGCCGGGACGACGGCCGTGCGGACCAGGGCCCTCCTGGCCGGTCCCGGCGGGCGAGGGCTCAGGCCGCGTGGCTCAGCGACGGATCTCGTCGATGTCGAGCATCTGGCAGATGACCCGGTCGAGCTCGGACTGCTCGAAGACCTTCTTCCAGTCGTCCTTGATGACGTGCTCACGCCCGTAGTCCATGGCGCGCAGGCACGCGTCGGAGAAGGGGTTCGAGCCGCGCAGGCCGTTGGTCAGCGCGATGAAGATGTGGCCGTAGAGCATCGCCTCGACCGCGGGACGCGGGATGCCCTTGTCGACGGCGGTCTCGCGGACCTCGGCGAGGAACTCCCCGAGCATGCAGCCGATGACCTCCACGGTCGTCGGCTCGAGGTAGGCCAGCTGCTCGACGGTCACCCAGTGCACGTCGACGACGGGCGCGTACATGGTCGAGACGACCTCGCGGGTGAGGTCGCGGACGGCGTCGTCACCGGACTCCAGCGCCGCCACGACCTCCTGGGGCGCGGCGATGCCGCCGAAGGTGTCGGCCCACTCCTCGGGCGAGGTGCGCTCGAGGAAGACCGACGGGTGGCAAGGGTGCGCGCACGCGTAGTGGATGTCCTCCCGCGGCTGCAGCAGCCCCGCGTAGGCGGCGGCCGGGTCGAGCGTGAGGACGACGGCGCCCGGCCTCAGCTGCGGGACGACCTTCTCCGACACGGGCCCGAGCGCGGTGTCGGGCACCGCGAGGATGACGACGTCCGCGTCCACGACGGCCTCGTCGGTGTCGCTGACCGTGCGGCCGGCGGCCTCGATCCGCTCGCGCCCGGAAGGTGACGACTCGCAGTAGCGGATGGCGAAGCGCGACCCGGCGAGGTTGTTGGACACCCGCGTGCCCATCTTGCCGCCGGCGCCGACGACGGCGACGGTCACGGTGGCCGGGTCCGCCCCGGTGGCGTGGCTCTGCTCGATGGTGCTCATGACTCCTCCTGCGGTGGTGGGGGTCTGGCGGTCGGGGTCTGACGGACGGCGGGCCGGGCCCTTAGGGGGCGAGGGCAGGGGTCCGGCGTCGCTGCTGGGCGGTGAGGACGGCGAGGCTGCGCGCGTTCCAGGCCGCCTCGGTCTCACGGGTCGCCGCGGCGTCGCCCTGCCACGGCACCCACTGCTCGACGACGCAGGTGACGTCGGGACGTACCGCGAGCGCGGCGTCGAGCAGGTGGTCGAGGTCGAGCAGGCCCTCGCCGAGCGGGGCCCCGGCGTAGGTGAAGCCCACCCAGCCGTCCTGCCGGCTGAAGCCGAAGTCCTTGACGTGCACGTTGCGCACGTGCGGCGCGCACCGTTCGACGACGTCACGGGGGTGCTCCAGCGCGGCGACGCAGTTGCCGGGGTCGAGGCAGATGCCGACCCGGTCGCTCCCGACCGCCTCGACGACGTCGACGAGCGTGCCCGTGGGCACCTGCTCGTAGGTCTCCAGGGCGAGGTCGACGCCGGCGTCCTCCAGTCGCGGCACCACGCGGGTGATGCCGGCGACGGCGGCCCGGAAGCCCTCAGGGTCACGGGCGCTCGCGGGCAGCATGCTCCGCAGGAGCGGGCTGCCCAGGGCGGCGCAGACGTCGAGCCAGCGGTCGAGGTGCTCGGCGTCGACGCCGCGCGTGCCCGCCTCGAGGCAGACCCCGCGCTCGGCGGCGAAGGACCGCAGGCCCCGCAGCTGCTCGGGCGACTGGCGCTCGACGTCAGGGTGGTCGCAGAGCTGCACGACCTCGGCGCCGTCGTCCGCACCGCGGGCGACCAGCCCCCGGAGGTCGGTCTCGGGCAGGTCGCCGGACCGGCCGGGACCGGCGTGCCAGGTCCAGAACAACGCGTACGTGCTCGTGCCGACCTTCATGGTCCTCCTCACGTCATCGTGATGCCCTGGACGGTAGTGGTTGACCGGTCGACCGGTCAACCACTCGTCGGAGCAGGGCTCAGCGCCTGGCTACGCTCGCCGGGTGAGCCCCTCCGCCTCGGACGCCGTGCGCGACCTGGAGGCCGCCCTCGACCCCGTGCCGCCCGGCTCCGCCGGTCACGAGGTGGCGACGGCGCTGCTGGAGCTGCTGACCGGCGGGGCCATGCGGGTGGGAGACCGGCTGCCGGGGGAGCGGATGCTGGCCGCCCGCCTCGGCGTCGGGCGCTCGGCCGTCCGTGAGGGGCTAGCGGCCCTGGAGGTCCTCGGCATCGTCGAGGTCCGCGTCGGCTCCGGCACCTACCTGCGGGCGACGACGTCGGAGCTGCTGCCGCGCAGCCTCGCCTGGGGCCTGCTCGTCGGGCAGGAGAGCACCGAGCACCTGCTGCAGGTGCGCTCCGGGCTGGAGCGCCAGGCGGCCCTGCTGGCGGCGGGCGCGCCGCGAGAGGTCGACCTGGACGAGCTGGACCGTCTCGTCGACGAGCAGCGCCGCAGCCGCGACGACGTCGACGCCTTCGTCGCGGCCGACATGCGCTTCCACCGGACGGTCGCCCGGATGGCCGGCAACCCGCTGCTGGAGGACCTGCTGTCGACCTCCCGCGCGCTGCTGCGGGTCTGGGCGGAGCGCTACGTCAAGGCCGCGACCGACCTGGCCGACACGGTCGACGAGCACGCCGCCGTCGCCGACGCCCTGCGTGCCCGCGACCCCCGCGCCGCGGCCGCCGCGATGGAGGCCCACATGCGGACGGCGTCCGCCCGGCTGCGCGCCGACCCCGGCGTCGCCCGCGCCGACCAGCCCTAGCGACCGCCCCCCTCCCTCCCCCTCGTGCGCCGCCCGCCCGGCCTCACGACAGGTCGTCCCCTCGCGCTCGGTCCCCGCGGTGCGACCTCGTCGCGCCCCTCCTCCACGACGAGGTCACACGTCGCGGGGGAAGGGGCGGCTCAGGGACGGGCGAGCGCCGCCGGGTCGTGACGGCGGGCGGCGACCGCCGGCACGGCAGGGGGTTGCGTCCGCTGCGCGGGCGGAGCCGGCGCCTCGACGGGCGAGCCGCGGAAGGCGCGGCGGTAGGCCTGCGGGGAGGTGCCGACCCGGCGCGTGAAGTGCTGGCGCAGGGTCGTGCTCGCGCCGAAGCCGGCCCGGCGGGCGACCTCGTCGACGGCGAGGTCGGTGCTCTCCAGCAGGTCCTGGGCCAGGGCGACCCGCTGGGCGAGCAGCCAGGCGTGCGGCGTCGTCCCGGTCAGCACGCGGAAGTGCCGGGCGAAGCTGCGCGGGGACATCAGCGCCCGGGCGGCCAGCTCCTCGACCGGCAGCGGCTGGTCGAGCCGCTCCCCCGCCCACACCAGCACCTCGCGCAGCCGGTGCCCCTCCTGCGGCGGCAGCTCGGGGCCCTCGACGAACTGGGCCTGCCCGCCCTCGCGGTGCGGCGGCACGACCATCCGCCGCGCCACGCCGTTGGCGACCGCGACGCCGTGCTCGGCGCGCAGCAGGTGCAGGCAGGCGTCGATGCCGGCCGCCGTCCCCGCGCTCGACAGGACCGGGCCGTCCTCGACGTACAGGGCGCTGCGCTCGACGTCGACCGCGGGGTAGCGCGCGGCGACGGCGTCGGCGTAGTGCCAGTGCGTCGCGAGCCGCCGACCGTCGGCGATGCCCGACGCCGCGACGACGGCCGCCCCGGTGCAGTGGCTCATGACCCGCGCGCCGCGGGCGACGGCATCGCGGAGCACCTGCAGGTAGGCCTCAGGCGGGTCCTCCACCACCTGCTCCCAGCCGAGGACGACGACGAGGTCGGCGCTCGCCGCCCGGGCCAGGCCGTGCTCGACGAAGAGCTGGATGCCCGCGTCGGTGCGGATCTTCCCTGGACGCTCGGTGACCAGGGCGAAGTCGTACGCGGGCAGGCCGTCGGCGCTGCGGTCGTCACCGAAGACCTCGGAGACCACCCCCACCCCGAACATCCCGACGCCGTCCCACACCAGGGCCACCACGTCTCTCAGCACGCGACCACCGTGCCACAGACGTGGCAGGAAGTCATCGGTCGACGACGTTCCTGCCACTCGTCCGGCCTCAGCCGGAGCGCGACGCTCGTCCTGCCGGTCGGGACGGGCCCGAGCGGACGCAGGAGGAGGACCGATGGATCGGCGAGGAGCGCCGCCGCAGGCGGCACACGACCAGCTCGAGGACGTCTTGCACGCGCTCGCCGAGGTCGAGGGCTGCCTCGGGCGCGAGGTGGCGGCGCACGTCGTCGCCGAGCTGGAGGCGCTCGCCGGCCGGTCGCTCGGCGACACGGCGGGTGACCCGCTCGTCGTCCTCCAGCGGCGCGGCGCCCGGGCGGCCGCCCGGCTGCAGGGCCTTCCCCGCCCGGTCGAGGGGACCGGCGCGCCGGGGCCCGCGGCGGCGGCCCTCGCGGTGATGGCCGGCGACCTGCGCGACCCCTCGGGCGCGCTGCTGCGACGTCTGGACGTCGGCACCGTCGAGGACCGGGCCGGGCGCCCCGACACCCTCGTCCGGGCGGTGGAGGAGGGATGAGCGTCGTCTTCACGGTCCTGGTGGTGGCCGGCACGCTCGCCTGGCTCGTGGCGCTGGGGCGGCAGGCGCTCCCCGCGGCCCTGCGGGTGCCGCTGCGCCAGGCGCGCCTGGCCGACCTCCTCCGCGACGCCGTCCGCGGCCACCGCGAGCTGGCCCGCCTGCACGACGCCCGGCACCTCCACCCGCCGGCGGGACGGCGCGTGCGGTGCGTGCACCCCTCGCCGGACGTGCGCCGGTCCCGCTGAGCCGCCGGCGCGCGAGCGGCTCGGCCGCCGCCAGACCTCCGGGCGCGCCCTGACTCCGCGCGCGTCAGGTCCAGTACAGGTAGCGGGCCGCCGGCAACCGCTCCGCGAGGGCCGCCTCGAACCAGTCGCGCAGCTCGCGCATGACCGGCGCGGGGTAGACGTGCTTGACGGCCCCGAACTTCCCCCGCTTCTGGCGGCGGGCGTCCTCGTCCATCTCCAGGGCGGTGCGCGGGTACCAGCCCTGCAGCACCTCCTTGCTCCTCGGGGTGAACCGGTGGGTGATGAGCTCGGCCGTGAGGTCGAGGCCCGCGACGTCCGCGGTCGCGGCGGCGACGTCGTCGAGGAGGGCGCCGTACTGCTCGCGCCAGCCCTCGACGGGCATGATCGGCGCGATGGTGAGCCCCACCGGGTAGCCCGCGAGCGCCAGGGCGCGCAGCGCCGCGACGCGCTGGGGCATCCGGGCCGTCCCGCCCTCGAAGCGCTGGACGCCGGAGGCGTTCACCGACAGGCGGACCCGCGTCCGCCCGTGGTGCGGCAGGGCCATCAGCGGCTCGACGTCGTCGAACTTCGTCGTGAAGCGCATCTGCACGGGGCCGCCCCAGTCGCGCGTGCCGACGTAGGAGATGGCCTGGGACAGCGACCCCGTCACGTGCTCGATCGCGAGGGGGTCGGTGTAGCAGGAGGTCTCGAAGGTCGTCCCCTCGTCGCGGCGGTCCTGGCTGGCGCTCGTCACCGTGCCGGTGCCGACGTGCGGGGCGACGCCGTCGAGGACCTCCTCGAGGTTGGCGTAGACGCGGGTGATCGGTGGCCCGCCGAGCGAGCCCGCGAGGTAGCAGTACTGGCAGTGCGCGGGGCAGCCCTCGGCGAGGTCGACCCGCCAGTCCGCGCTCGGCGGGATCGGCTGCGGGCGGCGCTTGCTCGGCGGGGCGACGACGACGGCGAGCGTCTGCTTCGCCAGGGCGTAGGTGCTGCGCTCGTCCTCCCCGCGCAGCGGCGGCAACCGGTCGGAGCGCAGCAGCTCGACGTCGCCGACGCCGGCGGCCTCCAGGCGGGCCAGGATGCGGCGGCCGTGCGGCAGCTCGGCGGCCGAGCGGGTGACGTAGACCCGCCGAGGTCGCCAGCGGCGTGGCGACGGGGCCGGGGCGGGCGCCGGGGCGGACGCCGTCATGCGCCCTCGCCCTGCTCGATCTCCTGGACCGTGCGCGAGAGCAGGCACAGCTCGTTGCCCTCGGGGTCGGCGAGGACGACCCAGGACACGTCGGGCCCCTGGCCGACGTCGACGCGCCGGGCGCCGAGGGCCTCCAGCCGCGCGAGCTCCGCGGCCGTGCTGGTGCCGTCCGCCCGCAGGTCCAGGTGCAGGCGGTTCTTCGCCGTCTTGGCCTCGGGCACCGCGAGGACGTCGAGAGCCGGCCAGACGCCCGGGGCCTCGGCGATGGTGACGACCTCGACGCCCTCGTCGACGCGCTGCCACCCCAGGACCTCGCACCAGAAGTCGGCGACGCGGGCGACGTCGACGGCGTCGAGGGCGATGGCGGCGAGGCGGCTGGTCACCCCCCGATGGCACCACCGACCCCGTGCCCTCGCCCGTCGGCGCTCCCGCCCGTCGGCGGCGGGCGCAGCCGAGGTCCCTGGCTCGGGCTACCCCGACCGCAGGCCCAGCAGGAGGGAGCCGGCGAGCGCAGCCATGACGACGGCGATGGCTGCGTCGAGCACGCGCCATGCGCCCGGGCGGGCGAAGAGCGGGCGCACCAGCCGGGCGCCGAAGCCGAGCGCGGCGAACCACAGCAGGCTCGCCAGCACCGCACCGCCGCCGAACCACCAGCGGCCGTCACCGCGGGTCCCCGCCACCGAGCCGAGCAGGACGACGGTGTCGAGGTAGACGTGCGGGTTGAGCCACGTCAGCGCGACCGCCGTCGTCACCGCGCCGGCGAGGGTGCCTCGCCCGGGCGCGGTGCTGGCCGTCAGCGCGTCGTCGCCCCGCAGCGCCCGTCGCGCCGCCCGCACCGCGTAGCCGAGGAGGAAGGCCGCCCCGCCGACGCGCACGACGACGAGCGCGGCCGGCGCCTGCTGCACGAGCGTCCCCACGCCGGCGACCCCGGCGGTGATGAGGACGGCGTCCGAGAGCGCGCACACCGCGACGACGACGAGGACGTGCTCGCCGCGCAGGCCCTGCCGCAGCACGAAGGCGTTCTGCGCCCCGATGGCGACGATGAGCGAGAGGCCCAGGCCGAGGCCCGCGAGCAGCGAGGAGAGGTCCACGGAGCAGGACGCTAGGCCGACTCCTCCGGCGAAGACCAGGTCAGGAAAGTCCGGCATCCGTAGCATCGCTCAGGATGGACGGGACTCTGGCAACAGCCGGCGACGCCGCACCGCATGACGACGACTCACCGCACGAAGACCGGGCGCCAGACGTCACCTCCGACCTGCGCTGGGACCCGGCGCAGCTGTCGGCGCTGTCCGCCGTCGTCGCGACCGGCTCCTTCGAGGCCGCGGCGCAGCGGCTGCACATCACGCCGTCGGGCGTCAGCCAGCGGCTACGGGCGCTGGAGGCGCAGGTCGGGCGGGTGCTGCTCGTGCGGACCCGTCCCGTGCGCCCCACCGCCTCGGGCGAGGCGCTCCTGCGGCTGGCCCGGCAGGTGGCGCACCTGAGCAGGCTGACCGCCGCCGAGCTCGGCGGGGACGACGGTGGCCTGCCCGAGGTGACCGTCGCCGTCGGCGCCGACGCGCTGAGCACCTGGGTGCTGCCGGCGCTCGCCCCGCTCGCCGGCCAGGTGCGGCTGGACCTTCGCCGCGAGGACGAGTCCCGCACCACCGCCCTGCTGCGCGCCGGAGAGGTCATGGCCGCCGTCACGAGCGACGGCGCACCCGTCCCCGGCTGCCGCACGACCCCGCTGGGTCGCATGCGGTACCGCCCCATGGCGACGCCCGACGTCGCCGCACGCTGGTTCCCCGCGGGCCTCACGCCATCGGCGCTGGCGTCCGCGCCCGTCGTCGTCTACGACCGCAGCGACCGCCTGCAGCACGACTTCGCCGCGCGTCGGGCCCGCCGACCGGTCGACCCGCCGACGCACCACGTGCCCGGCTCGGGCGCCTTCCTCGGGGCCGTCCGCGCCGGCATGGGCTGGGGGATGGTGCCGGACCTGCAGGCGGGGCCCGCGCGCGCCGACGGCTCGCTCGTCGACCTCGCCGACGGCTCTCGCCCGCGCGACCGCGCCGACGTCCTCCTGCACTGGCAGCAGTGGGCGCTGCGCTCGCCGGCGCTGGACCTCGTGGCCGACGCCGTCCGTGCCGGTGCCCGCACCGCGCTGACCTGAGGCGAAGACCTCAGACCGGCGGCTGCGGGTCGTACTGGACGCCGCGGCGCACCGCCCGCGCCCGGTCGGCGCCGGCGAGCCGGACGACGAGGTGCAGCGCCATGTCGATGCCGGCCGAGACCCCCGAGGAGGTGACGACGTCGCCGTCGTCCACGAACCGCGCCTCCTCGCGCACGTCGACGCTCGGGTCCAGGGCGCGCAGCTCGTCGACGGCGCCCCAGTGCGTCGTCGCCGGCCGTCCCGCGAGCAGCCCCGCGGCGGCGTAGACGAGCGAGCCGGTGCAGACGCTGGTCATCAGCGGCACCGAGGCGCGCTGCTCCCGCACCCACGCCAGGTGCTCCTCGTCGCGGGCGAGGGGGCGCGTCCCCCGGCCGCCGGGGTGCAGCAGGACGTCGAGCGCGGGGCAGTCGGCCGCGGAGGTCTGCGCCCCCAGGACCATGCCCTTGGCGGCGGTCACCGGCTGGCCGTCGCGCGAGAGCGTCAGCACCCGCCACCCGTCCTCGGGGAAGCGCTGCGTCCACCAGGCCAGCACCTCCCACGGCCCGACGGCGTCGAGCTCCTCGACGCCGTCGAAGAGCAGGACGCCGATGGTGCGGTGGGGAGCGCCGGGGGCCGAGGGCATGGCGTCAGCCTGGCAGCCCGCCGCCGGGCGCGGGCCCCGTGCGGGCCTCGACTAGGGTCGCCCCGACGAGGCGGGAGCCCGCGCCGAGCGGGCTGAGAGGACGGCTGGGGCCGTCGACCGGAAGAACCTGGCCGGCCACCGGTGTAGGGAGCTCGACGTGAGCAGCAGGCAGTCAGCCCGCGACGCGCAGGCGCTGGGCGAGCCGTGCCGCCGCCGCGCCCGGGTCGTCGGCCTCGGTCAGCGCGCGCACCACGACGACTCGCCGGGCCCCTGCCGCCAGCACCTCGTCGAGGTTGTCCTCGTCGACCCCGCCGATCGCGAAGACCGGTCTCTCCCCGGCGGTCTCGGCGCCCGACCGGACGAGGTCCAGGCCCGTCGAGGGACGGCCGGGCTTGGTCGGCGTGCTCCACACCGGCCCGGTGCAGGCGTAGTCCACGTCGGGGTCGGCGAGCGCGGTGGCCAGCTGGTCGGCGTCGTGGGTCGAGCGCCCGATGACGACGTCGTCGCCCGCGAGCGCCCGGCCCTGCGCGGGCGTCAGGTCGCCCTGGCCGAGGTGCAGCACGTCGGCGCCGGCCAGGACGGCGACGTCGGCGCGGTCGTTGACGGCCAGCAGCCGGCCGTGCCGGCGCGCGGCGTCGGCGACGACCTCCAGCAGCGCCAGCTCCTCGGCCGCCTCGACGCCCTTCTCCCGCAGCTGCACGACGTCCACCCCGTTCGCGAGGACGGCGTCGAGGAAGTCCGGCAGGTCCCCCTGCTCCCGGCGGGCGCCGGTGCACAGGTAGAGGCGGGCGTCGGCGAGCCGTGCGCGGCGGTCGGTGGCGTCCACGGGCGCGAGTCTGCCCGTCGCCGGCTCGACCGGTGGCAGCGGCCTCGGGGGCGGCGACATCGGGGGTGGCGGCCGTGACGGGGACGTCCGCGCCCACCGAGACCGACGTCGTCGTCCTCGGCGGCGGCGTCGTCGGCTCGGCGTGCGCGTGGGCGCTGGCCCGCAGCGGGTCCCGCGTCGTCGTGGCCGACGGCGACCCCGCCCGCGGGGCGTGGGCGGCGGCCGCCGGGATGCTCGCGCCGGGCACCGAGCTGCGCCACGGCGGGGAGCAGCTGCACATGCTGTCCCTCTCCGCGGCGGAGGCCTTCGCCGACTACCTGGCGCTGGTGGGCGCCGACAGCGGCCGGGAGACCGGGCACCGCAGCACCGGCTCGCTGGCGCTGGCCGCCGACGTCGACGACCGCGCCGTCCTCGACGACGTCCTCGCGCTGCAGCACGCCCTCGGCCTGCGCGCCGAGCGGCTCGGCGCGCGGGCCTGCCGGCGGCTGGAGCCCTACCTCGACCCGGGCGTCGCCGGGGGCGTGCTCGTGCAGGACGACCACCAGGTCGACCCGCGCCGCCTCGTCGAGGCCCTGCGGCTGGCCGGCGCACGCCGCGGCGTGCAGACCGTCACCTCCGACGGCGCCGTGCTCGTGGAGGACGGGCGTGCGGCCGGCGTCACGCTCGCCGACGGCTCGGTCGTCCGCGCGTCGTACGTCGTCGTCGCCGCCGGCGCCTGGTCCGGTGAGGTCGGCGTCCCCGAGTCCGCGCGCCCACCCGTGCGCCCCGTCAAGGGGCAGGTCGTCCGGATGCGGATGCCGGCCGGTGAGCCGCTGCTCACGCGCGTGCTGCGGGCCACGGTGCGGGGCCGCTCGCTCTACCTCGTGCCGCGCGCGGACGGCGAGCTCGTCGCCGGCGCCACGACCGAGGACAAGGGCTTCGACCACGCCGTCACCGCCGGCGCCGTGCACGACCTGCTGCACGACACCGCGGCCGTGCTGCCCGGCACCTCGGAGTGCGAGCTCGTCGAGACCCGCGCCCGCTCCCGCCCCGGGACGCCCGACGACCTGCCCGTCGTCGGTGCCACCGACGTGCCGGGGCTGGTGCTCGCCGCCGGGCACGGGCGCAACGGCGTCCTGCTCTCGGGGCTCACCGCCGAGGCCGTCGTCGCCGCCGTGCGCGGAGACCCGCTGCCACCGGCCATGGACGTCGCCGCCCCAGACCGCTTCTCGTCGAGCTCCCCGGCCGACGCCCGCCCCGTCCTGCAGGAGGTCCGATGACCGAGGCACCCGCCACCGAGGTGGTGCTCAACGGCGAGGGCGTCGTGCTGCCCGTCGGCGCGAGCGTCGCCGAAGCCGCCGCCCGCGCGCTCGCCCACGTCCGCGGCGACGACAGCACGGGCGGCGAGCCGCAGGGCGTCGCCGTCGCCGTGGACGACGTGGTCGTGCCCCGCAGCGCGTGGGCCACCACGCCGTTGCCGGCCGGCGCGCGCGTCGAGGTCGTCCACCTCGTGGCGGGAGGCTGAGGCGTGAGCACGACGTCCTCCGCCCGCACGGACCTCGACCCGGCCACCCTGGACCCGGCGACACTGGGGCCGGCGAGCGACATCACCCCCGAGACCGCCGACGCCGTCGACGACCTCGTCATCGCCGGTCGCCGCTTCTCCTCCCGGCTCATCACCGGCACGGGCGGCTTCACCGACCTCGCCGTGCTGGAGCGGGCGCTGCGCGCGTCCGGCACCGAGATGACGACGGTCGCGGTCCGCCGTGTCTCCCCCGACGCCCGCGGCTCGCTGCTGGACGTCCTGCGCCGCCTCGACGTCCTCGTCCTGCCGAACACCGCCGGCTGCCGCACCGCCCGCGAGGCCGTCACCACGGCGCGCCTGGCCCGCGAGGCGCTCGGCACCGACTGGGTCAAGCTCGAGGTCGTCGCCGACGACGAGACGCTGCTGCCCGACGCCGTCGAGCTGCTGGAGGCCGCCGAGCAGCTGGCCGCCGAGGGCGCGACCGTCCTGGCGTACACCAACGACGACCCGGTGCTGGCCCAGCGCCTGGAGCAGGCCGGGTGCGCGGCCGTCATGCCGCTGGGCGCGCCGATCGGCAGCGGCCTCGGGGTCCTCAACCCGCACAACGTCGCGCTCATCGCCGAGCGGGCGCGGGTGCCCGTCGTGCTCGACGCCGGCGTCGGCACCGCCTCCGACGCCGCCCTGGCGATGGAGCTCGGGTGCGACGCCGTCCTCGTCGCGAGCGCCGTCACCCGGGCCCACCGCCCCGAGCAGATGGGCCGGGCCATGCGCCTGGCCGTCGAGTCCGGCCGCCTCGCCCGTCTCGCCGGGCGGGTGCCCAAGCGGCACCGGGCGCTGGCGTCCTCCCCGACCGCCGGCATGCCCGACGTCGGCTCGGCCGACGCCCGAGGCACCGGCGGCGACCCAGGCGCGAGAGGAGACTTCGGATGACCACCTACCCCGTCCCGCCGCTCGTCCAGCCGGGGCCACCGCTGCCCGGTGACCGCTCGCGGCGGTACGCCCGCCAGGCCGTCCTGCCCGAGCTCGGCGACCTCGGCCAGCGGCGCCTGGCCGCCGCGCGCGTGCTCGTCGTCGGCGCCGGCGGCCTCGGCTCGCCCGTCCTGCTGTACCTGGCGGCGGCCGGCGTCGGCACCCTCGGGGTCGTCGACGACGACGTCGTCGACCGCTCGAACCTCCAGCGCCAGGTGATCCACCGGGAGGACGGCGTCGGCCGGGCGAAGACCGAGAGCGCCGCCGAGGCCCTCGGGCGCCTTGACAGCGGCGTCGAGGTGGTCCAGCACCGCGAGCGGCTGACCGCCGACAACGCCCTGCGCCTGGTCGGCGGCTACGACCTGGTCGTCGACGCCAGCGACGGCACCCCCACCCGGTACCTCGTCGACGACGCGTGCGGGCTCGCCGGCGTGCCCTACGTCTGGGGCTCGGTGCTCGGTTTCGCCGGGCAGGTCGGCACGGGGTGGGTCGGCGACGGCCCCTGCTACCGCGACCTGTTCCCCGTGCCGCCGACCGACGCCCCCACGTGCGCGGAGGTGGGCGTGCTCGGCGCAGTCTGCGCGAGCGTCGGCGCCGTCATGGCGACCGAGGCGCTCAAGCTGCTCGTCGGCGTCGGGGAGCCACTGGTCGGGCGGGTGCTCGTGCTCGACGCGCTCGCCGCGTCCTGGCGGACCCTGCGGGTGGGGCGAGACCCGAGGCGCACGCCGCCGCAGGACCTCTCGGCGCACGCGGCGCACCAGCCGCCCGAGGTCGAGCACGTCGACGCCGCCGGGCTGCGGGCGCTGGTCGAGGGCGGGGCGCGCGTCCTGGACGTCCGCGAGCCCGACGAGCACGCGACCGGCGTCGTGCCCGGCTCGGTGCTCCTGCCGCTGGGCGAGGTGCTGGCCGGCGAGCGCCCGCAGGTGCCCGACGGCGCCCCCCTCGTCGTCGTCTGCGCCGCCGGCGGCCGCTCGGCGCAGGCCGCGGCGGCCCTGACGGCGGCCGGCGTGCCCGACGTCGTCGACCTTCGCGGCGGCCTGGCCCGGTGGGACGGGCCCCTGGTCAGCCCCTGACCGGCGCCGGGCGGGCCAGCCCGAGGTGCTCGCGCAGCGTCGTGCCCGCCGGCTCGGGCGCGACGAGCCCCCGGCGGCGCAGCTCGGGCACCACGTGCTCGCAGAAGGTCTCCAGGTCACCGGGCAGCGAGGGCGGCATGAGGTTGACGCCGTCGGCGGCGCCCGTGCGGAACCAGTGCTCCAGCTCGTCGGCGACCTGCTCCGGCGTCCCCAGCACCGTCGCGTGCCCGCCGCCGGCCGCGAGACGCCCCAGGAGCTCGCGGACCCGCAGCCGCCCGCCGTCGGCCGACCGCTCCGCCGCGAGGATCCGCAGGATCGTCCGGTAGCGCCCCTGCGGCCCCGTGAAGGACTCCGCAGGAGGCAGGTCCGGCACCGGGGCGTCGACGTCCCACGCCGAGGTGTCCTGGCCGACGAACCCCCCGAGCTGGGCCAGGGAGTGCTCGACGGGCAGCAGCGCGTCCAGCGCGGCGCGGTGGCGGCGCGCCTCCTCCTCGCTCGAGCCGACGAAGGCGACGAGCCCCGGCATGACGGCCACCGACGCCGGGTCCCGGCCCGCGGCGGCGGCGCGCCGGCGCACCTCCCGCGCGTGCGCCCGCGAGGTCTCGGCGTCGTGCGCGACGGCGTAGACGCCGTCGGCGTAGCGCGCCGCCAGGTCGAGCCCGGCCTCGGAGGCGCCGGCCTGGAAGAGCACCGGGCGCCCCTGCGGGCTGCGGGGCACGGTGAGCGGGCCCGCGGTGCGGACGAAGGGGCCGTCGTGGTCGACGGCGTGCACGGCCTCCGGGTCGGCCCAGCGCCCCTCGCGGTCGACCTCGACCGCGTCGTCGTCCCAGGAGTCCCACAGCGCCAGCACGGCCCGGACCACGTCGTCGGCCCGCGCGTACCGCTCGGCGGACGGCGGCATGGCGGCCAGGCCGTGGTTGCGGGCCTCGGCGTCCGTCATCGACGTGACGACGTTCCACCCGACCCGCCCGCCGGAGAGGTGGTCCAGGGACGCCAGCGCCCGGGCGATCGCGAACGGCGCGAAGAAGGTCGTCGAGACGGTCGTGACGAGCCCGACGGTCGACGTCGCGCGGGCCATCGCCGCGAGGGTCGTCAACGGCTCCAGCACCCACGTCGGCCCGTGCTGCACCGGCCCGACGGCGTGCCCGTCGGCGAGGAAGACGGCGTCGAGCCCGCCCCGCTCCGCGGTGCGCGCCAGCTCCTCCCAGTAGGTGACGTCACCCAGGCGGTCCGCGGGCGAGCCCGGCTGCCGCCAGGCCGCGACGTGGTGGCCGCAGGCGTAGAGGAAGGCGTTGATACGCAGGTGCTTCTGGCCGCCGACGGGGTCGCCGGTCACGGGACGACGACGGCGCGACCGACGACGTCGCCGGCGGCGAGCGCGGCGAGCACGTCGGGCAGCTCTTCCAGCGGGGCGACGCGGTCGAGGAGGACCCGCACCTCGCCGCGGGCCACGAGGTCGAGCCCGAGCTCCAGCTCGGCGAGCGTGCAGGAGACCGCCGTCAGCACCCGGTGCTCGCCGACGACCAGCTGGAGCGGCGAGAGCGTCACGGACTCGTGGCTGTAGCCCACGTAGAGCAGCGCCCCGCCGGGGGCGAGCGCCGCGAGCGCGGCGTCCGCCGTGGCCTGCGTGCCGACGAGGTCGACGACGAGGTCGGCCCCGCCCGTCAGCTCCTGCACCTGTGCCCCGACGTCGCCGTCGGCCGGGTCCACGACCCACTCGGCGCCCAGGTCGGTGGCCGCGTCCCGTCGGGCCTGCGAGCGGGCGACGGCCAGCACGCGGGCGCCGCGGCGCCGGAGCACCTGCACGAGAGCCAGGCCCACGCCGCCGGTCCCGTAGACCACGACGACCTGGTCGGCGCGGACGTCGCCGACGGCGGCCGCGTGCAGCGCCGTCGTCACGCTGCAGGTCACCGGCGCGGCCGAGGTGAGGTCGAGGCCTTCGGGGACCCTCGCGAGGCTGCGGGCCGGGACGACCAGCTGCTCGGCGAAACCACCGTCGGAGGCGAAACCGAGCATGCCCGCCGGTGCGGCGCAGGTGTTCTCGCGCCCCGTGCGGCACGGGCGGCAGTCCCCGCACGAGTGCAGGTAGTGGACGGCCACGCGGTCCCCGACGTCCCACCGCGCGACGCCGTCGCCGACGGCCTCGACCGTGCCGGCCACCTCGTGGCCGAGCGTGACGGGGAAGCGGGGCGCGGGCAGCAGCCCGTCGAGGAAGTGCAGCTCGGTGGCGCAGACGCCAGCGGCGCCCACCCGCAGCAGCACCTCCCCCGGGCCGGGCGAGAGGTCGGGGACCTCGACCACCTCGAGGACGTCGCGTGGGGTGGCACCGGGTGCCTGGACGGCGGTCAGACGAGCAGCGCGCACGGGCGCTCCTTCCCTCCGCTGGGCCTGCCGCCCAGCCAGGTTCGACCGGTCGACGGCGGCAGCCGTCCTCTCAGCCCGTCCCGTGGGGCTCCCGGAGGTCGCCGCGGACGCTAGCAGCGCCGTCGCCCCTGCTCACGGCCCGACGTCACCGCCGGGACGGCGCGGCAGCAGCCGTCCGAGGCCGGCCAGGCGACCCAGCGCCACGAGGACGACGACGGCCGAGCCGGGGGCGAGCCGCTCCAGCAGCGCCGGCAGCACCGCGGTGGCGCCGACGAGCACGCGCGGCCGGCGCCGCTCCACGCCCCGGAGCACCCGCTCGGCGACGTCCACGGGGCTCATCCGCAGCATCCGCTCGAAGGCGGCCCGGCCGGCGTCGGCGTCCTGCGCCGACAGCGCCGCCGCCGCGGGCGCGTCGGCCGCGAGCCGGGTCCTGGTGCCACCGGGCATGACGCACGTGACGCCGACCCCCTCGGGCGCGAGCTCGACCCGCAGCGCCTCGGCGAACCCGCGGACGGCGAACTTGCTCGTGGCGTAGGCGCTCTGGCCCGGCGGCGCCACGAGCCCGAAGACGCTGGAGACGACGGCGACGTGCGCACCGGGCGAGGCCCGCAGCCGCGGCAGCAGCGCCCCGACCACCTGGACCGTGGAGCGCAGGTTCACCTCGACGACCCGCCAGAACTCCTCGTGGGTGAGGTCGGCGAACAGCCCGCCCACCGCCGTCCCCGCGTTGGCGACGACGAGCGTGACGCGCGGGTGGTCGGCGAGGACGGCCTCGCACGCCCGCGCCGTCGCACCGGCGTCGGCGAGGTCGACGACGTACGTGCGCACCGACAGGTCGGGGTGGCGGGCCGAGAGCCGCCGCGCCAGCGCCGCCAGGGCCTCGGCGTCGCGGTCGAGCAGGGCGAGGTGGCTGCCGCGGGCCGCCAGCAGCCGGGCCAGCGCCGCGCCGATGCCGCCAGCGCCCCCGGTGACGACGGCGGTGCCGCCCTCGACGACGTAGCGCTCCACGGGGCGAGCGTGCCAGCCGCCCGGGGCGGCGCGGGTGGCGCGGCGGGAGCCACTCGGCGGCGAGGCCTCGGGTCGCGAGGCGGTGCCCCCACGTCCGCCGGGCCTGGGCCATGCTCAGCCCGTGGCTTCGACCTACCTCCCGATCGAGGAGCACGGCGTCATCGGGGACCTGCGGACCGTCGCCCTCGTCGGCACCGACGGCACCGTCGACTGGTACTGCCCCGGCCGCTTCGACGCGCCGTCGCTGTTCGCCTCGCTGCTCGACGCCGAGAGGGGCGGCTTCTTCTCCCTGGCCGCGCGCACCAGCTCGCGGCCCAAGCAGCTGTACCTGCCCGACACCAACATCCTGCTGACGCGCTACCTCACGCGGGACTCCGTCGGCGAGGTCACCGACTTCATGGTCCCCGAGACGCGCGACCTCACCGCGGCGCGTGACCTGCTCGTGCGTCAGGTGACCTCGGTGCGCGGCCGCACGGGCTTCCGGCTCGTGTGCCGGCCCGCCTTCGACTACGGGCGGGTGCCGCACGACGTCGGGCTGGTCGACGGCGTCGGCGCGGTCTTCACCAGCCCTGCAGGCGCCTTCGTGCTGCGCACGCCGGTGCCGCTGCGGGTGACCGACGACGGGCGCGGCGTCGAGGGGGTCTTCGACGTCGACGAGGGCGAGTCGGTCGACGTCGTCCTGGAGTGGCGCGGAGAGGTCCGCCCCCTGCAGGCCGGCGAGGTGGACGCGCTGCTGACCCGGACCAGCGAGTACTGGCACCGGTGGGTCGCCACGTCCCGCTACCGGGGCCGGTGGCGCGAGATGGTGCAGCGCTCGGCGCTCACGCTCAAGCTGCTCGTCTACCACCCCACGGGCGCGCTGGTGGCGGCGCCGACGACGTCGCTGCCCGAGCAGCTGGGCGGGGCCCGCAACTGGGACTACCGCTACGCGTGGCTGCGCGACGCCGCCTTCACGGTCTACGGCCTCATGCGGCTCGGCTTCCTGGACGAGGCCACCGCCTTCATGGACTGGGTGCAGAAGCGCTGCGACGAGGCGTCGGTCGAGAAGGACGTCTCGATCATGTACAGCATCGACGGCGACCCCGACCTGCCCGAGTCGGTGCTTGAGCACTTCGAGGGCTACCGCGGGTCGAGGCCGGTGCGCGTCGGCAACTCGGCCGTCGACCAGCGCCAGATCGACGTCTACGGCGAGGTGATGGACTCCGTCTACCTCTACAACCGCCGGGTGCCCATCAGCTACGACCTGTGGACGGCGCTCGGCAAGCGCCTGGACTGGCTCGCCGACCACTGGCAGGAGCCCGACGAGGGCGTCTGGGAGGTGCGCGGCCCGCGGCAGCGCTTCACCTACTCGGCGCTGATGACGTGGGTGGCCTACGAGCGGGCCCTGCGGGTGGCGCGCGACCGGGGGCTGCCGGCGCCGACGGAGAAGTGGCGCAAGATCGCCAACAAGGCGCACCGCTTCGTCCAGGAGGACTGCTGGGACCCCGAGCTGCGGGCCTACGTCATGCACCCCGGCAGCCGGTCGCTGGACGCCTCGCTGCTCGTCATGCCGCTCGTGAAGTTCGCGGGGCCGACCGACCCGCGCTTCCTCTCGACGCTCGACCGCATCGGCGAGGAGCTCGTGTCGGACTCCCTGGTCTCGCGGTACGCCATCACCGGCCACGACGGGCTGGAGGGCGAGGAGGGCACCTTCAACCTCTGCTCGTTCTGGTACGTCGAGGCGCTGACCCGTGCGGGCCGGCTGACGGAGGCCCGCATCGTCTTCGAGAAGATGCTCACCTACTCCAACCACCTCGGCCTCTACGCCGAGGAGATCGGCCCCTCCGGCGAGGCGCTCGGCAACTTCCCCCAGGCCTTCACGCACCTCGCGCTGATCTCCGCCGCCGTCAACCTCGACGCCGCGCTCGACCGCGACCGCTGAGCCCCCTGCCCTGCCCTTCCCTGTCCCTCCCGCGAGGAAGGGTCAGGGAAGGAGGGGGTCAGGAGAGAAGGGCCGAGACGCCGACCATCACGGGGATCGACACGAGCGTCGTCACCGAGATGGCGTCGCGCGCCGTCAGCAGCGAGCGGCCGGAGTCGTACCGGGCCACGAGCACGAAGACGTTCTGCGCCGTCGGCAGCGCGGAGATGACGGTGGCGGCGAGGACCTCGGGCCCCGGGAGGCCGAGGACGGGGCCGGCGACGAGCAGCGCGGTCGCCGGCTGGACGAGGGTCTTGAGCACGGTGATGACGCCGAGCTCGGGCAGCGACGAGCCGCGGCCCGGCATCGGGCCGAGCCGCAGGGAGACGCCGAAGGCCAGCAGCATCGTCGGGACCGCCATGTCCGCGACGAGCGCGAGCGGGTTGCCCAGCGCCGTGGGCAGCACCAGGCCCGACAGGTTGAGGAGCAGGCCGACGAGGGCGCCGACCGTGATCGGGTTGCGGAAGGGCACCGTCAGCAGCCGGAGCAGCGAGGGGCGACGGTCCGCCGCGGCCCGGTCGAGCAGGCCGATGGCGATCGGCTGCAGCACGAGCATCTGCAGCAGCAGCACGGGCGCCATCAGCGCGGCGTCGCCCAGCACGTAGGCCGCCACGGGGAGCCCCAGGTTGCCGGCGTTGACGTAGCCCGTGGACAGCAGCCCGGTGACGGCGCCCGTGAGGTCGCGGTGAAGCACGAAGCGGGCGAGCGCCAGGTAGGTCACCGTCACGACGAGCAGCCCAGCGGTGACCGCCGCCACGTAGCCCGTGAAGAGCCGGCCCACGTCCGCGCCCGAGACGACGACGACCATGAGGGCCGGGCTCGCGACCGAGAAGGCCACGCGCGAGAGCACCTTGCGGCCGGTCTCGTCGACGACGCCGAGCTGTGCGACGAGCGCCCCCACCGCGATGACGAGCAGGATGGTCGCGAAGCCGTCGACGACCCCCTGCACCAGGCTCCTCCCGACGGCGTCCGCGGAAACCCTGACCGGGACGCGCCAGATCCTAGAGGATGTCGGATCGCGCATGGGTCGCGGCTAGAGTCCAGGGCGTGGCCCACGTCAACGCGCCGCGGACGACGGAGGTCCTGCGCCGCCAGCTGCTGCGCGACGAGGTGTACGACGCGCTCCTCGACATGCTCCTCGACCAGCGGCTGGCACCGGGCGGCTCGTTGAGCATCGACGGCCTGGCCCGCGAGCTCGGCGTCTCCCCCACGCCCGTGCGGGAGGCCCTCGCCTTCCTCGAGCACACCGGCCTCGTGGTGCGCACGGCACTCAAGGGCTACGCCGTCGCCCCGCACCCAGGAGCCGAGCAGCTCGGGCACCTCATGGAGGCCCGCTCGGTCCTGGAGATCGAGGCGCTCCGCCGCGCCGTCGCCCGCGAGGGGCTCCTGGCCGGCCGCCTTCGCGAGGCGCACGCCGGCCACGAGGCCGCGGCGGCGGCCATGGTCGACGCCTGGGGCCCGGCCTCGCCGCCGCCCGCCGTGGTCATGCGGCACTACTTCGAGGCCGACTGGGCCTTCCACCTCTCGATCGTGGAGGCCTCGGGCAACCCCTACCTGCGCGACATGCTCCAGGGGCTCGGCACCCACCTGCACCGCCTGGTGCAGAGCGCCGGACGTGGCGTCACCGACTGGCAGGCCGCGCTCGCCGAGCACGGCCGCATCCTGCGGGCGGTGGAGGGCGGCGACCCCGACCAGGCCGTCGCCGCGATGGCCGAGCACCTGGCCGGCGTGCGCGAGCGGGCGGTCGACGACACCCTCGCGCTCGCCGGGCGGGTCGCCGACCGCACCTGACCGGCCCGGGGCTTGCGCCCTCACTGATGAGCGCCTAGCCTCCTTCCTATAGGATCTGCGATCTTCAGTGCTGACGACCCGCAGGAGGCAACGACGCCATGAGCACGACCGCACCGTCTCGACCTCGCATCGCCCTGACGCTGGGCGACCCCTCCGGCATCGGCCCTGAGCTGGTGGCCAAGCTCGTCGCCGACCCCGCCAACCGCGGGCGGGTCGACTTCCTCGTCCTCGCCTCCGAGGCCGAGCTCGCGGCCGCCGCCGCCGAGGCCGGGGTCGAGGTCCCCGTGGCCGCCGCGGCGAGCGCGGACGCCGTCGCGGCGCTCGGCAGCGACCTCGCCGACGCCCCGGTCGACCGCGGCCGCGTCAGCGTCGAGGGAGGCCGCCGCGCCATGGCCGACCTGGAGAGCGCTCTCGGCGTCTACGAGCGGGGCGAGGCCGACGCGATCGTCTTCGCCCCCCTCAACAAGCAGGCCCTGGCCATGGCCGGCATGAAGCACGAGGACGAGCTGCGCTGGTTCGCCGACCGCCTCGGCTGGACCGGGACGACGTCCGAGCTGAACCTCGTGCCCGGCCTGACGACGTCGCGGGTCACCTCCCACATCCCGCTGTCCGAGGTCGCCTCCTGCATCAGCGCGCACAAGGTGGCCGAGGCCACGCGCCTGCTGCACACCGTCGTCGCCGCCCAGGGCGTCGAGCGCCCGCAGCTGGCCGTGTGCGCCCTCAACCCGCACGGCGGCGAGGGCGGCAAGTTCGGCCGCGAGGAGATCGACCACATCGCGCCGGCCGTCGCCCTGCTGCGGTCCGAGGGCATCGACGCCCACGGCCCCTTCCCGTGCGACACCCTCTTCATCCGCGCCCGCGAGGGCGACTTCGACGGCGTCGTGACGATGTACCACGACCAGGGCCAGATCGCCATGAAGCTCATGGGCTTCGACCAGGGCGTCACCGTGCAGGGCGGTCTGCCCGTGCCGATCGCCACCCCCGCGCACGGCACCGCGCACGGCATCGTCGGGCAGGGCGTCGCCAGCACCGGCCCGACCCAGCGCGCCCTCGACGTCGCCGTCGAGCTGGTCGAGCGCGCCTGAGCTCCCCCGCGCCTGACCGGCGCGCCGCTCGACCCGGACGACGCCGACCAGGACGACGCCCGACCCGTACGACGCC
>NZ_JBBHZF010000023.1:219671-282877 GCF_037482365.1 Pseudokineococcus sp. 1T1Z-3
ACCCGTACGACCGCGTTCCCGCAGCACCTGATCTCGACGAGGAGACCCCATGCGCAGGACACCCACCACCACGACGCTCGCCCTGGCCGCCGCCGCCGGGCTCGCCCTCACCGCCTGCGGCGACGGCGGCACGAGCAGCGGCGGCGACGACGCGGGCGCGCCCAGCGGCCCGGTCACGATGATCGTGCCCTTCTCCGCCGGCGGCGGCTCCGACCTCGCCGGTCGAGCCATCGCCTCCGGCCTGGAGGAGGTGACCGACCTCACCATCACCGTGCAGAACATCACCGGCGGCTCGGGTGCCGTCGGCTACGGCGACCTGCTCGCCTCGGCGGGGGACGAGAACACCCTGCTGGCCAGCGAGACGGCGCTCGTGACGCTGCCCGTCGTCCAGGACGTCCCCTTCTCCTACGACAGCTTCACCCCCATCGTGAAGGTGGGCGAGGACTACAACATCGTCGTCGTCCCCGCCGACTCCCCCTGGGAGACGTGCTCCGACATGATCGAGGCGGCGCAGGCGGCGTCCCTCACGGCCGCGGTCTCCGGGTCGACCGGACCGGACAACATCGCGTGGACCCTCATCGAGCAGCAGGAGGGCGTCGAGCTGCAGCGCGTCACCTTCGAGTCCAGCGCGGAGGTCATCGCCGCGCTCCTCGGGGGCCAGATCGACGTCGCCGCCACCAACCCCGGCGAGGTCATCGGCCAGCTGGAGGCGGGCGACATCAAGGGGCTGTGCGCCCTGGCGCCCGAGCGGTACGAGAACGAGCTGCTCGCGGACATCCCCACCGGCTCCGAGCAGGGCGTCGACGTCACCTTCGCCCAGTGGCGCGGCATGGTCGGCCCGCCCGAGATGCCGCAGGAGGCCGTGGACTTCTGGGTCCAGGCGAGCGAGGACTGGGCCGAGACGGCGAGCTACGACGAGTACATCGACAGCAACTACCTGCAGCCGCAGACGCTCTTCGGCGAGGAGTTCGGCGAGTACCTCGTGCAGTACGACGCCGACGTCCGGTCGGCCCTGCAGCCGTGAGCGGCGGCGGGGACGCCGGCCAGCGCCAGGACCGGCCGGTCGAGGTGACCGCCACCGGGGTGGCCACGGGCGCCGTCCGTCGCTCCGACCTCGTAGGCACCGGCGCCCTCGCCGCGCTCGGGCTCGTCGCTGCCGCGCTCGGGTGGCAGTACGGCTTCCTCGTCGACGGCGAGGTGGGCCCCGGCTTCCTCCCAGTGAGCACAGGGGCCTTCATCCTCCTGGCCTCCCTCGCGGAGCTGGCCCGGATGAGTCTGCAGCGCCGAGCCGCTCGCGCCGACGGCCACGTCGACGCGCCGGTCGGGGACGAGCAGGCCGCCGCCGTGCCCGCGGACGCAGGAGGGGGCGAGGACGAGGAGCTCGACGTCTTCGGGCGGACCTCGGCCCAGCGCAGCCGGGCCATCGCCGTCGTCTTCGGGCTGCTCTTCGCCGCCCTGCTGCTGGTCCCGCTGGTGGGCCTGCTGCTCTCCCTCAGCCTGGCCGTCCTCGTGCTGCTGCTGCTCGTCGAGCGCAAGCCGCCGCTGCAGGCCGGCCTCGGGGCCCTCGCCTGCTTCGGCTTCGGCTACCTGGTCTTCGAACGGGTGCTCGGCGTCCCGCTGCCCAGCGGCGCGCTCGGGCTGGTCTGAGGAGGCGCCGTGCTCGACAACCTCGCCCTGGGCGTCGCGACCGCGGTCACGCCCGAGAACCTGCTGTGGTGCTTCATCGGCGTGGCCCTCGGCACCGTCATCGGCATGCTGCCGGGCCTCGGCTCGGCCACGGGCGTCGCCATCCTGCTGCCCGTGACCCTGGCCCTGGAGCCGGTCACCGCGATCATCATGCTCGCGGGCATCTACTACGGCTGCCAGTACGGGGCCTCGATCAGCTCGATCCTCATCTCCACGCCCGGCGACTCCTCGAGCGTCGTCTTGACCCTCGACGGCTACGCCATGGCCCGCAACGGCAGAGCCGGGGCGGCGCTGGCCGTCTCGGCGATCTCCTCCTTCATCGCCGCGATCATCACGATCGTCGGGCTGATGCTGCTGGCCGCCCCGATCGCCGACCTGGCCCTGCAGTTCGGGCCGCCCGAGACGCTCGCCGTCATCCTGCTCGGCCTCTCGACCATCGTCTCCTTCGCCGGCGACAACCTGCTCCGGGGCATCACGATGGCCGCCGTCGGGCTGCTGCTGTCCACGGTCGGCATCGCCTCGGGCTTCACCACGGCGCGCTTCACCTTCGACAGCGTCAACCTGCTGGGCGGGCTCGACTTCATCGCCGTGCTCATCGGGCTCTTCGCCCTCGGCGAGGTGCTCCACCAGATCCACCGGGGCGGGGAGAAGCCGATCCGGGCCCGGTTCAAGGACCTGCTCATCACGCGCGAGGACATCCGCCGGATGATCCCCTCGTCGCTGCGGGGCACAGGGCTCGGCTTCGCCCTCGGCGTGCTCCCCGGCGCCGGGGCCACGCTCGCGACCTTCATGTCCTACGGGCTGGAGGGGCAGGTCAGCAAGCACAAGGGCGAGCTCGGCAAGGGGGCGATCGAGGGGGTCGCCGCCCCCGAGGCGTCCAACAACGCGGCCGCCAACGCGAGCTTCATCCCCACCCTGTCGCTCGGCATCCCCGGCAGCGGCACCACCGCGGTGCTGCTGGGCGCCTTCGTCATCTTCGGGCTGCAGCCGGGCCCGCTCCTGTTCGAGCAGCAGCCGGCGCTGGTCTGGGGCCTGCTCGTCTCCTTCGTCATCGGCAACTTCTTCCTGCTGGTGCTCAACCTCCCGCTGGCGCCCGTCTTCGCGCAGGCGCTCCGCGTGCCCTACAGCTACCTGTACCCGTTCATCCTCTTCATCAGCCTGCTCGGCGCCTTCGCCATCGGGAACAACACGTTCTCGCTGTGGGTGGCCTTCGCCGCCGGCGTCCTCGGCTACTTCATGAAGCGCTTCGACTTCCCGGCCGCGCCGCTCGTGCTGGGTCTCGTGCTGGGGCCGCTGCTGGAGCGCTCGCTCGTGCAGACGTCCTCGCTCGGGCGCGGCAACCTGCTCATCGTCTTCGAGCGCCCCATCTCGGCGGCCTTCATGGCCGCTGCCATCCTCGCCCTGGTCGCCCCGCTCGTCGTGGCGCTCGTGCGCCGGCGCAGGGCCCGGCGGGACCGGCAGCCGGCGCCGACCCGCTGAGGCGGCCAGGCCCCACCCGCCGCACCGACCCCCTTGGAGAGACATCGTGGCCACGGCCCAGACGCAGGTGAAGCAAGCCCGGACGACACCCACCGGACCGCAGGACTGGCCCATCGCCGCCGCGATGATCCAGTACCCCGGCGTGCTGCCCGACGGCTCGTCGGTGCAGGACCAGAGCGCGCAGGAGTGGGCGCGGACGCTCGAGGACGTCGTCGACGCGGGCTTCGACTGCGTCGACCCGACCGACTCCTGGCTGCGGCTGGGTGACCTCTCCCCCGAGCGCCTGCGAGAGTTCCAGGACGTCGTCGCCGACCTGGGGCTGCGCGTCCCCGTCGTCTCGACGGCGCGCGAGAGCCCCGTCGACCCCGAGCACGGCGAGGCCAACCTCGCGCTGCTGCACCGCGGCATCGACGCGGCGACGACGGTCGGCGCCGAGGTCTTCAACGTCGGCTTCTTCCGCGCCCTCGCCCCGGCGCAGAAGCGGGCGCTGTGGTTCTGGACGGCCCCGGGGGCGCAGGACCCCGACCCCGACGTCGACCCCGGCACCTACCGGCTCGCCGTCGAGCGCACCCGCGAGCTGGGACGCCACGCGGCCGAGAACGGGCTCGTCCTCTCCCTGGAGATGTACGAGGACACCTACCTCGGCACCGCCGACGGCGCCGTGCGCTTCGTCACCGACGTCGACCTGCCCGAGGTGGGCCTCAACCCCGACCTCGGCAACCTGCAGCGCCTCCACCGGCCCGTGGAGCGCTGGGACGAGATGGCCGCGAAGGTGCTGCCGTACACCAACTACTGGCACACCAAGAACTACCTGCGCACCGAGGACGAGACCACCGGCGCCATCACGACGGCGCCGGCGCCGCTGGAGACGGGCGTCATGAGCTACCGGCAGATGCTGGCCGACGCCGTGGAGCTCGGCTTCCGCGGCCCCATCACCTGCGAGCACTACGGCGGTGACGGCCTGTCCGTCAGCGCCCGCAACCGCGACTACCTCCGCGGCCTCCTGGGGACCCGGCGGGTCGGGCGGATGCTGGCCGGCTGAGGCCGCTCGGGTCAGAAGCCCGAGCCGGCGATCCCCAGGCCGACGACGGCGATGACCCCGACGACGTAGAGGGCGATGATGCCCGTGAAGACGGCGCCGACGACGATCCCGGTCATGGCGAAGCCGCTGCCGCCCTCACCCGTCCTGGCGATCTCCCGGCGGGCCATGATGCCGAAGACCAGCCCGAGGAGGGGGAAGGCCCAGCAGCTCGAGATGGCGACGACCGCCTTGCTGTTGGTCGCCAGCATCGACGTCGCAGGGACGGTCGTCGCCCCCGACGTGCCGCCGTAGCCGGTGACCGGCGACGGCTGGCCGTGGCCCGGCTGGCTCGACGACGTCGCGTACGGGTCCTGCCACCCGGGCTGGCCGTACCGCGGGGAAGGGGTGTCGTCGCTCACTGCTCGCTCCTCGTCCGGCGCCGTCGTCCGGGGCGGGCACCCCGGCGCACCGCGGGACGCTAGCGCCCGGGCCGGCGCCACGCCCGTCCCGCGCCGAGGCCGCCCGACCGCGTCACCCACCCGACGCCCGTCGCGCGCCTCGTGGCCCTCCATCCCTCCAGGGGCCCCCACGGCGGACGTCGTCACCTCTCGCCCGGCCGGGCTCGCACGTGGCGTGGCCACGGCGCAGGACGACGCGCCGACCGTCACCCACTCAGGTGAACGGCGGGTCGTGCCGATGCACGTCTCGTGACCACTTCCGCGCTTCCTCGTGCGCCCCTCTCGGGCGCGTGCCACGCCCTTGGTGCCGTGGCCGGCGGGAAGCCCGGTCACCGACATGAGCCGTGCTCCTACTCCCCGCTGCTCGTGGCCCCGCCCGCCCCCGCGCCGGGGTGGCCGGCGGACGCCCCCGCCGAGCTGCCCCCCGACGTCCTCGCGGCGGTCGACGCCCCGGCCGTCGAGGACGCGGCTCCTCTCCCTGTCCCGCCCGCGCCTGCCACGACAGCGCCTGAGCAGGCCACGACGGCGCCGGAGCAGGCCTCGGCGCCGGCCGGCCGGCCCTCGGACGCCGACGACGTCCCCTCCCCGCGCACGCCGGTCGAGGACGGCTCCCCGGCCACCCCCGCGTCCGGCCCCTCGTCCCTTCCCGACCAGCGCCGGGACCAACGCCGGGACCAGCGCCGTGACCCGGAGCTGCGCCGCGCCTTCGGCGAGCTGCTCGTGGACCTCACCGGCTCGGAGGTGCTCACCCGGCAGGCCGTGCAGCTGCTGCGCGCCGTCGTCGACCGGTCCGCGGCGCTCGACACCCCGGACCGGGACGCCGTCGCCGCGGCCGCGCTGCTCGACGACCTGGGCCGTGACCTCGCCACCGCGCAGCAGCGCCTCGCCGAGGCCGAGCGCGCCCACGCCGACGAGCAGCTGGAGCGCACCCTCGCCGAGCAGGCCCGCGGGGACGCCGAGCGTCGTCTGCGGGACCTGCAGCGCCTCGTGCAGCGCAGCGGAGTCAGTCTCGACGTGTGGTCCGACGCACCGCAGGACAGCGCCGAGGACGTGCCGACGTCGATGGCCGAGCTGCTCGCCCGCCTGCGCCAGCCGCAGCTGGAGCGGGTCGTCCTCACCGCCGACGACGCCGCCGCCCTGGAGCTCGACGACGTCGTCCACACGGGCCTGCACCTGCAGCGCACGTGGGAGGGGCTGCTCGCGCTGCGCGACTACGCCGCGGCCAAGGCCGACGGACGCTGGGACGGCGACGTGCAGGGCTACCTCGAGCGCACCCCCGAGGGGCTGTGCACCTTCCCCGCGAGCCGCCACGCGCGCTGCGAGAGCAGCACCGTGCAGACCGACCCGCGGCTGCGGGCGCCGCGGGTGCTGCCCGTGCCGCCGGAGGTCGACCCGACGGGCCGGACCTTCATGGGCGCGCACCTCAAGCTGCTCACCTTCGGGCAGACCAGCCCGCGGCTGCACTACCTCGACGACACGCGCCGTTCGGGGCACGTGTACGTCGGGTACGTGGGGCGGCACCTGCCGAACACGCAGACCAGCTGAGCGCGCGGCCGCCGGTCCCGTGGCCACGTCACAGTGCGGTCACGACTGCGGGCCGCGACCTCCGCTGCACGTGCGGACGCCGGCCGCTCCACCCATGCTCTGCTCGTCGGCCCTCACGGGGGGGCACACCTCGACGCCGCCTGCTCGTGGACGGAGCCGCCGTGAACATCGAGAACGAGTTCACCTACAACTACTGGCAGTACTCGATCGTCGACCACGTCTTCACCATCGGCTACGCGGCGATGGCGGCCGGCCTCGTCTACTTCCTGGTGACGAGCAAGCAGGCCCTGCCGCGGTACCGGCTCGCCTCGGCGCTGTCGGCCGTCGTCATGGTCTCGGCCTTCCTCGAGCTGCTCGTGCTCTCGCTGCAGTGGCAGCGCACCTTCGTGTGGGACGGCGCGCAGTACGTGGTCGGCGACCAGCTGTTCAGCAACGGCTTCCGGTACATGAACTGGTCCATCGACGTGCCGGCGCTGCTCGTGCAGCTGCTGGTCGTCGTCGGGGTGACGGGCGTCGCCTTCCGCCGCGGCGTCGTCATCTTCGTGGTCTCCGGGCTCGCGATGGTCTACACCGGCTACGTCGGGCAGTTCTACGAGGTCGGCCGCGAGGCGCCCTTCTGGGTGTGGGGCGCCATCAGCACCGTCTTCTTCGCCATCATCATCGCGGTCGTCTGGCGCACCACCTACGGCAACGTCGACCGGCTCCCGCTCGAGGTCCGCCCGATGGTCAAGGGCGTCTTCTGGCTGCTGACGATCACGTGGATGCTCTACCCCGGCGCCTACCTCATGCCGGCCATCTGGGACTCGGCGGACGGCGTCGTCGCCCGGCAGATGAGCTACACGATCGCCGACGTGGTCTCCAAGGTGATCTACGGCGTCCTGCTCGGGATCATCGCCCAGCGCATCAGCCGGATCGAGGGCTACGAGCCCGCTCGCGACGCCCAGGCCACCGCCCTGCGCGGCGGGGTCACCGAGGTGGACGCCCCCGGCAGGGTCTGACGCCGCACGCCGGGACCGCCCGTCACCGCCGCCAGGGCAGGCTGCCCGGGCGCACGCGCTCGACGTCCTCCCACGTGGCCCAGCCGAGGCGACCCGCCGCCGACCGGACGACGGGGCCCGGCCGGTGCGGCAGGTGCTTCTCCAGGCTGTCCGGGTGCGTGGTGTAGGCGGTGTGCAGGTGCCCGTACAGGCGTGAGGTGCGGTCGTCCCGGAAGACCTCGGGGGTCAGCAGCAGCACGCAGGTGCGGTCAGGGCGGCGGGTGCGCAGCGCGGGCTGGGGGTGGCCCTTGTGCGCGTCCAGGGTGACGTCGACCAGGCGCGCCAGCTCGTTGCGGACGACGTCGTAGGTCACCGAGGAGGCGATGTCGGCCAGCACCTCGGCGACGACGACGACGGCCATGCCGGTCGTCGGGCTCACGACGACGGCGTCGACGAGCGAGGCGCCCTCCAGCTTGGTCGTCTCCGTGCCCTGCCGGTACTGCTGGTAGGTGAGCACGTGGCGGCGCAGCTGCGAGCGCAGGTGGTGCTGGTAGCTCGGCGGGGAGGGGAGGCTGACCTCGAGGTACAGCTCAGGCGCCGGGCCCAGGGCGTCGGCCCAGGTGGCGAAGCCGGCGAACGGCGGCGCCTCGCCGTAGGTGAGGCGGAGCAGTGCCGCCAGGTCCGCCGCGGGGCTCGGGCCCTCGACGAGGCTCAGCAGGGCCGAGGCCGTCCAGAAGCGCTCGTCCCGGTCGAGCGAGGTGTCCCCTGCCGCCGAGCCGGCGCTGCGCTGGTGCGGCACACGGGCGACGGCCTCGGCGGCCGCCAGCTGCTCCAGGGGTCCGCGGTAGTGCTCCAGCCGCGCCGCCGGGTCGCCCCCGCCGCTGGCTGCGGCGAAGCGGGCGAGCAGCTGCTCCTCGCGGAACGGCAGGTAGGTGGGGTGCATGACCGCGGTCTCCATGACGCCTGCTATCGGGTGCCGCAGGGCCGGGCTGACCGCTCGCAGGCCCGCGGACGTCATCTGGACCCTGAAGGGTCCGACCGGGCTGCGCCGACGGGGGGAGCCGGCGGAGGACGGGGGGCGCCGGTCGGGTGACGGAGCCCACGCTGCGCGAGCGCGTCGTCCCCGCGGCCGGCGGCTACCGTGAGGCACTCGCGAGCAGCGTCCGTTGCGCCGCGTCCGGTCGTCAGCGACGACGAGATCGGAGCTCCATGAACTCCCTTGTCCTGGCGGTCGTCGGCATCGCCATGGTGCTGGCGGGGTACGTCTTCTACTCGAGGTACCTCGCGCGCAGCGTCTACCGGCTCGACGCGCGGGCGAGCACGCCGGCGCACGCCCTGCGCGACGGCGTCGACTACGTCCCCACCAACAAGTTCGTGCTGTGGGGCCACCACTTCACGTCCGTGGCCGGCGCCGCACCCATCGTGGGCCCGGCGGTCGCCGTCATCTGGGGCTGGCTGCCCGCCTTCCTCTGGGTGACCATCGGCACCGTCTTCTTCGCCGGCATGCACGACCTCGGGGCGCTGTGGGCCTCGGCGAAGAACCGCGGCCAGTCGATCGGCGCCCTCTCAGGCCGCTACGTCGGGGCGCGCGGACGCAATCTCTTCCTCGTCGTCATCTTCCTGCTGCTGCTCATGGTCAACGCGGCCTTCGCCGTCGTGATCTCCACGCTGCTCGTCTCGACGCCGTCGTCGGTGATCCCCGTGTGGGGCGCGCTGGTCGTCGCGGTGCTGCTGGGGCAGGGGCTCTACCGGTTCGGCCTCAAGCTCGTGCCGATGTCGGTCGTCGGCGTCACGGCGCTGTACGGCCTCATCCTGCTCGGCGACGCCGTCCCGGTGGCACTGCCCGAGCAGGTGCTCGGCCTCTCCCCGGCGGCCTTCTGGGTGCTCGTGCTCTTCCTCTACGCCGGCGTCGCGTCGCTGCTGCCGGTGTGGGTGCTGCTGCAGCCGCGCGACTACATCAACGGCCTGCAGCTCTTCATCGGCCTCGGCATCCTCTACGGAGCCGTCGCCGTCGCCTCGCCGACCATCGTCGCGCCTGCGGTCAACACCGCCGTGCCGGAGGGGACGCCGAGCCTCGTGCCGCTCCTCTTCGTCACCATCGCGTGCGGCGCGATCTCCGGCTTCCACGGCATCGTGGCCTCGGGGACGAGCTCCAAGCAGCTCGACTCCGAGACCGACGCCCGCTTCGTCGGGTACTTCGGCGCCGTCGGCGAGGGGCTGCTCGCCCTCGGCGCGATCATCGCGACGACCGCCGGCTACGCCACGCTCGCCGACTGGGAGTCGGTCTACTCCGCGTTCAACGAGGGCGGCGTCGCGGCCTTCGTCGAGGGCGGCAGCACGATCATGAACCAGGGGCTCGGCCTGCCCGCCTCCCTCAGCGGCACGGTGCTCGCGACCATGGCCGTGCTGTTCGCCGCGACGACGATGGACACCGGCGTGCGCCTGCAGCGCTTCGTCGTGCAGGAGGCCGGGGACATCCTCGGGGTCCGCACCAACCGGTACCTCGCCACCGGCGTCGTCGTCCTCGTGGGTGCGGGGCTGGCCTTCGGCGCCGGCGCCGACGGCACGGGCGGCATGGTCATCTGGCCGCTGTTCGGCACGACCAACCAGCTGCTCGCCGGGCTGACCCTCTCGGTCGTCGCGGTGATCCTGCTGCGCAAGCGCCGCCCGGTGCTCCCGGTGCTGGTGCCGCTCGCCTTCGTCCTGACGATGGCGATGCTCGCCGCCCTCGCCCAGCTGCGGACCTTCTACGAGGCCGGCAACTGGCTGCTGCTCGGGCTCGACGTCGTCATCATCGTGGCCGCGCTGTGGGTCGTCTTCGAGGCGGCAGTGGCGATGTCGCGGGCCCGGCGCACCCCGCCGGAGGAGGACGAGGAGACGCCGGACCTCACCGCGCCCGCCGCGGAGAACGCCGGCCCCAGCGCACCCGAGCCCACCACCGAGCGGTGACCGCCGACCCTGCCCCCGCCCGGACGTCCGGCGCACCGCCGGTCGGGCGGTGGGCCCGCGCCGCGGCGCTGTTGCAGGCGGCCTACGCCGGGCCGTACCGGCGCACCTTCGCGCGGGCCCAGCGTGACGAGGACGACCTCTTCCTCATGGTCGTCGTCGGCGAGGCGCTGGGGGTGCCGAACCCCGCGAGCGCCTACACGGTCGAGCTGCTGCCCGCCGTCTACGACCGCGTCCACGACTGGCACCGCCGGATGGGCCTGGAGCGCTCGCCGCTGGACGACGTCGGGTGCTGCTAGACCTCGCCGCCCGGCGCCGGGTCCTCCTCGTCGGGGGCAAGGGCGGGGTGGGCAAGACGACCGTCGCGTCGGCGGCGGCGCTGCACCAGGCCCGGGCGGGACGGCGGGTGCTCGTCGTCTCGACAGACCCGGCGCACAACCTCGGCCACCTGTGGCAGCGGCGTGTCGGGGACACCGCGGTCCCGCTCGCCGAAGGCCTCGACGGCCTGGAGGTCGACGCCCGTCGCACGACCGAGGAGCACCTGCGCGCGGTCGGTGCGACGCTGCGCCGGCTCATGCCCGAGCACCTCGCCGGCGAGGTCGACAAGCACCTCGACCTGGCCCGGGACGCACCCGGCACGCACGAGGCCGCCGTGCTGGAGCGGCTCGCGCAGGTGCTGGAGGACTCCCCGCACGACCTCGTCGTCCTCGACACCGCGCCGTCGGGGCACACCGTCCGGCTCGTGCAGCTGCCCGAGACCATGTCGGCCTGGACCGACGGCCTGCTGCGCCGGCGGGAGCGCTCGGCCCGCTTCGGCGCGGCGCTGCGGACCGTCGGCGGAGCGCCGGACGGCGACGTCTCCGACGGGGTCTTCGGGCCGAGCCGTCGGCGGGACCGGCGTCCGGCGGGACGTCCCGAGCGGGACGAGGAGATCCGCCGGGTGCTGGAGCGTCGTCGCGCCCGCCTCGTGCACCTGCGGGACCTGCTCACCGACGCCGACCGCACGTCGGTGGCCCTCGTCCTGACCGCCGAGCGGCTACCCGTCGCGGAGACGCTCGAGGTGCACGCCCAGCTGGGGCGGGCGGGCCTGGACGTCGGCGCGCTCGTCGTCAACCGCCGCTCGCCCGCGGGCGCCGGGGAGCTGCTCGAGCGCCGCCGCGTCGAGGAGGAGCGCCACCTCGACGTCCTGCGCCGCGGCCTGCCGGACGTGCCGCGCTGCGAGCTCCCGCTGCTGGCAGGGGACGTCGTCGGTGCCGACGGGCTCGCGCTCGTCGCCGGCTGCCTGGAGCAGACGACCTGACGCGGGTCGGCTAGACGGGCGTCGAGGAGGTGCCCGTCCAGCGCCCCGGCCCGAAGACGACGGTGAAGGGCGGTGAGGTCTGCTCGTCGTCGAGGACACGCACCCGCAAGGTGCTCGGGGCACCCGCGCCCCAGGTCAGCGTCACCTCGCCGCCCGGGCCGGCGAGGTCGTTGGTGCGAGCCACCCACTCGCCGGCCAGCAGCTCCTCGAGGTGGACGTCACCGCCCGGGACGCCGGTGCGCACGGTGAGCCGTGCCTCCCAGTCCTGCATGACCCAGGTGACGTGCGGGGGCCCGGCCCACGTGGCCTCGTCCGCAGGCCCGGCCGCCGCGGGCGCCCGCTCCGAGGCCGTCGCCGTGCTCCCGCTGCCAACGAGGGCCTCGCGGAGGCCGGCGACGCTCTCCGGGGAGGTGTCGAGGCGCCAGTCGCGCTGGACGTCGCGCTGGTCGTCCTGGGAGAAGTGCACGACGGCGGCGAGGCGGGGGAAGCGCGTCGAGGCGTACAGGTCGCGGTACCAGTCGCCCTTGGCCTGCGGGCGGCCCTCGACCTCCGTGGTGCCGGTCTCGCAGAGCCACACGGGCAGGTGCGCGGTGCGCGGCAGCGCGGTCACGCGCTCGTAGGGCCGGGCGAGCACCTGCTCGAAGCTGCGGTGGCGCCCGTCGCCGCGGCGGGGCCGCTGGGAGCCCCAGTCGTAGGCGTCGACGCCGAGGACGTCGACGACGTCGGCCCCGGGCCAGTAGTCCTCCAGCCGGTTGCCGTCGACGGCCGGCCAGTCACGCTCGTTGGGGCACCACACCAGGGGCACGTCGGCGCCGGCGGCGTCCAGGCGCCGGGCCAGCTCGCGCCAGGCCTGCCGGAACTGCGCCGCCGACGGGCCGCCGTCGGCCGCCGCGGAGTAGGCGTTCCACGAGCCGTTCATCTCGTAGCCGAAGCGCAGGAAGGTCGCCGCCTCCCGGGCCGCGAGGTCGGCGACGACCCCGTCGACGTAGGCGTCGGGCCGGCCGGCCGCGAGGTCGCGCACCGCCTGCGCGCTCGGCGCCCAGGAGACGAGGAGCGGCCGCTCGGGCGCCCGGTCGGCGACCCGGGCCAGCGGGACGCCCCAGGGCAGGAAGTCGTGGACGACGTCGAGGCGCCGGCCGAGGAGCGCCTCCAGCGCGGCGACCCCGGCCGGGTCGCCCTCCACGAGCCCGGGCTGGTGCACGAACGCGCCCAGCAGCGCGCGCTCGGCGAGCGGGGCCGAGGCCGGCGCCGGGGCCGGGGCCGCGCCCACCAGCGACGCCACCACGACGAGCGACCCCGCGCGGCCGAGCCACCGGCCCACCGCGGGCGCGGGCCGTCGCGGGCCCGCGCCCGTCCCCCTCCTCAGCCCAGGCACGGCCTCACCCCCTGCTTGCTCGGTCGTCCGCCGGACGGCCCTGGTGCGGGCCGGGCGGCCCCCAGCGTGACCTCAAGGCCCGTAGGTGACGGTCACGACAGGGCTCGTCGCGGCGTCGAGGTCACCGTCGTCGGGCAGGACGGCGCGGAACTGGTGGGTCCCGCCGCCGCCCCAGACCATCGGCGGGGTGACGCCGTGCTCTCCCGTGGGGGCGTTGGTAGCCCGCGACCACTGCCCGTCGACCAGCTGCTCCAGGACGACGTCCTGGCCGGCGCGGGCGGTCGAGGAGCGCGCCGTGAAGCGGGCCTCCCAGCCGCCCGTCGTGACGTCCAGCGCCAACGTCCGGCCGACCGGCGCGCCGGCCTGCGTGCTGCCGGACGTCGGGCCGGTGCCGTAGACGACCCGGAAGGGGGCGGAGAGCTCGTCGGTCCCGACGACCCGGAGCCGGAAGGTCTTGGCACCGCCGCCGCCCCAGGTCATCGTCACCGACCCGTCGGAGCCGGTGACGTCGTTGGTGCGGTACTCCCACTCCTGCCCGACGCGCTCCTCGAGGTGGACGTCGCGGCCGGCCGCCCCCGCGTCCGTCGTGATGCGGGCCTCCCAGCCCTGCATCGTCCACGTGGCGCCCAGCCCCTCGGCCGGCGCCTCGGTCCCCTCGTCAGGGGTGCCAGGGTCAGGGGCGTCGGGGTCGGGGGCGTCGGGGTCAGGCGCGTCGGGGTCAGGCGCGTCGGGGTCGGGCGCGTCGGGGTCGGGCGCGTCAGGAGCCGGGGCTGGGTTGACGGTCGGGACGTCGACGCTGACCCACACCGCCTCCGAGGGCGTCCCTGCCGAGTCGGTGACGACGAGCATGTACTGCCCCGGCGGCAGCAGGTTGCGGTTGGTCGGCGCGCTGAAGCGGTAGGTGCCCTCGCCGGTGCGCTGGACGACGAGGTCGACCAGGCGCTGGTCGGGGTCGGTGGAGTGCGTCGTCGCGCTCGGGCGCAGCAGCGCGGCCCCCTCGAGCGAGGTGCCCTCGGGCAGGGCGACGTCGAAGGGCAGGGCCTCGGCGCCGAAGACGGTCCCGGGACCCGTGACGACGGGCCGTTCGGCGCCGCTGGTCAGGTACGTCGGCGAGAAGAGGGAGATGTCGAGGTCCATCGTGCCGTCGAGCGGCTGGGAGCCCAGCGCGGCTACCCGGCCGTCCGGCAGCAGGAAGGCCTCGGAGTGGTAGAGCCGGTCGACGACCGGGGAGTTCATCTCCGTCATCGTCCCGGCCTCGGGGTCGTACAGGCCGGCCGTGCGGACCCCGCCCTCGCGGAAGCGGGCGGCGCCGTTGGTCTCGAAGACGGTCGAGTCGGGCAGGATCACGGCGCCGACGTACATCTTCGGCGCCGTGAGCGGCGGGCCCTGCACCCAGGGACCGGCGGTCCCGCCCTTGAGGTCGATGACCTGGGTGTCGGCGGTCGTCGGCTCCGACCAGTCCCCGCCGCCCATGACCATGACCTTCTGGTCCTGCGCCGGCGGCAGCAGCACGGTGGCGGCCGAGTTGCGCTGGTAGGGCAGGGGGATGCGGTCGACGTTGCGGAAGTCGCCGGTCCTCCAGTCCCAGATGCCGGGCATGATCCCGTTGGCGCCGTTGGAGGCGCCGGAGTAGAAGATCGTGCCGTCCTCCAGCAGCGTCAGGCCCGGGTAGTACGGGAAGGTGCGGGTCTCGTTCGGGCCGGCCGCCTGCGTCGGCACGGAGGGGTCCGCGGTCGTGAAGTTCATCCGCGGCGCCTGCGACCACGTGCGCGAGCCCGGGTCGAAGTGCTCCACGAGGTCGGTGTTGTGGGAGACGACGCCGAGGTCTCGCGCCTCGTCGGAGAGGCCGCCGACGGTGAGCGCCGAGCCGTCCCCGAGGGTGAGCGTCGTCGGGTACCAGCGGGCGGCGGCCATGTCGGCGGCCCGCACGTACCTCTCCTCGGAGATGTCGAAGACGTAGGACTCCTTGGAGCCGTCCCAGTCGTGGAGCAGCTCACCCGTCGCGTCGTCGTAGACGGGGTAGGCGGTCGTCCCGCCGTTGACGAGGACGTCGCCGTTCGGCAGCGTCGTGTGCCCGGCGCAGAAGACGTCCCAGGGGGTGGGCACCTGCGTCCAGGCCGCCCGCCCCTCGACCGAGGGGGCCCACAGCCAGGTGGTGAAGGAGCTGCCCTGCAGGTTCATCCACTGGTTGCCGGAGCCGGCGACGACGAGGACCTTCCCCGTCGCCAGCAGCACCGTGTGGATGGCGCCCGGCGCCGACGCCGCCCCCGGGGCCGTCGCCGCCTCGGGCATGCGGACGGCGTCGTGGTCCCACTCGCCGTGCCGGAGCGGGTCCAGGTCCGTCGGGCCCTGGACGACGGGCGGCGGGCCGGTGGGCAGCTGCTCGTCGACGGCGGCCGCGATCTCCTCCGAGCTGAGGTCGAGGCTGTTCTCCGAGGTGTCCCCGTCACGGGTGCCACCCGCCGCCACGGCCTGCTGGGCGGCGTCCTCGACGGTCTCCCCGGAGGTCGTGACGGCGCCCTCCTCGTGGTGGTGGGCGTGCTCGTCCGGCGGCGCGGCCGGAGCGGCGACGGCCGAGACGCCGACGCCGGCGAGCAGGGCGACCGCGACGCTGCCGAGACCGACCTGCGCGACCGTGACGGCCCGGCTCCGGCGGTGCTGTACGCGTGGGCTCATGGTGGTGCTCCCCCTGGGTGTGACGGGTCGGCGCGTCCGGCCGGCGACGTCGACGTCGGCGGCGTGGGCGCGTGGGTGGTGGCGCGGGTCGCGAGGTGCGGGGCCCGGGACGGGGGCGGCACCACCGGCGGACGGCCGCCGGTGGTGCCGCCGCTCTCAGCGACGCGAGGCGTCGATCAGGAGCCGGTGGGCTCGGCCTCCACCTCGGTGGTGGGCTCGTGGTGCTGCAGGGCCGCGGCCAGGAGCGCCGAGGCGGCGACCGCCTGGGCCTGCGCCGGGATGCCCGCGACCGTCCGGGACGGGGCCGGCAGCGCCGGGTTGGCCGCCGCGCTGGCGGCGGCGAGGGCCTGCGCGTCGGCTGCGGCGGGGGCCGACACCGTGGCGCTGCGACCTCGGGCCCAGATGGCGACGGGCGTCAGGGCCGTCAGGAGGGTGATGCCCATCCAGACGTAGAGGGCCGGGTAGCTGTGCAGCTGCACGGCGCCGAGGGTCATGCAGGCGACGGCGAAGGTGGCCCACCCGAGGTGCAGGCGGAAGGTCTGCAGCGAGTCGCCGGAGGTCAGCCGACCCTTCGCGGTGACCTTGTAGGCCAGGGCCTTGCCGCTGGCGGCAGCCAGGGCCGCGGAGAGGTAGACCGGTGTGGTGACGAGGTTGAGCAGCAGGCCGGCCATGCCCCACGAGCGCCGCTCGTGCGTCACGAGGTTGAAGCGGCGCAGGTAGAAGAACGCGGCAAGGCTCACGCCCGAGGTCGCCAGCAGGAGGGCGAGCCACGGCTGCCAGGCCAGCTCGGAGATCGTGATGCCGAGGACGAGGTAGAGCGCCGAGATGGCGTTGCCGAGCACCCAGACCATGCCGACGGAGGGGTAGAAGAACTGCAGCGAGGCGAAGGAGAGCCGCTGCCCCCAGGTGAGCTTCTTCAGCAGCCGAGGGCTGTGGTGCTTGACGATCTCGACGATGCCGTAGGCCCACCGGCGCTGCTGGGAGAAGAAGTCGGTCCAGGACGTCGGGCCCTCGCCGACGGTGAGGACGTCGGGCGTGTAGACGCCCTTCCACGTGCGCCCGGTGGCGGGGTTGACGGCGGCGGGCACGACCATCGCGGTGAGGTGGTCCTCGATGATGCAGTCCTGGTAGCCGTCGACCTGGCGCCACGCGGCCGGCCGGAAGGCGTGGTTGGTGCCGATGAGCAGCGGGGCGCCGAGGGCGTTGGCGCCGCGCTGGATGACCCCGTGGAAGAGGTAGGCGAGCTGCGCCGCCCCGCGGGCGACGAAGCTGTCGGCCTGGTTGCCGTAGACCTGCGGGGCGACGACGTAGGCGACGTCGGGGTCGCGGAAGTAGCCGAGCAGCCGGGTCAGGACGTCACCGGTCTCCAGCGGCACGTGGTCGGGGTCCATCTGCGTGACGACGTCGTACTCGGACTCGTGCGCCGCGCGCCAGGCGTTGTGGTTGCCGTGCTTGGTCTTGGCCCGGAAGGGTCCCGTGGCGGTGTTCCACGCCGGCACGCCCTTGCGGGAGAAGTGCCGGATGCCGAGCTCGGCGCAGCGGGCCCGGATGTACGGGTCGTCGCCCTCGTCGAGGATCCAGGCGTCCACGACGCCCTCGTAGTGCTGCTCCTTGAAGCGCAGGAGCGTCGCCTCGGCCACCTCCCACGGCTCCTTGCTGGGGACGATGGTCGTCAGCATGGCCACCCGCAGGCCCGGCTCGGGAGCCATCGGCACCGGGTCGACGCCGCGGAAGGCGAAGTTGAGGCCGCTGGCGGTCCCCAGCAGCTGCAGCACCTGCAGGCCGACGACCATGGCCAGCCCGCAGACGGCGACGGCGGCCTCGAGCAGCGGCAGGCTGCCGAGGGCGGGAAGGTTGCCCGGCCACAGCAGGAAGGCGATGAAGCCGGTCACGAGCGCCGCGTGCAGCGCCGCGATGCCCGAGACGGCGACCCGCTGGCGCCGGCTCAGGACGCGGCGCCAGCGGACGGCGTCCCCGCCGGCCTCGAGCGGACCCGTGAGGGTCGAGGCTCCGGTGTAGTCGACAGCGGTCATCGCGAATCCCCAGTTCGTCGAAGAGTGGCGCCGTGACCGAGCTGACCGTGGAGGTCGTCACCTCTGGTGACGCTCCGTCATGGCGCCGAGCCCGTCCCCCGTGGCCCGGCGCAGAAGGTAGCCGTGCGTCGCGATAACGCGGCCGAGTGGCGAGGTCAGACCTCGTCTCATGACCGTCCGTGGTGTTACCGGCAAGTTGCACCGTGACGTCCACTGGGTGCGTGTGCCCGATTTGCGTCCTTGGTGATAGCACCGAGGGACTAGCTCGCCCGGGTCTTCTGTGATCTGCATCACATTTGCCCGCGGCTGGGCCAGCCAGCCGTGAGGACGTCTGGAAGGTGAACGGCGTTCATCTTCTGAGTGACGGCATGACCTCCGCGCGGCGTCCACCGCTCGGTCGCCGAGCGAGCCGGCTCCGTCGGGCTTCACGTCGAGGGACGACGGACGGCTCGGCGACCCTGGCTGCTCAGAGGTCGGCCGGCAGGGGCCGGAGACCTCCCGGCGGGCTCTCGACGGGTTCTGTGCGCACGGCCAGCCACAGGCTGTCGGGCGCCCGCTCGGTGTCCCAGCCGAGCGCCCGACGAGGTGGGCCGACCTCGCCCGCCGTCCCGGGCGCCTCGGCCAGCACCCCGATGGCCACGGCGACGACGTCCAGGGTCGACGTCGGCGCGTCGACGCGCGCCGTGAGCACCGTCGAGGGGTCGCCCGGCCGAAGGAGGACGAGCTCCCCGGGCGTCTCGGCGGCCAGGCAGGCCTCGACCAGGTCGGCGACGACGCTGCCAGCGAGCTGCTGCCCGGGGCTCTCGAGCGCCAGCGGCGAGACCCGGTCGGAGAGGTGCACGCGCCAGCCGCGCCGCCGCAGCGCGGCGACCCCGGCCCGCACCTCGGGGGTGAGCAGGCGACCGCCGTGCAGCTCGTCCCGGATGGTCGCCTCGGCGCTGCGGGCCGCTGCGGCCAGCTCCGCGTCCACGACCTCCCCAGCCGCGAGACGCCGCAGCAGCGGCGCCGCCGCGGCGACGACGCGGGTGGACTCCTCGTCGAGGGACCGGACCCGCTCGGCCCGCGCGAGCGCGGCGTCCTCACCGCGCTGCAGCAGGAGCGTGCGGTCCTGCACCCGCTCTAGGGCCAGCCGGACGCCGAGCGCCCCCAACGGCCAGACGGCGACGTGGCTGGAGCGGGAGAACCAGAACTCCAGGAGCGCAGCACCTTCGAGGCTCGGCGGCGCCCAGAGGAGCAGCACGACCGCGGCGAGGGCGACCGCCGCGGCCGCGGCCCCTCCGCGCCGGCGCAGCACCAGGCCAGCGAGCAGGGGCCCGGTGGCGCCCACCCACCAGTTCGAGTAACCGAAGCGCGCCATGCCGTCGAGGAAGGGCATCACCAGGAGCGCGGCCACGGGCACCACCCCGGCCAGCACCGTCGCCGTCGACCGCGTCAGCGGCTTCGGGCACCGCAGCAGCAGAGGAGCCGCGACCACCACGGTCGCGGCGGCGACGAGCCCACCAGCCAGGACCGACAGCCCCGGGGCAGACGTCGCCCCCAGGGTCAGCCCGAGGTAGAGCAGGTTCAGCCCCACCCACAGGGAGGTCGCGAGGATCAACGGGCGCCGTTCCACGCGCTCCCCTCCGACCGCCACGAGAGGTGCACCGTCGTCCCTCGACCGAAGGCGCTCTCGTAGGCCACCTGGCCCCCGACGACCTCCAGGCGCTGCTCCACGGCGACCCGCAGCCCCAGGGTGACGTCGCCGCGACGAGGGCGGCGAGGCATCCCGACGCCCTCGTCGGCGATCGTCACGACCACGAGGACCGGGCTCGCCCGCACGACGACCCGGCACCGCCCCTGGGTGCCGGCGTGGCGCACGACGTTGCGCACGCACTCCGACGTGGCCGAGACCATGGCGTTGGCCACCGGTCGCGGCAGCCCTCCCGGCACGACCTGGGCGTCGACCACCGCCCCGCTCGCCGCGGCCTCGGCGCTTTCCCGAACCTCCTCCGCGAGGTCCTGGGTCGTCGTCGCGGCCTCGGAGGTGGCGGCCGGGTTGGTGGCGACGAGGGCCGCCAGCGCCCGGCGGGCCTGGAGCGCGGCCGGCGGGTCGAGCCGATGCCCCTCCTGGGCCAGCCTCAGGACGGCGAGAACGCCGTCGTGCACCTGCGCCTGCCAGCGGACACGCTCAGCCGCCGCGGAGAGCCGCTGCTCGGCCGAGCCGACCGTCTGCTCGGCCACGCGTCGTCGGGCGGCGAGCCGACCGGCCGGCACCTCCAACGACCGCAGAGCCACGGCCAGCACGACGACGTTGGCGACGGCGAAGACGACGTCGTCCGTGGCATCCCCGGGTGAGCGCGCCTCGGTGACGACGCGCGCCCAGGCCTGGACGCCCGCCAGGACGAGGACCGGGAGCAGCACGCGCACACCGCGGCAGAGGACGACGGCCGCGACGGCGGCTGCAGGAAGGCGGTCGCTCTCGGGGACGTCGCCGGGCAGGCCGGCGAGCCCCAGCGCCAGCGCGACGACGGCCGAGACAAACCAGCTGCCCCAGACCAGGGCCGCCGCCGGTGTCGGCGACGTCCCTCGCACGACGTCACGCACCAGCATCAGCGCGGCGACCACCTGGGCCAGCGACACGGGCAGACGCCACCAGAGGGCACGCGCCTGCGGCCCGGCGAGGTCGACCACGAGCGTGGGGAGCCCGAGCGCGATCGCTGCGAGCAGGACGAGCGAGAGCAGCCGCGCGAGGGGTGGTCGCGGCGTCGCCGCCCGGTCGTCGACCGCGAGGGCTACCACGGGCGCAGCGGCGCGGGGCCTTCCGGCAGCGGCTGGTCCTGGTCGTCGGGGTCGTAGACACCGTCCTCGACGGCCCGGTCGCGCAGGTCCAGCTTGGTGCCGCACTCGCGGCCGATGGCCGTGTACTTCGCCTTGATGCGCCGAAGGTGGGTCTTGATCGTGTCGTCCTTCAGGCCCAGGCGTCGCGCCACCGACTTGCTCGGCATGTTGCTGGCGTACAGGTGCAGCACCTGCCGCTCGCGCGGGCTGAGCTGGGGGTCGAGCCACGGCTCGTCGACCAGGAGGCCCGCCAGCTCGTGCGTGGGGTGCGTCGAGCCGGAGGCGGCGTCGAGCACGGCCGCCAGCAGCGTCTCGGGCGGGTGACGCTTGAGGACGACCGTCCGCGCCCCCGCCCGCAGGGCCTCGCGGGCCCGCGCCGGCTGCTGGCCCTCGGTGTAGACGACGACCTCCGCGCCGGCCGCGAGGAGCGCGCCCACGTTGGCCTCCGGCCGCGAGCGGTCGGCCAGGCGGAGGTCGAGGAGCACGACGTCCGGACGCTGCCCTCTGGACAGCAGCTCGGCGACGGTCCCGGCGCCACCGAGGTAGTCCATCCGTTCCTGCTCGAGCAGCGCCTCGATGCCCAGCAGCAACGTCGGGTGGTCGTCGACCGCCGCCACCCGCACGACCGGTGACCGCTCGACCGGCGGCCCGGCCGCGTCTCCCGTCAGGGAGTCGGCCGTCGGGGAGTCGGCCGTCCGAGCATCAGCCGTCACTGGCCCTCCGTCGCAGTGGTCGAGGCCGCGGTCGGAGCGGTCCTGCGGTGCCGACGCTGCCCGCCGGCAGGCAGGAGAGTGGCAGCGGCGACCGACGACCGCCAGGCGCGCCACCCGAAGGGGTGGTGTGGCGCTCCTCACCCCCCGGTGGCTCGGCGGCGTCACGAGCCCTGGCGTGCGCGGTGCCGCCGTACGCCCGCCCGGCTGGCGCACCGGGTGGAGCAGTAGCGCTGGCGTCCCCCGCGGGTGACGTCGACGACGACGCGCGTGCACCCGTCGCCCACCGCGGGCCCTGCGGCGCACCGGTGGAGCCGGTGCATGCCCCGGGTCGTCAGGTGCAGCGCCGTGCCGACGCCGATGACCGACGCCAGGACCTGAGGCAGGCGCTGGCCGGGGTCGCGGTAGTGCAGGTGCCACCCCTCGTCGTCGTGGTCGACCAGGCGCGGGTAGGCGGCGGCCGCGGCCATCAGCTCGTTGAGCAGGGCCGCCCGCTCGGCCGCACCGGGGGCGTCGACGACCGCGAGCCAGGTGTCCACGACCTCCCGCACCCGCACGAGGTCGTCCTCGGCCGGCGGGAAGTCCACCGTCATGCCGTGCGCCCGGGTGCACGCGACGACGCCCTCGCGCGAGGCCGGGAAGTCGCCGGCCAGCTCCGCCGCCAGCAGGACGGCGTACTCACCGTAAGGGTTGAGATGCACAAGGGCATTACACCAGGCTCTCCTGCATGACGACGCAGACCCCCCGCTCCGCGGCGGCACGCCCAGCGGCGCCCCCGCTCCCAGCCCCCGCCCCCGGCGACGACGGCGAGAGCGGGCAGCAGGCGCACCGCTGGGTGCTCGAGTCGCGACACCTGACCGGTGACGGCGTGGTGCGCTACTGGCGGTGCGACCGCTGCCGCGCGAGGTGCGTCGAGCTGGTGACGGTCGAGAGCACGCCCAGCGCCGTCAGCCGGGTGGTGGACGCACCGGTCAGCAAGACGTCGGGCGGCTGACGGGCGCAGGACGAGCGGCCGGCCGGGAGCCCGGTCACTCGCCGGCCGACGCCTCCTGCGGCCGGTCCACCTCGCTGGCCCGCGGCTGCGCCGGCAGCACGGGCGGGCCGGCGGGCCTGGGGTCGGCGGGCGAGGAGTCGACGGGCGAGGGGTCGGCGGGCCGTCCGCGACGGTCCGGGCGCGAGCGCTTGACCTCGTAGAGGCGCACGTCGGCGGTCGCCGTCGTCGCGGCGAGGTCCTCGGTGCCCGCCCGGACGGCCACGCCGGCGCTGACGCCCACGCTGAGCTCCAGAGTTCCCAGCACGATGGGCCGGCGGACGGAGGAGACCAGCCGCTGGGCGGTGCTGGCCCCGATGCTCTCGGCGTCCCGGGCGTCGACGTCGAGCAGGACGACGACGAACTCGTCCCCGCCGATGCGGGCCACCACGTCCCCGCCGCCGGTGACGTCGCGGCACCGCTGCGCCACCTGCCGCAGGACGGTGTCGCCGATGGCGTGCCCGTAGGTGTCGTTCACCGGCTTGAAGCCGTCGAGGTCGAGGGTGATGACGACGTGCGTCGCGGTGCTACCGCGCCCGAAGTGCTCCGCGTCGACGGTGTCGAGCGCTCGGCGGTTCGCGAGGCCCGTCAACGGGTCGGTGTCGGCGGCCGCCCGCAGGAGCCGCTCCTGGTGGCGGCGGCGGTGCAGCAGCAGCCCGAGGCCGCCGAGCGTCGCCGGCGCCACGAGCAGGGTGGCGGCGAGCAGGAGGTCGGCCCGGCCCTGCAGGGCGTCGGCCCGCTCGTCCAGCACGGTCGTCCGCGCCCCGAGGACGTCGTCGACGGCCGCGGCGAGGCCCTGGGTCGTCCGTACCGCCGCCGTCGCGGCGTCCACCGCCGAAGCCGGCTGGGGCACGTACGCGTCGTCGAAAAGGACGCCGTCGCTCCAGTCGGCTGCGGCGAGCGCGAGCTGCGCGTCAGGGCCGGTGAGGACGGCGCGGACGTCGGCCACCAGGTCGGCGTCGACGTCGGCGAGCCCGACGAGCGCCTCCTCCATCTGCTCCAGGCGAGGCGACGGCGCCCCCTCGGAGAGCGATGCGAGCTCCGGCGACGTGCCGGCGGCCGCGGGAAGCGCGACGTAGGACTGCCAGGTCAGGTGCTCGCGCAGAGCGGCGGAGTGCTCGGCGTCGAGCCCGACGACACGCTCGGCGCCCGCGAAGTCGTTCTGGGCCATGGTGAAGGAGGTCAGCATGTCCTGGACGACGAGGACGCCTGCCTCCAGCGGCGGTACCTGACGGCCGCCGTCGGTCGTCTCCTGCGTCTCGGTGAAGACCGTCATCGTGTACTGGGTGAGGTAGTCGGTGAGGTCGGTGGGGCCCTCCATGCCGAGCTCGGTCAGCACCGTGCGCAGCCGTGCGGCGTCCGCGCCCACCGGCCCGTCCTCCAGGGCGTCGAGCTCGCCCATGACGGAGCGGTAGGTGCTCTCCCACCGCGCCCGGGCCATGCTCTCGTCGATCTCCTCCCCGCCGCGCTGGCCGGCGAGCAGCCGGGCGACGGCGAGGTCGCTCGCGGCGGCGCTGAGCTGGACCCGCAGCCCGCTCAGGTCGTAGGCGGCGACGACCTCCTCGACGTGGTGCTTCTCGGTGGTCGCGGCCTGGCGGCCGAGCAGCGCTGCCGTCGTCGTCCCCCCGCCGACGGCGAGCACGAGAAGAGCGGTGGTCATGCCCAGGAGGCGACGTCTCACGGGGGGTCCTTGTCCGCGCAGGAACGCCCACCTCTGCGCGCGTGGAGGCAGCACCGCGGCGGGGCGACGGCGCGACGGGCGCTCCGTGGACCGAGTATCGGCAGGCCCCGACGACCGTGGAGATCTTCGCGCGGCTCAGGTGCACACGGGTGATGTGAGGTCGGTCACTGGGGGTCACCGAGGACGGGGCGCGCGCCAGGCCGTCGAGTCGCGGCGGCCTCGTCTCAGGCGTCCTCCCCGACCGGTCTCCCGTCGACGTCCCGCAGGTCGTCGTAGCGGACCACGCCCCACCAGTCCTCGACGAGGAACGGCGTCTCGGGGTCACCGCTCGGGACGAGGTCGACCCGGAAGTCGCGCTCGACGGTGACCCACGCGTCGGTGTCGTCCTCGACCCGCACGAGGTCGAGGTCGATGCTCTGCAGCACCTGGAGGTGGACGGTGTCGGACCCCGGGTGGCTCAGCCACACCCGCGAGACGACGAGGTCGGAGTGGCTGTAGCCGCGACCGGTGCGGGTGGCGGGCCGGTACTCCCCGTCGTCGTAACGGGCGAGGGCGAGCAGCGCGACCGGCGTGAAGGAGCCTGGCTCGTCCGCGACGGCACCCGCGACGCGCTCGTCCCACCACTCACCCGCCTCCGGCGTCAGCAGACCCTTGACGAAGCTCGCGGACTCGACGACCTCCTCGGCCGTGACGTCCTCGTCGAGCCGCTCGAAGCTCGACGTCGCGCCCTGCGCCAGCAGGAGCGTGACGACGTCGCAGAGCCCGGTGCGCAGCGGCTCCTCGCCGAAGCGGTCCTTCGCCGTCCCGTCGGGGACGGTGAGCGTCGCGCAGTACTCCGGCGTCCCGTCGTCGGCGACGGGGACCTGCTCGCCGTTGAGGGTGATGTCGAGCGGTGGCACCGGGGGCGGTGTGGGGCTCGCGTCGGCTGATGGCGTGGTCTCAGCGGTCCCGGGCAGAGGGAGGGCGGCGCACCCGGTGAGCCCCAGCACGGCGAGGAGGGCGACGGCTGTCACGCGTGGTCTGGTCATGCGTGGTCTGGTCATGCGCCGGAGTGTGAGGTCGGCGCGGGCGACGCCGCCGGCGTCGTCCACAGACCTGTGGACGACGCGCGGAGGGCTGACGCGACCCTCTTACGGTCGGGCGCGGCCACCCGAGGCCTCCCGTTCGGGAGCTGCTGCGAGGTGGACCCCGTCATGAGGAGAGCCATGGACCACGACGCCGCCGACGTCCGCCCCCGCCGGCCGCCGACGCCGCCGCGTCGCCCCGGGCTACCGGCAGAACCGGTGCGGTCCAGCACCCTGACCTGGACCTCTCTTGCCACGCCGGTCCTGGCCGTCGTCCTGTCGCCCTCGCCCCTGCTGAGGTCCGTCGGCCTGATGCTCGTGGCGGCAGGAGCAGCGGCGGCCGTCCTCGTCCTCGTCAGGACCGGTGGACGAGGGCGCGCATCGCTCGGCCCGCTGACGGCGCTGCTCCTCAACGCGGCCGCAGGGGTGTTCCTGGTCGCCTTCGCCCTCAGGGACCTGGCCTACGTGCTGGAGGAGGTCGGCCTGTAGGTGCACCGGAGATGTCCTCCTCGACCACGGCGATCGAGGGAGCATCTGAGGAGATGATCACCAGACCGAACCTGATCAGCGCCGGCGCGCTTCGTGGGCGACGCGATGGCAGCCGTCGTCCACGGCATCTGGTCCGTGCAGGCCGTGACTGGCTCACCGCCCCGTCGTCGTCGGTTTCGCCGTCCTCAGGAGGGCTCGCCGGCCGGGCGATGGCGACGCTCGTCCCACCGCTGCCCTCTCCGCCGGAGGTGATCGGCGCGTGGTGAGGTGAGCCCGTGCTCGCCGACGAGATCGCCGACCGCTGGCCCCGCCTCTTCCACATGGCCGAGGCGGGCTCGTGGCCCTCGATCCGGCGACACGGACTGCTCTCGACTCAGGCGCTCTGCGACCTCTACGACGTCCGGCAGCCGCAGCGCGACGACCTCCTCGCGCGCAAGCGCCCGCAGCCCGTGCAACTGCCCCACCCCGAGCACGGGACGGCGTGGGTGCGCGACAACAAGCCCATCAACGAGACCGTGCTGCGCCGCACGCTCGTCGGGATGGACGAGGAGACGTGGTACCGCACCCTCAACAGCCGCGTCTTCTTCTGGCTCAGCGAGGAGCGGCTCAGCAAGCTGCACGCCGCCTACCGCGGACGCCAGCACGACCTGCTCGTCGTCAGCACCGCCAGGATGCTCGCGGCTCATGGCGGTGTGGTCGAGCTCTGCCCGCTCAACAGCGGAGCCGTGCACGCCGGCGCCGTCGTCACCCGGGGCGCCGGCACCTTCCGGCGTCTCGCGGACTACCCGTGGGAGGAACGCCGGCGCATCGCCCGGCGCGAGCCGGTCGTCGAGCTGACGGTCCCGTACGCCGTCCGAGACATCGCCGACCTCGTCGAGGACGTCCGGACGATCTGACCGCCGCGTGGTCACCGCAGCGGGCAGTCCTGCAGCTTAAAGGCGCTCCACCAGTTGTCGACGAGGAAGAGATGCTCCGGGTCGGGTGCCGGGGACGAGCGTCAAGGCCAGCGAGCGGTCGTGGTGCCGGCCGACGGTGACGAGACGCCCAGGGCGGTCCAGCACACGTCGGTGACGCCGCCCCGCGCCCGCGGAGCGGGGCCCTCACCCGCCCGGCGCCCCGCCCCGCGGCCCGTCGTCGTAGGTGTCCATCGTCCGCCACGCGCGCTGCACGCCCTGGAGGGCCCCGCGCGTCTGCTCGGGTCGGCTCGCCTGCATCCCGGCGAGCAGGCCGTAGACCACGGCGGTGATGGCCGTCACCGACTGGAAGAAGGACACGCCCTCGCTCGGCACGATGAGCGGCACGTCGGAGACCTGTGCGACCGGGCCGCGCTCGAGGTCGCTGATCGACACCACACGCGCACCGGCCGTCCGGGCGGTGCGCGCGGCGGCGAGCAGCTCGCGCATGGGGCGCCACGGGTTGACGAGGAGGACGACGTCGCCCGGCCCCAGCGCCGAGACGGCGGTCGCCAGGTGCGGCCCGCCCCGTGACTCGAGCTGCGCCCGGTAGCCCATCGTCGCGGCGAGGTGGGCGAAGACCGTCGCGGGCCCGGCGAAGGAGCCCTGCCCGAGCACGAGCAGGTGCGCGGCCTCACCCAGCGCGGCGACCGCGCGCTCGGCATCGTCGCGGTCGACCGTCTCGAGCGCGAGCCGCAGGTTCTCCATGTCGTGGCGGACGGCGTCGTGGACGACCCCGTCGGTCTCCCGGTGGTGCTGCTCGAGCGTCTGCTCCGTGGAAATCTCCAGCAGGTAGCGCGCCCGCAGCTCGTGCTGCAGCGTCGGCCACCCGCGGAAGCCGAGGCGCTGGGCGCAGCGGACGACCGTGCTCTTGTCGACCCCGGCACGCCCGGCGATGGCCGCGACGTCGGAGTAGGACGCCAGCTGCTGGTTGCGCTTCACCGTCTCGAAGACGCGCTCCTGCGCCGGCGAGAGCCCCGCCGACGGGCGCAGGCCGTCGAGCCACGTGCTGATCACGCCGTCACCGCCCCTCTCGCCCCGGCGGACGACGTCGACCCGAACTGTAGGAGCCGCAGCGGGAACCGTCGGTCCGCACGTCCGGGCCGGGCCGACCGGGCAAAAAATCATGGACGCAGTCTCGCAACGGCCATTGCCAGACCCCCGACACGCACCTACGTTTGCGGACCATCACGGCCGGGCGCAGCACGGCTCCGGCCCGCACCGACGGACGACGCGAGAGCAGGACACGTGGACACCACCTCTCCCGACGGGGCAGCCCCGGCGGACCTCCCCGGCGACGGCTCGGGCGCCGAGCGGCGCGTCGCCGTCATCGGCCTCGGTGCGATGGGCGGCGCCATGGCGGCGACCCTGCACCGGGCCGGCTGGGCGGTCACCGGCGTCGACCCGTCGCCCGAGGCCCGGGCACGCGCGGCCGACGCCGGCCTCGCGACGGCCGACCGGCTCGAGGACGTCGCGGGCACCCCGTCGGTCGTCCTCTCCCTGCCGTCGGCGCGCGTCGTCGAGCAGGCGGTCCCCGTGCTGCTGGAGCGCGAGGGCACCCGCGTCGTCCTCGACACCACGACGTCGGAACCCGCCACGAGCGAGGCCATGGCCGCCGCCGCCCGCGAGCGCGGCGCCGTCTTCGTCGACGCACCCGTCTCCGGCGGCGCGAGCGGCGCGGCCACCGGGGCGCTGAGTGCCTTCGTCGGCGGTACCGCCGAGGACGTCCGCGCCGCCGAGCCGCTGCTGGCCGCGCTGACCGGCGGTCAGTACGCCGTCGTCGGCGGGACGGGGGCCGGCAACGTCGTCAAGCTCCTCAACAACGTGCTGTGCGCGACCAACCTCATCGCCGTCGGCGAGGCGATGGACGTCGCCGCCGCCCACGGCCTCGACCTCGCCACCGTCGCGCAGGCCGTCAGCGGGGCGTCGGGCGGCAGCGCCGTGACGGCGAACGTCCTCCCGCGGTGGGTGCTCTCGGGCACCTTCGACTCCGGCTTCGCGCTCGGCCTCATGGCCCGCGACGTGGGCCTGGCCCTCGACGTCGCGGCCGCCCGCGGGGCCAAGCCCTCGCTGCTCGCCGCGACGCACGACGCCTGGCAGCGCGCCCTCGCCGAGCGCGGCCCCGCCGCCGACTTCACCGAGGCCCCCGCCACCGCCGCGACCGCGACCACCGCCCTCGCGCCGGCGGACCCCGGCGCGAGCTCCACGACCAGCACCGAGGACGACCGATGACGACGACCACCCAGCAGTCCGACGCGCCCACCCCGGGCGCGCCCCCCACGCCCCCGGCCGGTCCGGACTCCCACCGCCGCAGCGGCGCCGCGACGGCGTCCGCCGTGCTCGCCGAGTCGCTGCCCACGGGCCTCGGCTCATTCGTCGACGGGCGCGTCGTCCCCGGCACGGGCGACGTCGTCGAGCTCGTCACCCCCTCGACCGGCGAGGTCTTCACCTCCTACCGCGACGCCGGGCCCGACGTCCTCGACCGGCTGCTCTCCTCCTCCACCGAGGGCGCGCGCACGTGGGGGGCCACCGACCCCTTCGCGCGGGCCGCGACACTGCGCGAGGTCTCCCGCGTGCTCGCCGCGCACGCCGAGGAGCTCGCCGTCCTGGAGTCGGCCACCACGGGCAAGCCGCTGCGCGACGCCCGCGCCGAGGCCGGCCGCGTCGCCGAGATGTTCGGCTACTACGCGGGGTGGGCCGACAAGGTCTCCGGCGACACCCTGCCCGTCCCCGGCGACTGGCTCACCTACACCCGCCGGGTGCCGTGGGGCGTCGTCACCGCGGTGACGCCGTGGAACGCGCCCGTCTTCACCGCCGGCTGGAACTCCTCCGCGCCGCTGGCGGCGGGCAACGCCGTCGTGCTCAAGCCGAGCGAGTTCACGCCGGCCACCACGGTGCGCCTGGCCCAGCTGGCCTACGGGGCCGGACTGCCGGCCGGGGTGCTCAACGTCGCCGTCGGCCTCGGCGCCACCACGGGCGCGGCCGTGACGACGGACCCGCGCGTCGGCAAGGTGAGCTTCGTCGGCTCGGTGCCCACGGGCCGCGCCGTCGGGACGGCGTGCGCCGCCGCCGGCATCCCCACCGTGCTCGAGCTGGGCGGCAAGAGCGCCACCATCGTGTTCGCCGACGCCGACCTCGACCGGGCCGCCGACGGCGCCGTCGCCGCGATCTTCGCGGCCGCCGGCCAGTCGTGCGTCGCGGGCTCGCGCCTGCTCGTCGAGCGCTCGGTGCACGCCGCGCTGCTGGAGAAGGTCGTCGAGCGCGCCGGGCGCCTGCGCCTCGGGGACCCGCTCGACCCCGCGACCGAGGTCGGGCCCATCGTCACGGCCGGCCAGCACGCCCGCGTCCGCGCGCTGCTCGAGACCGGGCTCGCCGACGGCGCGACCCGCGCGACCCCCTTCGTCGAGACCCCGTCGGGCGACCTCGCCGGCGGCCACTGGGTCGCGCCGACCGTACTCGACGGCGTCACGCCGGCCAACGCGCTGGAGACCACCGAGGTCTTCGGACCCGTCCTCGGCGTCGACGCCGTCGACTCCGAGGAGGAGGCCGTCGCCCGGGCCAACGCCACCGGCTTCGGCCTGGCCGGCTCGGTGTGGACCAACGACGTCTCGCGGGCGCACCGCGTCGCCGCGGGCGTGCGGGCGGGGACCTTCTGGGTCAACGCCTGCAAGACCATCCACGTCGCCGTGCCCTTCGGCGGCTTCGGCGACTCCGGCCACGGGCGCTCGTCCGGGCCCGGCGTCCTCGACGAGTACACCCAGCTCAAGGCCGTCTGGGTGCCGGTGCAGCCCGTCGGCGCCCCGTTCCCCTCGCTCGGCTACTGACCCGTCCCCATCGCCGCACCCCGCCCACACCCCCGGAGGAACCGCATGGACAGGCCCGCAGACCTCGTGGCGGCGTGGCGGCTCCTGGCCGTCGCGCTCGTCGTCGTGGTCCTCTCCCAGCTCCTCGGCATCCGCCGCATCGAGGTGGGGATCGGCACCATCCTGCTGCTGCCCCTGCTCTACGCCTTCCTCGCGGGGCTGGTGCTCAACCCGAGCATCACCGGCCGGGTCGGGAAGGTGCTGGGGCGCCGTGAGGTGCGGCTCGCGTCGCCGCTCATCATCGTGGCGATCCTGCCCTTCATCGCCCGCTTCGGGACGACGATCGGCCCCGACATCGAGGCGGTCATCGCGGCCGGGCCGGCGCTGCTGCTGCAGGAGCTCGGCAACCTCGGGACGATCGTCCTGGCCTTCCCCGTCGCCGTGTACCTGCTGAGGCTGCGGCGGGAGGCCATCGGGGCGACGTTCTCCGTCGCCCGCGAGCCGAGCCTCGCGATCATCGCCGACCGCTACGGCCTGCGCGGCCCCGAGGGCGCCGGCGTCCTCGCCGTCTACGTCGTCGGCACGCTCGTCGGCACCATCGTCTTCTCGGTGATGGCGTCCTTCGTCGCCTCGCTCGACGTCCTCGACCCCCGGGCGCTCGCCATGGCCTGCGGCGTCGGCAGCGGCTCGATGATGGCGGCCTGCAGCGGCGCGCTCGCGGCCACGCTGCCGGAGATGGAGGACACCATCCTGGCCTTCGCCGGCACGAGCAACCTCCTCACCTACGCGACGGGCATGTACGTGACGCTCTTCGTCGCCCTGCCGCTCGTCGAGTGGATGTACCGCAAGGCCCACCCCGAGGACACCCGCGCCGCGGCGAAGCCAGCGGCCACGAGCGACGAGGAGGGCGCCCGATGAGCGCCATGCCGGTCGACGACGTCGACGACACCCAGGACGAGCGGCTGTCCCTGCCGAGCGAGATGACGGCGCTGCTCGCCGTCCTGCCCCTCGGCTGGGCCGCGCAGCTCATCGCCACGGACCTGTCCGCCCTGCGCGCGGCCGCCGGGGTGCTGGCCCTCGGGCTCATCGCCGTCGTCGGCATCCTGCTCACCCGCGCCCTGCCGTTCCTGCGGCTGCCAAGCGTGGCGTGGGTCTCGCTCGTCGGCATCGTCGCCAGCCTGCCGATGCTCCCCTGGGGCGAGGCCGTGGTCGGCGTCGTCGGCGACATCGACTTCCTCGCCCTGTCCGTGCCGTGCCTCGCCTTCGCCGGGCTCGCGATCTCGCGGCGGGAGGTCGCCATCGCCAGGACGTCGGGGTGGAAGCTGCTCGTCGTCGGGGTGCTCGTGCTGGTCGGCACCTTCATCGGCTCGGCGCTCATCGCGGACGTGACGCTGCCGTTGCTGGAGTGAGGTGCGGGAGCTCCGGCGTCGCGGGGAACGCCCCCCACCTGCCCCTACCTGCGGAGCAGCACCTCGACGACCGCCGTCGCCACGAAGACCCGGCCGCGGCCGCCCCGGGGCGTCTCCCGCAGCACGTCGAGCTCCACCAGCCGGGCGACGGCGGTGTTGGTGGCCTGATAGGTCCGGCCGATGGCCTCGCTGAGCCGTGCCACCCGGACATACGGCGCGGCGATCAGGCCCCGAACGATCGTCTCGACGGCGCCACTCAGCCCAGCGTCCGCCACCCGGTGCAGGTACTCCTGCTCCACGGCGAGCAGGTCGTGCACCCGCTGGGCGGTGTCGGTCGCCGAGGCCTCGAGGCCGGTGGCGAAGAAGCTGACCCAGGCGTCCCAGTCGCCGGTGGCGCTGACCTCGGCGAGGTGCTCCTGGTACTTGGGTCTTCGCTGCTCGAACCACGGCGAGACGCTGAGGAGAGGCTCGTCGATCACGCCCTGACGGAGAAGCTGTAGGACGACCAGGAGGCGCCCCAGGCGCCCGTTGCCGTCGTTGAAAGGATGCAGCGTCTCGAACTGGTAGTGCGCCATCGCCGCCGCGACGACGGGGTCACGGTCGCCGGGAGGTCGCTCGACCCAGTCGACCAGGTCCGTCACCGCCGCCGTCAGCGCGGGCCCTGGGGGCATCGGCACGAAGCGTGAGGTCTCCAGCCCGTCTCCGCGTCCACCGATCGCGACGGGGATCCGGCGGAGGCGTCCGCTGTCCTCCGTGTCGGCCGTCGTCCCCGCGACCAGCGTCGCGTGGAGCTCGGCGAGCAGTCCGACGGTGAGCGGGCGCCCGTCGGCGACCCAGGCGAAGCCGAGCTCGGCGGCGTCGACATAGTTGAGCACCTCTGACAGCTCGGCCGACCGGTCGTCGGCGGACGCCTCCGCCTCAAGCACGTCCTCGAGCGGCGCATAGGTGCCCTCGAGCGCCGACGTGCTCTGCGCCTCGCGTCGCAGAGTCGGTCGCCGCAGGAGCGCAGGCTGAGGTACCTGACGGCCCGCCTGCTGCAGCCGCCCGAGAGCATGACCCGCACGCGCCACCACCCGCCACGTCGCTCCCTGCAGCGACGGCTCCGCGGCGAGCTGGTCGGCGACGTAGGCCCAGTGGTCGTAGGAACGCTGCGTCCGACCGTCGATCCCGGCGAGCCGGACGACGTGGCCGACGGGGCTGTCACGGAAGCGCTCGACGTCCACAGATGTAAGCCTAGGCGGCTTAGGCTTGAAGTTCGCCGCCTGAGTGTCAAGCGCGCTTGCACCGCCCGCGGCGCTCCACGGTCCTGCCGGAGGGGGAGATTGCCGGCCGCCCCCTCATCCCGCTGCCAGGCACTCCTAGGGGACGGCGCTGCTGGGCAGCTGCCCGCGTAGCGGCGCGAGTGGGTGACGGCCTCTCGACATGGCCCGGATGAGAATTCTCGTCCGTAAGGTCAGGCCGCGAAGCCACCAGCGTCGTCAGATGACAGGGGAGACATCGATGACCGACCCGGGCGAGGACGCCGCCGAGCCGGACGCCAACGCCACGACAGAGGGCGATGACGTCACGGCGGAATCGTCGACCGTCCTCGCTGAGATCCTCCCGGGCATCGCCGTCGTGTTCGGTGACGTGCCCGCGGGTCTCGACCTCGTCGACTTCGGTCTCGTGCCGACCGGCGACCGAGCGCAGATCTCGACGGCCCTCGCCTCGGCAGGGGTGCTGACGACGGCGGGGGGTGGCGTTGGCAACGCCGTCGCCGGTGCGCAGGGACTCTTCCGGCTCGGCGCCGAGACGCAGTCACTGGTTAAGGCCGGTGCGTCGCTGGCGGTGAAGGACGGCGCGAACATCGGCGCCGTCATGAAGGGCGGCAAGATCATTGCCCAAGCTCGACTCATCCCTGTGGCCGCGCTGAACCCGGTTACCGCCGCTGCTGTCATCGGACCCGCCGTCGCGATGGTCGCCCTGCAGATGAAGCTCAGCGAGATCAGCGGCCTCGTCAGCACGAACATCGCCCTGACGACGCACGTGCTCACCACCATCCGCCGCGAGCAGTGGGCCGAGCTGCTGGGTCTCATCGCGGCTGTCGACGGCGTCGTCGCGCAGGCGAGGGAGGTCGGTGCCGTCCCGGAGTCGCTCTGGGACAGCATCGCCGGTAACGAGGCGCCCCTGCGCAAGCAGCTCGGCCTCTACCGCGAGAACGTCGTCGGGCACGTCCGTCAGCTCGACCGGCGCGACGCCCAGGACCGCCGGCAGTACCTGGAGACGAACGCCGAGGCGATCGTCTTCGACGCCAACGCGCTGCTGTCCTCACTGAAGGGGTGGACCGGCTACCAGGCGCTGCGGGCCGGTCGCGCGCGCACCGCCGGCGCCGACGACCCGGCCGAGGCCCGTCTCGTCGAGGTCATCACCCGGGACGCCCAGGAGGAGCTCGCCGCGGGGCTCGCGACGACGACGACGCTCGTCGACGCCCTGACGCGCGAGCTGCAGATCATCGCCGAGCTGCCCGGACGTGCGGGCGCGCCGCTGACGCAGAAGCGCCGCGACGCCAAGGCGGTCCGGCTGACGTGCGGCCAGCTGCTCGAGGCGGTCCGACCGCTCGCCGACGTCCTGCGCCCGCAGGCGCCCGAGCCGCAGGAGCCGGACGTCATCTGCGCACCGGCCGACCTCGACCACGAGCCGTATCTGCGCGTGCTGCGGTGGCTCCTCGAGGACGGCGAGAGCGTCCGCTGCCTCGCCTTCCCCTTCCGCCTCGACGACCTCGCCAAGGGCGCCGCCCTGCTCGGGCGTCTCGACCCCGAGAAGTGGGCGGCGGTCGTCGCCGTGACGGACCGGCGGATCATCACGGCCAAGCCGGGAGACCTGCGCGAGCACGGCAAGGTCGCCAGCAGCGTCCCGCTCGACCTCGTGCGCTACGTCCGCGCCGCCACCCGCGACGAGGCCGGGGGCAGGGCTCGCGTCGACGTCATCACGCGCGACGAGAACGTGCGGTGGACGTTCCACCCCGAGACGGCGGACGAGCACGTGGGCGCGCTGGCCGCGCTGCTAGCCGCGTCGATGACGATTCCCGACGCGGAGCGCGGGGCGCTAGTGCAACGCGGCGCGGCTGTCCACGCTGGCCAGACGACAGCGCTCACCGGGCCGACACCCGCAGGGTGAGGCGTCGGCAAGGGGTCCATCACCGGCCGCCGAGCCCCCGGGTCAATCCGACTCCGACGCCGTAGCCACCGGCGCCACGACCAAGGCTGCTGGCCGTGGACGACGTTCGCGCGTCGCGGTCGCCGATCTCGCGCGCGTAGGACCAGCGGTCAGTCGATCCGACGCAGCCCGCGAGCGGTGAGCACCAGGAACCACGGACCCGCCCCGAGCTCCTCGACCGATGCCTCCAGCCGCTCCCAGTGCCGCACGAGCAGCACGGCCCAGTCCCAGGTGCTCTGGTCGCGCTTGCCGCCGATCCACAGGCACCGCAGTCCGTGGTCGAGCATCGCCGCCCGCTCGCCGGGACGGGTGCGCATCTTCTTGTCCCGGGCGATGGCCACGAGACCGAGCCCGGCGACGACCGGGATCCACGCCTCGTCCGCCATCCCGAGGTGCAGCTGCGGGACGGCCGGATGACCGGGATGGACGACGTCGCGGCGCAGCCCAGCCAGTCCCTTGCCGAGGCCAAGGACGCTCTCGTCGGCGTAGAAGCGGAACCCGTGACCAGCCCCGGCGGACGACGGCATGACGTCAGGCGGCCTGCTGGCCCCGACGCTCGTACTCCAAGGCGTCCAGCACCTGTTCCAGCGTCAGGTCGTACTGCTGGGCGACCCATTCGACCGGCTCACCGGCGTGCACCAGCTCAGTGAGCACATCGGTCGGGACGCTACGCACCGCGGGCTGCCCGGACTTGAAGCGCGGGTCGAGCGCGACCGCACGCTCCCGTCCGAGCGGCGCGACGCGCAACGCGATCCCGGCGTCACTGCTGTCCTGCGTCGCGAACACCGTCGAGCGTTCGACATGACGCACCTGCGTCGAGAAGACGAGCTGCCCGCCGCCGGCCTCCACAACGAGGCGCATGCTGTCCTCCAGCTGCGCCTCCTCCTGCAGGTCGTGGACCAGGCGTCGGGACTCGTCGACGTACGGTCGGACGGTCGCCAGTGGGTAACGGACGCCGAGCGTCTGACGGAGACCTTCCACAACCGGCCGCAACCGCTGCATCGGCACACCAGAGTCGCGGTAGGTCGCCAGCAGTCGGGTCTCCACGAACTCCCCCCACGTGACCACGTCGCTGCCCGTCGAGGTCTCGCGGACCACCGGTGGGTACGTACGCCCTCCCCGGCGATAGCCGTCGACCCACCGACGCGCCGTTCCGGGACCGAGACGGAGGAGGTCGTCGACCTGCGCGAAGGCGTAGACCGGGCGCTCGAGATAGCTGATAGACACGCCTGCTCCCTCCCGTTGTCGTCGCACGGTCCACGGACTGCGCCACGGTAGCGCTGGAGGACGACGGACACCCGGGTATCAGGCAGGGCGGTCCTTTGGTCAAGTCTGTCGGGGTGGTGTACGTGGTGGTGCGCGTGCTGCTCGTGGGTCGTCATGAGGGGGCCCGTCCGCTGGGGGTAGCCGAAGGCGCGTAGGCCGCGAGGGCCCTCACGTTGTCCGACTCCGCCTCTTGTGCGGCTGCCCTCGTGGCAAGGTACCGAGGTGTACATGACCTACGTGGACGAGACCGGCATCGACCAGAACGCGCCTGTCGCCGTCATGGTGGGCATCGTCGCCGACGTGCACCACATCGCCAGGTCGCAGGACGAGTTCGGCGACCTCTTCGACGAGCTGCGAAAGTACGCGGGTGCGCTGCGGGAGGTGAAGAGCTCCGAACTCATGCGCGGGACCGGCAAGTGGAAGCACATGAACAACGCCGACCGAGTGGAGCTTGTCAAGCGCCTCTGCGGGTGGGTGGCCACCCGTCACCACCGCCTGGCGCTGGCCGCGGTGACGACTGCGACCGTCAAAGGGGGTCCGGCGCCGGCTCCGGGCTGGGACAACGCTTGGCGCGCAGCCGCCTGGCACATCGCACTGCAGGTCCAGCGGGCTCACCAAGGCAAGCCGAAGAACAAGGGCCGGTCGCTTCTCATCTTCGATGACAACAAGAAGCAGGCCGACAACTTCGCCGAGTCGATGATCAACCCGGCCCCGTGGACTGACGCCTACTACGAACGCGGCAAGAAGCAGGCGGCGATGGACCAGATTATTGATACACCGCTCACCGTCGCTAGCCATCACGTCGGGCTCGTGCAGATAGCCGACCTCTACGCCGGCATCTTCCGGCGCTACGCCGACCTGCAGGACCATGGCGCCAGTGAGCACTACACCGACGAGGCCCGTCACATCGGCGAGTACGTCGACATCCTCACGCCGTCGCTCCTGGCCACCGCGAATCGCTGGGCGAAACGCCCGAGCAACCCATGCATGCAGTGGTACGTCGACGTGGCGCCGCTGTCGCTCAAGGCCCTCACCTAACGCAAGGCAGCCCCGGACACGACGGGGATGTAGCCGGCACGGTGGTCGAGGCTACTATCGGGTGCAACGGGTCAGACGCCGCCGCGACTGCCCTTGCCACCAGTCTTGCGGGCGTTGGCTGCTCGACGATCGAAGCTCTCGCTGCAAACCGCCTGCATCGTGTAATGGAGCTCATCGCAATTGAGGGTGCAGCTGGGCCATGAAGCCGCCGGCCTGTTCGGGCCAGCGTCGGCCCTACGACGAGGGAGAGACATGAGCCAGCTCGGTAGCTTCGTGTGGGGGATCGCCGACCAGCTGCGGGGGGTCTACAAGCCGCACCAGTACGGCAACGTGATCCTGCCCATGACCGTGCTGCGTCGGCTGGACTGCCTGATGGACGGCAAGCGCAAGCAGATGCGAACTCTCGCGGCGCAGTACCCGAACGCGACCATGCTTACGGCCAAGGTGCGCAAAGAATGCGGGCTTGATTTCTACAACACCTCGCAGTACGACCTCAAGCGCCTGGTCTCCGACCCCGACGGTTTGCAGGCCAATCTCGTCGACTACCTCGCGCGCTTCTCGGCCAACATCGACGTCTTCGACCGCTTCAAGTTCGGCGGGGAGATCGCCACCCTGGCCGAGAAGAACCGGCTGTTGCTCGTCGTCCGGCAATTCTCCGAGGTGGACCTGCATCCCGACCGAGTGCCGAACGCGGCGATGGGCGACCTCTTCGAGGAGCTCATCCGCAAGTTCGCCGAGGCGTCGAACGAAGAGGCCGGCGAGCACTTCACCCCGCGCGACGCCATCCGGCTGATCGTCGACCTCCTGCTGGCCGAGGACGCCGAGGCGCTGACGACGCCGGGCGTGGTGCGCACCGTCTACGACCCCACGGCGGGCACGGGCGGCATGCTCTCGATCGCCGAGGAGCACCTGCAGGCCATGAACCCCTCGGCGCGGCTGACGCTGTTCGGGCAGGAGATCAACGACCAGTCGTACGCCATCTGCAAGTCCGACCTCATCGCCAAGGGGCAGGCGGTCACGAACATCCAGCTCGGCGACACGCTCGCCGAGGACCGGTTCGCCGACCGGACGTTCGACTACTGCCTGTCCAACCCGCCGTACGGCGTGGACTGGCGCGCCTCCGAGGAGGCGGTGAAGGCCGAGCGCGCGGCCGCGCCGCACGGGCGCTTCGGGGCGGGCCTGCCCAAGATGGGAGATGGGCAGATGCTCTTCCTCACCCACCTCGCCGTGAAGATGCGGCCCGTCGCGGAGGGCGGGGGCCGCGCCGGCATCGTCCTCAACGGCTCGCCGCTGTTCAACGGGGCGGCGGAGTCCGGGGAGTCGCAGATTCGCCGGCACCTGCTCGAGAGCGACCAGGTGGACGCCATCGTCGCGCTCCCGACCAACATGTTCTACAACACCGGCATCAGCACGTACGTGTGGGTGCTCGACAACACGAAGCCCGCGGAGCGCGTCGGCAAGGTCCAGCTCATCGACGGCACGTCCTTCTTCACCAAGATGCGCAAGAACCTCGGTGACAAGTCGCGGGAGATTTCCGCGGCCGACCGGGACCGGCTGGTGCGCATCTACGGCGCCTTCGACGCCCAGGCGGACGAGGACGCCGACCACAGCCGCGTGTTTGCGACGACGGACTTCGGCTACTGGACCATCACCGTCGAGCGACCGCTGCGGTTGGCCTTTGAGGTGACGCCCGAGCGCATCGACGCACTGGCCGAGGCGTGCGGCGGCGGGGCCAAGGGGGCCAAAGGCCCGCTCAAGGACGTCGACCCGCAGCGGATGCGCGGAGTGCTGCAGACCTTCGCCGACGCCCACCCCGGCGTCCGGTGGACGGACCGCGCTGTCTTCCTGCCCGACCTGCGCACGCACCTCAAGCGCGAAGGGGCCGCCCTGCCGACGCCGGCCTTGAAGGCGGTGTGGCAGGGACTGTCCGAGCGCGACGAGGACGCCGAGATCTGCCGCGACACCAAGGGCGCCCCCGAGCCCGACGTCAGCCTGCGCGACACGGAGAACGTCCCCTACGGCTGGGCCCCACCCGGCGGGACGGGCGACAGCCGCTCCGGGGAAGGGCGCCGCGACGAGGTGGTCGCTGACTACTTCGCGCACGAGGTCAAGCCCCACGTCCCCGACGCCTGGATCGACCACGCCCGGACCCGCGTCGGCTACGAGATCCCCTTCACCCGGCACTTCTACCGGTACGTGCCGCCGCGACCGCTCGAGGAGATCGACGCCGACCTCGAGGTGCTGGTCAAGGAGATCATGCAACTGCTGCGGGGGGTGGAGGCGTGAATTACGTGCCTCTCCGTTACCTCAGCACGGCGCCCATCATCAATGGACTCGGTTTGCCGGGCTCCTTTGACGACCCGTCGTGGCCGCGATACATCCGCACGACAGACATCGCGACTCCCACGACGTTGCGCTCAGACATATTCGCCTCGCAACCCCCCGAGGTGGCCGCTGCGGCCATGGTCCAACGTGGGGACATTCTCATGACCGCTGCCGGCAGCGTTGGTAAAAGCGTGCGGTATGACTATGACGCACCAGCGTGCTTCGCAGGCTTTCTCGTGCGCGTCCGCCCGCCCTCCGATCTGCACGGCAGATTCTTGACCTACTGGTGCCAGTCGAAGCCCTACTGGGATCAATTAGCAACGGGTGCCGTGAGGTCCACCATCGAGAACTTCAGCGCAGGGCGCTACCGATCCATGATGGTGCCGCAGCCCGCGATCACCCAACAGCAGCGCATTGTCGACTACCTTGACCGCGAGACCGCCCAGATCGACGCGCTGATCGGTAAGCAGGAGCGGCTCATCGAGACGCTGCGCGAGCGGCGGGTCGTCAAGTTGTCGGAGGTGATTGACCGAGGGGGTCACGCTGCTTGGAAGTTGCGCAGGCTTGTTGACCCGGCTCGACCGATGTCCTACGGCATCCTTCAAGCGGGAGAGCCCCAGACTGAAGGCGTTCCCTACATCGGTCCATCAGATATGCCTGGCGAAGGAGCCGCGCCGCAGGTCCACACGCTGCGCAGGACGACACCTGAGATCGCAGCCCAGTATCAGCGCTCGGTACTGTCGGACAGAGACGTTGTTGTCTCCATCGGACCGGCCTTCGGAAAGGTGGCCGTGCTCACTTCAGCGCATACAGGCGCCAATCTGACGCAGGACACAGTTCGGGTGGCGTGCCGAACGGAACGGCTGGTGCCCGAGTACCTGGTGCACGTCCTGGGGTCGCTTCAAGTGAAGCACTTCTGGCGGAGGCAAATCGCCGGTGCGACTTTCGTGCGCTTAAATCTTGGCACACTGGCGACGACGCCGATTCCCCTGCCTGATGTAGCCAAGCAGCGCCGTCTCATCGCCGAGATCGATGACCACACAGCCAGGACGGATGATCTTATCGCTAAGGCCGATAGTTTCATCGCTCTCGCGCGAGAGCGCCGCGCGGCCCTCATCACTGCTGCGGTGACGGGCCAGATCGACGTGCGGGTGTCTGCCTGATGCCGGGCCAGCACACGGAGAAGTCCTTCGAGGACGAGCTGTGCGCGCATCTCGCCGCGCACGGGTGGTGGTACTCGGAGACCAGCCAGGGGTACGACAAGGAGCGGGCGCTCTTCCCGGAGGATGTGTTCGGGTGGTTGCAGGACACGCAGCCCGCCCAGGTCGCTAAGGTCATGACGGCAGGGTCGTCGAGCGAGTCGCAGCAGCGGGCGCAGCTGCTCGACCGGCTCGTGAAGGTCCTGGCTACGCCGGTCGAGGCCGGCGGCGGGACGCTGAACGCGCTGCGCCGCGGCTTCAAGCACGTCTCGGCGACGTTCGACCTGTGCGAGTGGAAGCCCGAGACATCGCTGAACCCGACGACCACCGAGCGGTACGGCAAGGTCCGGGTCCGCGTCGTCCGGCAGGTGCACTTCTCGACCGCGGACACGCGGTCGGTGGATCTCGTGCTCTTCGTCAACGGGCTGCCGGTGGCGACGCTCGAGTTGAAGACCGACTTCACGCAGTCGGTCACCGAGGCTATCCAGCAGTACCGGAAGAAGCGTCAACCGAAGGACCCGAAGACCGGGCACGCGCAGCCGCTCCTGACGCCCGGCCGGGGGGCGTTGGTGCACTTTGCTGTCTCCAACAGTGAGGTCTGGATGACCACGCAGCTCCGCGGCGACAAGACCCACTTCCTGCCCTTCAACACCGGCTACGCCGGCGGAGCGGGCAACCCGCCCGCGACGGCGGGGGCGTCGGCGACGGCGTACCTGTGGAAGCAGGTGCTGCAGCGGGACGCGCTGCTCACCATCCTCGGCAAGTTCCTCCACCACGAGACGACGACCCGTTACGACCCGATCACCGGCGCGCCGGAGAAGCGCACCACCCTGCTGTTCCCGCGCTACCACCAGTGGGACGTCGTCACCTGCCTCGCCGAGGCCGCCCGCGCCGAGGGGCCGGGCCACCGCTACCTCGTGCAGCACTCCGCGGGGTCGGGCAAGACCAACTCCATCGCGTGGACGGCGCACCGACTCGCGCGGCTGCACGACGATCAGGACCAGAAGGTCTTCGACTCGGTCATCGTCGTCACCGACCGGACCGTCCTGGACTCCCAGCTGCAGGAGGCGATCCGGCAGATCGACGGGGCGGGCGACGTCGCCATGACCATCGACGTCGACAGCGTCGCGAAGTCGTCGGCGACGTCGAAGTCGGGGCTGCTGGCCCAGTCGCTGCTCGCGGGCCGGCTCATCATCGTCGTGACCCTGCAGACCTTCCCGTACGCCATGGCGGCCATCGCCGAGACGAAGGGACTGGCCGACAAGCGGTTCGCCGTCATCGCCGACGAGGCGCACTCCTCGCAGACGGGCCAGACCGCCAACCAGCTCAAGGCCGTCCTGACCACCGAGGAGGCCGCCGAGCTCGCCGACGGCGGTGAGGTCGACGTCGAGGCGCTGCTCGCCGCCCAGGCCGGCGCCCGTGCCAGCGGCGACACCGTCTCCTACGTCGCCTTCACCGCGACGCCCAAGGGGAAGACGTTGGAGCTCTTCGGCCGACCGCCGGTGGACGACCCGACCGGCACGCCCGTGCCGTACCACGTGTACACGATGAAGCAGGCAATCGAGGAGCAGTACATCCTCGACGTGCTGCCCGGCTACCAGACCTACGCCACCGCCTTCCGGGTCGCTCAGCAAGCCACCGACGGCACCCTGACGACGGTCGACGCCGACGAGCTCGTCGACGAGGCCGCCGCGACCAAAGGCCTGATGCGTTGGGTGCGGCTGCACCCGACGAACATCGCCCAGAAGGTCGCAATCATCGTGGAGCACTTCCGCGAGAACGTCGCCGGGCTGCTCGACGGGCACGCCAAGGCGATGGTCGTCACCGACTCCCGCAAGGCCGCGGTCCGCTACAAGCTGGCGATCGACGCCTACATCGCCAAGCGCGGCTACGACATGCGGGCGCTCGTCGCCTTCTCCGGAACGGTCGAGGACCTCGAATCCGGCCCCGACGCCTTCAGCGAGGCGTCGATGAACCCCGGCGCCAGCGCGGACCTGCGCCGGGCGTTCCAGCGCGACGAGTACCGCGTGATGCTCGTGGCCAACAAGTTCCAAACCGGGTTCGACCAACCGCTGCTGTGCGCCATGTATGTCGACCGGCGGCTGTCCGGGGTCACCGCGGTGCAGACGCTCTCCCGCCTCAACCGGGTCTACCGCACGCCGAGTGGGACCGTGAAGGGCACACCGATGGTGCTCGACTTCGTCAACGAGCCCGAGGAGATCCGCCTCTCCTTCGAGCCGTACTACACCGACGCCCATCTCGAGACCCGCACCGACCCGAACCTCGTCCACGACATCGCCAGCAAGCTCGACGAGGCCGCGATCTACACCGAGGACGACCTCGAGGCCGTCGCCCGCGCCGTGCTGGAGGGCAAGGGCAACAACGTCCTAACGTCTGCGGTCTCGCCGGCTAAGCAGCGCTACGTCTCCCGCCGGACGTCGGCGATGACCGCTAACGGAGGGCAGGGGGACCGCGAGGCTCTCGACGCGCTCGAGGTCTTTCGTAAGGACCTCGGCACCTTCGTTCGGGTGTACGACTTCCTCAGCCAGGTCGTCGACTACAGCGACGCCGGCCTCGAGAAGCGGGCGCTGCTGTGCCGGTGCCTCGCCCCGCTGCTCCGCGACGACTCTTGGAGCGCCGAGGTCGACCTCGGCGACGTCGCACTCGTCCACGTCAAGCAGGTCGCCACCGGCACCCACGACCTCGGGCTCGGCGAGCGGACCGGGCTATCCGGGCTGACGGCGGCCGGCTCCGCCGCGGCCCAGGACCCCAAGCTCGTCGCGTTGGCCGAGATCATCGAGCGGCTCAATACCCTCTTCGGCGACGAGGACTTCACCGACGGCCAGAAGCAGTCCTTCGTCGAGGGCTCGATGACCGTCCTGCTCGAGAACGAGACTTTGCGCACCCAGGCCGAGGCCAACAGCGTCACCCAGTTCGCGGAAAGCCCGGACCTCAAGGACGAATTCCTCGGCACCATCGCTGACAACCAGGGCGTGCATACCAAGCTCGTTGACTTCTTCTTTAGTGACAGCCCCCAGGTCGAGGTGCTCATCGGCGCTTTTGCCAAGGCCTTCCACGCCGCAGTGGAGGAGCAGTCGGCGCAGGCCAGCTAGCGAGAGCGGTAGACAACGCCCGCGTCAGCGCCCTGAGGCACCACGTCGTCCGGCCTGCTGAAGCAAGTCCACGACCTCCAGCCACCACCGCAACTCCGCCCCCGTCGGGGCGAGCTCGTACGGGTGTGCGTGGCACGCTCGCGACAGCCCGACCCACGCCACGGACGCCCGAGCCGCGAGCGCTGGCTCGACACAGTGCGGCAGACAGAGCAGCTGGGCGCGCATCGACGCTTCGGTCAGGGAGTCGTCGAGCGTGGCGACGTGCGCGCGGACGGCCTCTTCGAGCGCCATCCGCCCCAGCAGCGCCGCGGCCCGCGACCAGACGGCGTTCGTCCCCGGCGTGACCTCGCTGACGAGGCCGCGGGCGTGACCGAGGAGGTCGGTGGCCGTCGTCACCGGCGCAGCGCCTCGACGAGGCCGGTCGACGCCCGGACGAGGTTCTCGAGCGCACCGTCGCCGATGCCGTCATGCGCGCCCTTGTTGGAGAGCGTCACCGCGTCGGCACCGCCCCGGACGAGGCCGTTGGCGCGGCTCCGGACGTCGCCCGTGCGGTCGACATCGTCGAAGAGGGCCAACGCCAGCCGCGGGTACAGCTTCGGTTGCTCGGCGAGCAGCGCCTCGACGTCGACATGCCGCGCGCCGGCCGCCAATCGAGTGCGCCGCACCGCATCGACGCACGCAGCGTCAATCGCGAGCCGGCAGAGCCCCGGGACGACGCGACGTCGCACCTCGGTGACCACCCGCGCCTCGCGCATGAGGCACTGCGCGTCGGAGAGGTAGCGGTCGGCGTGGTCGTCCACGCGGCGCACGGTGACGGCCGAGCCCGCGCGGCGCTCCACCTGCAGCACCTCCGCCGGCAGCTGCAGGCGTCGCAGCGCCTCGGGCAGCCGGTCGTCATGGGTGAAGACGACGACCTGGCGCTGCCCAGCCACCCTGGCGAGCACCCGAGCCAGCCCGTCGACCTTCGCCGGGTCCATCGCCTGCACCGGGTCGTCGATGACGATGAAGCGGAACGGGCTCCCCGGCACCGTCGCCCGTGGGAGGAAGAGGCTCAGCGCGAGGGCGTGGAGCTCGCCCTGGCTCATCACGGCGAGCGCGGACGACGCCTCCGCGCCGTCCACCTCGACGCCCAGGCGGACCCGGCGCATCGACGCTGACCCGGTCAACGCCACGGCACCCAGCTGGACGTTGCTCTCCTGCCGCAGCGCCTCCCAGATCTGCGCCGCTTCCTGCGCCAACGGGGCTAGACGCTCCTCCCGGAGAGCGGCCTCGCTCTTCTTGAGCCAGGTCTCGGCGGCCGTCACGAGCCGTAGGTGCTCGGCCTCGGCAGCCACGTCCTCGGCGCCCGGCAGCCAGGCCGCGAGCGCCAGCGCGAGCGGGCGCCAGACGTCCTCGCGGCGGGCGAGGAGGTCGGCCGCTTCGGCCGTCAGCGTCCCGACGGCGTCCCCGAGGTCGACGGCTGTCGCCTCGAGGTGGTCGGCCAGCCCGACGGCGTCGTGCGGCGCCAGGACCAGGGCCGTCCACGCCGCTAGCGCGGCGTGGAGGTGCTCGAGGCCGAGGTCGGGCGCCTGGCGTAGAACGGCAGGAGGGTCGACGACGAGCGACCTGGCCTCCCGCAGCGCAATCTGACGACGTCGCTGTGCCTTGCGGACGGCCTCGGCCTCGCCCGTCAGGCGGCTGACCGCCGCCTCGGTATCGGTCCGCCAGGCGTCGTCGAGCGACGCCTGGCCGCAGACTGGGCAGCGCTCGTCACCGTGCTCGGCGACATGCGCCAGCGCCGTCGTCAGCAGGTCGGCCAGCGCGGCCGAGCGGGCGGCGTCCGTCCCGGCCAGCGACTCGACCGCGGCGTCCGCGGCACGCAGCTCCGTCGCCACCCCGTCGACCTTCCCGAGGTCGGGCGGGGCGAGGTGACAGAGCACCTCGAGCCGACGCTGCACGCTCTCGTCCGACTGCTCGGTACCGGCGATCAGCGCCCGCACCGCAGCCAGGTCAGGAGATTTCGGTTGCAGCAGCGCGGCGGCGCTGGACGCCCGCTCGTCCTGCACGCCCAGCGCACGGCGCCGCAGGTCTACGGCGGCGGACCGGACGTCCCTGGCACGAGCACCCATGGCCTTCCTGGCGTCGGCGAGGCGCGTGCGCGCATCGGTGATGACCTCGAGGCCGAGGATGGACGCGAGGGCGTCGTGCAGCTCGCTCGGCCTGCCGGTGAGCAGGTCGCCGAGCTCGTTGTAGGAGAGAAACGGCCGGAAGGTCCGCAGGGCGTCGTCCCAGCCGAGGCACGACAGCTCTTGCGTCGGCTGCCCTGCGTGTCGGACGACGGCGACACCCTCCTCGGCGCCCGCGCCCTCAGCCCAGGTGCGCTGGACGACGGTCGTGCCGCGGGCCTCACCCTCGACGAGCAGCTCGACCTCGACCTGCGGGTCGTCGGCGCAGTGGAGGTTGCGCAATCCCTCCTGCCACTTCGCACCCTGGACCGCGCGGCCGCTCCACCGCAGGTTCGCGCCCGTGAGGGCAACCTCGACGGCCTCGGCGAAGCTGGACTTGCCAGAGCCGTTGCGGCCGGCGACGACGGTGAGTCCGGGCCCCGGCTTGAGCTTGAGGCTTCGCCGCTCGCCGACACCGCGGAAGGCGCGGGCTGTGATGCGGCTGAGGTAGGCGCCGACCGGCTCGGCGGCGGCCTTGACGCCGCGGGCGGCGCCTTCGTCGGCAGGCGCGTCCAGCGCCTGCGCCAGCCCGTCGTCGCCGAACAGCGCGCCGAGGACGACGTGCTGGACGTCGTCGGGCACGGTGGCGTCAGCCTCTAGGCGCGCAAGCACCGCGCCGACGAGCGTCTCTTCGGCCGTGGCCGTCATGTCGTCCCCCCGTGTCGGGCCGCTGGACGACGTGGCGCACGTCCCCCTGTGCCACCGCGTCGTTCCGTCCGCCCGGCCGCACTCGGACGGAGCTGACGCCCATGCCCGTGTCGTCACCCTGTGTCGTAGGCCGTCACCCTGTCCAGAGCCCTAGTGGCTCGTCACCCACCTGTGTCACGTCTCCCCCCGGAGACCGACGTCCACTCCCGTTCCGCCGCGGACCACCGCAGTCCGTCTGCCCGCCGCGCGAGCGGCGGCCCGAGGAAACGGGCGACGAACTCACGCGCGGTCGCGAAGTCGGTGTAGCCCACGCATCGCGGGACACCGCGGGCCACCGGTGGGTAGGACCTCTGCCACGACTCCGGCGGCTCGAGATGAGGGGTGCCGTCGAGGCGTCGATGGGACCACTCCTCGTGGAGGGCCGTGGTGAGCGCAGCACCGTCGACGTCTACGGACAGGGCGAAGACGACCAGGTCGACGAGGTCACGCACACGACTGGAGTCTTGGTCCGCTGCGTGCCCGTACCGGGCCTGGACGGCGCAGATCTTGTGGGCGACGTGGTCGACCACGGGGTACAGGCGCACGATGGGCGGCGCGAGACCCGGCACATCTAGAAGCACAGGGACCACGGCGTCGGGAGCCGAGGTCATGAGCGAGCCGGTGACGAGGTCGACGGGGAAGGTCGCGGCCTTGACCGTGCCGCAGAAGGCCTCGACGGTGAGGCGGTATCCCGCGACGTCCGGCTGGGCCGCTCCTTGACCGGCCTTCCGCGCCTGGAGGACGAAGCGGAAGTAGTCGCCGAGATCGCGGGCCGCCGCGGCGCGGAGTGCTGCGAGCGCGGCGTCGAGGTCGCCGTCCTCGTGCAGGAGGTCGACGTCCTTCGTTGTGCGCCCGTCGTCGACCCGCATCAGCACCGCGGAGCCACCCTTGAGGACCCAGGGCGAGTCAGTGTCGTCGAAGACGCGAGCGAGGAAGCGGCTGTGCCCCAGCTGACGACTGAGCGCAGACGCCCGCGCCACCGCCAGACGCCTTGGCCCTGGCCTTGATCGCCCGCCACTGGTCTGCGCCCTTCGCGTACCCGTCGTCGCTCACGTCCTCCCCTCCGTAGGGGCTGTGCCTGTCTGCTGCTCGCGCTCGGGCGCTGGCGCGTCGGAGGCGGCGTCGGTACCGCGACGACCCGGCGACACACCTGTCGACGCCTCGACGACCCGGCGCATCGCCGCCCGCGAGGGCGCCTGCAGCCGTGAGCAGTCCACCAAGCCAGCAGCCCGGGCCGACGCCGCTGCCGTCGCTGGGCGCAGGGCCTGCTGGAGGCGGGACCAGGTCACTGGGTCGAGCGAAGGGGGCGTCACGCCGAGACGGCCGAGCTCAAGCACGGTGCCGACCGAGCTAGCGACCTCGTCGCCGACTTGTCCCAGCACGTCGGCCGCGATGCGCCTGCCGACCTCAGTGCGGGCCAGGGCTGTCGCCAGAGCCTCCGGGCTGACCCCGGCGACGTCGAGGAGGGTGTCGAGCAGCGAGCGCCCATCGCGCTCAGCGTGGCGAGGAGCCAGCGGGTCGAGCCGGGAAGCCAGGTCGACCTCCTCGAGGATGCCTCGCCCCAGTCCGTCGGCGACCATCTCGGCCACCAGGGCGCGGTCGGTACCGACGCGCAGGAGGTCGACGACGGTCCGGGCAGCCGTCGTCACCGGGGGGCCCTCGACCAGGGTCACGTCTGCCTCGGCCAGCGCGGCTCGATGGATGCGGACACCCTCACGTCGGGTCTGGTGCCTGCCCGGGACGGTGATGTCGTGCACGTCGTCGACCAGGTCGCCGAGGCGGTGCAGGCCCGCGGCGGAGGCAGGGCTGACCACCCCCGTCGTCAGGTCGGCGAGGCGCTGCTCTGCCGTCACGGATGGCACGAGGCTCAGCCAGGCGGCGCGGAGCTCGAGCTGCTCGTTGTTCACGGCGAAGGTCGCGGCGTAGACCCCTTGCCCGAGGCGCTCGAGGAGGCCCTCTCCGCCAGCCCTGCCAGCTGGACCCTCGAGACGCCTTGCTCCCGTGCCTGCGCCGCCGTCAGGACACCGCGCTGCGCGGCCGCGAGGTGCGCGACGGCGGTCGCCGCAGCCGAAGGCATGCTGCGGCGGTAACGCTCCACGCGACAAACGCAGTAGCGAGACGGCCCCTACTTCTCTGCCTCCACCAGCTCGTCGCCCGTCGCCCGGCGGCCGGCCTTCGTGGCCTCCAGCCACGTGACGACGTCGAAGACCCGCAGCGGTGACACACCCTCCACCTCTGCCTTCTGCCCGAGACGCACGAGCCGCACGTGCAGGGCCCGGTCGTCCTTCTGCAGCTCCTTCCGGAAGGGCTCGATGTAGCTCGACCACACTCCCAGGTGCGTGGCCACCACCGTGTCCCAGACGGGGCGCAGGCGCGGGCGCTTCCTGGCGATGAGCTTGGTGGCCGTCGTGGTGCCGACCCTGTCGAGCGTCCTCAGCGCCGCGAGCAGCCGGGACGCCGGCCAGTCGCGGGTGATCGGCGTCTCGACGTCGACCAGGTCGAGGTCGGCAGGCACCTCGGCCAGGAGCGCGTTGAGCTCGTCGGCGCGGCGGACGAGCAGGTCGAGGACCGCCCTGCCGTTGAGCTGTACCGACAGCAGCGGCAGCGCCAGGACGTCGTCGGCCGTGAAGACGTCGACGGAGGCGGCTCTCGTCCTCGACGGGTCCCACCTGTCGAAGGCGGCCCCGGTGTAGTGAGGACGTCCGTCATCGTCCTCGGCGTAGTACTCCCGCAGCAGCGCCAGCGCCGCGGAGTCGTCCGGCGTCGACAGCGCCGCAGGCAGCCTCATCGCGTCCCCATAGCGTGATGCTCCGCGAGACAGGCCTTCTGGGCCAGGAAGGCCACTCGACCGGGTGACCTCCCGGACCTGGACTCCGGGCCCTTCCCGCTGTCGGACCTCTCACCTAGCGTCGGCCCCGCTCCACTGCAGGAGATGACGACGGGGGACGCTGTGACCGAGACGAGCACCACCGGCGCGCCGACGACGACGGTCGGCCTGCAGTTGCAGGCCCGGCCGCTGCTCAGCTACGCCATGGCGCACAACGGCGTCCGCGTCGTCGACACGCTGGAGGTCGAGGCCGGCGACGTCGAGCTGCGCGGCGCGACCGTCCGGCTCGAGCTCCGGGACGCCACCGGGCCCGTCGGCGCCCCCCACGAGATGACCGTCGACGTCGCCGCCGGCCAGCGTGCCGTCTACCGCGACGTGACGATGCGGCTCGACCCGGCGGCCATGCTGCAGGTCGAGGAGCAGCGCCCCGGCGTGGTGCGGGCCACGGTCGTCCTCGACGGGGTGGAGGTCGCCCGCACCGAGGCGCCCGTGCGCGTGCTGGCGGCCCAGCAGTGGCTGGCGCGCGGCACGGCCGACGGCGTCGACGTCCTCAGCCTCGAGATGCTCGCCGCGCACGTCATGCCCAACCACCCGGCCGTCTCCGCGCTCCTCGACGAGACGGCGGACCTCCTGCGCGTGTCCACGGGCAGCCCGTCGGTGCAGGGCTACCAGGACGGCACCGAGCGGGCCGACGAGATCGTCCGCTGCGTCTACGAGGCGATGCAGGCGCGCCGCATCCGCTACAGCGAGCCGCCGCCCAGCTGGTCGGACGTCGGGCAGAAGGTGCGCACGCCCGGGGATGTCCTCGACGGCCGGGTGGGCACTTGCCTCGACACCGTCGTCACCATGGCCGCCGCGCTCGAGCACGCCGGCATCAGGCCACTCCTCTTCCTCGTCGAAGGGCACATCTTCCTCGGCTACTGGCGGGACGAGCGGGGCTCGCTCGGCAGCGCCGCACGCACCGAGGTGGTGGACGTCGTCAACCTCGTCGACCTCGGGCTCGTCGTCCTCGTCGAGACGACGGTGCTCACCGAGCGCGAGGAGCCCGTGCCCTTCGCGGGCAGCCACCGCAGCCCCTACGCCCGGTACCTGACCGGGGCCATGACCTCCGTGCTCGGCGTCACCGACGTCCACCAGGCCCGGCGCGACGGCATCCTCCCCCTGCCGGCGCGGACGCGCGCGGACGACGGCACCGTCACCGTCACCACGTACAGCCCGGCGGCCCACTCGACGGCCCCGACGGCGCCCCACGAGCGCGGCGAGGCGGAGGTCGCCGACCGGCAGGGCCGGCAGGTCCCGCCGCGCGTGGCCCAGTGGAAGAACGCCCTGCTCGACCTGAGCCGGCGCAACCGCCTCATCAACTTCACCGACCGCGCCCGGATGCCGCTGGCCGTCCCCGACGCCCACCTCGGCACCCTCGAGGACCTCGTCCACGACGGCACGCCCATCGCGCTGCTGGCCTCGGACGCCGTCGCCGCGATCCAGGCCGAGCGCGGCATCGCCTTCGGCCGCGACCTGCCGCAGGAGCAGCTGGCCGAGATCCTGCTCGACAAGCACGCCGTCTTCGCCGACGCCACGGAGCAGCGGTACGACGCCGTCTTCCGCGGCCTGGCGCACAAGGCGCGGACCATCACCGAGGAGACCGGGGCCAACAACCTGTACCTCGCCCTCGGGACGCTCGTCTGGTCCTTCGACGGCCACGACCTGCGCTCACCGCTCGTGCTGGTCCCGGTCACGCTCAAGGCCTCTGGCCGCGGAGGCACCTACCGGGTCACCCTCGACGAGTCGGGCATGTCCACGCCCAACTTCTGCCTCCTCGAGAAGCTGCGGCAGGTCCACGGCCTCGACATCCCCGACCTTGCCGAGCCAGCCACGGACGGGGCTGGCATCGACCTGGACGCCGCCCTCACGGCGGTGCGCGTGGCCGTCGCCACGAAGGGCCTGCCCTTCCGCGTGGAGCCGACCGCCGACCTGGCCGTCCTCCAGTTCGCCAAGTTCCGGCTGTGGAAGGACCTCGACGAGAACTGGGAGACGCTGACCGGCAACCCGCTCGTCCGGCACCTCGTCAGCACGCCCACCGAGCCCTTCACCGACCCGGCGCCCGAGACGGGCGAGGTCGACCTCGACGAGCTGGCCGCCCGCTGCCCCGTACCCGCGGACTCCTCCCAGCTGCTCGCCGTCGCCGACGCCGTGGCCGGGCGCACCTTCGTCCTCGAGGGCCCGCCCGGGACGGGCAAGTCGCAGACCATCACCAACCTGCTCACGCGGGCCGTCGCCGACGGTAGGCGCGTGCTCTTCGTCGCGGAGAAGCGCGCGGCGCTCGACGTCGTCAGCCGCCGCCTGCACGACGTCGGCATGGCCGACTTCTGCCTCGACCTGCACGACAAGGCGAGCCGGCCGAAGCAGGTGCGCGAGCAGGTCCGCCGAGCGCTCGACCTCGCCGTCGAGACGGACGCGACGGGCTTCACCGCCGAGCTTGAGGACCTGCGCTCGGCCCGCCGGGCCCTCGTGCGTTACGCCCGGCGGCTGCATGAGCCCAACGGCGCGGGCCTGTCCTTCTACGGCGCGCGCGACGCCCGGCTGGCCCTCGGCGACGACGTCGAGCCGCTGCCGGTGCCGCCCGTCTTCGCCGGCGGGGCGGCGGCGGACGCCGTCACACGGGTGCGGCGAGCCCTGGCCGACCTGCCCGACGTCGCGGACCTCGCGCAGCCCTCGCCCGACCACCCGTGGGCCTTCGTGGACCCCGCCACGCCGGCGTCTTTCGACGTCGCCGCGGCGCAGGCGGCCGCGCAGGAGGTGGACGCGGCCGCCGCCGGTGCCCCGGCCGAGGGACCGCTCGGCGAGGCGGTGCGGGCCGCACGCACCCCGGCCGACCTCGTGGCCGTCGTCGGCGTGCTCGGCCCGCTGCCCCGTCTCGACGTCCTCGACGAGTCGCGGACCGGTCGCTGGCACGAGGCGACCGGGCGGCTCGCGGCGGACGTCGCCGCCTTCACCGCCGCCAGCCACCCGGGCCTCGACGCCGCCACGCCCGCAGCGCTCGACCTGCCCCTCGCCGACCTCCACGCCGCGGCGCAGGCCGCCGCCGGCTCCGGCTTCTTCGGGCGCAAGAAGCGCCTGCGCGCCGTGCTCGAGCAGCTCGCCCCGGCGCTGCGCCCGGACGCCGACGTCGCCCCGAAGGCCGTCCCCGAGCTCACCGGGGCGCTGCTGCAGGTGCAGGGCGTCGTCCGCGGGCTCGCCGGGCGCGCCGGCACCATCCCCGGGCTCGCCCTGCCCGCGACGTGGAACCCGCTGACGGACGAAGGGCGCACCCTCGTCGACCGGCAGGTGGAGTGGCTGCGGTGGGCCGGCGCCGTCGTCGACACCGGTCGGACGAGCGGCGGCTTCGTCGGCGCCCTCCGGCGCTGCGTCGCCGAGGGCGCCCCGGTCGACGACGCGCATGCTGCGGCCGTCCAGCGCCTCGCCGCCGCGGTCACCGCCCTCGCCACCGCCACCGGGGCCAGCCCCGAGGCGCTGAGCTCCTGGGCGGGCGAGGGCGGGCTCCTCCCCCGCTGGACGGCGACGGCCGGCGCCCGCTCGGCGGGCGCCACCGGGCTGCCGTCGCTGCGGCGGTGGCTCGCCCTCCTCGAGCAACTCGAGCCGCTGCGGGCCGCAGGGCTCGGCGAGGCGCGCGCCGCGCTGCTGGGCGGGAGCGCTGACGCCGACGAGGCCGCCCGCGCCTTCGACCGGGGCCTCGCCGAGGCCTCGCTCGACGAGCGCCGCACCAGCACCGGTCTCGACGCCTTCGACAGCCGCCTGCACGAGCGCTCGGTGGACCGCTTCCTCCGGACCTCCGGGGCCGTCCGCGAGCACCTGACGACCGTGCTGCCGCACCAGGTGCTCACCTCCCGCACGCTCGACCCGTCGGCGTCGGCCGGACGCCTCGGCCTGCTCAAGCGGCAGCTGTCGCGCCAGCGCGGCGGCATGACCGTGCGCGAGCTGATGCGCGAGTACTACGACCTCATCACCCAGCTCATGCCGTGCGTGCTCGTCAGCCCCGACTCGGTGGCCCGCTTCTTCCCGGCCGAGCAGGACCTCTTCGACGTCGTCGTCTTCGACGAGGCCTCGCAGGTGCGGGTCGCCGACGCCGTCGGCGCCATGGGCCGGGGGCGCTCGGTGGTCGTCGTCGGGGACAGCAAGCAGATGCCGCCGACGTCCTTCGCCGAGACGAGCCAGACCGACGACGACCTCGCGCCCACCGAGGACGTCGTCGAGGACGAGGAGTCGATCCTCTCCGAGTGCGTGCAGGCCGGCGTGCCGCAGCAGTGGCTGTCCTGGCACTACCGCAGCCAGGACGAGTCGCTCATCGCCTTCAGCAACCGGCAGTACTACGAGGACCGGCTCTCCTCGTTTCCCGCCCCCGTGCACGGCCCCGCCGACCCGGGCGACGGCGGCCGCGGCGTCTCGCTCGTGCGGGTGGACGGAACCTTCCACCGCACCGGCGCCGGAAAATTACTGCGCACCAACCCCGTCGAGGCCGAGGCTCTCGTGGCGGAGATCGGTCGGCGCTTCGACGCCTCGCCGGACGTCGCGCCGTCGATCGGCGTCGTCACCTTCAACCAGCCGCAGCGGGCCCTCGTCGAGACGCTGCTGCGGGACTCCGGCGACCCGCGGCTCGGGGAGGCGCTCGACGCCCCGGAGGGCCTCTTCGTCAAGAACCTCGAGAACGTCCAGGGTGACGAGCGCGACGTCGTCTTCTTCTCGACCGGCTTCGCCAAGAACGACCGGGGCGTGCTGCCGCTCCACTTCGGCCCGCTCAACCGTGCCGGCGGTGAGCGCCGCCTCAACGTGGCCGTGACCCGGGCCCGGCGGCAGGTCGTCGTCTTCTCCAGCTTCGCCCCGTCCGAGCTGCGCGCGGAGGACACGACGTCGCGCGGTCTCAAGGACCTGCGGGCCTACCTCGACCTCGCCGAGCAGGGCACCGGCGCGCTGCCGACCGACGTCGGTCGCCGCGCGGTCGTGGACCGGCACCGCGAGGAGGTCGCGGCCGGGCTGCGGGAGCGCGGCTACGTCGTGCGCACCGACGTCGGCCTCTCCAGCTTCACGGTGGACCTCAGCGTCGCCCGTGCCGCCGCCCCCGACGTCCCGCTCATGGCAGTTCTGCTCGACGGCACCGGGTGGGCCGCACGCCGCACGACCGGCGACCGGGACGGCCTTCCGCGGGACGTGCTCGGGCGGCTGCTGAGGTGGCCTGCGGTCGAGCGGGTCTGGCTGCCCGCCTGGCTCGAGGACGCGGGCGCAGTGCTCGACCGGCTGGCCGCGGCGGTCGACGAGGCGCGCCCGGCGTCGGTCGGAGGGGGCCGGGCCGCGGTCGGCGAGCCGGCCGAGGCGCCTGGGTCCGTCGACGCGGACGGGACGAGCCCCGACGTGCCTGCGCCCCAAGCGGTGGCGGGAGCCGACGACGCGCGTGGCCTCTCGGTGCGCTCCGCGGCACCGACCAGCAGCCTCGGGCACGCGTGGGGCGACGTCTTCGCGGACGCGACGGGCAGCCTCTTCGACGACCCGCGGCACCTGCCGGCCGACACCGGCTCCGCGAGTGGTGCGCCGGCCTTCCGCCCGTGGGCCGCGCGGTCGCTGGGGGACGTCCCCACCCTCGACGCCCTGCCCCGGCGGAAGGCCGCCGCGCAGGTCCGCTTCGCCCTGCAGGAGGTCGTCGACGCCGAGGGGCCGGTGCCGTCCGAGCGGCTCGCGCGGCTCGTGGCCGGCGCCTTCGGCCTCGGCCGGGTCAGCGAGAGCCGCAAGGCCGCCGTGCTGACGTGCCTGCCGGCAGAGCTGGTCGTCGACGACCTCGAGCCGGTCGTCTGGCCCGCGACGCTCGACCCGGCGACGTGGACCGGCTACCGCCCGACGCCCGCCGGCGTCGACCGCCCCGTCGAGCAGGTGCCCCTGCGCGAGGTCGCCAACGCGATGGCCGCCGTGTGCCGGTCGGCCGGCGGCATGGCCGAGGAGGAGCTGCTGCGCGAGGCGCTCGCCGTCTTCGGCGGACGGCGGCTCACCGCGGGGCTGCGGGAGCGGATGGCGCAGGCGCTGGAGGTCGCGCTGAGCGCGGACCGCCTGCGCGCGGTGGGAGGAGTGCTGACGGCGGACTGACCGAGGGGCGGAGGGCCGGGGCGCATGGATCCCTGCGCCGCTCAAACCCGTCGCGCGCCAGGCGGGACACGTCATGTGTGTAGTTTCTGCTAGGGAAACTACACACCTCGGCCCGTCGGAGGAGGACCTGCATGGTTTGGGCGAGCGACCCCGTCGGCGACGAGCTCGCGCGCGTGCTGGCGGCGCTGGAGGCCGGGCAGGGACGCGAAGCCATCCGCGAGACCTCCTTCATCGACCTCAAGGAAGAGGCCGGGCGCCGCGACCGGAGGGGCAACCTCCAGCCCGCCACCGAGCGCAACGAGGCAGCGGCCGATGCCCTCGCCGGCGAGGCGGCGTGCATGGCCAACTCCGACGGAGGCGGTGTGCTCGTCGTCGGGGTCGCGGACGACGGCGCCCTGCTCGGCACGTCGCTCGACGCGCAGTGGCTCCGCTCCCGGATCTACGACCTCACGGACAGGAAGCTGACGGCGGACGTCCGCGACGTCCGCGTCGCCGGGGAACGTCTCCTCGTCGTGCGCTCACCGCAGTCACTCGAGCCGATCCCCTGGAAGCGACGCCTCAGGTGGCGTGTCGACGACCGGTGCGTCGAGATCGACGCGACGACGTGGCACGCGCGCCGGATGGTCCGCGAGAGTTACGACTGGTCGTCGCTGTCCTCCCACGTCGACGCCGGGGAAGCCCACCCCCAGGCCCTCGAGATCGCCCGCCGCCATCTCCGGGCATCGGGTGAGGACGCGGCCGCTGACCTCGCCCGGGCCACCGACCCGGAGATGCTGCGCCGTCTCAACGTCGTCGATGGCGAGGGCTACCTCTCGAACGCGGGTGCGCTCGCCTTCGTCGGTCGTGGCGATCCGGCGCTCGACTACGTCCGTCGGACCGTGCCCGCGGGTGACAGCCGGCGTCGCGTCCGGCAGCAGGGGCTGTCTCTGCTCGAGGAGATCGACTCCGTCGAGTCGGCGGTCGACGCCTTCAACGAGGAGCGGCACGTCCGCCGGGGCTTCGTCATCGGCCGGCTCCAGGAGCTGCCGGTCGCCGTCATTCGCGAGGCTGTCGTCAACGGCGTGGTGCACCGCGAGTGGGCCAGCCCGGGGCCGACGACCGTCGAGCACGTCGGCCGAAGCCTCACCGTAACCTCGCCGGGCGGCTTCATCGGCGGCGTGAGCCCTGCCAACATCATCACCCACCCGTCCCAGCCGCGGAACAGAGCGTTGGCGGAGCTCTTCGCCGCACTGCGGATCGCCGAGCGCGAGGGCGTCGGGGTCGACCGGATGGTCCGGGACATGATCGCCATCGGCTACCGCCCACCGTCGATCGAGGAGCTACCGGGCCCGCACGTCCGCACGGCCCTCCTCGGTGACAGCTTGGACGAGGCGTGGATCCGCTTCGTCAGCCGCCTCCAGCCGGACGAGATGCGCGGGAGCCTCACGGTGCTGCTCCTGCTGCGCGAGGTCCTGTCGTCGTCGTGGTTCGACGTCACCACTGCCGCGCCTGTGCTCCAGCTGAACGCGGCGGAGACGGCCGAGACGATCCACGCCTTCGCGCGGGTGACCGTGGACGGGGCCCCGCTGGTCGAGCCCGTGGCCGGGGTCCCGCAGGCCCAGGCACCCGCATGGACCCTGACGTCCACCGCGCTGGCCGCACTGCACTCCGAGGACTCCGCCGTGGGACGCCCTCGCCCTGCGGTCGACCGCACGGCCGTCGCGTCGACCTGGGCCAGGAGGCGCGGGCGGATCAGCTCGACCGAGCTCGCCAGCATCCTGGGCGTCAGTCCTCCGGCGATGAACCGCCTGCTCCAAGGCCTCCGAGACGACCGCCTGCTCGAGCCGAGCCGGTCGTCCGGGACTGGACGTGGCTTCTTCTACCGCCCGACCGAGCAGCTGCTGGCTCAACCCGAGTGACCGTCCGAGCGACGTCGACCGGTCCATCGGGCTGCGCGCCGCGACGCGTCGATGGCGGGGGCGCCCCCGGCCGGCTACCCCCTTCCATCCGTCGGGCGAGGCTTGAGACCGTCCGGCAGGCGGTCAGTGCTTTGGATGACCCCGAGCGCACGGCTCGGGGTCATCCAGTCACGCCGCTGGAGGACGACCGGCCGATGACGCAGCAGCCCCGGCCACATCGCCACAGTCGGCTCGTGGCCGGCGTCACGCCCGCCACGCTCGAGCCAGCCGGAGCGCTTCCGTGATCGGCCGCCGCCGGTACTGCATGCTGTCGATGAGGTTTGGTCGAGGGAGCCTTCCTGGTTGGTCGGTCGGCGAGCGCGAAGTCCGACCACTCGCACTCCGCCGCAGCGGCTTCTGGGTCGAGCGTTGTCAGACCCCCCCTCCACGATGACCTCATGGCAGCCGCGGCAGAGGTATCTCAACAACGACTTTTCCGGCGATTGTGGGTTCACCTGCGCCGCCCGAACGGCCAGTCGACGAGCTCGCCGATCGATGATCCGGTCGACGGGGCGACCGATCCGTCGGAGAAGCCGACGGACGAAGGCCCGAGACCACTCCTCCTGCCTCTGAGCCTGGCCGCTCTCGTGGGCATGGTGCTGTCCGTGCCGCAAAGCCCCTTCGGTGACGCGTTCTGGCCCTTCCGCTGGCCTTCGACCGCTTTCGGCGTCTCGGACGCCATCGCCGCGCAGGGTCTGCTGACCGCGATCGCCCTCGGTGCCGTCCTCCAGGGACGCGGGGCGGCGGACCGCATCACCGCGTTGCGAAACGTTGGGCCGGCCGTCCTCGCCGCGGAGGAGCGGAACCTCGTCCGCCGCTACCGCGCGGCTGCCGGCATCTCAGGGGCTGTCGCCTGCGTCTCCGTCTTCATCGGCGGGAGCAGTGTCGTCCACCTCCTCCATGGCGATGTCTTCGCCGCTGCGGTGCTCGGCTTCGTGACGGCCCTCGTCACGTCCTTGTCGTCCTTCGTGTCGGCTACGTCCCGGGAGGCCAGGGCCGCGCTGCAGAGAGAGCACGACCGTCGCCGGGAGAGGGAGGTGCGGGTCTTGCGACGGGTCCAAGCGACCTGGGCCCTCGGGCAGCGGCCCGCTCGACGGCACGGGACATGTCGGGTCGTGGTCGCCGTCGCGTCGCTGTCCGTCGCGCTAGGTCTCGCCGGCGCATGGGCCCTCGAGGCTCAGATGCCCGCACTCGGTCTTCTTCTCCTGACCGCTGCGCCTGTGCCCCCCGTCGTGACCTTCACGGTCGTCTGCCTCGTACGGGCCGCAGCCCAGCAGAGGGCACTGGAGCGCGTCGGCCCCTGGGCCGGCTTCGTCCCGCTCTGGTTCGTCCTTCTCGTCGTCCCGGTCTACCTCGTCGGCGTGCTCGGCGGGTCACGTTGGTGGTGGGCCATCGCCACGTCAGCACTGCTGGTGGTCCACGTGGTCTCAGGTGGCTGGGCGGTTCGCGGGCTGTTCCGCCAGCACGGCGTCTTCCGGCATCTCCGACCCGGCATCGCAGGGCGCGTCGCCGCGCGAGCGGACGCGCTTCAGAGGCCCGCCACGACGAAGCCCACGACAGAGCCCCGATTGCGCCTTGTCCGCGACTGGCGGGTGATGACCGGGTCGGATGCCCGTGACGAGGAGCGTCTCGCTGGTGGAAGCGGTCGAGATCTCGGACGTGCGACGACGTCCAGCCGTCGGACGAGGCCGTCGTGACGTCGAGCCACCCGCTGGCGCGGACTTATCCGCAGCCGGAGGCGCGACCTCCGTCCGTACGTGGAGCACGCATCGAAGCTGGACGGCGTAACGACCTTGTCTAGCGCCCGTCCGCTCTGCTCCCCGACGACCTGGCGCTGCTGCTGCGCCGCCGACCCGGACGCCGGCGCGCCCGGTGCCGACATGACCGTCACCTCGTGTCCGACGGCGGGTCTCGAGTCCGACGCTGCGCATCTCCTCGGGCCGTCTGGGCCGGCGTGACATCGGACTCGGCGAACCGTGTCGCACTCGACGAGGTCATCAGTCGGCCAGTGCACGGCCCACCGAGCCGCCCGGGGCGTGGCGGGAAGACTACGTTCGCGCACATGACGACCATCGGGTCGCGATACCTGTGCAATCACACCGCCGAGGTGCTGGGCCAGGTCGCCGAGGGGACGCCCGTCACCGTGACCGTCAACGGGTCGCCGGTCGCGGAGATCAGCCCCGTCCGCGCGGGACGCCGCCCGTTCCTCTCCCGTGCGGACCTTGCCGACCTGCTGCGCCGCCACCAGAGCGACCCCGGCCTGCGCGACGACCTCGACGCCCTCGCCGGCGAGACCACCGACGACCTCGACCCGCTGTGACGCCGCGACCGGCGCTGCTCGACACCGGCGTCCTCATCGCCCGGGAGACCGGCCGCCCGCTCGACGCCGCCGCGCTGCCCGCGGAGTCCGCCGTCTCGGTCGTCACCCTCGCCGAGCTCCACGCCGGCGTGCTCGCAGCCACTGACACCGAGACCCGGTCGCGTCGTCTCGCGACGCTCGAGGCCGTCTCGATCGTCGAGCCGCTACCGGTGACCGCCGAGGTGGCCCGCCACTGGGCGCGCCTGCGCGTCGGCCTCGCCGAGGGCGGAAGGCGCGCGAAGGTCAACGACCTCTGGATCGACGCGGTCGCTGCCGCCAACGCCATGGACGTGGTCACGCGGGACGACGACTTCGACCCCATCGAGGATGTCGGTGGGCCCCGCGTCGTCCGCGTGTGACGAGTGGCGCCCGCTGTCGGACCCCTCTCCTACGGTCAGGGCGTCAGGGGGGAGAGCCATGCCGGAGCGCGCGCTGCTGTACCAGTACGTGACGGCCGAGCAGTCGGCCGAGTACCTCGCCGTCATGCGTCGGTTCACCGGCACGCTGCTCGCCGAGCTGTCCGCAGGGCGACGTGGCCTCCGCCCTGGCCGACCGGGGCGTCGCCGTCCACGAGGAGGCCCTGCTGGGGGACCTGCCAGCAGGCCTGTGACGCCATCGGGGCGCGGCGGGGGCTGCCGCGAGACGGCCGGGCGCTCGACGGCGCCGTGCGCTTCGCGACGTCGAGCAAGGACCTCGTCGGCGTCCTGGCGGCACTCGTCGAGCTGCTCGACTGGGACGCCGACCGAGCGGCTGCGCCGGCGGGACCTCGCAGCCGCTCGACCGCGGCGGCCAGGAGGCTCAGCTGCGTCGTCGACACTCGCGGTCAGCTCGGACGGGTGCCGCAGGACTACCGCCACTCCTTCGACACGCGGTGAGAGCGAGCGCCATCTCCGCAGACCTCGGCGCCGGCTCGCCCCGTCCTCCGGTATGCGCGACGTCACCGTAAACGAGTACGCGAGGCTCGACCTGGCCCCCGTGGCGGCGGCTGGGCCGCAGGCGCTCGAGCACTACTGCGCCGACGTCAGCGAGGTGGCCACGTCCGTGGTGCGTCACCAGGGCTGGACAGGGCGTCCCACGCGTGGCGGTGACGAGCTCGTGCGTCTGCCCGCTCGTGAGGCTGACGTCGCGCAGCAACGGCCACGGCGTCCCACGCTGACGCGCCGTGGCGAGGCTGGTCGGCTTTGCATCTCAGGCGTGCAGCCCTTGCTTCAGCTCGGCCAGCGCCTCGGACAGGCTGACGCGCGGGGCCCAGCCCCAGCGGTGCGCGCGCTCGGTGACGAGCTGGCCGCGCCAGACCGGCTCGTCGGTCCACTCCGGCTCGACGCCCAGGGCCTCGGTGACGGCACCGTGGTAGTCGCGCCAGGTCGCGGCCTCACCCGCGACGAGCACGGGCGTCGTCGCACCCTCGACGACGCCCGCCGCGGGGTCGTCGGCGGTCGGGACGGCGCCCACGGCGACGTCGGCGAGCATGTCCGCGAGGTCGTTGACGTGCACCCACGCGAAGGACTTGTCCGGGTTCGCACCCCGCGCGCCGCCGCGGACCTCGTTCGGCCGCAGGGTGTTCCAGATCGAGGTCTCCGCGGCGCCCATGATGGCCGGGGGGCGCACGAGCACCGTGGTCAGCCCCTCGACCTGCGCGAGCGCGGCGTCGGTGGCGTTCTTGGTGTCCGGGTAGTCACCGCTGCCCTCGGGCAGCAGCGGACCGTCCTCGGCGACGTCCCCGACGCCGTCGCTGCGGTCGTAGACCCCGGCCGTCGAGACGTGCACGAGCCGCGTGACACCGGCGTCACGCGCGGCCCGGGCGATGACGGGCGTGCCCACGACGGCGACCTCGTGCTGGACCTCACGCCCGGAGCCCATCGGGTGGACGGTCGTGACGACCGCGTCGGTGCCCTGGACGACCTGGGCGGCGAAGGCCTCGTCGGCGAAGTCCCCGACGTGCTCCTCGACCCCTTCGAGCACCGGCGCGGCGCCCTCGCGGCGGACGACGGCGCGCACCTGCGCCGACCGCTCCCGCAGCGCCCGGCACACCGCCTCCCCCACGAGCCCGTTGGCACCGGTCACGACGACGACAGCTGAGGTCTCGGCCATGACGGCCACCCTGCCAGCGGAGGCGCAAGGACGCGCTGGGACGGGTGGGGGCGCGGGCGGCAGCGGCGTAGGAGGGAACCCGAGCCTGTCGAGATCGACGAACGGCGGCTTCGAGCGCCTCCGCGGCCGCCGACGGTCAGACCCGCCCTCGCCGCGACTGGGCCGTCCTCGTCCACAGAGGCGGGCGGCACGCGACGTCATCCACAGGGGAGCGTGCTTCACCCGATCGGGGTGGCCGGACCTCGTTAGCGTCGGCGGGTGCGCCGTTCGGGACCCCTCGCCCTCCTCGCTGCAGCCGCCCTCACCCTCACCGGCTGCGTCAGCGAACCCGAGCCGGGCGCGCCCATGCCGACACCAGCGGCGCCAGCACCGACCACGTCCCTGCCGCCCGAGGCATCGACCGCGCCCGACCCAGCACCGACCGAGACAGCACCGACGCTGCCCCCCGAGGCGCGAAGTGGCGACGCCGTCGGCGCCGAAGCCTTTATCCGATACTGGTTCGAGGTATCGAATTACGCTTACCGCACGGGGGACACAAGTGCGATAGGTGCGATCTCGGATGCGACTTGCGCCACGTGTGCCAACGTCGTCGAAAACCTCGATCGCACTTACGACGCTGGAGGAAGTGTCGAAGGTGGCCAGGTGCACGTGCATGGCGTATCTGCATTGGACCCGGGACCTGACGGCCGGGTCGTCACACGAACTTCCTTCGAGCAATCTGCCGTCCTTGACCGCAGCAGTGACGGTAGTACCGTGAAGCCCGAAGTGCCCGCGACGGGGATGCTATACCCTCAGGTAACCGTGGTGTGGGGTGGTCAAGAGTGGAACATGGTTGAGATAGCGCCATGAGATCGGGCCGCACGCGAGTTGCCATTCTTATCATCACAGTCGGGTTGATGAGTCACCATGGAGCGGCAGGGGCCGCCTCTCCTAGTACAAGTAACTACGGCTCCATGATGGAGCGCAACGAGGTTGTCGTCACTGGGGAGGAGGTGCCAGTCCCGCCACCACAGAAGGAGCCTAGAGCAGCGAGCGATCCACACCAGCAGCGCACTCAAGGATCCGACAGCATAAGGACCGCCAACGGCAGCGAGCAGCCGCGCGACACTCTGGCCCGCCGCAATTTACCTTTCTGCGGCGGAGAGAACCCGAATACGCTGCAGGCGATGGACTGCACCGCGACGACCCGGGCCAGCTGCCCACCCGGCCAAGTCGCGCTGATGCAGTGGATCGCCCCGGTCGCCAACACCGCACCCGGTGCCTGGCGCCAGGGCCAGCAGGTCTGCATCCCCCCGGCCACCGCCGCCGTCCTGGCCCCCGAGGACGGCACCGAGCCGGTCGTCCTGCCCGCCATGACCGAGGCCGACTTCCAGCGCCTGCCCCTGCC
>NZ_JBBHZF010000023.1:283047-400987 GCF_037482365.1 Pseudokineococcus sp. 1T1Z-3
CCCGGACAAGCCCACGTCGACAGCGACCCCCACCCCGTCGTCACCTACCAAGGCCCCAACACCCCCGTCGCCGACCTCCACGGCTAGCACCCCGCCCCGAGGAGAGGGCCACAGGGCCGGTCGGGCGCATCAGCGTGGCGCCGGCACCACCGACGACGGCACGACGACGTCGGCGCCCGCCGCACCGGGCGCCACGAGCCGGGCGTTCGGCTCGTCCGTCGCGGCGACCCACGCGACGGCGTCGGTCGCGGCCTTGCCGAACTGCACGTGCCGGGCCACCAGGCGATCCCGGCGCAGGTCGTCGTCGACCGTGACGAACCAGACCTCGTCGAGCAGCGCCCGGACGCCAGCCCACGCCGGGTCGTCGAGCAGCAGGTAGTTGCCCTCGCTGACGACGAGGCGGCACTCCGGCGCCACCGCCAGCGCGCCGGCCAGCGGCTGCTCGAGGTGCCGCTCGAAGGCCGGCGCGTACACCGTCGCCGACAGCTCCGACCGCAGCCTCCCGAGCAGCGCCGCAAAGCCCGCGGCGTCGAAGGTGTCCGGCGCGCCCTTGCGTTCCAACCGGCCAAGCCGGCGCAGCGCGACGTCGGCGAGGTGAAAACCATCCATCGGCACGTGCGCCACCCACGACGCCGTCTGGCCGGGCGGCGGGTCGGCGGCCAGCTCCGCGACGAGCCACTCCGCCAGCGTCGTCTTGCCCGCCCCGGGCGCCCCGGCGATGCCGAGCACCGCGCGCCCGGGCGCCTCGGCGAGCGCCCGCGCTCGGGCCAGCAGCTCCGCCGACGACGTCACGGCAGCCACCGTGCCAGGCCTCGCCATCGACGGCCGCCTCCGGGGCGTGGAGAGCGCCGCGCCGAGTCCGACGGTGCGCAGGTGTCGCCGACGTCAGTCCTGCGCACCGTCGGACTCGAGCAGCTGCCGGAGCTGGTGCAGCAGCTCACGAGGGTCCTCCAGCATCCGGGCGTCGACCTGCAGCACCGTCCAGCCGAGCCGGCGCAGCCGGTTGTGGCGGGCCAGGTCGGCGCTGTGCTGGGCCCGGTCCCGGTGGTGGTCGCCGTCGTACTCCAGCGCGACGCGCACCGCGGGCCACGCGAGGTCGAGCCGGGCGACGAAGAGGGCCTCCTCGTCGTGGACCTCGTGCTGGACGACGCACGGCGGCAGCCCCGCCTCCGCCACCACGAGCCGCAGCAGCGTCTCGCGGTAGGACTCGGCCATCGGCTCCAGCTGCCGCGCACGACGTCTTGCCGCGGCCAGACCTCGGGCGCCGCGCTGGCGGTGGAGCTCGGCGTCGACGTGCGCCCTCGTCAGACGGGTGCGATGCGCTACCGCCTCCGCCGCGCAGAGGGCCCGCGGCATATCGAGCGTCCGCAGCAGGTCGACGACGGTGCGAGCCGGCGACGTCACCCGTCCCAGCCGGGTCGTCACGACGTCGCCGGGGTCGAGCGTGCACTGCCGGACGACGACGCCGGTCCGGCAGCGCGGAGCCGGACGCGGTGCGAGCAGCAGCACCGGGTCGTCGTCGCCCGCCTCTCGCACGCCGTACGCCCACGCGGCCGACAGCCCCCCGAGCACAGCCCGGCCCCGCACCGCGAGCAGCGCTCCTCGGGCGCGGACGCCGTGGTCGACCAGCGTGCACGAGCTCACGTGCACCCCGCGCGTCAGCCGGCGGAAGGACGGGCCGGCGAGCTGGGCGCGCGTCACGCACGTCAGCAGCTCGGCCCTGGTCAGAGGTGCGCCGACGGCGTCGGGCGGGAGGCGGCGGCGGGCCATGGGCGCACTGTGACCGAGGCCGCCGGCACCGCGCTGAGGGCCTGTGGACGACGGCTCGACTCCGACGTCCTGCACATCTGGCGAGCACGGGACCTGCCGGGCGTCGGACTCGGCGGCACGCCACGACCCACACCCCCGTACGCCGTCCAGGGCTCCTCCGTCGTGGCCTGGTGCCATCTGCGGGACGCCGAAGGGGTGTTCACGCTGCGTGGCGTCCTCGCCGTCCGACCGGTCGGAGAGCGGTGGTGACCGCCGTCGACCGGACCTACGACGTCGAGTCCGACGTCCGGCAGGATCGACAGCGCGCAGACCTGCACAGCGTCGGACCCGACGCCCGACCGACCCGCCCAGCACCGACCGCCACGACGACGGACACCTGGACACCATGACGACGACCGCCCTGCCCGCCCTCGCCACCAGCCCGGTCGCCGACCCGCGCGCCGTCGTGCAGGGCCCTGGGTACCGCTTCACCGTGCTCACCGACGGGCTCGTGCGAATGGAGCACTCCGCCGACGACGTCTTCGAGGACCGCGCGTCGACCTTCGCCGTCCACCGCGACCTGCCGGTACCGGACTTCCGGGTGGTCGACCGCGGGGAGACGCTGGAGATCATCACCGCCCGCTTCCACCTCACCTACGACAAGCGCCCGTTCAGCCCGAGCGGCCTGACCGTCGCCGCCCTGGGCAACATCTCGAACTACCACTCGCACTGGCGCTTCGGCGAGACGCCCGAGTCCCTCGGCGGGACGGCGCGCACGCTCGACGAGGCCGACGGCGCCGTCCCGCTGGAGGCGGGCGTCGTCTCCCGGCTGGGCCTCTCGCTGCTCGACGACGGCGAGAGCTTCGTCTTCACCGACGACGGGTGGGTCGCCGCGGACTCCGTCGGCCGTACCGACCTGTACCTCTTCGTCTACGGCCTGGACCACGTCGAGGCACTACGGGCGCTGCGGGCGCTCTCCGGGCCGACCCCCGTGCTACCCCGCTACGCGCTGGGCACGTGGTGGAGCCGCTACCACCCCTACACCGCGGAGGGGTACCTCGCGGTGGTGCAGCGGTTCGCCGACGAGGGCGTGCCGCTGTCGGTCGCCGTCATCGACATGGACTGGCACCTCGTCGACCACGTGCCGCCCGAGCACGGCAGCGGCTGGACCGGGTACACGTGGAACCGAGACCTCTTCCCCGACCCGCCGGGCTTTCTCGCGCAGCTGGAGGAGGCGGGGCTGCGGACGACGCTCAACGTGCACCCGGCCGACGGGGTCCGCTCCTTCGAGGAGCCGTACGCCGCCATGGCGCGCTCGCTGGGCCGCGACCCCGCGGACGGCCTGCCGATCGGCTTCGACATCACCGACCCCGACTTCGCGCGGGCCTACCTGCAGATGCACCACGGCCTGGAGGCCGACGGCGTCGACTTCTGGTGGTTGGACTGGCAGCAGGGCAACCACTCGCGTGTCCCGGGCGTCGACCCGCTGTGGATGCTCAACCACCTGCACTTCCTCGACAACCGGCGGGACGGACGACGCGGGCTCACGTTCTCGCGGTACGCCGGGCCGGGCAGCCACCGCTACCCGATCGGCTTCTCGGGGGACACCGTGGTCTCGTGGGCCTCGCTGGCCTTCCAGCCAGAGTTCACGGCCCGCGCGTCGAACATCGGCTACGGCTGGTGGAGCCACGACATCGGCGGGCACTTCTTCGGCACGCGCGACGACGAGCTGAGCGCGCGCTGGTACCAGCTGGGCTGCTTCTCGCCGATCATGCGACTGCACTCCGGCGCCGACGCCTTCATCACCAAGGAGCCGTGGTCGTTCCCCTCGCCGGTGCGGGAGGTGATGGTCGAGCACCTGCGGCTGCGCCACCGGCTGCTGCCCTACCTGCACACGATGAATCACCGTGCGGCCCGCGACCTCCCCCTCGTGCTGCCGATGCACTACGGCTGGCCGACCCGCGAGGAGGCCTACGACGTCCCGCACCAGGCGATGTTCGGCACCGAGCTGCTGCTCGCACCGATCACCGCCCCGGCCGACCGCCGCACCGGGCTCGGGCAGGTGCGCGCATGGCTGCCGCAGGGGCGCTGGGTCGACGTCTTCACCGACCTCGTCTACGACGGCGACCGCGAGGTCCTCCTGCACCGGGACCTCACGAGCATCCCGGTGCTTGCACGGGCGGGCGCCGTCGTGCCGCTGGACGGGGCGGCGGTGACGGGCAACGCTCCTGTCAACCCCGAGCACCTGGAGCTGCTCGTCGTCGTGGGCGCGGACGGCACCTTCGAGCTGTGCGAGGACGACGACACGACCACGGGCGACGTCGTCCGCACGCCGATCACGTTCAACCAGGCCAGCGGGCGGCTGACCGTCGGGCCGGCGACCGGGCCGACCGACGTCGTCCCCGCGCGGCGGACGTGGACGGTGACGTTCGTGGCGCTGGAGGACGGGCGCGCCCCTGTCGTGACGGTCGACGGCGACGCGGCGTCCGCCGAGGTGACACGGACGGCGACGCGCACGTCGGTGACGGCGTCCGGCATCGCCCCGACGTCGACGCTGCACGTGGACCTCGGCGTCCGACCCGCGCTGCGCGACAACGACGTGCACGGCCGGCTCTTCGCGCTGCTGGACGCCGCGCAGACCGAGCACCGGCTCAAGAACCGGGCCTACGACGTGATCACGGCCGACCAGCCCGCGAGCCTGCGGATGTCGCGGCTCGTCGCGATGGAGCTGGAGCCCGCGCTGCTCAGCGCCCTCGCGGAGGTGCTGCTGGCGCAGGGGTGAGTGGGGGCAGGTTCCCCGACGCCGGCCGGTCGGCTACGGCGGCGGAGAGCACCTCCTCGTCGTCCGCGCCCGCTCAGCCGGCCGGGCACCGCCCGGTGCGGCCGGGGTTGCTGACGTCCATGGCGTGCGCGAGGGCGGGGTCGTCGCGCTCGGCGGCACGGTGGACGCGCCCGTAGACGTCGTCGTCCTTGTCCTGGCTCATCTTGAAGACGGCCGTCGCGTGCTCGACGCGGGCGGTGAACGCCGTCACCCCTCGGACGATCTGTCGGAAGTAGCCCTCCGAGGAGGCGTCGTCCCACGGCTCGGCCTGCTGCCGCTCCATGAGGTCGACGGTGGCGCGGACGACGGCGAGGGCGTCCTCGTCGTCCCACAGCGGCGCCAGCGCGACGGTGAGGTGCACGGCCACGTAGTTCCACGTCGGCGCCGCTGGGTCGACGTCGTAGGTCGTCGGGGAGACGTAGCGGTGCGGGCCGTTGACGACGACGAGGCCGCGCCCCCCGTGCTCGAAGTGCCGCCACTGCGGGTTGGCGCGACCCATGTGGCCCCACAGCAGCAGTCCGTCGAAGGGGTCCTCCATGGCGTCCAGCCCCGGGTCGGTCGCGGGCGGCACGAGCACGGGCAGGTGCGTCGCCACCGGCACCGGGCCGCGGTCGTCGACGGCCGTCGTCACCAGCAGCCCGAAGGGGTTGCACCGCAGGACGTCGAGCATCGCGGCCCGGCTCGGCGCCTGGTACTCCTCGTAGACGTGCACGTCGTCTCCTCTCTCTAGACCGGCCCGGCCGGCTCGCCGGGCACCGGTGGACGCTCAGCCACCACCGCGGCGTCCCGGTGCGTCCACAGCCCGCCGACGAGAGTCCCGAGCACGGGTATGCCACGCAGCCCGTCCGGTCCGCGCGTCGCGAGCACCTCGGCCGGCTCCTCCGCCAGCAGCGCCAGGTCGGCCACGTCCCCGACCCGGACGAAGGCCCGCCCGCCGCACGACGCCGTCAGCGCCTCGCGCAGCGTGAGGTGGTGCTCGGCGTGCCACGCCGCCCGCTCGTCCCCCGAGCGGTGGACGGCACTCGCGAGCGTCTCCCACGGGTCGAGCGGGGCAACAGGGGCGTCCGAGCCGAGCACCAGCCCTGCTCCCGCCGCGTGCAGGGCACCGGTGGGGAAGGAGCGGGCGGCGCCGTGGGCCCAGTAGCGGTCCGCGAGGTCGCGGTCGTCGAGCGCGTGGCGCGGCTGGACGCTCGCGACGACGCCGAGCGCGGCGAAGCGGGGCAGGTCGCGCGCCCGCACCTGCTGGGCGTGCTCGACCCGGCCGCGGCAGCCGACCGCCTCGAAGGCGTCCAGCGCGACCCCGACCGCCGCGTCCCCGATGGCGTGCACCGCCACGTGCAGGCCAGCCACGGTGGCCCGCCGCAGCAGCTGCTCGAGCTCTGCCGCCGGCAGGAGGAGCAGCCCGTGGGTGCCGTCGGGGTAGGCGTCGTCGCAGCGAGCGGTCCGCGCGCCGAGCGAGCCGTCGAGGAAGACCTTGAGCGGGCCGACGCGGACCCGGTCCCGCGAGACCGGGTGCTGGGCCGTCCACGGCGAGGCACCGGGGACCGGGTCCCCCGTGCGCAGCCCGGCGGCGAGGACGTCGTCCAGCCACCCCACCTGGACGCCGGCGCCGACCCGCACGGCCGGCCCCGGGACGTCGTCCGCCCCGACGGCCGCGCCGGGCGGCAGCGGCAGGGCCGCCCGGCGTCCCCAGTCCGCCAGCGGCGCGTGCTCCAGGTCGAGCACCGACGTGACGCCGCGCGCGGCCGCCGCCGCGGTCGCGGCCAGCACGCGCGCGTCGAGGAGGTCCGGGTCGAGCGCGCCAGCCCGCGCGAGCACCTCCATCGCCTCCGCCTCCCGGGCGAGGCCGGAGGGGTCGCGGAGGCCGAGCCGCTGCGCCGCGGGCGTGCTGCACCACACGGTGTGCAGGTCTGCGCTCGCCGCCACGACGAGACGACCGGGCAACGCGGCGTCCAGCTGGTCGCGGTGAGGCGGCGCCGGCCACATCCCGTCCCGGAAGCCACCGGCGAGCAGGACGTCGCCCGGGTCGAGCGCCGCCGGCAGCCCGGCGAGCAGGGCGGCGGCCTCCGCGGCGCTGCTCGCGGCCGAGAGGTCGACCCGGTGCTGCGCGGACGCCCACTGGCCCAGGTGGACGTGCTCGTCCCGCAGCCCGGGCAGCAGCCAGGCGCCGTCGGCGTCCACGACCTCGGCCGCCGCACCCCACGGGCCGTCCCCGCTGTCGACGACGGCCGCGACCCGGCCTTCCTCCAGCAGCACGTCGCGGACCCGGCCCGGGTCGGGGGCGCCGACCAGCCGGACGCGGTGCAGCAGCAGGCTCACGCGACGCCCGCCAGGCGCTCCCGCCTGCGCTCGGACTGCCGCTGCGGGTCCGGGACGGGCGCGGCCGCGAGCAGCTCGCGGGTGAAGTCGGCATCCGGCTGCCCGAGCACCCTCGCCGTGGTCCCCTCCTCCACCACCCGGCCGGCGCGCAGCACCGCGACCCGGTCGCACAGCTGCTCGACGACGGCCAGGTCGTGGGAGATGAACAGGCACGCGAAGCCCAGGCGCTGCTGCAGCTCGGCGAGCAGGCGCAGCACCGTCGCCTGGACGGAGACGTCGAGCGCCGACGTCGGCTCGTCGGCCACGAGCAGCTGTGGCTCCAGCGAGATCGCCCGGGCGATGGCGACCCGCTGGCGCTGCCCGCCGGACAGCTCGTGGGGGTAGCGCCGCTCCCACGACGCCGGCAGCTCGACCGCCTCGAGCAGCTCGTCCCGCCGCGCGTCCAGCGCACCGCCGCGCAGACCGCCCAGCACCCGCAGCGGCTCCTCCAGCGCCGCGCCCACCGACCGTCGGGGGTCGAGCGACGCGGTCGGGTTCTGGAAGACGACGCCGACCGTGCGCTGGACCTCCCGGACCCGACGCCGTGGGGCGGCCCCCAGGTCGACGTCACCCACGTGCACCCGCCCGGACGCCACGGGCGCCAGCCCGATGACGACCTTGCCGATCGTCGACTTCCCCGAGCCGGACTCCCCGACGAGGCCGAGGACCTCGCCCCGGCGGACCGCGAGGCTGACCCCGTCGACGGCCTTCACGGTCTCGGCCCGGCGGCCGCGGCCGCGGTAGGAGACGACGAGGTCCTCGACCTCCAGGTAGGGCCGGCCCTCCCGCCGCCCTCCTCGCGCCCGCTCGTCGGCCTCGGGTGCGGACCCCTCGGCCCGCGCGGAGGAGGTCCGGCCCGGGACGGAGCTCAGGAGCATGCGCGTGTACTCCTCCCCCGGTGCGGCGAAGAGCTGCCGGACCGGCGCCGTCTCGACCACGCGGCCGTGCCGCATGACGACGACGCGGTCGGCCAGGTCGGCGACCACGCCCATGTCGTGCGTGATGAGGAGGACGGCGACGGAGGTGCGCTCGCGCAGGTGGTGCAGGAGGTCCAGGACCTCCTGCTGGACCGTCACGTCGAGCGCCGTCGTCGGCTCGTCCGCGAGCAGCACCTCGGGCTCGCCCGAGAGGGCCATCGCGATCATCACGCGTTGGCACTGCCCCCCGGAGAGCTCGTGCGGGTACTGGCCGAGCCGGCGCGCAGGGTCGGGCACGTCGACCTGCTCCAGCAGCTCGACGGCCCGGGCGCGGGCGGCCTCGCGGGTCATGCCGGGGTGGTGGGTGCGCAGGAGCTCGACCATCTGCGAGCCGATGGTGAAGACGGGGTCCAGCGAGCCCGTCGGGTCCTGGAAGATCATGGCGATGCGCGAGCCGCGGACCTCGCGCATCGCCTTCTCGTCGAGGCTCAGCAGGTCCTGGCCCTCGAACAGGGCCGTGCCGCGCGCCCGGGCCCCCGCGGGCAGCAGGCCGAGCAGGGCCAGCGCCGTCGTGCTCTTGCCCGAGCCCGACTCCCCGACGACGGCGAGGACCTCGCCGCGGGCGAGCTCCCAGCTCGCCGAGACGATGGCCGGGACGGGTCGGCCGTCCACCGTGAACTCGACGTCCAGGTCCTCGACGCGCAGGAGGGGGCTGCCGGGCCCCCGGTCCGTGGGTGCTCCCGGGTGCTCAGCGGCAGTCATCAGCGTTCCTCTGGATCACCGTGCTCGGTCTTGTAGACCGACCAGTCGCGCAGCATCTGGTCGTGGTAGCCCTGCAGCCAGCGCATGTAGTTGCGGCCGTTGCGCAGGCGGCGCAGCGCGCGGCGGCGTCCCTCCGCCGCGTCCTGGCCCTCCGCCGCGGGCGGGTCGGCCCCCTCCGCGCCGCCGGCGAGGTCGTCCATGGCGCGCTCGATGACGCCGGCCTGCCGGGAGAGGTAGCGGCGCTCCGAGGCGAGCCAGGCGCCCCAGACGTCGTCGTCCACGGTGAAGTAGTGCGCGCGATCACCTGGCAGCGAGCGCCGCTGGACGAAGCCGACGTCGGCGAGGTGCCGCGTCGTCGTCGAGACCGACCCGGGGCTGGCCCCCAGGGCCTGGGCCAGCTCGGCCGACGAGCTCTGCGGCGCAGCGGCGACCATGAGGTAGGCGAGCACGCGACCCTCCATGCGCGGGGCCCCCGAGGTCGCCCAGAGCATCCCGAAGTCCTCGACGAAACGCCGGCACGCGGGATCGAGCGGGTCCTGCTCCGCCGGGCCGTCGCCGTCGCTGCCCCTGGTGTCCGCCACGCCCCCCATCCTGACCTCCCGTGGTGACCGCCGTGAGAGCCGGTGCGCCGCGGCGTCCCAGCCCTCATGACCGCGGGTCCAGGACGTCACGCAGGACGTCGCCGAGGCTGATCAGCGCCAGCACCGTCACGGTGAGGAAGAGGCTGGGCCACAGCAGCAGGTGCGGGGCGCTGGAGACCCGGCTCTGCGCCTCGGCCAGCTGCCGGCCCCACGAGATCGACGGCGCCTCCAGACCCACGCCGAGGAAGGTCAGCGTGGACTCCGCCACGATCACCTGCCCCACCATGATCGTCGCGATGGCGAGCACCGGGCCGAGGGAGTTCGGCACCACGTGCAGGAGCACGGTCCGGGTGGCGCTGATGCCCATGGCCCGGCTGGCGGCGACGAACTCCGCGCCGCGCACCGACCGCACCGACGAGCGCACGAGCCGGGCGAGCGTCGGCCAGGCGAAGAGCCCGAGGACGAGAGCCACCGAGACGACCGAGCGGTCCCCCAGGCTCGTGAGGACGACGAGGGCGCCGACGAGGAACGGGAAGCCGAGGAAGACGTCGGTCAGGCGTGACAGGGCCGTGTCGAGCAACCCGTCCCGCAGCCCCGCGGCGGTGCCCACGACGAGCGCGACGACGAGCGCCACCGCCGTCGCGAGGAGCCCGACCGACAGCGACGCCCGCGTCCCGTAGATGACGTTCGCGAAGACGTCGCAGCCCTGGACGTCGAAGCCGAACGGGTGCCCGGTTGCGGAGGCCTGGACGCTGCGGGCGAGCAGGCAGACCCGGGGGTCGCCGTCGCCGCCGCCGAGGGTCGCGAAGAACCCGGGCGCGAGCGCGACGGCGCCGAGGACGACGAGCGCGCCAGTCGGCACCCAGAAGGACGCCCGAGTGCGCAGCCGCGGCCAGACCCCGCGCGCGCCCGGCCCCCCGGCCGGAGACGCCGTGCCCGCGCCCGGCCCCGCACCCGCACCTGTCTCTCGTCCTTGGTCGGTGACCTCGCCCCGCTCCTCGACGTCGGTGGCGTCGTGGCTCCGCGGCTCAGGCACGGCGGATCCTCGGGTCGAGGGCGGAGGCGACCAGGTCGACGACGAGGCTGGCGAGCAGGAAGATCACGACGAGGGCCGTCGAGACGCCGACGACGATGGCGCCCTCCTGCTCGCGGACCGCCGAGAAGAGCAGCTGGCCGACGCCGGGCAGGTTGAAGATCCCCTCGACGACGACCGTGCCCCCGAGGAGCAGGCCGAGGTCGACGGCCAGGTAGGTCAGGACAGGGATGGCCGAGCTGCGCATGACGTGCAGCCCGACGACGCGCCGCGGGGAGAGGCCCTTGGCCCGGTGGGCCCGCACGAAGTCGGCGCCGAGCGTGTCCGAGACGCTGCCCCGCACGAGCCGGGCGATCGGCGCGAGCCCGAAGACCGCGATGACCGCGGCGGGCAGGAGGTACGCCGTCGGCCACCCCGCCGAGCTGCCGGCGATGGGCAGCAGCTGCCACCGGACGCCGACGACGAGCTGGGCGGTGACGCCGAGGACGAACACGGGGACGGAGCTGATGAGGATGGTGAGCAGCAGCACGCCGCGGTCCAGCAGGCTGCCGCGGCGCAGGCCGGCGACGACGCCGAGCACCACCCCGACGACGATCTGCAGGCCCCACGCGGTGAGGGCCAGGGCGATGGTCGTCGGCCAGCGGCCCGCCATCTGGCCGGCGACGGACCGGCCGTTGAAGTCGGACCCGAGGTCGCCCGTCAGCACGCCGCCGAGGTAGAGCAGGTACTGGACGACCAGCGGCTCGTCGAGGTTGTACTGCTGGCGCAGCTGCGCGACGACGCTCGGCGAGAGGGGGCGGTCACCGCCGAGCGCCGCGACGGGGTCGCCCGGGAGCGCGAAGACCATCGCGTAGATGACGAAGGTGACCCCGACGAGCGTGCCGGCCAGCCCGAGGACCCGGCGCGCGACATACAGGATCATGACGGCGAGCCCTCGGGCGACGGCGGCCGGTCGGTCCCGGCGGCGGACTGCTCGGCCTGCAGGGCGAGCGCCGCGGCAAGCGTCGATCCGACCTGGACGCCGACCAGGCGGGCGATCGGCAGCAGCTCCGTCCCCTCCAGCCGGGCGGCCTCCTCCTGCCAGCGCTCGTAGAGGGCGACGGCCCGGGCGTGCAGACGCCGCAGCAGCGCGGGCGCCGTCCCCGCCGCCACGGGCGCGCCGAGGGCACGGACGAGCATCCCGCCGTAGCGGAGCCGGAAGCAGCGGACGAGGTCCTCGGCGTCGAACACCTCGGCGACGCGCGCCGGGCGACTCGCGTCCGGGGCGCCCGAGCGCGCGCGCTCCTGCTCGGCGAGGGAGGCGAACATCGGCACGAAGGCCCGCGACGCGCGCAGGAAGGGCGTGTCCTGGTCGAGCAGCGGCTCGGCCTCGGCCAGCAGGTCGGCCAGCTCGCGGCCGCTGGCCCCGAGCGCGTCCGCCTTCTCGCGCAGCACGTCGGCGTAGGTGCGGCCGCTCTCGGAGGTGTCGTCCGCGGCCGGGTGGGACCAGTACGGCAGCTCGGCGACGAGGCTCGTGGTGCCGTGGCGGGAGGCGTAGTCCGCGCTCGACGTGCCCTGGACCATGCCCACGGGGTCGAGCCCCAGGGACTCCCGATGGTCGTAGTGGCTGCGGACGTCGGCCATGCCGAAGACGGCGTCGGCCCAGAGCGGGGCGAGAGGGTCCTCGGGCTCGCCGCGGGCCAGGCGCAGGCCGAGGTGGCCGGGCAGGGCGTGCAGCGCGGGCACGAGCCCGGGCACCTCCCGGCTCAGGTAGTAGTAGACGCCGCCCATCTCGCCGTTGTGGAGGGTGACCATGAGCTCGGGCCGGACGTCGTCGATGAGCCGCATGAGCGCGAAGGTCTCGGACGTCGTCTGGTCGAAGTAGGCCTTCTCGTAGGCGAGTGGGAAGGACCACTCCACCTGCTCCGCCGGCGCGGGCCGGTAGAAGTGCCGGGCGTAGTGGCCCCGGTCGAAGGGACCGGCGAACCACCCCTCGTTGAGGCGGGCGCCGTCCGGGTCGACGCAGGGCACGACGTGCCAGGTGGCGCCGAGCCGGCGACGCAGCCCCTCGTCGTCGCACAGCAGGCGGGCCAGGTGCAGCGCGGTGCAGGCGCCGATGGGCTCGTTGGGGTGCACGCCCCCGACGACGAGGTGCGCCGGCCCGTCGGCGCCGGCCTCGCCGATGGTGAAGGCCTCCAGCGGCTCGCCGAGCCGCGAGGTGCCCACCCGTCGTGGACGGACGAGCCCGGGGTGCTCGGCGGCCAGCGCGTGGAAGTCGGCGAGCAGGGCGTCGACCGTCGGGAAGGCGGAGATGTCGGGCACCTCGCCCGCGCGCCGGTACACCTCCTCCTGCCACCCCGGCGCGGGGGCCTGCCGCGCCGGGGCGGTCGCCGTCTCAGGCATCGGCGAGGGTGACGCCGGAGAGGTCGACGCTGCCGGCCGTCGAGGGCAGGTCGCTGACGCGCTCGGAGACGACGAAGGAGTAGGTCTCGAAGAAGGTCGGCGGGACGACGAAGTCCTCGGCGATGGCCTCCTGCACCGCGGCGTAGGCCTGCTGCGCGGCCTGCTCGTCGGGCTCGGCGTCCGCCGCGGCGATGAGCTCGGGGATCTCCTCAGGGACGGCCTGGACGCAGGGGGCGCACCCGCCGGTCGGGGTGAAGAAGGCGCGCAGGGTGTTCTGCTGGCTGGGGTAGAGCGCGCCCCAGCGGGAGAAGAAGGGCCCACCGAGCTCGCCGGACGTGCGGACCTCGAAGAACTCGGCGAAGTCGGTGGTCGGCGAGGCGACGACGTCGGCGATGCCGAGGTTCTGCCGCAGCTGGTTGGCGTAGGCCTCGTAGAGCGTGTCGAGGCCCGAGCCGCCGGGGTAGACGATCTCCATGGGGCCCTCCCAGCCGCCGGCCTCGGCCAGCAGCTCCTGGGCTCGTTCGGGGTCGAACTCGCAGAACTCACCGCAGACGCCCTCGGGGGTGCCCGGCTCGACCGGCGGGGTCCACGCCGTCGCCGGCTCGTAGAGCCCGCCGTAGATGACCTCGTTGATCGCCTCGCGGTCGATAGCCAACGAGATGGCCTGGCGCACACGGATGTCGGCGTACCGCTCGTCGAACTCGGTCGGCAGCCCGAGGTAGGAGATGCCCGGGGCGTCGAAGCTGTACAGCCGGTCGCCGAAGTCGTCGGCGGCCACCGTGTACCGGTCGGCAGGCAGGAAGAGGATGTCGAGGTTCCCGGCCTGGACGTCGGTGTAAGCGGTGCCCTGGTCGGCGTAGGGCCGGAGCTCCACCTGCTCGACCTCGGCGTCCTCGCCCTGGTAGTCCTCCCACCGCTCGATGAAGACGGGCTGGTCGTCCTCCCACGTGCCGACCATCTGGAAGGGGCCGTTGCCGACCGGTGCCCGGTCGTAGGCGTCAAGGTCGTCGTAGGCGGACTCGGGCATCGGGTAGAAGCCCGTCTGCCCCTGGCTCAGCTGCAGGGGGAACTGCCCGTCGGGGGCGGTGAGCGTGACCGTGAAGGTGGTGTCGTCGACCACCTCCAGGCCCGAGAGCTCGGTCGCGCTCGGCTCGCCCTCCAGCGGGTTGAGCGCCTCGTAGCCCTCGACGTTGGCGAACTGGCCGTTGTTCGGCCAGGCGTTGGGCGCGTACGCCGTGTAGTTCCAGGCGTCGACGTAGCTCTGGGAGGTGACGGGGGTGCCGTCCTGGAAGGTCCAGCCCTCCCGCAGGGTGATGGTCCACGTGATCGCGTCGTCGGACTCGACGCTCTCGGCGGCGATGTACTCCAGGTCGGAGTCGTCGCTGATGCCGGTGAGCGGGGCGAAGATCGCCGTGACGTGCTCGAAGGCGACGGTCTGGCGGCCCGGGGTGAGGCTGTCGGGCTCGCCGACGGCGATGCTCAAGGCCTCCTGGTCGCCGGCGCCGCCGCCGCCGGACCCGCATGCGGTGAGGGTCAGGGCGGCGACCACCGCGGCGGCGGTCGTGCAGCGGGCGAGTCGCATGGGGCCTCCCCAGGGGATCGGGCCTCGTCGGCCCGCGGGCGAGGACGTCGAGCGGCGTCCTCGTGGGCACGACGGTGACACCGGATCCCGACGGTGTCTACGGAGGTTTCAGAACTGCGCGAACTTTGTGTCGTCGACTCGGGGCGGGGGGCGGGCGCGGGTCTCGCCGTTGTCCGGTAAGCGCCTCGAGTCCGACCTCTGGCAGGCGCACGACCGCGCCAACCTGCGCAACGTCGGACTCGGCGCAGCTGTGCATCGGGCGTTGCTGACGCCCCGTCCGGCAGCCAAGCTGCCGAGGTGCCCACCGCGTACCGCCGCTACGTCCGTCATCGGTTGACCTCGGCGGAGCAGGCCGAGCTCATCGAGGTCGACGCCATCGCCGAAGGCCTCGTTCACCACCTCGACGAGGAGAGCGACGCCATCGACGCAGCGCACGTGTTCGGCGCCGGGTCGATGTCCATCCAGACCATCGTGGGGGAGCTGCTGCGACACCAGGTCGGCTTCCGTGAGGAGGTCGTGCTGACGCCCGAGGACGGCTTCGTCACCCGGGCCCGCCCGGACTTCTTCTACGACCTCGGTCGTGGACGCGGCATCCTCGCCGAAGTCGAGCGCGGCGGCGCCGTGAACAACAACCACGACCTCAAGGACGTCTGGAAGGCGCACATCGCCCCTGACGCTCAGCACCTCTTCCTCATCGTGCCGCAACAGAACACGACGCAGTCGGGGCAAGGGCGCGAACGTCCTTTCCTCCGAGCCTCCGGGCGCATCAGCGCCTTCTTCGGCGACATCCGGCGCGAGGTCGACATCCTCAGCGCCCACGTCTTCGGCTACGGGCGGCTCTTCGGTCGCGACCTCACCGAGGGCGCCTGACCCTGGCGCCTCAGCCCGCCCGTCCGCCCGACCCGATCGACCAGAAGGTCTCGAGGTGCTCGCGCATCCGCGTGACGGCCAGTGCCTCGTCGTGGTCGGCGACAGCGGCGAGGATCGCGCGGTGCTCGGCGCGGACGGTGACGGCGGTGGCACGCCAGTCGGGCAGGTCGTCGTAGGCCTCCTCCATCCGGCGGCGGATCGCCGTCCGCAGGGAGGCCATGAGGTGGCTGGTCAGGGCGTTGCCGCTGGCCCGGGCCAGCTGCACGTGGAACTCGGCGTCGAGCGCGTTGAACTCGGCCGCGGCGATGGCGGGGTCGTCCATCCGGTCCAGCAGCGCCGACATCGTCGCCACCTGCTCGGGCTGCACCCGCTGGGCGGCCTCCTCGGCGACCCAGCTCTCCAGCGCCACCCGGGTGTGCAGGACGTCGTGGTCGCTGAAGTGGCCCAGCGCCAGCTGCAGCGTCAGCAACGTCGCGAAGCCCCCACCGGGCTCGGCCACCAGCACCGCGCCGCCGGCCGAACCGCCGCCGGGGCGGACGTCGACGACGCCGAGCCCCTCCAGCACGCGCAGCGCCTCCCGCAGCGACGGGCGGCTGATGCCGAGCAGCGCCGAGAGCTCACGCTCGCTCGGCAGACGGTCGCCGGCACGCAGGGTGCCGTCGTCGATCTGCCGCTCGATCTGGCCCATCACCTGCTCGTAGGTGCGGACCTTGCGCACGCGCTGCCAGCCGTCCGGCGCCTCGCCGGGCCCGGCGCTCATCGCCGGCTCACCGGGCTGCGGCCACCTGCTCGGCCTCGGCGCGGAACTCGGACTCGAGCTCCCGCCGGATCCGCACGGCGAACTGGGTCTCGTCCACCTGCACATCGTCCCAGGTGACGACGGCGTCCTTCGCGACGTCACGCGTCAGCCGCGCGCCGTGCGCCAGCCCCAGCGGCAGGGCGTGGAGGTCGAGCGAGGCCCGCGCCGGCGCGAGCCGGCCGAAGACGGTGTAGCCGCCCTCGCCGTCGAGCCGCTCACCGGCGCGCAGGTGCTTCTTCGCCGTCGTGACGACGTCGCCGCGGAACCCCGTGGGGGCGCCGGTCGGCTCCCCGCGCAGGACCGCCGAGGCCACGCTGACCCCGAGCTCCAGGCCGATCATGTGGTACGGCCGGTAGAGCGACCCGTAGCGGCCGGTCTCGTCGGTCCGCACGCCGTACTCCCCGAAGCACTGGACGGCGTAGTCGGTGCGCGCCTCGAAGGTCACGAAGACGCCCCACCGCAGGTCGCGAGGCACCTCGCGGCCGTCCCGGTCGAGGCTGGAGGCGATCTCGACCGTCCCCCGCCGCGTCAGCGACCCGCCGACCTCCCGCGGGCGGTAGACGTGCGGCAGGTCGTCGACGCCCGCGGGTGGGAAGAGCAGGCCCTCCTCCTGCGGCTCCAGACCCGTGCCGTTGGCCACCGCCGCCATCTCGATGGCCGACTTCGTGCCGTCGAGGAAGGAGTTGAACATCGTCGGGTTGAAGTCGCCCGAGTCCAGCTGCTCGGCGGTGAACCCGTAGTAGTCCCACACCGTCTCGGGCGTGGAGTAGTGGTACTCGGGCAGGTACTTGGTGCCCTTGCCGGCCGCGACGACGTCGAAGCCGACGGTGCGGCACCAGTCCACCAGCTCGCAGATGAGCGCCGGCTGGTCGCCGTAGGCCATGGCGTAGACGACGCCCGCCGCAGCCGCGCGGCGCGCCAGCAGCGGCCCGACCATGCAGTCGGCCTCCACGTTGACCATGACGACGTGCTTGCCGTGGTCGATGGCGGTGACGGCGTGCGCCGTGCCGACCAGGGGGTTGCCGGTCACCTCCAGCACCACCTCGACGGCCGGGTGCCCGATCAGGGCCGCGGAGTCCTCGACTACGCAGGTGCCTCCCGTGCGGGCCGCCTCGTCGAGCGAGGACGCCGCCACCCGCTCGTCCGGCCACCCCGTGCGCCGCAGGGCGCCACGCGCCTTCGCCACGTCGAGGTCGGCGACACCCACGACGTGGAGGCCCTCGGTGTGCACCGCCTGGGTCAAGAACATCGACGCGAACTTCCCCGCGCCGACGACGCCGACCCTGATCGGGCCGGAGGCCTCCGTCCGCGCCGCCATGAGGGAGAACAGGTTCATCGGTCACTCCTCCGCGTCGAGGTCCGATGGTCAGACCATCTGGCCGCAACGGTAGGCAGGCGAGGGCGCGGGGTCAAGCAGCCGCCCCCCGGCCGACGCCGACGTGCCGGGAGCCGGTGGGAGGTCAGAAGGTGAAGCGCCCCACCGCCCGGCGCAGCGAGTCGGCGCTGCGGCCAAGGTCGGCGACGACGACCTCGGCCTCCCCGAGGCTCGTCGTCGTCGTGGCCGCGGCGGCCGAGACACCCTCGATGGTGCCGGCGATCTCGCCGGACGCCGTGGCCGCCGCAGCCGCAGAGCGGACCATCTCGCCCGTCGTCGCGCTCTGCTGGTCGACGGCGGCGGCGATGGAGCTCTGCGAGGAGGAGATGTGGTCGATGATCTCGCCGATCCGGCCGATGGCCTCGACGATGCCGTCGGTGTCGCCCTGGATGTCGTGGACCCGCCGGGTGATGCCCTCGGTGGCCCTCGCCGTCTCCTGCGCGAGGTCCTTGACCTCCTCGGCGACGACGGCGAAGCCGCGACCGGCGCTGCCGGCCCGCGCGGCCTCGATGGAGGCGTTGAGCGCCAGCAGCTTCGTCTGCTCCGCGATGGAGGTGATGACCTTGACGACGTCGCCGACCTGCTGGGAGGACGCGCCGAGCCGGGCCGCGGCGGCGCTCGTGCCGGCCACGGCCTCGACGGCGTCGGCGGCCACCTGGGCGGCCTCGGCGGCGTGCCGGCTGATGTCGCCGATCGCTGCGCCGATCTGCTCCGACGACGACGCCATCGACCCGACCGTCTGCGACACCCCACCGGCGGCGACCGAGACGACCCCGGCGCGCGAGCTCGCCTGCGCCGAGGACGTGGCGATGCGCGTGGAGGACTCCGCGAGCTGCCGGGTGGACGACGTCACGGCGTCGGCCGAGCGCGTCACCTCACGCATGAGCTCCCGGACGTCCGCGACGGCCTGGTCCAGCGCGGCGCTGACCTCCCCGAGCTCGCACCGGGTGCCGAAGGCGCTGGCGCGCGTGAGGTCTCCCTTGGAGAGGGCGAGCGCCACGTCGCGGACGTCCCGCATGCCCCCCTCGAGCCCCCGGGCGAAGGACAGCGCCCAGGTCACGGCGAGCGCGCCGACGACCACGGTGACGACGACGCCGACGACGAGGGCGAAGCGCATGTCGGCCTCGGCGTCGGCGACGAGCGCGGCGGCGGCCGCCTGGACGGACGCCGTCGACCCGCCGGCGACACCGGCGGCGAGCTCCTGCACGTCCTCCACGGTGCGCAGGTGCGAGAGAAGCAGGACAGCCACGAGAGGCGGGAAGGGGAGCAGGGAGAGCGCGGCGGTCGCGAGGATCTTCGCCCGGGTGCTCCGGTCGTAGACCCACTGCAGCAGCGGCGGACGCCGGCGCCCGCCGACCGCGCACGCGGTGGTGCCGTTGCCCATGGTGCCGCTCTCCTGCCTCGCCGCCGTCGGTCCGGCATCGTCTGAGGGACTGAGGCTCCGGGCGCTCCCCGACGGGGGACCCGGCCGCCGGGACCACAGGGGCTTCATCGGCTCTCGCCACCGCGGCCTGAGCCGTCGGGCGGAGGACGGCCTTGGAGGACTGCGCGGGGCGGCCACGGGCGTCAGCGCTCGCGCACCACCCCGTCGCGGTACCGGTCGCACCCGGGGTCGACCCGCGCACGTACTCGCCGTAGCCCGCGTCCAGGGCCGCACCGCCGCCCCCTCGAGCCGCAGCACGGCGCGCGTCAGGACGTCCGAGGCCTCCGGCGTCCCGCCCAGACGAGCTGCGACACCGACAGCAGCATGCCGAGCAGGAAGAGCGGCTGGGCCAGCGCAGGCGGGCCGCCGGCGAGCACCCACCCCGTCGACCCGAGCATGAGCGCCCCCGCCAGCAGGACCACGGCGAGGTAAAGGGCACTGCCCGCAGGACGCAGCAGCAGCCCCTCACCCGTGACGTCGAGGTCCGACCACCGGCGGGCTCGCTGTCCGACCATGCCCCGAGGCCGTCACGGCGCCGGCCGCAGGGGGTGGGCGGCCAGCACCTCCCGCCACGCCGGTGCGAGCGCCCCGCCGTAGCGGTGCCCGTGGCCCTCCGGCTGGTCGAGGGCCACGAGCAGCTCCGCGCAGGCCTGCCAGAAGGTCACGACGGGCAGCCAGGCGCCGCCGTCCCGCCCGCCCTCGGGTGGGCGGACGAGCAGGCCGGGCGACCAGCGGGAGACGGGGTCGTCCGCGTTGGCGACCTCGTGGCACCCGCCCGACCGGCCTCCTGGGGGCAGGACGTCGGTGCGGAGGACGGGCGTCCCGGCGGCGAGACACGCATCGACGCGCACGTGCTCGGCCACGGCGAGCGCCGCGCGGGCGCCCAGGCTCTCGCCGAAGACGACGAGCCGCGGACGGCGCGCGGCGGGGACGTCGTCCAGCTCGGCGCGCAGGGCCGTGACGAGCGCGCCGGTCACGTCCTCGGCCCGCGAGCCGCCGAGGAGGGTCTCGAGCCAGCTCGGGCGCTGGGCGTACGGGACGACGACCGTCGTCAGGTCGCCGCCGGCCACCCGCTCGGCGGCGGCGACGGCGGCCGGGTCCACCCACCCGGAGCCGGTCGGCACGGCGACGAGCACCATGCCCTGGTCACGCCCTCCACCGGCCCGCCACTGCTCGACGGCCACCCGGACGCGCGCCGCGACGGCGCCCTCCGCGAGGTCGACGTAGACGCGGCCGGCGTCGGGCGCGCCCCGCGGAGCCGCGAGGAAGGTGCGGCCCTCACGGACGGAGCGGCCCGCCCACGGCCCGCCCGAGGCGACGGGCCGAGCGAGGCGCTCACCCCCGGAGGACGAGCCGGTGCCGGGGGCCGCGCCAGCCGGGACGCCGACGCCGACGAGCCCCGGCAGGAGCAGGACGACCAGCACCAGCCCCGTCGACGGCCCGGCCCGGCGGGCCTCGGACCGCAGTCCGCGCACGAGCCGGCGGCCGAGTAGCACGATGCCGCCCGCCGCGAGCACGGTGAGCGCCGCCCCGCCGGCGGCCACCGCACGGGTGCCGGCCGTCGGCGTCAGCACCCAGCCCCCGGGCGCGGCCGCGAGCAGGGCGACCGCGCCCGCCGTCACCACCACAGCCGACTGCTGCGGGCTCATCGGAGGACGAGGACGTCGTCGGCGGGCTCGGGGGTGACGGGACCGGCGACCGGGCCGGTCGCGACGACGTCCAGCAGCGCCGCGAAAGTGCCCGTGCCCGGGACGAGGTAGCCGTCGTGCCCGACGACGTCGTCGGCGGGCAGCACCCGCGCGCCGAAGGCGGCGTCGGTCGGGTCGAGGCCGTGGCCGACGTCGCCGAGGCGCCACGGCGGCACGTGGCGGACCCAGTCCGACGGGGACCGGGCGGCCCAGACGTCGGCCGTGGTCCCGAGGTCGTCGACGCGGCTCGCGCGGGCGCCCGGGCTCGCCAGCAGGACGAGCGCGTCGGCGTCGAGCGCGGCGGCGGCCGTCGCCACGACGACGGCGCCGTAGCTGTGGCCGACGACGGTCGTCCGCGGTCGCGCCCCGGCACGGCCCTGGAGGTCCTCGACGGCCTCGACGAGCGCGGGCACGGCGGCCCGGGCGAGAGCGCCGGTGGCCGCGCCCGGGCCGACGCCCCGCGGCGTCGTCCAGTCGACCCAGAGCACGACGGCGGTGCGCGCGGGGGCGTGGGCGACCAGGGTCCCGGCCCAGTCGAGCGGCCCTCCCTGCGGCCGGCGGGGGTCGCGGGGGGCGACGAGGGTCCGCAGGTCGGTGCCGACGCCGGGCACGAGGACGACGAGCCGCTCGGCCGTCCCCAGGTCGCCCAGCGCGACGACGGCACGCCCGCGCCCCCGGGCGTCGCAGCCGAGGACGGTCACCGGCGCGGTGGCGCCGGCCCGCCCGACCAACTGCTCCAGGCATCCCCGGGGCGCCGGCGGCGCCCCGGCCGCCGGGACGCCGGCCGTCAGCAGGAGCAGGAGGGAGGCCGCCGCGGCGGCGGCTGGAGAAGGCATGCCGAGGACGGTCGCCCCGCGAGGCGTCGCGGCACATCGCCCCTCGGTAGCCACGAGCACCGGCCCCGAGGCGGGCAGCCGACCGCCTCGGGCCACCGGGGCGGGCCCCGCCCCCCTACGGCAGTAGGGGGTGCAGATCCGTCCCCGGGGCGACGCCTCGCGGGCCGCCGGCTGCCTAGCGTGGACGCCGTGCCCCGCGCCGCCACGACCGACTCCACCGCCCGCCTCGCGCTCGACCTCGGGGAGCGCGTGCGCTCGGCGCTCGCCGCCGGCGTCGTGAACGCCGTCGTCCCCGGCCGGCACGAGCGGCCGCTCGGCACCGAGCGGGCGGACGGACGGCGGACCAGGCGGCGGGTCCTCGCCGTCCTCGCGGGCCTCTACGCCCTCGTCCTGGTCCTCGCGCCCGTGCTCCTGTCGGACGACCGGGTCGCGGTGGTGCCGGCCGTGCTCGCCGCCGCGGCCCTTGTGGCCGCGGTGTGGCGGCCGCTCGACGCCTGGCGCCTGGCGACCGCGGCGCTCGTCGTGCTCGTCGGCGTCATGGATCAGGGCGTCGAGTCCCAGACCCTCGAGGTGCTCGTCCCTGCGTGGGTGCCCCTGCTGCTGCTGGCGGCCCTGGCGGCCCCGGGCCCCACGCTCCTCGGGGTGTGGGTGGTCTCGGCCGTGGCGCTGGGCGTCATGGGTCTGCTCGACTGGTCGGTGGCCGACCCCGACGTCTCCGTGCCGCTCCTCTTCCTCCCGCTGCTCGTCGGCACGGCCGTGCGCGTGCGCCGGGACGCGCTCGAGCGGGTGGCTGCGGCGGGCGAGCTGACCGAGGTCGAGCGGGACGCGCGGATCGCGATGGCCGAGCGGGCCCGGATCGCGCGCGAGATGCACGACCTCGTGGCGCACCACCTCTCGGCGGTGGCCGTGCGCGCCGAGACGGCGCCCTACCGCCGACCCGGGCTGCCGGACGCGGCGCTCGAGGAGCTGCAGCTGCTCGCCGTCAGCGCCCGGGAGGCGATGCGCGACATGCAGCAGCTGCTCGGCGTCCTGCGGTCCGAGCACGCGCCGCCCGGGGCGGCGGCGTCCCCCGCGCCCCCGGTAGAGGAGCCGGGTGGCGTGGCTCCCTGGCACCCGCAGCCCGGGGAGGACGACCTGCTGCCCCTGCTCGTTGCGGCCCGCACCGCCGGGACGGACGTCACCTGGCAGGTCGACTTCGACCGGCGCCTGCCCCCGCCGGTCGCCCTCACGCTGTACCGCGCCCTGGCGCAGGGCCTCGCGAACGCGCGCCAGCACGCCGCGGGGGCTCGCGTACGGGTGACGCTGGGCAGCCCGGCCGCCCCGCCCCCGACGCCCGAGGACCACGGGCGCGCCGACGTCGCGCCGCGCCCCGGCGTCCGCCTCACCGTGACGAGCGCGACCGGCCTCGACCACGGCCCCGGCTCGGGACTCGGCCTCGCGTCGCTGCACGAGCGGGTCGGCGTCCACGCGGGCCTGCTCGTCGCCGGGCCGTCGCCCGAGGGCGGCTTCGTCCTCGACGTGTGGGTGCCGTGGGCACCCACCGACGGCGATCGATCGGACGTCGCCGCCACCGGACCGCCGCGGCCCTCGTCGACCGGGACGGCCGCCCGGGGAGGGCAGCGGTGACGGTGCCCGACCCGGACGTCCCGGGCACGGAGGTGCTGCGCGTCATGGTCGTCGACGACCAGGCGATGGTGCGGGAGGGCTTCGGGGCCCTCCTCGACGCGCAGCCGGGGATGGAGGTCGTGGGCACGGCCGCCGACGGCGCCGCCGCCGTGAGGACAGCGCTGGCCCTCGCGCACGAGGGGCGGCGTCCCGACGTCATCCTCATGGACGTGCGGATGCCGGTGCGCAGCGGCATCGAGGCGACCGCCGACGTCGTCGCCGAGGCGACCCTCACGGGCACCATGGTGCTCGTCCTCACCACCTTCGACCTCGACGACTACGTCTACGCGGCCCTGCGGGCCGGCGCGAGCGGCTTCCTCCTCAAGCACGCCCCGGCCAGCGAGCTCGTCCGCGCCGTCCGCGTCGTCGCCGCGGGCGAGCAACTGCTCGACGCCGACCTCACCCGCCGGCTCATCAGCCACTACCTTGAGACGCGCGACGCCGCGCAGGTGGACGGCGCGCAGCACGAGCACCTCGCCGCGCTGACGGCCAAGGAGGTCGAGGTGCTCGAGCTCGTGGCGCGCGGCCTGTCCAACCAGGAGCTCGCGCGCCGGCTCTTCATCGCGGAGCAGACGGCCAAGAGCCACGTCAGCCGGATCTTCACCAAGCTCTCCCTGCGCGACCGCGCGCAGGCCGTCGCCTTCGCGTACGAGTGCGGGCTGGTGAGGCCGGGGGCCTGAGGAGCTGAGGGACTGAGGGGCTGCCCCGGGGGCGGCAGGCGAGGTGGCGGCGGGCGAGGCGGCGGCTCAGCCCTCGCAGACCACCCCGTCGCCGTCGCCGTCGCGGTACCGGTCGTACTCCGGGTCGACCCCGCGCACGTACTCGCCGTAGCCCGTGTCCAGCGCCGCGCCGCAGGTGTCGAAGCGTGGGTCGGTGCCGGCGTCCTGCGGCTCGGCGGCCGGCGGCGCGGGAGCCGGCGGATCGGGCTGGGATGGCGGCTCGGGGGCCGGCTCGCGCTCGGCGACGCCGGCGACGTCGAGGCCCGCGCCGCGGGGCGGGGTGCCGGTCACCTCGGCCGTGGGCAGCGGCTCGTCGGGGCAGGCGGTGAGGACGCGACCACCCCAACGACGACGAACCACGGCTGCACCGAGGCGGCGAAGGCGCGCTGCGGCCAGCCGCTGAGGACCGCGTAGACGCTGAGCACCGGGCTGCCCAGGCCGGCCGCCGAGTGGACCAGGCCCGAGGCCACCCCCGCGCCGAGCGCCGGCACCGGTCGCGGGCGGGCCCGCTCGCGCGCCGCGGCGGCCACGGCCACGCCGAGCAGCGCGAGCACGAGGACGCCGAAGCCGAGCTGCAGCAGCGCCGGGGAGACCGACGTCGCCATGGCCAGGCCGGGGACCACGCCGACGACCGCCGCGACCGTGAGCAGGACGGTGGGGTGGGCCTCGAGGTCCCGGCGCAGGCGCACCAGCACGAGCAGGGCCACCACCGCCCCGAGCGCGTTGGCCAGCACGACGCCCTGCAGCGGCCCGAGCAGCAGCACCAGCACGGGCGCCACGACGACGGCGAAGCCGAGCCCCGTCACCCGCTGCGCCGCAGCCCCCACGAGCAGGACGGAGACGGCCAGGAGCGCCGCCGCCGTCGTCACCTCACGCACCTTGCCAGCCGGGGCGGGCGCCGACGTCCCGGGCCGGGCTGGTGGGGCTCGGTCGGGGTCGGCGGACGACGGCGTCAGCCGGTCAGGAGCGCGACAGCGCCGCGCACGGCGATGGTGCCGGCGCCCGTCGCCGCGACGACGAGGAGGGCGACGCGGGCGCGCTCGACGCTCACGCGCCGCGAGGCGAGGTCACCGAGCAGGACGCCGAGCGCGAGGGCGGCGACGAGGCCGACCCACACCCACCAGTCGAGCGGCGGCAGGGCGCTGGGGTCGATGGCGACCTTGGAGCCGAAGGAGACGAGGCCGGTGGAGATGAAGAGCGGCTGGAGCGTCGCGGCGAAGGAGCGCTGGGGCCACCGGCTCGCGACCGCGTAGACGCTGAAGGCGGGCCCGCCGACGCCGGCGGTCGTGTTCATGACCCCGGCCGCGAACCCGGCGGCGACGGCCGGCGCCCGTCCGCTCACCGCCGGCGCGCGCCGGGCCCACAGCGACGCGGCGAGGGAGAGGAGCACGAGCAGCCCGACGACGAGCTCGAGCCAGGCGCTCGGGGCGGCCTGGGCGAGCACCGAGCCGGGCAGGATCCCCGCCACCGCGGCGGTGATGAGGAGGGCGTACCGGCGCCAGTCGACGTCCCGGCGCACCCGCCAGAGGACCAGCGAGCTCACCATCGCGGCGCAGACGTTGGCCACGAGCACCCCACCGAGCGGACCCACCGCCAGGGAGAGCACGGGCACCGCCGTCAGCGCGAAGCCGAGACCGGTGATGCGCTGCGACATCGCCCCCAGCACCACCGCGGCGAGGACGGCGACGGCGAGCAGCACCGCGCGAGCGTCCCACGCGCCGGGACGGCGTCTCGACGTCGTCGTCGGGCGTGGGGTGGGCAGCGGGCGCCTTGTCGCGCTCCCCGACGCACGGAGTCGACGACGCACGCCTCACCGCGCCTCACGGGTGCAGCGCAAGCCGGAGGGCGGTGACCCAGAGGGAGAGGGCCGCGACGCCGCCGACGACGACCCGGACGACGTCCTTGGGCGCCAGGCCGACGAGCATCCCGATGCCGGCGGCCCCGGCGGCGACGAGACCGGCGGCGGCCCAGCGCAGCTGCGGCTGGTCGAGCACGGACGCGACGACGAGCAGGTGGACGCCGACGACGACCGTCAGCAGCGGCGTGACGACCTGCGGGACGTCGGTCAGGGCCCCGAGCAGCACGACGAGCAGCGAGAGCACGCCCATGCTGAGCAGCGTGCGGCCGAGGTAGCTGCCCCACTCCTCCGGCAGGCTGCGGACCCGCTCGTCGATGCCGTCGGAGCGCCCGCCGGGCCGCAGGGTCATCACCGCGAGCGCCGAGGCGACGCCGAGGCCGACGCCCCGCACGGCCCAGGCGAGCGCGTCGTCCAGCAGCGACGCCGCCGCGGCGACCCACACGAGCGACGCCAGCGCGAGGGCGAGCGCCGTCCACTGCCGCAGGTGCCGGCTCCGGAGGTCCTCGCCGCGGCAGCCGTCGGGTGTGCCTGCGCGGTGGTCGGCGCGCGCGCGCGCCTTCAGGGCCCTCACCCTCAGCGAGGGTGGCACCGCTCGCGCCCCCGTGGTGGTCACAGGACGGCATCGATCATCCGGACGAGGGCGCACACCACCCGGAGCACCTCGCCGGGAGGAGACGTCGCCGGTCGACCAGGCCGTACGGTGCCTGGGTGGAGCTGCTGCGCCGGCACCCGGGAGCCGTCTCGCTCCTGGCGGTCGTCATCGCCGTCATCGTCGTCCGGACGCTGCTCGCCGTCGTGGCACCGGGCCTGCCCTACCTCGCCGGGCTCGGGGTCTCCCTGGTCACCGCGGTCGCCGTCGGCGCGCTCGTCAGGCGGTCGCTGGAGGCGGGAGGCGACGGGCGCAGCCCCGGTGACGACGGGGGTCGGCCTCCGTCGTAGCGCCTCAGCGCGCGTCCTCGAGCAGCGTCGCCAGCTCCTCCTCGCGCACGGGGAACCCGGGGAAGCGCGCGAGCCGCTCGACCGGGTTGGCGCGCATCATCTGGCCGTGCTGGCCGTCCTCCAGCGCCGCCACCGCCTCGCCGAGCCGCTCGCGCAGCCGCGGCCCGACGACGGGGTGCGCCAGCCACTCGCCCGCCTGGGACTGCAGGGTCAGCGGTGGCGTGAGGTCCTCGCCCTCCAGCTCGACGACATGGCTGAGCCGCACGGCGCGCGAGGAGCTGGCCACGCGGACCTCGTACCGGCCCCCCTCCAGCACCCACCGGCGGTGCACCTCGCTCCAGTGCCCGAGGTCGCGCGCGTCCAGCCTCAGCGAGACCCGCTGCGCCTGACCCGGCTCCAGCGGCACCCGGACGAAGCCGACGAGCTCCTGCTCGGGCCGGTGGACGCCGGGCGCCTGCGGCGCGCAGTACACCTGCACCACCTCCGCGCCGGCCCGCTCGCCGACGTTGGTCACCGTGCAGGAGACCTCGACCGACGTCTGCGCGCCCGTGCCGGCGGTGTGCACGGCCAGGTCGTCGTAGCCGAAGTCGGTGTAGGAGAGCCCGTGCCCGAAGGGGAAGGAGACGGGCACCCGCCGGGTGTCGTACCAGCGGTAGCCCACGAGCAGGCCCTCGCCGTAGCGGACGACGCCGGAGTCGCCCGGGAAGGCCCCGTAGGCGGGGGTGTCCTCGAGCCGCACGGGGATGGTCTCGGCGAGCCGGCCCGACGGCGACACCACGCCGAGCAGCAGGTCGGCCGTCGCGCCGCCACCGGCCTGGCCCAGCAGCCAGCCCTCGAGCAGCGCGGACGTGTGCTGCACCCAGCCCTCGACGGCGACGGCCGACCCGTTGGACAGCACGACGACGACGCGGTCGTTGACGGCGCGCACGGCCTCCAGCAGCGCCACCTGGGAGGCGGGCAGGTCGAGGTGCTCGCGGTCGTAGCCCTCGGACTCGAACGAGGCGGGCAGGCCGAGGAACAGGACGGCGACCTCGGCGCCGCGCGCCGCCTCGACGGCCTCGGCGACCAGGGCGTCGTCCGCACGCACCTGCTCGGTGACGTAGCCCGGCGCGAAGACGACCTCTCGGCTCGTGCCGACCCGCAGCGCGCCGAGGGCGTCCTCCAGCCGGGTGGGGTTGACGAGCGAGGAGCCGGCGCCCTGGTAGCGGGGGCTGCGCGCCATCTCCCCGATGACGGCGATCGGGCCTCCCCGCGACGGGTCCAGCGGCAGCACGCCGTCGTTGGTGAGCAGGACAGCGCTCTGGTGGGCCGCCTCGCGGGCCAGCGCCTGGTGCGCGTCGGCGTCGAAGGTCTGCCCTGGGCTGAGCGCGGGCAGCGCCGTGGTCACGAGCTCGAGGGTGCGGCGGACGACGACGTCGAGCTCGGCCTCGGTGAGGCGGCCGGCCGCGAGCGCGGCGCGGATGCTGGCCTCGCCGACGCCGCCGGAGGACGGCATCTCCAGGTCGAGGCCGGCGGCGACGCCCGCGGCGCGGTCGTCGACGGCGCCCCAGTCGGAGACGACGAGGCCCTGGAAGCCCCACTCCTCGCGCAGCACCTGGGTGAGCAGCCACGGGTCCTGGCTCGCGTAGACGCCGTTGACCCGGTTGTAGGAGCACATGACCGTCCACGGCTGCGCACGGGTGACGACGCGCTCGAAGGCCGGCAGGTAGATCTCGCGCAGCGTGCGCTCGTCGACCTCGGCGGAGACCGTCATGCGCTCGGTCTCCTGGTTGTTCGCCGCGAAGTGCTTGAGCGAGGTGCCGACGCCCTGGCCCTGCACGCCCTGGACGAAGGCGCTCGCCAGCTCGCCGGCCAGCAGCGGGTCCTCGGAGAAGTACTCGAAGTTCCTCCCGCACAGGGGGCTGCGCTTGATGTTCACGCCCGGCCCGAGCAGGACCGCCACCTCCGCGGCGCGGCACTCGGCGCCGAGCGCCTCCCCCACGCGGCGCAGGAGGTCGACGTCCCAGGTCGACGCGAGGCCGGCGGCGGGTGGGAAGCAGGTCGCCGGGACGCTGTCGTCGAGGCCGACGTGGTCGCTGGCCCCCGCCTGCTTGCGCAGCCCGTGCGGGCCGTCGGTGACCATGACCGCCGGGACGCCGAGGCGCTCGACGCCCTGGGTGTGCCAGAAGTCCTGGCCCGAGGCGAGGGAGATCTTCTCCTCCGTCGTGAGCGCCGCCATGACGGCGTCGACGTCGAGCGCGCCGGGGCTGGTCTGCGTGGTCATGGGGCTCCTCGTCGGGTGCGGCGCCGTCGCCGTGCCCGCCACCGTAGCGCGAACACCGACCAGACGGTAGGTCTTCGGGCGGGAGCGCGGAGGTGCGGGACGATGCGGCGACGACACGACAGGAGGCCCCATGGCGAGCACGGAGCCGGCGACGGCGGCACGCGGTGCCTACGCGACCGGCCGCCGCGCGCGCGAGGAGATCCTCGACGCCGCCCTGGCTCTCTTCGGCGAGAGCGGCTACCGGGGGACCTCGCTGCGGGACGTGGCCCGGCGGGCCGGCCTGAGCCACCCCGGTCTCCTGCACCACTTCCCGCGCAAGGAGGCGCTGCTGGAGGGGGTGCTCCGCCGCCGCGACGAGCTCGACGCGGCCGCGGAGGAGCCCGGCTCCCGGGGCGCGACCGCGCTGGGCCGGCTGGTCGACGTCGTCGGCCGCAACGCCGCCGTCCCCGGTGTCGTCGAGCTGTTCTGCACCCTCTCGGCCGAGGCGACGGCGCCGGACCACCCGGCGCACACCTACTTCCGCGAGCGCTACGCCCGGCTCGTCGCCGACCTGACGCGCTCGTTGGAGCAGGCGGCCGAAGACGGCGACCTGCGAGCCGGCGTCGTCCCGGCGACGGCGGCGCGGGGGCTCGTCGCCGTCATGGACGGCCTGCAGGTGCAGTGGCTGCTCGGGCGTGACGCTCCCGGGCCCGACCTCGACATGGCGGCGGACCTGCGCGCGCACCTGGGCCGGCTGCTGCTGGACCCCTAGCCGTGGGCCCATGACCGTGGGACGCCTGACGGGAGGTAGGAGCGCCGTCGTCGGCCGGGCCGGGCCGGCGACTCACCCGAGCGCCCGCAGGAGCACGAAGGCGAGAGCGCCCACGCCCACGGCGAGCAGGGACACCGACAACGCGGCGCACGCGGCCCCCGGCGAGGCGGGCGGAGCCGCGGGCGCGGCGTCGCCCCCGCGGGCGCCGTCGACGAGCCGAGCGGTGACGTGGCGGTAGCGCGAGGCCGTGGCGGCGTACGCGGCGCCGCACAGCACCACGCCGAGGACGCCGGCGACGACGGCAAGCAGGCCCACCTCCGGCGTCACGAAGCGCACGACCGCCGCGCTGCCCACGCCGAGCGCGAGCGCGGTACGGCGCCACGCCAGCAGCGTCCGCTCCGGCTGCGCGCCCGGGTCGAAGACCTCGCCGGCGCCGCTCACAGCAGGACTCGGGTCACAGCAGCACTCGGGTCACGGCAGCACTCGGGTCACAGCAGCACGCCGACGACGAGCAGGACACCGGCCAGCACGACGCCGGCCGCGACGACGCCGGACAGCGCCGGGGACGGCAGGGGCCGCCCGAGCCGCAGCGCGCGCTCCGCCCGGGCCCACCCGAACCACGCCTGGGCCGAGCTCAGCAGCCCCATCACGACGAAGAGCACGGCCGTCAGCTGGCGGAGGGTCTCCTGCAGCGGCAGCGCCAGCGCCTCGACCGCGACGCCCGCCGCGAGCAGCGCCAGCGCCGTCCGCACCCACGCGAGGAAGGTCCGCTCGTTGGCCAGGCTGAAGCGGGGATCGGGCTCCTCGCCGTGCGCGTACACGCGACGGGGGAAGCGCGCTCGCTCACCCACGCGTGGCCCTCCTCCGCCCCGGCTGCCCGACGTCCTCACCCTGCCACCCGTCGGCAGGTCCGCGCCCGCACCGGGCCCGGCGCACGGCGCACGGCGCACGGGCCGCAGCCCTACTGCTGCGCGACCCGCCCGTAGCGCCGGGTCGCCGGTGCCGCGCTCGCCCCGAAGGCCACGGTGCTCACCGCGACGGCGAGCGACCCGGCGGCGAACAGGCGCGGGTCGGTGACGCCCTCGTCGAGGCTGTAGGCGAGGTAGAAGACGGCGCTCACGCCCATGGGCCCGAACCAGCCGGCGAAGGCGCCGTCGCGCCACGACAGCCCGAGGGGCCGGTGCAGCAGCAGGAGCGCCGGCAGCCGTCGGACGAGCAGCACCGCGACCGCGAAGACGGCGGCGCCCCAGCCGAGGTCCGCCCAGCCCGCCCACGGCAGGACGACGCCGAGCACGAGGAAGAAGGGCAGCACGGCGTAGCGGTTGACCGCCTCGTCGAGGGAGCTCTGCGGCTCGCGGTCCGACGTCGGCACCACCCGGTTGTAGGCCAGGCCTGCGACGAAGACGGCGAGGACGCCGTCGGCGCCCGCCACCCGCGCGACACCCAGCACGGCCACCGCCAGGAGCAGCGTGAGCACGAGGCGGGGGCCGCCGGCGAGCGTGCGCTCGTCGTCCGCGCGCGGCACCAGGCGCCCGACGAGCGTCCCGAGCACCACACCGACGACGACGGCGACGACGACCTCCCGGACCGCCTCACCGGCCGCCGCCCCGAGGCTCTCCCCGGGCAGGACCGCCGCCAGGCCGAGCAGGACGAAGGGCAGGCCCAGACCGTCGTTGGCGCCGCTCTCCCCCGTGAGCACCTGCCGCAGCCGGGCGGGGAGGTCCTTCTCGGCCGGACCGCCGGAGACGACGGAGGAGGCGAGGACGGGGTCGGTCGGGGACAGGCACGCGCCCACGAGCAGCGCCAGCCCGAGCGGCAGGCCCATGGCCAGGGCCGCGGCCCCGCCGAGGAGCATCGCCAGCGGCATCACGAGGACGAGCAGGAGGAGGACCGGCCGCACGACCGTGCGCATCCCGCGGTACCGGAAGCGCAGCGCCGCGGCCATGACCGACCAGGCCAGCAGCAACCGCGTGCCCTCGAGCAGCAGGGGGTCGCGGACGTCGTCGGGGACGACGACGAGCCCGAGGACGGCGGGCCCCACGAGGACGCCGAGCCCGAGCGCGACGAGCGGCTCGCTCACCGGCGAGCGGCGCACCACCGTGCTGAGCAGCGCCAGGGCGACGCCGACGGCACCCACCACCGCGTAGACGAGGTGCAGCTGGCTCACGACGTCCCCTCTCGTGTGCGCGGTGCCCTGGCCCGGGACCGGCGCGCCACGGCGGGCCGCCCAGCGCATGGTGGTCGACCCGGCCGCGGCGGGCCACCCGGCGCGAGGTCGGCGCCGCCGCCGTCATCTGGCACCGACGTCCGTAGCCTGGCGCGGTGATCGAGGCCAAGGGCTTGACCAAGCGCTACGGCGCGAAGACGGCGGTCGACGACCTCTCCTTCACCGTGCGGCCGGGCTCCGTCACCGGGTTCCTCGGGCCGAACGGCGCCGGGAAGTCGACGACGATGCGCCTGCTCCTCGGCCTGGACCGGCCGACGTCCGGCGAGGCGCTCGTCGGCGGCAAGCCGTACCGCGAGCACGCGGCGCCGCTGCGCGAGGTCGGGGCGCTGCTCGAGGCCCGCGCCGTCCACCCCGGCCGCAGCGCCCGCTCCCACCTGCTGGGCCTCGCGCGCACCGAGGGCATCCCGGCCCGGCGCGTCGACGAGGTGCTCGACCTCGTCGGGCTCACCGGCGTCGCCCGCAAGCGCGTCGGCGGCTTCTCCCTCGGCATGGGCCAGCGCCTCGGCATCGCGACGGCACTGCTCGGCGACCCGGCCGTCGTCATGCTCGACGAGCCGGTCAACGGGCTCGACCCCGACGGCGTCCTGTGGATCCGCACCCTGCTCAGGGGGCTGGCGGCCGAAGGACGCGCCGTCCTGGTCTCCAGCCACCTGATGAGCGAGATGGCGCAGACCGCCGACCACCTCGTCGTCGTCGGCCGCGGCCGCCTGCTCGCCGACACGAGCGTCACCGAGCTCACGGCCCGCACGCAGGACGCCGCCGTCACCGTGCGCTCGCCGCAGGCCGCGCGGCTCACGGAGCTGCTGCAAGACGTCGGGGCGCGCGTCGCCACGACGGACGACGCCGACCGGCTCGAGGTGCACGACGCCACGGCCGCCCGCGTCGGCGAGGTGGCAGGCCACCACGGCGTGGTGCTGCACGAGCTGCACGCGCGGACCTCCACGCTGGAGGAGGCCTACATGGCCCTCACCCGCGACAGCCGCGAGTACCGCACGGACGACGGGGACGAGGACGGGCCCACCGGGACCGCAGCCGAGGGGGCCGCACCATGAGCAGCACGAGCACGGTGGGCGGAGGGTCTCCCGGGACCCGCCGGGGGGTCGCCGGGTCGGCGAGCACCGGGTCGGGCGGCGCGAGCCTGCCCAGGGTCGTCCGGGGCGAGTGGGCGAAGCTCGCCACCCTGCGCTCGACGTGGGTCCTGGTGCTCGTCGTCCTGGTCCTCGGGATCGGCGTCGCCACGCTGTCCGGCTGGGGCGTCTCGCAGGCGCTCGAGGCCGCGGAGACGAGCGGGCAGGTGCCGCCCGGCGGGCCCCCTGGCGGGTTCCAGACCGGCCCGACGGGCCAGCTCGTGCCGATCCTGTCCTCGACGTCGCTGGCGGCGCTGCTCCTCGCCGTCCTGGGCGGGCTGGCGATCACGGGCGAGTACGCCACCGGCACCATCACCGCCACGCTGACCGCCGTCCCCCGCCGCTGGCCGGTGCTCGTGGCCAAGGCGCTCGTGCTCCTCGTGCTCGCGGGCGTCGTCGCGCTGGTGGTCTCCTTCGCCGCGCTGCTGCTCGGCGCGTCGTTCTTCCCCGAGGACGTGCGGGTCGGGCTCGGCGACGACGGGGTGCTCGGCGCCGTCCTCGCCAACGCGGCCGGCATGGTCTCGCTCGCCCTGCTGGGGCTCGGCGTCGGCGCGGTGCTCCGCAGCACCGCCGGCACCATCACGCTGCTCGTGGCGCTCGTCTTCGTCGCGCCGCCGCTGCTGCCCGTCTTCGGCGTGGACTGGCTGACGACGGCGTCGGAGCACACGCCCGTCTCGGCCGCGCTGTCCTTCGCCCAGCTCGACGGCTCGGCGCCGTACGGGACGACGGCCGCGGTGCTCGTGCTCCTCGGCTGGGCCCTGGTCCCCGTCCTCGCCGGACTCCTGCTGCTGCAGCGTCGCGACGCCTGAGCCGCCGCGGCGAGCGGCACGGCGGCGACGCCCGGTGACCAGGACTGCTGCGGTCGTCGCCCGCGGCGAGCGGGCGCCCAAGCGCCTCAGAGAGCCGGCGGTCCCTCCACGAGGACGGCCGCGCGACGGCGGCCAGTGCGTGCCGGGCGGGTGGTGCGCGCTAGGCGGCCCTCGTCGGCGTTGACCGCGACGGCGCCGGCGACGATGAGCGCCCCGCCGAGCAGCTGGACCGGCACAGGGAGCTGGCCCAGCAGCACCCAGGCCACGAGGACGGCGAAGACGACCTCGGTGAGCCCGACGAAGGACGCCGTGCGCGACCCGAGCCGCCGCGCACCGGCCACCCCGGTGGCGTAGGCGACCGCCCCGGCGACGACGCCGAGCGCGAGCACGGCGACCCACCACGGCGCGAGGGCGCCGGCGAGGGCGACGTCCGCGGTCGACGTCGTCAGCGGCAGCAGCCCGACGAGGCCGGCGAGCGCGAGGACCGCCGCGCCGACGAGGAGCCCGCCCGTCGCCAGGGCCAGCGGCGGCAGGCCGGCGCCGGGGCGCGCCGAGAGCAGGAAGTAGGCGGCGAGGCCGCAGGCCGCGACGAGCGCCCAGCCCACGCCGACGAGGTCGACCTGCGCACCGCCCGTCACGTCCAGCACGAGCACGAGCCCGCCGAGCGCCGCGAGCGTGCCCACCAGGACGAGCGGGCTCGGCCGGCGGCCGCGGGCCCACGCGAGGAGCACGAGCAGCGCGGGCGCGAGGTACTCCACGAGCAGGGCGACGGCGACGTCGACGGTCTGCACGGCCGTGAAGTACGCCAGCTGGCAGCCCGCCACGGCCACGACCCCGAAGGCGACCACGGTGCCGGCGTCCGCCCGCAGGAGGTGCCAGCGCCCGCGCAGGGCGAGGGCGGCGGGGACGGCGAGCACGAGCGCACCGACGAGCGCGCGGGCGAGGACGGCGGCGCCCGGCGACCAGCCCGACTCCAGTAGGCCCTTGCCCAGCGTCCCCGACGTGCCGAAGGCGAGCGCCGAGAGCAGCGCCACGACGAGCCCGACGGCGCGGGTGCGGCCTGGCGTCGCGCGGGCGGCCTCGGCGCCCGGCACGCTGGGCGTCCTCGGGCTCACCCCGCCCGCCGTGGGGTCTGCCGCCGTCGCGGTGGTCGTCGTCACTGCTCCTCCTCCCGGCGCGGGCCAGCACAGCCCGTCATGAGTCAACTGTCGTTACGCTGATGACGGTACGGACGGAGGCATCAGGAGTCAACATGGTGTTCACCCATGACACAGAGACCTCGCTGGCGACGGCGGCGGCCCTCGTCAACACCGCGCCGAGCGTCCGGCCGGGCGGGCAGGAGGAGGGGCTCGCGACGCCGGCTGACCTCGACGACTTCGTGCGGCGGTGGGACTACACGGGCTCGCGCCGCCACGACCTCGCCGAGCTGGAGGCGGTGCGGGCGTTGCGGCCGGAGCTGCGAGCGATGTGGCAGGCCGAGGAGGAGGAGCAGGTCGCCGGCGTCAACGACCTGCTCGCCCGCGCCGGCGCGCTGCCGCAGCTCGTGCGGCACGACGGCTGGGACTGGCACCTGCACGCCACGACCCCCGAGGCGCCGCTCGCCGAGCGGATGGCGGTGGAGGCCGCGATGGCCCTGGTCGACGTCGTCCGCGCCGGCGAGCGCTCACGCCTGCGCACATGCGCGGCGGAGGACTGCGACGACGTCCTCGTCGACCTCTCCCGCAACCGCTCCCGCCGCTTCTGCGAGGGCGGCTGCGGCAACCGCGCCGCCGCCGCCGCCTACCGCGCCCGCAGCTCTGGCGCGTAGCCCTCGTCGCGCCGACGAGCCGGGGCCTGCGACCGTGGGCGCCTGCCGCTCGTCGACCCCGGAGGGAAACGCCGTGACCACGCTCGAGCCCGTCGTCGTCACCCCTGACGCCGAGGCGCTGGCCGCCTTCTACACGGGGCTGCTGGACGCCGAGGTCGTCGAGCGCACGCCCGAGGAAGGGCCGGCCTTCGCCGTCACGCTGGAGGCCGGCGGCGCTCGCCTGACGGTCGTCACCGACGAGGACGTCGAGACCGGGCAGGGCGGGCGGGTCGTGCTCTCCTTCGGCGTCGACGACGTCGCCCGCGCGGTCGGCCGGGTCGAGGCCCTCGGCGGCACCGTGCTCGCCCGCCCGCAGGACATGGCCTGGGGCGAGCGCGTCGCCCACGCCGCAGACCCCGACGGCAACGCCGTCAACCTCACCCAGCCGCTCTGACGCTTCGGAGGAGGGCTACGAAGTCCCCCCTCAGGCGCCCCGCAGACGAAGAAGGGCTACGAAGTCCGAAGGGGGCGTCGGGTCAGGGCTCCAGCGACCAGGCTGCGGTGCCGGGCGGGAGCGTGAGGGCGCCGTCGGCGTGCGTCACCGAGGCCTCGGACGCCAGCAGCAGCTCCCCTGCCGGGACGACGACGACGTCGACCGCGCCCATGTTGACGACGCACGTGACGACGCCGGTGGCCTCGTCGCCGCGGTGGACGAGCAGGACGTCGCCGCGACGCTCGACGGCGGCGTGGCCGCGCCCGAGCGCCCGGTGCTCGTGCCGCAGGACCAGCGCGGCGCGGTAGAGGTGCAGCGTCGACGTCGGGTCGGCGGCCTGGGCCTGCACCGACAGCTCCGCCCAGCCCTGCGGCTGGGGCAGCCACGGCGCCGCGGGCAGCGCCCCCCGCCCCGGGGCGACCGAGAAGCCCGCCGACGGCCCGTCCGTCCACGGCATCGGGACGCGGCAGCCGTCACGTCCGGCGCGCGCGCCACCGGAGCGGACGAAGATCGGGTCCTGCCTGGCCTCGTCGGGGACGACGACCTGCGGAAGCCCCAGCTCCTCGCCGGCGTAGAGGTAGGCCGAGCCCGGCAGCGCGAGCATCAGCAGCGCGGCCGCCCGAGCCCGCGAGAGCCCCTGCGCGCCACCGCCGAACCGCGTGACCTGGCGGTCCTTGTCGTGGTTGCCGAGCACCCAGGAGACCGGCGCACCGACCCGCTCGAAGGCCTCCAGCGCCGGACGGACGCCGTCCTCGAAGGCCTCGGCGTCCCAGCGCGACTTCAGCAGCCGGAAGGCGAAGGCCTGGTGCATCTCGTCGGGCCGCACGTAGGCCGCGACCCGCTCCGGGTCGGCGAGGCAGACCTCGCCGACGAGCATCCGCGCGCTGCCGCCGTCCGCGCCGTAGGAGTCGACCAGCGCGCGCCAGCGGCGCCACACGGCGTGCACCTCCGGCTGGTCCCAGGTGTGGCACTGCTCGTCGCCGTGCCCGAAGAGCGTCGGGGAGTACTCGCCGGGGTTGTCGCGCAGCGCCGCGTCCTTGAAGAGCCCGTAGGCGACGTCGACCCGGAAGCCGTCGACGCCCAGGTCGAGCCAGAAGCGCAGCGTCGCGTCGAAGTCCTCGGCGACGGACGGCTCGCGCCAGTCCAGGTCGGGCTGCTCGGGGGAGAACAGGTGCAGGTACCAGCGTCCGTCGGGGGTGCGTGACCAGGCCGGCCCGCCGAAGAGGCTGCGCCACCGGTTGGGCGGCTCCGGCGACGGCGGCGCGAAGACGTACTTGCGGGCGTGCGGGCTGCTCGGGTCCGCGAGCGCCGCCCGGAACCACGGGTGGGCGTCGGAGGTGTGGTTGGGGACGACGTCGAGCAGCACCCGCAGGCCGAGGGCGTGGGCGTCCTCGACGAGCCGGCGCACGTCGTCGACGTCGCCGAGCTCGGGGTCGACCGAGCGGTAGTCGCAGACGTCGTAGCCGCCGTCGGCGCCGCCCGAGGGGTAGTGCGGCGTGATCCACAGCGCGTCGACGCCGAGCCAGGCCAGGTGCGGCAGCCGCGCCCGCAGCCCCGCGAGGTCGCCGACGCCGTCGCCGTCCCCGTCGGCGAAGCTGCGCAGGTACACCTGGTAGACGACGGCGTCGCGCCACCAGGCGTCGGCCGTGGCGCAGGCGTCCGCCGGCGCAGGAGCGGTGCGCTGGCGCGGCAGGCGGACGAGCGCGCCGGAGCCCGTGGCGGGCGCGGCGGGGGCGTTCGCGGCGACCGGGCTGCTCCCCGTCGCGGTCGACATGGCCATGGGGGCCTATCGGCATGCCGGCCCGCCACCTGGACCCGGCGCCCCCCGGACGTGCGCCCGACCTGGACGTGCGCCCGACCTGGACGTGCGGCCCGAGCGGTGCGGGCCCGATGGGGCAGCGGAACCCTCCCGACCCTCGGGCGAGGGTAGAGTTGCTCCGCTGCGTGCGCCGCCCTGCCCGGCGCCGGCCCCCGACCCCTCCGGTGCACCGTCGCGCCGCCCCTACCGACCGTGGGCGCGCACGCGCCCCGCCCTGGAGACACGAGTGCCCGACACCAGCCCGCGCCCGGACGACGCGACGCCCGAGGAGCCGAGCGAGCGAGCCGGCGGCTCCCCCGACGCCGGCGCCACGACCACCCTCACGAGCACCACGACGACCGACGACGCCAGCGTCGGCGCCGTGCCGCCCGGTCCGGCCGAGAGCCCCGCCGAGGCCGCTGACGAGAGCCCCGGCGGGCGGGCGGTCCGTCAGACCGGCGAGCGCCGTCGGGTCACCACGCCCACGCCGCCGGACAACGGCATCTCGGTGCTGCAGGCCCTCAAGGACCCGCGGCGGCTGCGGATCGAGGTGCTCGCCGGCCTCGTCGTCGCGCTGGCGCTCATCCCCGAGGCCATCGCCTTCTCGATCATCGCGGGCGTCGACCCGCGCCTCGGGCTCTTCGCCTCGTTCACGATGGCCGTCACGATCTCGGTGCTCGGCGGCCGGCCGGCGATGATCTCGGCGGCGACGGGGGCGACGGCGCTCGTCCTCGCGCCGCTCGTGGCCTCCGAGGGCGTGCAGTACCTCTTCGCCGCCGTCGTCCTCGGCGGCGTGATCCAGGTGGTGCTCGGGGTCTCGGGCGTCGCGCGGCTCATGCGCTTCATCCCGCGCAGCGTCATGGTCGGCTTCGTCAACGCGCTGGCGATCCTCATCTTCACCTCGCAGCTGCCCTACCTGCGCGACGTGCCGTGGGTCGTCTACCCGATGGTGGCCGTCGGCATCGCCGTGATCGTCCTGCTGCCGCGGCTCACGACGGCGGTGCCCTCGCCGCTCGTCGCGATCGTGACGCTCACGGGCTTCGTCGTCCTCGCCTCGGTGGCCGTGCCGGACGTCGGCGACCAGGGCGAGCTGCCCTCGGACCTGCCGTCGCTGCTCGTGCCCGACGTGCCCTTCTCGGTCGAGACGCTGCAGATCATCGCGCCGTACGCGCTCGCCGTCGCCGTCGTCGGCCTGCTGGAGTCGCTCATGACGGCCAAGCTCGTCGACGACGTCACCGACACCCGCTCGAACAAGTCCCGCGAGGCGTGGGGCCAGGGCGGTGCCAACATCGTCACTGGCTTCTTCGGCGGCCTCGGCGGCTGCGCGATGATCGGCCAGACGATGATCAACGTGAAGACCTCCGGCGCGCGGACGCGGATCTCGACGTTCCTCGCCGGCGTCTTCCTCCTGGCCCTCGTGGTGGGGCTGGGCGACGTCGTCGCGACGATCCCCATGGCCGCCCTCGTCGCCGTCATGGTCATGGTGGCCGTCGGCACCTTCGACTGGCACAGCGCGCGGCCCTCGACGCTGCGACGCATGCCGCTCTCGGAGACGGCGGTGATGCTCTCGACCGTCGCCGTCACGGTGCTCACGCACAACCTCGCCTACGGCGTGGTCGCGGGCGTGCTCGTGGCGATGACGCTGTTCGCGCGCCGGGTCGCGCACCTCACGGAGGTCACGGAGGTCCCGACCGACCAGGAGGGCACCCGTGTCTACGCCGTGACCGGGCAGCTGTTCTTCGCCTCCAGCAACGACCTGGTCAACCAGTTCGACTACGTCAACGACCCCGAGCACGTCGTCGTGGACCTGACCGACGCCAACGTCTGGGACGCCTCGACCGTCGCGACGCTGGACGCCGTCGAGACGAAGTACGCCCGGCACGGCAAGCGGGTGAGCATCGTCGGGCTCGACGAGCACAGCGCCGCGCGCCGCGAGCGGCTCTCCGGGCACCTGGGCGCGGGGCACTGACGTGGGTGGCCGGGCGGTGACGGACGTGGACGGGTGCCCGCCGTCCACCGCGACGAAGCCGCTGCAGATCGGCCGCGTCGCCGAGATCACCGGGCTCTCGCTGCACACGCTGCGCCACTACGACGAGGTGGACCTCGTGCGCCCGTCGGCGCGCAGCGAGGGCGGGTTCCGGCTCTACGCCGAGGACGACGTCGAGCGGCTGCTGCTCATCCGCCGGATGAAGCCGCTCGGCTTCTCCCTGGAGCAGATGCGCGAGCTGCTCGACGTCGTCGGCGCGCTGGCGTCGGCGTCCGGCGAGGACGACGCGGCGCTGCGGGAGCGGCTCGCCGGGTACGTCGTCCTCGCCGAGGAGGCCCGGGCCCGCATGCTCGAGCGCGTCGCCATGGCCGAGGAGCTTCTGGGCCGGCTCCGCAGCCGCTGACCCGGCCCTCCCCTCACCCGGCACCTCGACGACTACCTGCCGCCGCACCCGGCCTCTCCCGGCACCTCGACGACTACCTGCCGGGAGTGGGGCACCTGCGCGGCACCTCGACGACTAGGTGCCGGGAGCGAGGGCGTCGGTCTGGGAGACGACGCCGTGGAGGTGGCACGCGGCGAGCTGGCCGGGCGCGCCGACGGGCTGCAGGGCCGGGTCGACGTCGGCGCACGGGTCGAAGACCTCGGGGCACCGGGTGTGGAAGCGGCAGCCGCTGGGCACGGCCGCGGGCGAGGGGACGTCGCCGCGCAGGACGACGCGCTGGCGGCCCCGCTCGGCTGCCGGGTCGGGCGTCGGCACCGCCGAGAGCAGCGCTCGGGTGTAGGGCATCTGCGGGTCGGTGCCGACCGCCGAGGCCGGCCCGACCTCGACGACCCGGCCGAGGTACATCACCGCGATGCGGTCCGAGAGGTGCCGGACGACCGAGAGGTCGTGGGACACGAAGAGGTACGTCAGCCCGAGCTGGCGCTGCAGCCGCCGCAGCAGGTTGAGCACCTGCGCCTGCACGCTGACGTCGAGAGAGGCCACCGCCTCGTCGCACACCAGGAAGTCCGGCTCACCCGCCAGCGCCCGCGCGATGCCGACGCGCTGGCGCTGGCCGCCGGAGAACTCGTGGGGGTAGCGGCCCGCCACGGCCGGGTCCAGGCCCACCAGCTCCAGCAGCTCGCCCGTGCGCCGGGCGCGGGCCTGCCGACCCTCGTGCAGGCCGTGCACCTCCAGCGGCTCGGCGACCGTCTGCGCCACGGTCAGCCTCGGGTCGAGGGAGGCGAACGGGTCCTGGAAGACCATGCCCGCGCGGCGGCGCAGCGTCCGCAGCCCCCGCCTCGACAGGCCGCGGACGTCCTGGCCGTCGAAGGAGACCTGCCCGCCCGTCGGCTCGACGAGCCGCAGCAGGGCGTTGCCGAGCGTGGACTTGCCGCACCCGGACTCGCCCACCAGGCCGAGGGTCTCGCCGCGGCGGATGTCCAGGTCGACGCCGTCGACGGCCCGGACCGCGCCCGTCGTCCGGCGCAGCAGCCCGCTCCTGACCGGGAAGTGCACCTCTAGGCCGCGGACGCGCACCAGCACGTCCGCGCCCGCCTCCTGCCCGCCCGCACGGGCGCCGCTCGTCGCCGTCATCCGGCCTCCTCCTCGCACCAGGTCGCGGCGCGGTGGACGACGCCGCCCGCCCCTGCGGCCCCCTCCTCCGACGCCGACGTCGACACCGCCGACGACGGCCGGCCCACCGCTGCGAGCGGCGGCTGCTCGTGCTCGCACCGCGGGTCCGAGCGCACGGGGCAGCGCGGCCAGAAGACGCAGCCTGGTGGCAGCGCGGTCGGCTGGGGCGGCGTCCCCGGCACGGTCCGCAGCTCGGGGACCTCGCCGTCCGCCCCGGGCTCGGCGAGGTCGGGCAGCGCGCCGAGCAGACCGCGCGTGTAGGGGTGCCGCGGTCGGGTGAGCACGTCCTCGGCGCTGCCGTCCTCGACGCACCGGCCGCCGTACATGACGAGCACCCGGTCGGCGATGCCCGCGACGACGCCGAGGTCGTGGGTGATCCAGATGACGCCCGTGCCGTGCTCGGAGCGCAGCCGCTCGACGAGGTCGAGGATCTGCGCCTGCACCGTGACGTCGAGCGCCGTCGTCGCCTCGTCGGCGATGAGCAGCGACGGCGAGCAGCTGAGCGCGATGGCGATCATCACGCGCTGCCGCATCCCGCCGGAGAGCTGGTGGGGGTAGCGGTCCAGCGCGCCGCGCGGGTCGGGCAGCCCGACCTCAGCCAGCAGCTCCCGAGCCCGGTCACGCGCCGCGGCCCTGGAGAGGTCCTCGTGCGCGCGCAGGCCCTCGGTCAGCTGGCGGCCGACGGACAGCACGGGGTTGAGCGAGGTCATCGGGTCCTGGAAGACCATCCCCACGCCGGGCCCACGGACCTCCCGCAGCCGACGGGGGCCCATGGCGAGCAGGTCCTCACCCGCCAGCAGCGCCCTGCCGGTCACCGTGGCGGTCCGCGACGGCAGGAGGCCCAGCAGGGCCAGCACCGAGACGCTCTTGCCGCTGCCGGACTCCCCGACGACGGCCACCGTCTCGCCCGCGCGGACCGCGTAGCTGAGCCCGCCCACGACGTCGGCGGGCCCGCGTGGCGTCCGCAGCCGCACCCGCAGGTCCTCGACCTCCAGCAGCGGCGAGCCCGTCACCGGCGCGGGCGCTCGCTCGCCGGCGGCGCTGCGGCGGCTCACCGGCCACCGCCCATGGCCGTGCGCTGACGGGGGTCGAGCACGTCGCGCAGCCCGTCGCCGAGGAGGTTGAAGGACAGCACGAGCAGGAAGATCGCCAGGCCGGGGAAGACCGACATCCACCAGGCCACCTGGATGAAGCCCCGCCCCTCGGCGAGCATCAGCCCCCACGACGGGGACGGCGGCTGCGTGCCGAGGCCGAGGAAGGACAGCGCCGCCTCGGACAGGACGGCGAAGGCCAGGCTCACGGAGGTCTGCACGATGACGGGCGGCGCCGCGTTGGGCAGCACGTGCCGCACGAGCAGCCGCAGGTCACCCGCCCCCACCGAGCGGGAGGCGCGGACGTAGACCTCCTCGCGCACCGACAGCACGCTGGAGCGGGTCACGCGGGCGAAGATCGGGATGTAGACGACGCCGATGGCGATGGTCGCGTTCGTCGTCCCCGGCCCCAGCACGGCGAGCACCGCGATGGCCAGCAGCACCGCGGGGAAGGCGAAGAGCATGTCCATGACGCGCATGAGCACGTCGTCGACCCAGCGGCCGTAGAAGCCCGCGACCAGCCCGGTCGTCGTGCCGACGAGCAGGGAGATGCCGACGGCGACCAGCCCGACGCGCAGGGAGACCGACGCGCCCAGGACGACGCGGGAGAGCACGTCCCGGCCCAGCTCGTCGGTGCCGAAGGGGTGCGCCAGGCTCGGCGGCAGCAGCCGGTCGGGGATCGAGACGCCGAGGCCGTCGGTCGGCGCGACCAGATCGTCGAAGACCGCCACGAGCACGACGAGCGTGATGACGCCCGCCGCGACCACCGCTGTCGGGTTGCGCGCCAGCAGGCCGAGCGTCTCGCGCCAGCGGGGCCGCTCGGGGCGCATCGGCGCGGCCGGCGTCGCGTCGCCGGCTGCGTCGGCGCCGGCCGGGTCGGCGCTCACACCCGGATCCGCGGGTCGAGGCGGGTGTAGAGGAGGTCGACGACGAGGTTGACCACCAGGAAGGTCAGCGCGAAGAGCAGCACGGCACCCTGCAGCACGGGGTAGTCCCGGGACTGCACCGCCTGCAGCGCGAGCTGGCCCAGCCCCGGCCAGGAGAAGACGATCTCCACGACGACGACCCCCGAGAGCAGGTAGGCGAGCTGGACGCCCGTGACGGTGACCAGCGGCAGCAGCGCGTTGCGCAGGACGTGCCAGGACAGCACGACGCGCGTGCCCAGGCCCTTGGCCTCCGCCGTCCGCACGTGGTCGGCGCCCCGCGCCTCGAGCACGCTGGAGCGCACGAACCGGGTGAGCACCGACCCCGAGACGACGCCGGTGACGACGGCCGGCATGACCAGGCGCTGGAGGAAGCCGGCCGGGTCGTCGGCCGGTGAGACGTAGCCGCCCGTCGGCAGCCACCCGAGGGTGCCGGCGAACAGCAGGATGAAGACGATGCCCATCCAGAAGTCGGGGATCGAGATGCCGGCCTGGCTGACCACCGTCGCCGCACGGTCCAGCAGGGTGCGCGGGCGCAGCGCCGAGACCGTGCCCAGCGGCACGGCGATGAGCAGGGCCACGACGATCGCGGCGCCCGCGAGGAGCAGGGTGGCCGGCAGCCGCTCGAGGATGAGCAGCGTCACCGGCTCGCCGGTGCGGAAGCTGACACCGAGGTCGCCCGTCAGCGCCCGCCCCGCCCAGGTGAAGTACTGCACCAGGAGCGGCTGGTCGAGCCCGCTGCGCTCGCGCAGCGCGTCGTAGGACTCCTGGGAGAAGCGCGTCCCGAGCGCCAGCCGCACCGGGTCCCCGGGCACGAGGTGGACCAGCGCGAAGACGAGGACGCTCACCCCGACGAGCACGACGGCGGTCTGGCCGAGCCGCCGCAGGAGGTAGGCGGTCAGGGGAGCTCCACCTGCTCGAAGTTGATGGCCCGGTCGGCGCGGATGGTGTACCCGGACAGGCCCGGCGCCCAGGCCTGCACGACGTCGGGGTTGTAGAGGTACACGTAAGAGGCGTCGTCGACGATGATCGCCGACGCCTCGTCGTAGAGGGCCTTGCGCGCGTCCTCGTCGGTCTCGACGGCGGCCTCCTCCAGCAGCGCGTCGACCTCGGGGTTGCTGTAGCCCTGGTAGTTGCTGGCCCCGTCGGTGATGTGCTGGGACTGGTAGAAGTCGAACGGGTCGATGTTGCCCAGCCAGCTCAGCAGGAACGCGTCGAAGTCACCCTGGGACTGGCGGTCCAGCCAGGTGGCGAAGTCCTCGGTCTGGATGGAGACCTCGACGCCGATCGGTTCCAGCTGGGCCGCGACGACCTGGGCCGCGGTCACGCTCGCGGGCAGCTCGTCGGTGACCATGAGGCCCATCTGGATCGGCGTCTGCACGCCGGCCTCCTCGAGGATGGCGATCGCCGCCTCCGTGTCGGAGGGGTAGGGCGCGTAGTCGCTGGCGTAGAAGCTGCCCTGCGGGATGGCCGTCTGGTTGGCCTGCCCGGCGCCGAAGGTCGCGGCCTCGGCGACCGCCTCGCGGTCGACGGCCGTCGCGATGGCGCGCCGGACCGCCGGGTCGTCGAAGGGCGGCACGTCGTAGTTCATGGAGAAGTACCAGTAGTCGACGCTCTCGACGGTGGCGAGCTCGACGGCGTCGTCGGACTCCAGCGCCTCGACCTGCTGGGGCGGGACGTTGTCGGTCCACTGCACCTCGCCGGTCTGCAGCGCCGTGAGGGCGGCCGCCGGCTCGGTGATGTAGCGGAACTCGACGCCGTCGACGGTCGGTGCGCCGTCCCAGTAGTCGGGGTAGGCGGCCAGCACCGTGCCGCTGGCGTCGGAGCTCTCCAGGGCGAAGGGCCCGGTGCCGACCGCCTCGGTGGTCAGGTCGTAGTCCTCCGCGGCGCCCTCGGGCAGGATCGCGAGGCCCTTGTAGGAGCCGATGAGCGCGAGGAGGTTCGGCGTCGGCTGCGTGAGGGTGATAACGACGGTGCCGCCGTCGCCCTCCTCGACGGACGCGACGTCGGCGAAGCGGAACGAGGGGTTGAGCTCCTCGTCGATGATGCGGTTGAAGGAGTACACGACGTCGGCGGCGTCGAGGTCGCTGCCGTCGTGGAAGGTCACACCCTCGCGCAGGGTGAAGGTCCAGGTGAGCCCGTCCTCGCTCGTCTCCCACCCGGTGGCGAGGCTCGGCTCCATGACGAGGTCCTCGGGCGAGGGGACGACGAGGGTGTCGTAGACGTTCTCGAGCACCTGGAAGCTCGCGTAGGCACTGGTCACGTGCGGGTCGAGCTGGTCGGGCTGGGCGCTGACCGCCGCCACGAGGGTCCCGCCCGAGCCGTCGCCCCCTCCCGCGCCGCCGCCCGCCCCGGTGTCGACGCCCTCGCCGCCGCCGGAGCAGGCGGCGAGCACCAGCGCGGCCGCGGCCGTCGCCGCGAGGGCGCCGGCGCGCCGGGAGGTGCCAGCGGCCTGGCGACGGACGAGGGTGCGGGCCGAGTGGTCGGTCATGGCCGAGGACCTTCCTCCTCTGGCCGCGCGTCGTGGCCCCACGGGCGCGGCCTCCCGTCGATCGTTGCGGCGTCGTGACCGCAGCGGTCGACACCCGGCTCCGCCGGGAGCCTCTCCGGTGGGCTCGACAGGTGCGTCGGCGAGGACCGCCCTACCGTCGCCGCGTGACTGACGACGACGACCACGACGCACGCTCCCCCGACCGGGTCGGGGTGCTGCTCGACGTCGACGGCACGCTGCTCGACACCAACTACCTGCACGTCGTGGCGTGGGCCCGGGCCCTGCGGCAGGCAGGAGCAGCTCCTGTGCCGATGTCCGTGCTGCACCGTGCGATCGGGCTCGGCAGCGAGGAGCTGGTGCGCAGGGTGCTCGGCGACGGGCTCGGCGCGCCCGGATCCGACGACGTCGACGCCGACCTCGTCGCCGCCGTCACCCAGGGGCACACCGACTTCTACGCCGAGCTCCGCGAGGAGGTGCGGGCCTTCCCGCGCGCCGGCGACCTGGTCGCCGAGCTGTCGCGGCGGGGCCTCACCGTCGTCCTGGCCACCAGCGGCGGCCAGGACGACCTGGACTGGATGCTCCCGGCCGTCGGGGCGCAGGACGCCCTCGACGGCGTCCTGACCTCCAGCGACGTCGAGGCCGCCAAGCCCTCGCCCGACATCTTCGGGCGGGCGGCGCAGGCGCACGACCTGCAGCCGAGCCGGTGCGTCGCCGTGGGCGACACCGTCTGGGACGTCGAGGCCGCGGGGGACGCCGCCGTCCCCTGCATCGGGCTCACCTGCGGCGGCAGCTCCCGCGAGGAGCTGCTGGCCGCCGGGGCGGCCGCCGTCTACGCGACGCCCGCCGACCTGCTCGAGCACCTCGACGACTCACCGGTCGGCGCGCTCCTGCCCGGCGCCTGACCGCTCGCCGGGCGGGGCCTGCCCTCGGCGTCCGGTGAAGGCGTCGGCGACCAGCGAGCTCCGCAACGCACGGACGTCCACCCCGCCGGGACCCCGGGCCAGCTCCGCCTCCAGCTCGTCCAGGACCGTGCGGGCGTCGGCGGCCAGCTGCTCGCCCCGCGGCGTGAGCACGACCACCCGGCGGCGGGGCGAGCGGCCGTCGACCCGCGACTCCAGCAGCCCGAGGCGGACCAGCCCGCCGACGAGCTCGGCGGAGGACTGGCGGGTGCTGCCCAGCGCCCGCGCCAGCGCGGCCGGGGAGACGCCGCCCTGCACCAGGTGCGGGAACACCAGCGACTGCGCGGACGAGAGCCGGGGCCACCCCCGCGCCTCGAGCCGCTCGAGCAGCTGTCGGTCGAACCACCGGCTCGCACGCAGCAGGAGGAAGGCCAGCGGCTCGTCGTCCACCCGGCGGACGCTACTGACCCCACCTACTGTGTCAGGTGACCTGACACAGCAGTGACGTCACGAGGGAGCCGCATGCGCGCACTGGTCTTCTCCCGGTACGGAGGCCCAGAGGTCCTGGCCGTCGAGGAGGTCGCCGACCTGCGACCGCCCCGGGGGACGGAGCTGCTGGTGGCGGTCGCCGCCTCGAGCGTCAACGGCACCGACCTGGGTCTGCGCCGCGGGGGCGGGCGGGTGGTGACCGCCGGCCGGCTGCCCTTCGTGCCCGGCTTCGACGTCGCCGGCGAGGTCCTCGCCTGCGGGCCGGCCGTCAGCGCCTTCAGCCCCGGCGACCGGGTCGTCGCCCTCCTCGGCCACGGCGGCGGCGGCCAGGCGGAGCGGGTGCTGGTCGAGCAGCACCGAGCCGCCCTGGCTCCTCGCAGCCAGCCCCTCGAGGTCGCGGCCGCCCTGCCGCTGGCCGGGCTGACGGCCCTGCAGGCGCTGCGCCGGCACGCCGGGCTCGCGACCCGCCCCCCGGGGGCCCGGGTGCTCGTCCTCGGCGCCTCGGGCGGCATCGGCGCCTACGCCGTCCAGCTGGCCCGCCGCCACGGGGCCGAGGTCACCGCCCTCGCGAGCGCGGCCAAGCGGGAGTACGTCGCCGGCCTGGGCGCCCAGCGGACCCTCGACCGGCGGACCACCGCGCTCGGCGACCTCGCCCGGGCCGGGGAGCGCTTCGACGTCGTGCTCGACGCCCACGGGGGGACGCCGTGGGCCGACCAGCGGGCGCTGCTGGCCGCCGGGGGCACCGCGGTGACGACGCGCGGCATCTCCCCCGACGCGCTGGTGGGGTCGCTGGCCCGCCGGCTCCCGACCCCGGGTGCGCCTGGGGGCCGGGACCGCCTGGTCGCCGTCCGCACCGCCGCCCGCTCCTACGACCTCGCGGCGCTCGCCGCGATGGTCGACGCCGACGAGCTGAGGGTGCCCGTGGAGGCCACCTACCCCCTCGAGCAGGGCGCCGCCGCGCACCGGCACGTGGAGGTCGACGGCCGCGGCAAGACCGTCCTCGTGGTCTGAGCGACGCCGGCCCCGCCGGCCGGCCCGTGCGCGGCTCAGCGCCCCCCGGCCAGGAGCGCCTCGACGGGGTCGCCGGCAGGAGACCGGACGTCGCCGCCCGCAGCCGCGGCGCGCAGGAGCATCGCGACGGCCACGGCGCCCGGGTCGGGGGCACCGACCACCCGGTCACCGAGGTAGGCGGCGCGGCCGCGACGGGCGCGGATGTCGGCCGTGCCCCCCGCGCCGTCGGCCGCGGCAGCGGCGGCGTCGGCCAGCGAGCCGCCCTCGGCGAGGGCGCGCGCGGCCGGGGCGAGCGCGTCGACGAGCGTGCGGTCCCCCGGCTCCGCGCCGCCGACGCGCTGCACCGCGGCGAGCCCCTCCGTGAGGCCCTCGCCCCACGCCTCACCCGGCCCGTCCGGCTCGGGAGCGGCGCCGCCCGCCCGCTCGGCCGCGGCGGCCAGCTGGGCCAGCAGCAGGCCGACGAGCGGGCCGCTGGTGCCACCCACCTCGTCGAGGAAGACCTCGCCGGCCGCGGCCAGCGCGTCCGCACCGGAGCGACCAGCCGGCCCGCCGTCGTCCCCGCCGTCGAGCCGGGCGACGACGCGCCGCAGCCCGCCGCGCAGGTTGTCGCCGAAGTCGCCGTCACCGGCGAGCCGGTCCAGGCGGGTGAGGTCGGCGTAGGCGTCCTCGACGTCGCCCGCCCAGCGGCGCAGCACCGCCTCGGCCGGCGACGCACCGGAGGGCACGGACCCGTCGGCCGGTGCCGCGACCTCGGGGCCACCGCGTGCCTCACCGGGGCCGACGCCGCTCTCCACCCACGGCGCGGCGACGACGCCCGGGCTCGCCGGGGCGGCCCCGCCGAGGTGCGGCGCCGGCAGCCCGGGCGTGAGGGCGGGGGCGCGCCACAGGTCCAGCCACCCCGGCTGCAACGCCGTCACGGTCACCGAGAACCCGTGCATGTCCAGCGCCGCGACGAAGGTGCCTGCGGCCGAGGCCTGCAGCGCGACGCCGCGCTGCTCCAGCACCTCGGCGGCCTCCTCCAGCACGCCGAAGAGCTCGAGCTGCGTGGTGGCCCCCAGGCCGTTGACCAGCAGCAGGACCCCGTCCTCCCCCGGAGCCTGCGGGAGCGCGGCGAGCGCCCGGTCGACGAGGTCGGCGACGAGCTCGGGCAGCGGCGGGCGGGCGACCGTCTGCTCCGCCCGCTCGCCGTGGATGCCGACGCCGAGCTCCACCTCGTCGGCGGCGAGGGCGAAGGCCGGCTCGCCCGTCGCGGGGTCGGTCTGGGCGCGGCTCGCGACCGCCATGCTGCGGCTGGCCGCCGCCACCCGGCCGCCGAGGTCGACCAGCTCGGCCACCGACGCCCCGCCGTCGGCCGCCGCCCCCAGCAGCTTCTCGACGACGAGCGTCGCCGCCGTCCCGCGCCGGCCGGCGGCGTTGTCGGCGGAGTCGGTCGCGGCGTCGTCGTCGACGAGCACCTCTCCCACCTGCACGCCGTCCAGGCGCAGCCGCTCGGCGGCGATCCGGAAGTTGATGACGTCGCCCGTGTAGTTCTTCACGACGAGCACGACGCCGTCCGGCCCGGCGGCGGCCCGCCCGGCCTCGAGCACCTGCCGGTTGTGCGGGGAGGTGAAGACCATTCCCGGCGCGGCGCCGTCGAGCATCCCCGGCCCGAGGAAGCCGGCGTGCAGGGGCTCGTGGCCGGCCCCGCCGCCGGAGACCAGCCCGACGCGCCGGCCCTCGTGCCGGGTGCGGGCGAGCAGGTGCAGCGGCTCGGGGCGCAGCGCGAGCAGGTCCTCGTGGGCGCGGACGAGACCGGCGGCGGCGCGGGCGACGGGGTCGTGGTCGGGGGAGGCGAAGGGGGTGCTCACGGCGTCCTCGGGGTTCGGGCGCGGCGGCGCTGCCGCGCGGTCGGGCCAGTCTCGACCCCGTTCGGCGACCCCGACAAGCCGTGCTCAGCCGACGACGGCGGTGGCCTGCACCTCGAGGAGCAGCCCCGGCCCGGCGAGCCCGGCCACGACGACACCCGTGGACGGTGCGGTCGGTGGCTCCTGGCCGACGGCCTCGGCCGCGCGGGCGAGACGGTGCGGCTCCCGGTGGCGATCGACCCGGTCGTCGGCAGCCGTCGGCGCGTCGAGTCCGACCTCCGGCAGGTCCGGCGGCCGTCGTCCCTGCCCTTCGTCGGACTCGGCGAGGTACGCCCCACGCGGCCCGCGTCGGCGCGCGAGTCGGCAGGGTGGGCGACGTGGACGCGACGACGCCCGGGCCCCTCTCGACCGACGCCCTCCCGGTGCTCCAGCCGCTGGCCGCCGCGCCGCCCGGCGAGCTGTACCTGCCCTGCGACCCGGACCGGGCCCTGTGGGGCCGGCTGCCGACGCGGCGCACCGCGCCGGTGCTCGTCGTGCGCTCGGGGCAGGTGGTCACCGTCGACACGGTCTCCCACGAGGGCGTGCTCCCCGACCAGGGCCGGGACCCCCTCGCCTACTTCGCCTCCCACGGCGTGCCGGCCGACGCCGTCCTGACCGACGCGGTCGGCGTCGCGGCGCGCACGCCGCACGACGGGCCGGGCCCGCACGTCGTCACCGGGCCCGTCGCCGTCGAGGGGGCCGAGCCGGGCGACGTCCTGCGCGTCGACGTCCTCGACCTCGCCCCGCGGGTGCCCTACGGGGTCGTCTCCAACCGGCACGGGCGCGGCGCCCTGCCGGGTGAGTACCCCGAGGGCTGGGCCGCCGACCCGGGCCACCAGCCGTGGTTCAACCCCGGCGGCAACGTGAGCGTGTTCACGCGGGTGGAGGCCCGCGCCGGCGGGCTCGTCGGCGTCATGCCCGGGCCGGTGCCCGCCCGCTTCCCGCTGCGGCTCTTCCTGGGGCTCATGGGCGTGGCGCGGGACACCGACGACGTCGTCGACTCGGTGCCGCCGACCGACGCGGGCGGCAACCTCGACGTCCGGGACGTCGGCGTCGGCGCGAGCCTGTACCTGCCGGTGCGGGTGCCCGGGGCGCTCTTCTTCACCGGCGACCCGCACCTGTCCCAGGGCGACGGCGAGGTCGCGCTGACGGCGATGGAGGGCTCGCTGCGGGCCCGGTTGCGCCTCACGGTGGTCCGTCCCGGTGACGGCGCGCCGCGGCTGACGGCGTACCAGCCCTTCGCCGAGACGCCCGAGCACTGGATCCCCATCGGCCTGTCCGACCAGGGCGGCTCCGGCGCCCCGGAGGAGCGCGACCTCGACGTCGCCATGCGCCAGGCCGTGCGGCACGCCCTCGCCTTCCTCACCCAGGAGCGCGGGATGCCGGGGCCGGTCGCCTACGCCTACCTGTCGGCGGCCACGGACTTCGCCGTCTCCCAGGTCGTCGACCGCACGACGGGCGTGCACGCCCGCATCCGCAAGGCCGACTTCGACCTCTGAGCGGGACGCCAGCGCGAAGACGCCGGAGGCCGGGCGGGGCAGCCGGTCGGCTGCCCCGCCCGGCCTCGGGTGGGACAGCAGGACCCTGGGGCGGGGGACACCAGGGTCCTGCTGGTCTGGGGGCGGGTCGGTGCCCGCCGGGTCAGCGGACCTGCAGCACCTCCGCCTGGCGCCCGTTGGCGTTGTGCAGGTGGAGCAGGAGGACCCGCTCGTCCGTCGCGCCGTCACGGTGGACCTGGAGCCCGCGGCTGTCGTCGCGGAACACCTGGCCGCCCTCGCCGTCCTGGGTGAACCAGTACGCCGGGTCGAAGGCGTCGAAGTCGACCCACCGGGTGCTGTCGACCGTCGGGTCACCGGCGGTGGAGTAGCCCGGTGCGTAGAGCGAGGACGTGACCACCTGGTAGCGCAGCGGCTCGGTGTTCTCGCTGGTCGAGCCCTCCTCGTAGCCCAGGGCGGCGAGGTCGGTGGTCAGCACGGCCACCGAGGAGTCCAGGACGTTGAGGTCGCCCGGCCCGTCGTACCCGCCGCCCACGGGGGTGACGGCGACGGTCCGCCCGGTGACCATGTCGTAGGTCACCGACATGACGGTGTCCAGCGACGAGGGCCGGCTGAGGATGATGCCGAAGTCGGCCTGCCGGTCCCGGTCGACGTCGATGCGCACCTCGGGGTAGCCGGTGGGGCCGTGCAGCGGCGTCGGGCCGTAGTGCTCCACCCCGAAGGACAGCTGCCCGTCGGCGGGGACCTCCGACAGCGGCGCGGTCGAGGACGCACCGATCCTGCGGATGTCGAGCCCTCGCAGCGTCCACGGCGTCGCGGTCGCCGAGAAGTCCTCCTCGGCGTCGTAGGTGCCGTGCACGAAGGGCGCGACGAGCGAGGCGTAGGCCTCGTCGCCCTCACCCTGGTCGAGGGACCGGCCCCGCAGGGCGAGGGTGGCCTCGGTGCCGTTGCGGCCGAAGCGGGGCGAGCGGCCGCTCATGGCCGCGACGGGCTCCGGTGCGGCGAAGGCCGCCAGCCGCAGCGGGGTGGCGTCCGAGAGCACCGGCGTGAAGCTCACCGTGCTGGCCGAGACCGGCACCACGTCGCGGGCCAGGGGCTGCCCGCCGAAGCTGCCGAGCGAGCGCTCCTGCGTGGGGTCGAGGACCCGCCGCAGCGCGGTGGCGTCGACGACGCGCAGGGTCACGGTGGCGGTGGCGCTGCCACCGGCCGGGACGGTGACGCGGCGGGGGGAGACCCGGTACTCGACGCCCGGGAGGGGCTGCCAGTCCTCCAGGGCCACGTCGTAGGTCACGTCCGTCGAGCCCGTGTTGGTGAGCTCCAGCGTGCGCTGCTCGCGCAGGTTGCGGGCGATCTCCACGTGGCCGAAGGAGGCGGTGACGAGGTCGCCGTTCTCCTGGGAGCGCACGAGCACCTGGTTGGAGACGGCCTGCAGCGCGTCCACCCGCCCGGTGCCCTGGCGCAGCAGCGGTGTGCGGTCGCCGGCCTCCGTGGTCGTGTCGTGCGTCGCCGTGTTCATGATGTTGGCCTTGACCTGGCGGGCCGTCCAGTCCGGGTGCGCCTCGACGACCAGGGCCGCGACACCGGCGGCGTGCGGGGCGGCCATCGAGGTGCCGCTCATCGCCGTCCGCCCGTTGCCGGAGCCGAACTGGGCGGACAGGATGCCGACGCCCGGGGCGGCGACGTCCGGCTTCACCAGGTCCTCGTAGGAGCCGTGCGCGCCCCGGGAGGTGAAGTCCGCGATGCGGTCGCGCGCCTCCGGGTCGTCGACCTCCTCGACGGTCTTGAGGTCCTCGCGCAGCGTCACCTCGAGCGTCCCGGCCTCCGCCGCGGGGCGCAGCGCCTCGCTCGCCGACGCGGTGAGCTGGGCGCCGGGCAGCAGCAGGTTGCCGCCGATGCCGGCCCCGAAGCTGTCGAGCGTGCTCGTCAGCAGGACGCCCGTGCCGCCGATGGCCTCGACGTTGTCGAAGCGCTGGGCCGAGCCGCAGACGATGTTGTCGTCGTCCCACTCCAGCAGCACGAGGTTGCCCGACAGGCGCTCCCGCTCGGACTCGGGGAAGGCGGTGCAGCCGCTGTCGTCGCTGCCCGGGCCGGGGGTGACGACGCGGCCGCTGACGTTCAGGTACAGGGCGTAGTTCTGGGAGTACTGCGCGCGGTAGCTGCCCGCGAGCTCCTCCGGCCCGTCCACGAGGACGTTGTCGAAGGCGACCCGGCCGCTGGCCGAGGCCGAGACCGTCAGGGCGGCCGCGGCGTTGCCCGGGCTGCCGGCGATGGAGGTGACGTCGCCGGAGTTGCCGGCGGAGATGACCGGCAGCACGCCCTGCTCGACGAGGGCCGCCACCTTCGCGTTGTCCGGGTCGTCCGGCGCCGAGTAGCTGGAGCCGAGGGACATGTTGACGACGTCGATCTTCTCGCCCCGGGTGAGGGCCTCACCGACCCAGTCCAGCGCCGCGCCGGTCAGGGCCGTCGAGGCCGCCTGGTCGCCGAAGACCTTGAGGGAGTACAGGCCCGCCTTCGGGGCGGAGCCCGGCCCGATCCGCATCGTCGCCAGCTCGTCCTCGGTGAGCGAGGTGTGGTCACCGCGGAAGGTCGCCCCCTCTGCGTCGGTGCCGTAGCCGGCCGCCGTCCCCGCCACGTGGGTGCCGTGGCCGCCGCCGAAGCCGTCGATGGGGTTGGGGTCGGGGACGGGGATGTCGGCCCCGGCCGGACCGCCGATCGTGTACCGGGTGCCGGCGAAGTCCCAGCCGCCGAGGTACTTCTCGGGGTCGTACCAGTCCGGCGAGGGCTCCTCGGTGCTGAAGGCCGCGGTGCGGTAGGTGAAGGGGCCGCCGGGGCCGCCGAAGTCGGTGTGGGTGTAGTCGATGCCCGTGTCGATGACGGCGATGTTGACGCCCTCACCGGTGCGACCGGCGTCCGTCCAGGCCTTCAGGGACTGCGTGATGAGGTCGGCGCCGGTGTTGGCGGGCTCGGTGGTCCCGACGTCCGGGTCGCCGACCGTCTTGATCGTGATGGGGTCGACGCTGAGGACCTCGGGGCGCTCGGCCAGGGCGGCGAGCACCTCGGGCGTGGCGTGCACGGCGACCCCGGGCACGGTGTAGCTGGACTCGTAGAGGACGAAGGTGTCCTCGTCGAGGTCGGTGGCCTCGGAGACGACCTCCTCGACCTCCTCCTCGACCTCCTCCACGCGCTCCTGCGCCGGCGCGGACGCCTCGTCGGCGGAGGTGAGGTCGCCGGACTTGGCCTGCGCGTCGACCTCCAGGGCACCCGGGCCGCGGAGGCGGACGAAGGCGGCCTGCGGCTCGTCGGTCGGCTGGATCCGCTCGCTGAGGCCCAGGCCCGCTGCCTCCTCCTCGGCCGCGGTGGGCTCGCTGGCCCCCGCGCCGGGGACCAGCAGGACCGTGCTGGCGGCGAGCGCGGCGGCCACCGCGAGGGCACGGCTGCGCCCGCGGGAGGGGCGGCGCGCCAGGGTCGGGGACGTGGTGCGGCGCGTCATCCGCGCACCTCCAGGGGGAGCTCGAAGAAGACGGGGAGAGAGGTACCGCTGGCGACGGACACGGTGACGGTGTACGTGCCGCGCTCGACCACCTCGGCGGAGGACAGGCGCAGGACGAGGGACCCGTCGGACGCGACCCTCGTCGTCGTCACCGAGGTGTCCGAGGCGCGCATGCGCACGTTGGTGCGCGAGCGCACGTCCATGGTCGCGAGGGCGCCGGGCTCGAGGCCCTCGGCGTGGACGACGACGCCCGTGCTGGGGTCGATGACGTCGAGGCGGGTGAGCCGGTCGGAGGCCAGCTCACCGGTGGGCGGCTGTGGGCCGTCCCCGGTCACCTCGAAGGTGCCGCTGGTGGTGTTGGTCGTGAAGATCGAGGTCGCGACCAGCTCGTAGGTCCCGGGCGGCGCGGGGCTGCTGGAGGAGACGCCGTCGGCCAGGCGACCGAAGTTGGACGCCCGGAAGTTGCCGAGGGGGGCCTCGGTGCCGGTGGGGGTGTGCAGGACGACGCTGACGACGTCCCAGGGGCGCAGGCCCTCGGCCACGTAGGTGATGCCCGGGTCGACCATCTCCTGCGAGTCGATCGTCGAGGGCTCGACCGTCATGGTGCCGACCTCGGCCGACCGGCGGCCCTCCAGCACCTCCAGGGTGGTGGTGCCGGTGCGGTTGCTGCCGACCGCGAGCGCGGTGACGTCCCAGGTGCCGACCGTGACGTCGGCCGTGGCCGCCTGCAGGTCGTAGGAGAAGGTCCCGTCCTCGTCGGCGACGAGCAGCGTGGTCGGGTCCACCTGGAAGCCCGCGCCGTCGGGGCCGATCATGTGCAGGGTCAGGCGCTCGCCGGGCTCCATGCCCTCGACCCGGACGGTCACCGGGCTCCGGCGCCACTGGTGGCGGGTGATGCTGCTCGGGTCGGTCGAGACCTCGAAGACGTCGCGCTCCCACCGGACGACCTCCAGGGTCGAGCGGCCGGCGGACCCGTCGGCGCCCGTCACCACGATCGTGTAGGTGCCGAGCTCGGGGCTGTAGTGGCGGGTGCTGACGCGCACCACGGCCTCGCCGTCGGCGTCGGCCTGCAGCGGCATGAAGGTCTCGACGCCGGCGGGGCCGTACCCACGGACGACGGCGGAGCCCCAGGCGGGCAGGCCGGAGATGGCGACCTCGACGCCCTCGGCCCAGTACCAGTAGCCGGCGATGGACTCCTGGCTGACCTCGACGGTCAGGGAGTCGTAGGCCGGGTCGGGCATCGGGACGTCCGGGCCGCCGTCGGCAGCGGCGGGAGCGAGGGCCTGCGCGCCGCCGGAGGCGAGCGAGCCCTCCAGGTCGACGAGGGGAGCGGTGTCCGCGCCGGCCGTGGAGCCGAGCAGGACGTCGCCGGAGCCAGGCAGCGGCTGGCTGCCGGGGCTGAAGGCCTCGCCGTCGACGGGGGCGGCCGGGACCGGCGTGGGTCCGGGCAGCCCGGGCACGCCCAGGGAGGGCGAGCTGCCGGGGACGGTGGCCGAGGCGGCCGGGACGAGGGCGGTGACGACGAGGGCGGCCGATGCGGCGGTCGCGAGGGCGACCAGCCGGCGGCGACGACGCCGTGGCGTTGCGGTGGTGGGCACGAGAGGACCTCCTGGACCTGCGGGGTGGCCAGACCGTAGAGGAGCCGGGAGGCCGGATGAGGCCGTCGACCGGAAGCGGTCATCCACGGACGGGTGATGCTCTGGAGGCGGGTCTCGCGCGTCGGGCGACCTAGCATCTGGAGGTGTCGCTATCACCAGAGGTCTGGGACCTGCTGGGGCTGGACGCCCTGGCGCGTGACCTCTACCTGCGGCTGCTGCAGGCCCCCGAGGAGGGGCTCGAGGCCCACGCCGCCGCGGTGGGGGTGCCGACGCACGTCGCCCTCGCGGGGCTGGAGGCCCTCGTGGCGGCCCGCCTCGTCCACCGCAGCGGCGGGGACTTCGCCCCGGCAGACCCCCGCCGGGCGCTCGTCGCCCTGGCCCGCTCGCGCCAGAGCCTGCTCGACGGGGTCGGCCCGCTGGCCGACGAGCTCGGCACGGTCGTCGAGGCCGCCCGGCTGCAGGCCTCGCCGCACGAGTTCTTCAGCGTGCTGCGGGGCGCCCCGGCGGTGCTCGGGGGCGCGGCCGCGGTGCTGCGGGGTGCGGTCCACGAGGTGGTCGGCACCGTGACCCCGCCGTTCGTCGCCGGTGACGACGACGAGGTGCTCGCGGCCCAGCGGGGCCTGCTCGACCGTGGCATCTCCTTCCGCGCCGTCTACGACTCCAGCGTCCTGGAGACGGCCGAGCTGCGCGAGCACGTCGTCGCCCTGGCGACCGCCGGGGAGCAGTCACGGGTCAGCGTCGGCGTCGGCACGAAGATGCTCGTGGCCGACGGGGCGACGGCGCTGCTGCCGCTCGCGCGCGGGGACAGCACGGAGGTCTCCGCCCTCCTGCTCGGCAGGTCGGCCCTGACCGACGCGCTGCAGCAGCTCTTCGAGCTGCTGTGGCGACGCAGCCAGCCGGTGCTGATGGCCGTCGAGGAGGACGGCGCCGTCGGCCGGGGGCTCGAGCCGCACCTGGCGCGCGCGCTGAGGCTGCTGGCGAGCGGGATGTCGGACGCCGGCGTCGCCGCCGCCCTGGGGGTGAGCGGGCGCACCCTGCGACGCTGGGTCAGCGAGCTGCACGACCGCCTGGGCACCACCAACAGGGTCCAGCTGGGCATGGCGGCGGCCCGGACGCGCCGGCCCGGCCCGCCCGAGGCCCGCGAGGGCTGACCGGGTCGGCCGGCCCCCGGCTCACGCGCCGGACGACGAATGAGGGAGCAGCGATGGGTCCAGGTCACCGCGCGGGCGGCAGTGCGGCGCGGCGCGCCCTCCAGGCGAGCGCGGCGCTCGCCGTCCTCGGCGTCCTCGCGCAGTTCGTCACCGCGGGCCACCTCCTGAGCACCGGCTCCTGGCTCGGTGCGCACTCGGTCGGCGCGCTCGTGCTGCACGTCCTCACCGGCCTGGCCGCAGCCGCGGCGCTGTGGTGGCGCCTGTCGGGAGGCCCGACGTGGGTGGTCGTGCTCGCCGCCGCCAGCTTCGCCCTCACCTTCCCGCAGGCGGCGAGCGGCTCCTACGCCCCGCTCTCGGTGCACGTGCCGCTCTCGCTCGGCGTCGCCGCCACGACGGTGTGGCTGCTCGTGGTCGCCTTCAGCCCACCTGGCGGCCGTCGCGCCAGGTGAAGACGAGACCACCGACGAGCCACGCCGCAGCGGCGACCGCGGCGGCGGGAGCCGAGTCCAGCGGCTGGTTGGGCAGGGACCACACCCGCGCCGTGCCCTCCTGGTCGACGGTGCCCCAGACCCAGCTCACCATCCCGTAGAGGAGGACCGGGGTCCACGACACCGACCGAGGCAGCAGGCAGGCGGAGAGAGCTCCCGCACCCGTCGCGGCCAGCCCCGACCGCAGGAGGTGGGCGGCGAAGGGTTCTAGACCTCGCACGGCGAGCGCCACGTACCCGGCCAGGAGCAGGCACGCCGTCAAGGCCAGGTACCAGAGCGCCCGGGGGAGGACCAGGCGACGCAGCGGCACCAGCTCGTGCAGGTCGCGCCAGGGCGAGGCGAGCGAGAAGGAGACGAGAGCTCCGACGAGCAGGACGGCGTTCGGCATCGGCGAGGCGTTGACCTGGCCGCGCAGGGGGACGGCGAGCAGGTCGACGGGTGCCAGCAGCAGCGCGACCGTGACCACTGCGGCCAGCAGGCCCGTCCTGGCCGCCCCGCCGCGGGACCGGAGGAAGAGGGCGGCGAACGAGGTCCTCATCGGCAGGTGGTGATGACGTCGTAGGCGCGCTGCGCCTCCGCCCGCGTCGGCGGCGAGTCGGGCAGGCCGAGCGACTCCAGGAGCGCCGGGTCCTGCTCCCGGCCCGGGGCGAGCCACCAGGCCGTCGTGACGACGGCCGCGAAGACGTCCTCCTCCTCCCTCGCCGACAGGTCACGGTCTCCGCGGAGGCACGGGGCGAGCTCGGCGGCCACCGCATCGGCCATCGAGGGCTCGTCGACCGGACGCCCGAAGGGCAGGGGGACGAGGAGCGCGTCGGCGCGGCTCGCCCTGGTGGCGGAGAAGTCCTGGTCGGCGCGCGCCGGGTCGAGCTGCGTGAGCCGGCCGGAGACCGGCGAGAGGGCCTCGGCGAGGACCTCGACGTCGCGACGCTGGTCGGACGGGACGCACACGAGCCCACCCGCACCAGGCACGTCCGCGCACGGCCAGTCGGCGTCACTGCGCCAGTGGCCGTAGGGGTCGTCCATGTCGGCGAGAGCCCACGCCCCTGCGGCGAGGACCGCGACGCCCAGCAGCGGCGCGAGGAGCCACGGCCGTCGGGTCGCAGACCACGCCAGCACGACGGCGGCGGCTGCTGCGGCGGCGGACAGGGCGACGACACGCGCGCCGAGAGCGACGGGACCTACCTCGAGGCCGAGCACGACGCCGCTCGTGGCGCCGACGAGACCGACGAGTGACTGGGCGCCTGCGACGTCGAAGGCCAGGAAGGCGTAGGAGCCGGCGGCCAGCAGCGGGGGCAGGAGCCACGACGGCAGAAGGACACCGAGGGCTGCCCCCAGCGCCGCCACGGCGAAGCTGCCCGCGACGGCCGGCGCGACGGGGGTGAAGGCGGCCAGCGTCGGAGGGGAACCGTGCGCTGCACCCACGACAGCTCCGCCGGCGGCGGCGATGCCCAGGCCCGCTGCCGTCCACGCACCGGCCGCAGCGGCTCGCCGCCACAGCAGTCTCACGACCGCCGGCGCCGGGAGGGCGTCGACGAGAGCCCCTCCGGTCCGACGGACCCGGACGGCGTCGGCGGCGGCCAGACCCGCCGAGAGCGGCCAGACGACCAGCAGCGACGTCACCGCCGCGTCGACCGCCCAGGTCGTCGAGAAGCGGGCTTCCGGCTGGGAGACGAGACTCACCGCAGCGACGACAGCGGTGACGGGGAGGACGAACCAGCTCCGGAGCACCCTCATGCGGACCTGGGCGTGCCGGCGCCGGCCTCGAGGACGTCGAGGAAGCCAGCCTCCAGCGTCGACACGTGCTGCCCGGACGACCTCGACGCCCGACCCCGCTCCGCGAGGCACTCGGACGTCCCGTGCCAGAGGGCGCGGCCACCGTCGACCACGGTGATCTCCCGCGCCAGCTGGTGGAGGTCCTCGACGAGGTGGGTGGAGACGACCACCAGGCGAGACTCCGCCAGGCCGGCGACCAGACCTCGCACCCTGATGCGCTGGACCGGGTCCAGTCCTGCCGTCGGCTCGTCGAGCACGACGACGTCGGGGTCGTGCACGAGGGCTTGGGCGATGAAGGCCCGCTGGCGCTGGCCTCCGGAGAGCTCCCCGAGCCGCTCGTGCGCCTGCTGCTGCAGGTCGACGGCCTCCAGGGCCGTCCAGACAGCCATGTCCAGGTCCACCCCGCGGGCGAGCCGGAGAGAGGCGAAGTACCGCACGAAGTCGGCGACGCGGAACTCGGGCAGCCAGCTCGGGTCCTGCGGGAGGTAGCCCACACGCTCGCGGTACCGGGACCGGTCCCGTCGGCTCTCCAGCCGGGCGCCGTCGAGGAGCAGGTGGCCTGCCGACGGCGTGGCGATGCCCGCCAGCACCCTGAGCAGGGTCGTCTTGCCGGCGCCGTTGACCCCGAGGACGCCGACCGGGCCCGCTCGCCACGTCAGGTCGGGGATGTCGAGGACCTGCCGCCGGCCGTAGCTGAACGACAGGTCCCTCAGCGTGAGCGACGGCGTCCCAGCAGCGTCGTTCACCACGTCCCCGAGCACTTGTCGGGGGCGAGCCTGATGTCCGTGCAGACATCCGCGAAGGTCCTCAGACCGGTGTGCTTCATCGGTCGGCAGCTCACACCGGCCGCCTCGCAGAGAGTGGAGGAGGTCCGCTTCGTCGTGTCGTCACCGGCGCCCGCCCACAGGGAGACCGGCGACGTCGCCTGCTCGACGAGCCGCGGACGTGGTGACCACGAGGGACCTCCGGAGCTCAGCACGCGACGTGATGCCAGATCCAGCACCCGACACCGTCGGGCAGGTGGGGCTCGACCGTAGGAGACGAGGGGGCACCGCGTCAGCGGGTCTGCCCTCCGTCGTGGAGGTGCGCCCCTCACCCGTGGCCTCAGCCCTCCTGGCCCGCCTTGACGACCATGACCGGCGCCTCGGACCCAAGGATGATCTGCTGGGCGGTGCTGCCCAGGAGGAACTTGCCGACGGGTGAGCGGCGGCGGGTGCCGACGACGACGAGCTGGGCCTTCGTCCCGGGCACGGCGTCCAGCAGGGCGTCGACCGGGTCCTGGTTCTCCGGACGCACCAGCACCTCGACCGACGACGGCTTGTCGACGAGGGCGCCGACGGCGCCGCGGGCCGCCTCGCCGTGGTCGTCCCGGGTGCTGAGGTCGAGCACCGCGAGCGGGAGGTCCCGCAGGAGCGCCTCGGCCGCACCGCGCTTCAGCGCCGCCGCCCCCTCCGCCGAGCCCGACCAGCCCACGAGAACCGCCACCGCGACCACTCCTACCTGCACCGCGCCGGAGCTCCGCTGCCCCACCGCACCCGTCGTGTCGGCCGAACTCTTCCAGCCCTCGCGCCGGCGCACGACCGGCGCGCCACACCGAGCACGGTCACGGGCATGCCCGCACCGCAACCGTGCTGCTCGCCTGCGCGGCCGGACCGGACCGTGCGAGCGGTACCGTGCGACGACGCGACCCGGGCCGACGACGGCACCGCCGCCCCGCGCGACCGCAGGCCGCCGCACCGCGCGACACCGCTCCTTCTGGACACCGCTCTGCTCGACACCGCTCTGCTCGACGAGGAGGAGACCGTGAGCCGACCCCCGAGCCCGGCCCCGGGCGCCGCCCCGGACGCCGGCACGGACGCCGCCCCGGACGCCGGCACGGGGCCCGCCGTCGCCGCGCCCGAGCCCTCACGGGGCTCGTTCGCGATGGCGGCGGTCGCCCTGGGCTTCGCCGTCTTCCTCACGGTCGGGGTCCTCGTCATGGACTACCGCGGCGACGAGGACGCGCCCGGCCCCGCGTTCTTCCCGACGCTGGTCCTGCTCCTGGCGTGGGTCGCCACCGTCGGTCTCGCCGTGGACGCGGTGCGCGAGCGTCGCGCCGCGTCGCGCCGCGTCGCGGCCTCGGCAGACCTCCGCGACCCCGCAGGTGCGGCCACCGCCGACGCGACGGCCGGCACGGCCGGCCTGGTGGAGGCCGTCGGCGAGCCCGGCAGGGCCGACGCCGGCCCGCCGCCGACGGCGCCGACCGACTGGCGCGCGATGCTGCTCGTCGCCGGCACCTTCGCGGTCTTCGTCGCCATCCTCGTGCCGCTGGGGTGGCTGGTCGCCGGCACCTGGCTGTTCTGGGGCGTCGCCCAGGCCCTCGGCAGCCGCCGACGCCTGCTCGACCTCGCCGTCGGCCTGGCCATCGCCTCGATCGTCCAGCTCGCCTTCGGCGCCGGCCTCGGCCTCAACCTCCCCGCCGGCCTCCTGGGCCTGTGAGCCCCCGCGACCCCTGACGGGAGCGACACCGCATGGACGTCTTCGCCGACCTCGCCGGTGGCTTCTCCACCGCCTTCACCCCCATGAACATGCTATGGGTGTTCCTGGGCGCCGTGCTCGGCACCGCGGTCGGGGTGCTGCCCGGGCTGGGCTCCTCGATGGCCGTGGCCCTGCTGCTGCCGGTGACCCTGGCCCTGGACCCGACGGGTGCGCTGATCATGCTCGCCGGCGTCTACTACGGCGGTCTCTTCGGCGACTCCATCACGGGCATCCTGCTCAACACGCCGGGCAACTCCTCGGCCATCGCGACGACCTTCGAGGGCCACAAGATGGCGCTGGACGGGCGGGCGTCCCAGGCGCTCGCGACGTCGGCCATCGGCGCCTTCACCGGCGGCCTCATCGCCACGTCGATCATCGCGGTCGGCGCCCCCCTGCTCGCCGGGCTGGCCTCGGCGTTCGGCCCCGCCGAGTTCTTCGCCCTCGCCGCCTTCGCCTTCGTCGCGACGGCGTTCGTCGTCGCGGACTCGGTGCTCAAGGGCGTCGTGGCCCTCGTCATCGGGTTCACCGTCGGGGTCGTCGGCATCGACAGCCAGACCGGCACCGTGCGCTACACCCTGGGGGTGCCGCAGCTCTTCGACGGCGTGGGCATCGTCGTCATCACCGTCGGCCTGCTCGCCCTCGGCGAGGTCTTCTACGTCGCCTCGCGGTCGCGGTGGCAGAGCGGCACCCGGCTGGTGGCGGTCCAGGGCCGACCCTTCCTCAACCGCAAGGAGTTCCGCGAGGCGCTGCCGGCCTGGCTGCGCGGGACGAGCTTCGGCGTGCCGTTCGGCGTCATCCCCGTCGGCGGATCGGAGGTGCCGACCTTCCTGTCCTACGGCACCGAGCGTCGCCTGGACAGCCGCCGCCGGAACCCGCAGTTCGGCCGCGGCGCCATCCGCGGCGTCGCCGGCCCCGAGGCGGCCGGCAACGCGACGGCCGGCACGGCGATGGGCGCCCTGCTCGCGCTGGGGCTGCCGACGTCGGCCACGGCCGCCGTCCTGCTCGGGGCCTTCGAGCAGTTCGGCATCCAACCGGGACCGCTGCTGTTCGACCGCTCCGGCGACGTGGCGTGGGCCCTCATCGCGAGCCTCTTCATCGGCCTCTTCGTGCTGCTGGTGCTCAACCTGCCCTTCGCGCCGCTGTGGGCGAAGCTGCTGCAGGTGCCGCGGCACTACCTCTACGCGGGCATCACCGTCTTCGCCGGGCTCGGCATCTACGTCTCGGCCGGCTCGGTCGTCGACCTCGTGGTCCTGCTCCTGCTCGGCCTCCTCGGCTTCCTCATGCGGCGGCACGGCGTGCCGCTGGCCCCCGTGCTCATCGCGGTCATCCTCGGGCCGCTCGCGGAGATCAACCTGCGCAACACCCTGGCCATCAGCCAGGGCGACCCGAGCGCCCTGGTCGCCAGCGGCGTCTCGACGACGATCTACGTGCTGATGGCGCTGGCCGTGACCCTCGCCGTCGTCAGCAAGGTGCGCAGCCGCCGCAGCGCCGACGTGTGAGGTCCGCTCTCGACGACTCTCTGACGTGCTCTAGCCGGGAGCCGAGAGAACCCCAGACGGGGCGATCGGCGCCCGGTCCAGGCCCCAGCCCCTCGGCTCACCCGAGGGAGGGCCGGCGCGACCTCGGGTGGTCCGGCAGCTCCCTGAGGTCTCGGGACAGGAGCAGCGCCGCCGTCGTCGCGGCGATACCCCCGAAGGCGACGAGGAGCACCACCTGAGCCCCGAGCGTCTCGGCCAGGACCCCGGCCAGGACGTAGCCGAGAGGGACGAGCACGACCTCGCCGAGGTAGGCGACCGAGGAGACCCGGCCGACAGCGCCCTCGGCTCGCACTGCCGGTCCGCCCCCTCCCTCGCCCGACACCTCCGACCGGCCCGACCCGCCGGGCACCGCGGCCACCGCTCCGGGGTGCCGCCCGCCCAAGGGGTCAGGAGACGCGGAGCCTAGGTCGGCGCCGGCCCTCTCGTCGGCGACGACACCTGGCGGCCTCCCGGTCGACCCCAGCTGTGGTCCTGCAGCCCTGCGCGCGGCCGCGTCATACTGCAGGTCACCACCACCGGGACCCCGGGCTCGAGGACGAGACCGACGGACGAGAGGACGTGGACGGCGTGCGACGGAGCGCGAGGGCCATCATCGGGATCGCCGTGCTGGTGCCCCTCGTGGGGGCGGCCGCGTGGGACGCCCGCAGCACCGGGACCCTCGCGGGCGCGAGGACGGGGCTGACGATCATCGCCCCCGCCGGGACGGGCGGCGGGTGGGACACCAACGCCCGTCAGCTGCAGGCGGTGATGCGGGAGACCGGCGTCGTGACCAACCCGCAGGTCGTCAACATCCCCGGCGCCGGCGGCACCATCGGCCTGGCCCAGCTGGCGCAGATGGAGGGCCGCGGTGACGTCGTCATGATCACCGGGTCGGCCATGGTCGGTGGCGTGGAGATCAACGACAGCCCCGTCAGCCTCGACCAGGTGACGACCATCGCCCGCACCACCGACGACTACGAGGTCGTCGTCGTCCCTGCGGACTCACCCTTCGAGTCGATGGACGACGCCGTGGCGGCCTGGCGGGAGGACCCGGGCTCGGTCGCCGTCGGCGGCGGCTCGCTCGGCTCGACGGACCAGCTGCTCGCGCTGCAGCTCGCCGACGAGGTCGGCGTCCCGCCGGCCGAGATCAACTACATCGCCTACTCGGGGGGCGGCGAGGCCGTCCGGGCGCTGCTGTCCGGCGCCAGCAGCATCGGCATCAGCGGCTACAACGAGTTCGCCGACCAGATCGCCGCCGGCCGGCTGCGGGCTCTCGCGATGTCGGCGCCCGAGCCTCAGCCCGCCGTCGGCATCCCGACGCTCTACGAGCTGGGCTACGACGTCCACCAGGCCAACTGGCGCGGCGTGGTGGCCCCGCCCGGTCTCACGCAAGAGCAAGAGGCCGAGCTCACGCTCATCTTGGAGGAGACCCTCGGGACCGAGCAGTGGGACACCGTGCTGGAGAACAACCGCTGGATCGACGCCGAGCTCGTCGGCCCGCCGTTCCGGGACTTCGTCGAGGAGGAGACGGCCAGGGTCGGCCGGCTGCTGGGCGACGCAGGTCTGTAGCTCAGCCCGGCGGCTCCGCGGTCTCGACGACGTGCCCCTCCTCGCGGCGTCGGCCCCGCACGGTGCCCCGAGGTCTCACCGCCGCCGGCGCGGCTCCAGCACCCCGGACAGGGCGAGCACGGTGAGCCCGGCGAGCGGGACGACGAGCAGCCCGACGCGCAGGCCGGCGGCGTCGGCGACCAGCCCGACGAGCGGCGGGGAGAGCAGGAAGCTCAGCCGCATGAGCCAGGACACGAGCGCGAGGCCGGTGCCGGGGCGCAGCCCGGGGAGCTTGTCGGCCTGGTGCATGGCGGCGGGCACGAGGGTGGCGACGCCGAGGCCGGCGGCGGCGAACCCGGCGACGGTGCCGGGAACGGTCGGGACGGCGAGCGCGAGGCCCATCCCGGCCGCGGCGACGAGACCGCCGGTGCGGGCGACGGCGCGCTCCCCGAAGCGGTCGACGAGGACGTCACCGAGGAGCCGCCCGACCGTCTGCGCGCCGACGAGGGCGACGAAGCCCGTCGCCGCCACGGCTGCGGGCGCGCCCAGCGACGTCGACAGGTAGACGGCGGCCCACGTGCTGCCGGCGTCCTCGACGAGGGTGCCCGAGGAGGCGACGAGGACGAGCGCGGCGACGACGAGCGAGGTCCGCGTGGGCAGGCCGCGGCGCGGCCGGCGGGGCCTCGTCACCGCGGGTGGCCCGGCGGGGTCGGTCGTGCCGGTGACCGTCACGGTGGCCGCCTCGACCTCCTGGGCCGTCGGCGCGTCGGCCGCGGAGGGCGGGTCGCGCTCGTCGGCGCCGGGCAGGCACCAGCGCAGCGCCAGCAGGGCGAGCAGCGAGAAGCCGCCGGTGGCGACGGCGAGGTGCACCCCGCGGCCCACGCCGAGCGCGATGGCGGCGGCGGCCATGCCCCCGCCGAGCACGGCGCCGATGGACCAGAGGGCGTGGAAGGTGTTGATGATCGAGCGGCCGTAGCGGCGCTGCACGCGCAGGCCGTGGGTGTTCTGGCCGACGTCGGTGATGGCGTCCGCCGCGCCGCCGACGACGAAGGCCGCGACGAAGAGCCCGACCGACGGCGCGAGCGCGGCGGCGAGCACGCCGGCGGCGGTGACGAGGGTGCCGGCCACGGCGGTCCGCGCGGAGCCGAGGCGGCGGACGACGGGGCCGGCCAGCAGGCCGGCCGCGACCGCCCCGGCGGGGAAGGCCGCGACGGCGAGGCCGTACGCGGCGTTGCCGAGCTCCAGGTCCGCCTTGATCTGCGGGAAGCGCGGGATCAGGTTGGCGAAGAGCGCACCGTTCGTCAGGAACAGCGCCGCGACCGCCGCCCTGGCCCGCCGCTCGGCCGTCGTCGGCCGGGAGGCCGAGCCCCTCATGCGGGCGACGTCGCCCCCCTCATCCGGCGACCTCGACGGGCGTGCGACGGCGGCCTGTCAGCAGGCTGACGACGACGAGCGCCGCCACCGAGACCGGCAGGGACACGATGACGGCGTTCACCTGCTGCGACAGCCCCGCCACCTCCCACCCGATCGTCGTGAGCGTCGCGAGCACCATGGACGCGAGCGCCCCGGCCGACGTCGCGCGGGGCCAGAAGAGCACCGCGAAGACGGCGGGGGCGATGGCCACCCCGTACACGGTGTACGCGTAGACCTGCAGGGCCAGCACCGAGGGGAAGAACTGGCCGAGCACGTAGGCGAGGACGGCGATCGCGACGACGGCCAACCGGTGCACGAGCAGCCTCCGACGGTCCTCCACCTCGTGCCGGGCGAAGCGGGTGTACAGGTCGTAGACGACGTTGCCGGCCCCGGACAGCAAGAAGGAGGAGCCCGTCGTCACGACGAAGGCGAAGGCGCCAGCCAGGATCAGTCCGCCGACGACCGCCGGGGTGTAGCCCTCGGCCGCCAGCGAGAGGACCGCCGTGTCCGGCTCGATGCCCGGCAGGAGGAAGGAGGACGCCGAGGCCAGCAGGGCCACGGGGACGGTCACGAGGAAGCTGGCCAGGAAGAAGCCCAGCGTCGAGGTGCGCGCCGTGCCGGCGTCGCGGGCGGAGGCCAGCCGTTGGTACATGTTCTGGTCGGCGAGGATGAGCAGGAAGAGCGGCAGGAAGTAGCCGAGCAGCTGCACCGGCGTCAGCCCGCCCGTCAGCGTGGTCAGCGGCGCCGACAGCTGGTCCACGTAGCTGCCCAGCCCGCCGACGTCCTGGACGAAGACGTAGCCCAGCGAGACGAGCAGGGTGACGACGATGACGAGCGCCGACAGGGCGTCGGTCCACGCCACGGACAGCAGCCCGCCGCCGACCGCGAGGAAGGCGATGAGCAGCCCGGTGACGACCGTCGCCTGCCCCACGCTCAGCGGGGTGATGAGGCTGAGGACGTAGCCGCCACCGGTGAACTGGTAGGCGACGATGCCGATGTAAGCCAGCATCGTGATGGTGGCCGCCACCATCCGGGTCGGGGTGCCGAAACGGTCCTCCAGCAGCTCCGGGACGGTGCGCTTGGCCGCCTCGCGCACCTTCCCCGCGACGAGGTAGAGCACGAGGATGCCCACCGGCGTCCCGGCGAAGAAGAAGATCGACGCGAGCGGGCCGTAGGTGTAGGCGAAGTTCGCCCCGCCGATGATGGTCCCGGAGCCGACCCAGGTGGCGAGCAGGGTGCCGACGAGCACCGGCCGCGGGAGCCTGCGCCCGGCGAACATGTAGTCGTCGGAGCCGGCGACCTGGCTGCGCCGGCTGAACCACAGCCCGATGCCGACCATGACGGCGAGGTAGAGGACGAGCACGGTCACGTGGACGGGGTTCACGGGCGGTCTCCGGGGCTGGCAGAGGCGGGCACCTGGCCCGAGAGGCGGCGTGGCGGGCGGCGCGGCCGCCCCTCGGCGGCGATAGTGGCACCGCGGCGGCGCCGACGGGTGACGCCATGCCCACTGGCGGCGCATCGGCCCCGGGTGCCGCGAGGACGACGCGAGGAGATGACGACGGCCGTGGCCGACAGCCCGAGCACACCCCTGCTGGTCACCGAGGGGCGGGTGCTCGACGTCGCGACCGGGACCTACTCGGGCGCCACGCGCGTCCTGGTGGAGGACGGGCGCATCACCTCCGTCGGCGGTGAGGAGGTCCGCGGCCCCGAGGGCGTCGAGGTGCTCGACGCGGGCGGCCGCACCGTCATGCCCGGGCTCGTCGACGCGCACGTCCACGTGACCGCCGCGACGGCCGACCTCTTCGCCCAGGCCGAGTGGGCGCCGTCCTACGTGACGGCGCACGCGACCCAGATCCTGGCGGGGATGCTCGAGCGCGGCTTCACGAGCGTGCGCGACGTCGGCGGCGCCGACCACGGCCTGGCCGCCGCCGTCGAGGAGGGCCTGCTGCGTGGCCCCCGCCTGTTCTTCGGCGGGAAGGCGCTGAGCCAGACCGGTGGCCACGGCGACGGCCGCCCACCGGGACGCTCGTCGCACGTCGGGACGCCCTGCGGCGCCGGGATCGGAGCCGTCGTCGACGGCCCCGAGGCCTTCCGCCTGGCGGCGCGCGAGCAGCTCCGGACGGGTGCGCACCACATCAAGATCATGCTGTCGGGCGGGGTGGCCTCACCGACGGACCGCATCGACTCGACCCAGAGCAGCGAGGCGGAGATCCGCGCCGTCGTCGAGGAGGCGACGGCGCAGAACCGGTACGTCACCGGGCACGCCTACACCTCGCGGTCGGTCGAGCGGGCGCTGCGCCTGGGCGTGCGGTGCATCGAGCACGGCAACCTCGTCGACGACGCCTGCCTCGAGCTGTTCCTCCAGCACGGCGCCTTCCTCGTCCCCACGCTCGTGACCTACCAGCACCTCGCGAGCGAGGGCGCCGAGCACGGGCTGCCGGCGGACAGCGTCGCCAAGGTCGCGAGCGTCCTGGAGGCCGGGCTGGACACGGTCGACCGCGCGACCCGCGCGGGCGTCGACGTCGTCCTGGGCACGGACCTGCTCGGCGGCATGCACCGCCACCAGAGCGAGGAGATCGCCCTGCGCGCCCAGGTGCAGACCCCGGCGCAGGTGCTGGCCTCGGCCACCACGACGGCCGCCCGCCTGCTGCAGCGCGAGGGCGAGATCGGCGTCCTCGCCCCGGGCGCGTACGGCGACCTGCTCGTCGTCGAGGGCGACCCGCTGGCGGACGTCACCGTCCTCGCGCGCCCGGAGGAGACCCTGCGCGCTGTCGTCAAGGACGGACGCGTGGTCCACCGCGGCGGGTGAGGGCCGGCTCAGCGACCCACGGCCTCCGCGAGGTGTCGACCCGTGAGGGTCGAGGCGTCGGCGACGAGGTCGGCGGGCGTGCCCGCGAAGACGAGCCGGCCGCCGTCGTGGCCGGCGCCGGGTCCCATCTCGAGCAGCCAGTCGGCGTGGGCCGCGACGGCCAGGTGGTGCTCCACGACGACGAGTGACGTGCCGGCGTCGACGAGCCGGTCGAGCAGCGCGAGCAGGGTCCCGACGTCGGCGGGGTGCAAGCCCGTCGTCGGCTCGTCGAGGACGTAGACCCCGCCGGGCGAGGCCATGTGCGCGGCGAGCTTGAGCCGCTGGCGCTCGCCGCCGGACAGCGTCGTCAGCGGCTGGCCGAGGACGAGGTAGCCGAGGCCGACGTCGACCAGGCGCTGCAGGACCTTCGCCGCCGCCGGCGTCCTCGCCTCACCCGCCGAGAAGACGCCGAGCGCCTCCTGCACCGGCAGCGCCAGCACCTCGGCGATGTCGAGGCCGCCGAGGCGGTGCTCCAGGACCGAGGCGTCGAAGCGGCGTCCCTCGCACTCCTCGCACGTCACCGGGACGCTCGTCATCGGCCCGAGGTCCACCTCGACCACGCCCGCGCCGGCGCACGCGGGGCACGCGCCCTCGGAGTTGCTGCTGAAGAGGGCGGGCTTGACGCCGTTGGCCTTGGCGAAGGCCTTGCGGATCGGCTCGAGCAGGCCCGTGTACGTCGCCGGGCTGCTACGCCGGGAGCCCTTGATCGGCGTCTGGTCGACCGAGACGACCTCGGGCACGTCGGGTCCGGTCGGCAGGCAGCCGTGGACGAGCGAGCTCTTGCCCGACCCGGCCACGCCCGTGACGACGCACAGGACGCCGAGGGGGACGTCGACGTCGACGCCGCGCAGGTTGTGCAGCGACGCGCCGCGGAGGGCGAGCGCACCGGTCGGCGTGCGGACGACATCCTTGAGCCGGGCGCGGTCGTCGAGGTGGCGGCCGGTGAGCGTGCCGCTGGTGCGCAACCCGGCGACGTCGCCGGCGTAGACGACGTGGCCGCCGCCGCTGCCGGCACCCGGGCCGAGGTCGACGACGTGGTCGGCGACGGCGACGACCTGCTGCTCGTGCTCGACGACGAGGACCGTGTTGCCCTTGTCCCGCAGCCGCGTGAGCAGGTCGATCATCCGGGCGACGTCGTGCGGGTGGAGGCCGGCGGTGGGCTCGTCGAAGACGTAGGTGACGTCGGAGAGCGCCGACCCCAGGTGCCGCACCATCTTCACCCGCTGCGCCTCGCCGCCGGAGAGGGTGCCGGGCGGGCGGTCGAGGGAGAGGTAGCCCAGGCCGATCTCCACGAGGGCGTCGAGGGTGTGCTGCAGGCCGGCGACGAGCGGGGCGACGGACGGCTCGTCGATCCCGCGGACCCACGCGGCGAGGTCGCTGACCTGCAGCGCGCTGACCTCGGCGATGGTCGCGCCCCGGACGCGGGAGGAGCGGGCGGGGGCGGCAAGGCGGGTGCCGTCGCACTCGGGGCAGGTGGCGAAGGTGACGGCGCGCTCGACGAAGGCCCGCACGTGCGGCTGCAACGACTCGACGTCCTTGGACAGGAACGACTTCCGGATCTTCGGGATGAGCCCCTCGTAGGTGAGGTTGATGCCGTCGACCTTGATCTTCGTCGGCTCCTTGTGGAGCAGGTCGTGCTTCTCGCGGGCGGTGTAGTCGCGGATCGGCTTGGTGGGGTCGAGGAAGCCGCTGCCGCTGAAGATGCGCCCGTACCAGCCGTCCATGCTGTAGCCGGGGACGAGGAAGGGGCCTTCGGCAAGGGACTTCGTGTCGTCGTAGAGGGCGCTGGTGTCGACGTCGCTGACGGCGCCGCGGCCCTCGCAGCGTGGGCACATGCCGCCGGTGCGGGTGTACTCCTGGCGGACCGCACGCCGCTCGCCGCGCTCGACCGTCATCGCGCCGGTCGCCCGGATCGAGGGGACGTTGAAGGAGAAGGCGCTCGGCGGGCCGACCTGCGGGTCGCCGAGGCGGCTGAACAGGATGCGCAGGAGCGCGCCGGCGTCGGTGGCGGTGCCGACGGTCGAGCGCGGGTCGGAGCCCATGCGCTCCTGGTCGACGACGATGGCGGCCGTCAGCCCCTCCAGCCGGTCCACGTCGGGGCGGTTGCGGGTCGGCGTGAAGCCCTGGACGAAGGCGCTGTAGGTCTCGTCGACGAGGCGCTGGGACTCCGCCGCGACCGTCCCGAAGACCAGTGAGCTCTTGCCCGAGCCGGAGACGCCCGTGAACACGGTGAGCCGGCGCTTGGGGATCTCCAGGCTGACGTCGCGGAGGTTGTTCTCGCGCGCGCCGGTGACGCGGATGACGTCGTGCTGGTCGGCCTGGTGGTCGGCCCCGTGGTCGACCTGGTGCGTCGTCGTGCCGGCAGCCATGGGCCTGTCCTCTCGGCGCCGGGGCCCGGGCGGGCTCATCGGTCGGCGCGGGAGTCGATGGTGGCCCCCTCCGGCGGCGGGGTCCAGGTGCTGACGGTGACGGCGAGGGTGACGGGCGTCGTCGCGGCGAGGCCAGCGACGCGCGCGTCGAGCTCCTGCGCGGTGGTGTGGTGGGCGCTGGGGCCCATGGCGGCGAGCGCGCGGGCGCGGTGACGGTCGACGTCGAGGCGCTCGCGGACGCTCGTCGTCGCACGCCGGGTGAAGCCGGGCAGGGAGCGGGTGAGCCGCTCGTCCTTCGCCGCGTCGACGCCGACCAGGCCGAGGGGAGCGGCGAGCTCGGCCAGGTGGTCGGGCTCGGGGGTGACGACGACGAGCGCGCCGCCCGCGGTCAGGACGCGCGCGGTCTCGGCGGCGGCGCGGGGCCCGAAGACGCTCGTCGCGACGTCGACGGTGCTGTCCCGCAGGGGGAACGGGTCGCGGAGGTCCGCGCCGACGGCGAGCGCGCGGGGGGAGGCGCGGGCGGCGCGGCGCAGCGCCGGGGCAGACAGGTCGAGGCAGAGGCCGAGCGCCTCGGGCAGGTGGTCGAGGACGCCGGCGAGGTACCAGCCGGTGCCGCCGGCGAGGTCGGCGACCACGGGCGGGGCGGAGGCCGGGCCGGGCTCGTCGGGCTCGTCGGGCGGGTCCGGCTCGGCGGGTGGGGGCGGGAGGGCGGCCGCGACCGCGGCCGCGAGGGCTGCGCGCACGGGGTCGTAGAGCCCGCTGGCGAGCAGCTCCGCCCGCGCGGCCACCATCGCGGCGGTGTCGGCGTTCTGGCTGGGGCGACGGCCGCGACCGAGCGTCACGGAGCCCTGCCGGGCGCGGTCGAAGGCGTGCCCGGCGGGGCAGAGCAGGCGCCGTCCGTCCTCGGTGAGCCCCTGCTCGCACACCGGGCACCGCAGCACCCGCAGCAGCGCGGCGGGCACAGGCGCGCTCACGCGGTCGAGGGTAGGGGCCAGCTCGATCGGCGCGTCTGAGGCTGTCTAGCGCCACGCCGAGATGCCTGAAGACGAGGGCATCGACGCTCCCCGTCGGACCCCGACCGAGGACGCGCCACCGGGTGATCTGGCCCAGACCGCCGGTAGGGCGTCCCCGGTCGCCAGAGGATCGAGCAGGTCACGGCTTGTGGGACCTGACCTGCAACCCGCGCCGCCTATGCTCCTTGTCGCGTCAAGCGACACGAGACCAATGCAAGAGGATGTGCCGACACATGTCGAGACGCGCCACGAACACGCCCGTCGAAGACGCTGAGGCCGGTCGCGGACTCCCGTCCAAGCAAGCACTGGGCAAGTGGGCCATTGTCCTGTCGAGCATTCTCGCGCACCTCGTCGTAGCCTCCGTCGTCCTCTCCACCGCATCGGACCGATTCCAGCTCGCCAGCGGTCCGACGATCTGGGACGTCGGCGCGGCCACCCTGCTCGCCCATGTGCCGGTGACGGCCCTGGCCGTTGCTTGTCGAGCAAGCAGGGGAAAGGACCTCATCGGCGCCCTCACCCTCCATGTGCTCAGTGTGCTGCTTTCTGCGGCCGTCGTCTTCTTCGTCACGTACTAGTCTTTACGCCCATGGTTGCTGCCTCCGTGGTCGGCATGACGAGGTGGCCGCCTCCCTCGGCATGATGACGAGCGCAGGCCTTCCCTCGCGGCTGTGGGGCGACGGTTGACGACGCATCGCGACAGACGGAGCAGCTCGCGCACCATCAACACCTACCGGTGTCGGCTGGTCATGGTCGAGGAGTCCGCGAGCTCCGGCGGAGCCAGCTGTCGTGAGAGAGGTCGCTGGCCACGCACGCCGGCGTCAGGGCTGCAGACGCGCATCCGGGCGGACTGGCCCCTTTCATCCCGCAGGTCGTCCCCGGTCGGCGACGCAGCGGTCGCGGCGCCGTCTCCCGCCTACGCTCCGCCCCATGCCCGACCGTCGTGCGCTGCTGCTCGGGCACTTGCGCCGGCTCGTGCGGTACGCCACCGGCTCCGGGGTGGCGACGGTGTGCTCGGTGGCGACCTTCGCGCTCGTGTACGCGCTCACCGGGTCGACGACGGCGGCCACCGTGCTCGGGTGGCTCGCGGGTGCGGTCCCCAACTACCTGCTGAACCGGGCGTGGGTGTGGCGCGTCGACGGGCGGCCGGACGTGCGCCGAGAGGTGGCGCCGTACGTCGCCGTCGTGCTCGGCACGGTGACGCTGGCAGCAGGCGCGACGAGGCTCACCGAGCACCTGCTGGAGGGCGCCGGGGCCACGCAGGCGGTCGTCGTCGCGGGCGTCAACGCGGCCTTCCTCGGGGTCTACGCCGTCCTGGCCCTGGTCCGGTACGCACTGCTGCACCAGCTCTTCCGGCGCCTGCCCGACCGCGGTGGGAGGGTGCCGGCCGGTGCCGCGGCCCGTGCGAGCGGGCCTGGCGCCGGCGCGGACGAGCCCACCGAGGAGCACCCATGAGCGGCACGGCGCCGCGCCCGGACGACGACGGCGCGGGCGCCTTCGCCCAGGCCACCGGCCGGAGCCTGGAGGAGGGCGCCGGCGCGGCGCAGCCGAACTACAAGGCCTACCAGCTGGAGCTGATGCGCCCGCACGTCGGCCGCTCGCTCCTGGAGGTCGGCGCCGGGCTCGGCGAGCTGGCGGCGACCTTCGCCGAGGGCATGTCGCTGGAACGGCACGTCGTCACCGACGTCGACCCAGGCGCCGTCGCCCACATCGCGCGTCGCTTCGCCGACCGGCCCGAGGTCCAGGCGCGGCGGCTCGACCTCTCGGGCGAGCTGCCCGACCTCGAGGCGCCCGTCGCGACCGTGCTCGCCGCCAACGTCCTGGAGCACCTGCAGGATGACGCCGGCGCGCTGCGGCGGCTGGCGCGGCTCGTCGAGCCGGGCGGGACCGTCGTCATGTTCGTCCCCGGCTACATGCAGCTGTACGGGGACTTCGACGCCCGCGTCGGGCACGTGCGCCGCTACACGCCGGCGACGCTGCGGGCGGCCTTCGACGGCGCCGGGCTGACGACGCGGCTCGTGCGCCCGGTGAACCTGCTCGGGGGGATCGCCTGGTGGGCGGCGGTGCGCCGCGGCGGCGTCGGCTCGCCGAGGCCGGGGCTCGTGCGGGTCTACGACGGCGTCGTCGTGCCCGTCACCCGGGTGCTCGAGAAGGTCGTCACCCCGCCCTTCGGGCAGTCGGTGCTCGGCGTCGCGCAGGTGCCCGGGCCCCGGTGAGCGCCGCGCGGCGGAGAAGGGCTACGAAGTCCGCCTCCTGGGGCCTGCGCCGCGAAGAAGGGCTCCGAAGTCCGGGTCGGAGCGGGCGGGGGCGGGCTCAGGCGGGCGGGCGGGCGCCGCGCCGTCGCAGCGCCGAGGCGGCGAGGACGGCGGCGGGCGGCAGCAGCAGGACGCCGGGCAGCTGGTAGCGCCAGATGAACTCGGTCGTCAGCGCCGGCAGCAGGGACAGGCCGAACCCGACGAGCACGAGCAGCAGCACGTAAGGGCGCGCGGCGCCGGCCCGGGGGAGGACGGCGCCCGCGAGCGCGACGACGAGCGAGAGCAGCACCACCGGTCCGGGCACGTACCCCACCCGCTGGTAGGCCACGAGGGCGTCCGCCCACGGCTGCCGCGGCTCGGGCGGCGACTCGGCGTAGCGGGCCCAGCCCATCTGCGTCCACGCCGTCGAACGGGGCGCGAGGTAGCTCTCGAACCGCCACTTGGGCGTGGTGTCGTACTCGAAGCGGTCGACGCGCCAGGGGTCGAACATCAGCACGGCGTCGCGCAGCACGATGCGCGCGTAGTCCCCGGGCTGCTCCGCGAGGGCCTGGCGGGCGAAGTCGCGGAGCACCTCCTCCCGGTCGACGCCGGGCGGCACCGCGAGCGACTGGGCGCCGACGCCGATCTGGTACCAGCCGTAGTCGGTGGGGTCGCGCCGCTCCCCGACGGGCTCGGGCGGGCACAGCACCTCGGCGTACGGCGGGAGGTCCAGGCGGTCGCACTGGACGAACGTCGTCGTCCGCATGTACGCCGACGTCCCGCCGATGCCGGAGAGGGCGAAGGTCCCGTTCGCGCTCTGGTACCACGCGGCGTAGGCCCCCACCGGCACGACGAAGGCGACGGCGAGCAACAGCGCGGTGAGCACGCGGCGCCAGCGGCCGGCGGCGGCGAGCAGGCAGAAGACGACGCCCGCGAGGACGAGCGGCGTCCCGACCTGGCGGGTGATGGTCGCGAGACCCATGACGAGGCCGGCGACGAGGGCGATGCCCGGCGTCGGGCGTCGTCGCCACCCGAGGAGGACGACGGCGAGGACCACGAGGTCGAGGAAGAGGGCGTCGCTGAGCGCCGTGTGCTCCAGCAGCAGGACCATCGCGTCGAGGAGCACCGGCGCGGCGGCGGCTGCGGCCCACCAGCGCCCGACCCCCCAGCGGCGTAGGACGGCGTACAGCCCGGTGGCGGCGGCGAGCCCGAGCAGGTGCTGGACGCCGACGACGAGGGCGAGGGAGTCCGCGACCAGCGAGAGCGGCAGCAGCAGGAGGAGGCCGTAGCCGTCGGGGCGCGCGACGCTCGGGGTGAGGTCGTCGAGGAAGGCGAGGTAGGAGGGGGCGTCGCTGACCATGAGCGCGCCCGGGAAGGCGACGGTAACGACGACCCGCAGCAGCGCCCCGAGGCCGAGGAGGACGAGGAAGGGGGCGTGGTCGGCGAGCAGGGCGCGGGCCCCTTGTCGGGCCCGTCCGCGGCCGTCGGCGGCGTCGCTCGCGCCGGGCGCCTCCCGGTCCGCCTCCGCCGTCGTCACGGGACCAGGGTGCGGCATGACCGCCGGAGCCTCATGCCGATGGGCGCCGCTCCGTCGCCCACCCCACCCTCCCCTTCCCTCCCGATGTGTGACCTTGACGCGGACCTGACCCCGACGCCCCTTCCGCGATGTGTGACCTCGACGCGACGAAGGGCCGCGCGAGGAGCCGCGACGAGGTCACACGTCGCGGGGATGGGGGCGGCGGCGCAGGGCGGGGGCCGTCTCGTCGGCGGGGCGCAGGAGGCCTTCGCGCCACCACGTGCCGAGGACGACGCGGGCGTAGCGGGAGCCGTAGACGAGGTTCGTGCCCTTCTTCGTCGACCCGGACGTGCGCACGTGCATCGTCGCCGGGACCTCGCGGACCCGGTACCCGTGCGACAGGACGCCGAGGAGCAGCTCGGAGGACTGGTACTGCGGCTGGCGCAGCGTGAGCACGCCGGTCAGGTCGGCGCGCATCGCCCGCAGGCCGAAGGAGGTGTCGGTGACCCACGTGCCCGAGACCGCGCTGACGACGCCCGCGAAGACGTGGACCCCGAGGCGGCGGAAACGGTCGCGCGTCATCTGCCGACCCAGGCGGCGCGATCCCGTGACGAAGTCGGCCTCGCCGGCGACGACGGGCGCGAGCACCGCGGGCAGGTCGCCGACGTCGTACTGCCCGTCGGCGTCGGTCGTGACGACGTACCGCGCGCCGCGCTCGCGGGCCACCCGGTAGCCCAGCCGCAGGGCCGCCCCCTGCCCGCGGTTGACCGGGCACGCGACGGCGAGGACCTCCGGCGCCCCCTCGGGCGGCCCGGCCTCCGCGAGCGCCCGGCCCGCGGCCGCGACGGCCTGCGCCGTGCCGTCGGTGCTGCCGTCGTCGACGACGACGACGAGCACTCCCAGCCCGCAGACCTCCCCCGGCAGCGCGGCGAGAACCGCCCCGATGCCGGGCGCCTCGTCGTAGGCGGCGATGACGACGGCGACCGGCGCCGGCGGCCCCTCGGGCGCGGCCGGCAGGGCGGCGAGGGCGGCGCGGTCGACGTCGTCGGGCCCGACCGGGCCGGCACGGCGTCCTCGGCGTCCGCGCAGCAGCGCCGTCAGACCGACCGCCCCCGCCCCCGGCAGCATCGCCAGGACCGGCAGCAGCACCGCGGGCGTGACGCCCTCGACCAGGGCACCGGCCGCGAAGAGCCCCGGGACGACGGCGAGCGCCGCCGCAGCCCACCGCAGCCGGGAGCGGCGGGCACGCCCGAGCCCCAGCAGCGCCGCGAGCGTCAGGACGGCCGCCACCGCCGCCGCCAGCACCTCGAGCGTCACCGGCACGTCGCGCACGACCCCCACGGGCTCGACACCCAGCCCACGCGGCGGCGGCGCCGTGAGGAAGACGTCCTCGACGGGCCGTCCGAGCAGCAGGGTCACGACGTCGTCGGGGCGCGGTCCGGCGAAGGGGGCCAGCAGCGCCAGCGGCCCGGTGTCCCCGCCCGGTGACAGCACCAGCAGCAGCACGGACGCCCCGACGGCGGCGAGCAGCGCCAGCACCGACGCCACCAGGCCCGAGCGCGCCGTCCACAGCGCGGCGACGAGGGCACCGACGACGCACAGGACGAGCGCCGGCTCCAGCACCCCGCGCCCGGCGGCCGCCACCTGCGCCGGCCCGAGCGCCAATGGGGCCGCCGCGAGCGCCGACAGCCACCGCCACACCCCCCACCGCTGGGCGATCACGGCGACCAGCAGCGCCCCGAGCAGGCCCAGCCCGTGCGCCGCGACGAGCTCGACGCCGGTCGCCTCCTCGGGCCACGTGCTCGCGCGCGCCCCCGCGCCGAGGGCCAGCACGACCGCCAGCGGCGCCTGCGGCAGCAGCGACGCGCCGGGGACGCCACCGGCCCCCCGTCGGCTCTCCTCGCCGGTGCGGACGGCGGGGCGGCCCCGCCGCGGTCGGTCCCTCAGCGCGTGCCGCCCACCGGCGTCGCGGCGGGGCCGGCCGGCGCGGCGTCGACGAGGTCGTCCGAGCCGGCCGTCGCCGGGTCCGCCGACGGCCGGAAGTCCGGCCACGCGCTCGCCAGCCCCGCGGCGAGCCCGGTGGTGGGCTCGTACCCGAGCGAGCGTGCGCGCGAGATGTCGACGACGACGGCCGGCATCTCCCCGGCGCGGGCCGGCTGGTGCTCCACCGGGATCGGCGCGCCCGTCGCCTCCCGCGCCGCCGCGACCATCTCGGTGACCGTGTACGAGCGGGCGCCACCCACGACCGTCGGGCCGCTGGGCCACCCCAGCGCCGCGTCGGCGAGCGCCGCCGCGGCGTCGTGCACGTGCACGAGGTCGCGCCGCTGCTGCCCGTCGCCGTAGACGACGACGCCGCGGCCCTGCGCGGCCGCCCGCAGCAGCCGCGGCACGAAGCTGTCCTTGGCCCGCATCCCCGGGCCGTACACGTTGGTGAGCCGCACCGCGGGCGCCCGCAGCCCGAAGGCCCCCGCGTAGCCCGAGAGCAGCATCTCCGCCGCCGCCTTGCTCGCCCCGTACGGCGTCAGCGGCCGCAGCGGCAGGTCCTCGGTGATGGTCCCGGTCCCGACGTCGCCGACGACGGCGTTCGTCGAGGCCAGGACGAGGCCCCCGACCCCGCGCGTGCGGCACAGCTCCAGCAGCCCGGCGGTCGCCGTCACGTTGAGGTCGACCGTCTCCTGCGGGCGCTCCACCGACCCCAGCACCGAGGTCACGGCCGCGAGGTGCACGACGACGTCGAGCCCCGGCACGACGGCACGGTCGCGTGTGCCGACGTCACGCAGGTCCCCCACGACGGTCGGCACGTCGGGGTGCGCCGAGCGGTCGACGGCGGACACCTGCGCGCCCCGCCCGAGCAGCGCGGCGACGACGTGCCGGCCGACGAAGCCGCAGGCGCCGGTGACGAGGACGCGCGGTCCGCTCACGCGCCGTACCGCTGGGGCCTCACGCGCCCGACAGCCGCAGCGCGGGCGCCTGGTTCGCCGCCCGACGCCAGTCGACGACGGGCTTCATCGCCTCGCGGTCGACCCGGCCGGCGTGCTCCTCGACGACCTTGAACATCGACGTCAGCAGCGTGTCGGAGAGGTGGTGGGGCTGCAGGCCGAGGGACTCCAGCGCCGTGTGCACGAAGGAGTAGTGGTGGTTCTCCATCTCCACGCGCGGGTTGTCGACGTGCACCACCTCGGCGACGCCCGGGTAGGCCTGCGCGACCGTCTCGGCCATCTGCGTGAGCGAGAACTTCTCCGTCGCCTGGTTGAACACCCGGAACTCACCGCGGTCGGCGGGGTTCTCGCAGGCCAGGCGGATGCACTCCACCGTGTCGCGGATGTCGATCGTCGCGCGGGTCTGGCTGCCGCCGCCGTAGATGGTCAGCGGCTCGCCCAGCACCGCCTGGATGGCGAAGCGGTTGATCACCGTGCCGAAGACCGAGTCGTAGTCCAGCCGCGTGACCAGGCGCGGGTCGAGGACCGTCTCGTCGGTCTCCTGCCCGTACACCACGCCCTGGTTGAGGTCGGTGACCCGCAGCCCCCAGATCCGGCAGCCGTACTCGAGGTTGTGGGAGTCGTGCACCTTGGAGAGGTGGTAGAAGCTGCCCGGCTTCTTCGGGAAGAGCACCCGGTCGGAGCGGCCCTTGTGGGTGACCTCGAGCCACCCCTCCTCGATATCGATGTTCGGCTGCCCGTACTCGCCCATCGTCCCGAGCTTGACGACGTGGACGTCGCGGTCCAGCTCGCCGATGGCGTACATGAGGTTGAGCGTGCCCACGACGTTGTTGACCTGCGTGTGCACCGCGTGCTTGCGGTCGATCATCGAGTACGGCGCGGCGCGCTGCTCCGCGAAGTGGACGACGGCCTCCGGCTGGAACTCCCGGAGCACGGCGTACAGGCCGTCGGCGTCGCAGAGGTCGGTCGTCCAGGCCGGGAGAGTCTTGCCGCTGACCTCGCGCCACGCGCGCACCCGCGTCGCCATCGACTCGATCGGGACGAGGCTGCCCGCGCCCAGCTCGTGGTCGTACTGGCGGCGCAGCCCGTTGTCCAGGACGCCGACCTCGTGCCCCTTCGCCGACAGGTACATGACCGTCGGCCAGCCCAGGTAGCCGTCGCCGCCCAGCACCAGGATGCGCATCCCGCTCCTCTCCCGCGGACCACGCCCCGGGCCCGCTCCTGCGCGGGCTCCTGGCCCGCGGCCCAGACGGTATCCCGCACCGGGCCGCCCGCAGGTCGCCGCACCCACCGGTCACCTGCCGGCGGTCCGCCAGCCACGTCAGGCCCGGAGGTGCCGTGCGGACGGGCGGTGCGGCAGGGCGCCCGGGTGCGCGACGAGGCAGGCGTTCAAGGTCCACCGGCGGCGTGCCGATGCTCCCCGCGGAGACCCCGCGCGCCTCGTGGCGGCCCGGGGGTGGAGAGGAGATAGCCGTGGGGCGTTGGGGGCCTGAGCGCGGGGCGGGCTGGACGAGGTCGCCGGAGGAGCGGCTCGACGTCGTCCGCACGGTCCTGCTGCTGCTCCTGTACGGGGTGGTCACCGGGTGGGTGCGCACCCACGCGACGGTGCTCGAGCTGGCCTGGCCGGCGGCGGGGCTCGCCGCGCTCTGGCTCGCCGGTTCCTGGGGACGACCTCGCCGGCTGGCCCGTGACGCCGTCCTCGTGGTGCTGACCACCGTCGTGACCTACCTCGCGGTCGGGTACCCCGCCGCACGCGGCATGGCCGTCGGCGTCGTGGCCGTCCTCTCCGGCCTCGTCACCGTCGCGACGCTCGACCGGCTGGTCGGGGGCCGGTGCCGGGTGGCGGAGGACCTCACCGTCCGCCGGACCTCCGAGCTCGTCGCCGTCCTCGCCGCCGCCCTCGCCGGCGGGCTCGTCCCGGCCCTGGTCGCCCCGGGGCTGCTGCGGGCCGTCGTCGACGAGGACATCCCGCTCGTCATGCAGGAGTGGTGGCTGCGCAGCTCCGCCGCCACCTTCGTCCTGCTCGCCGTGGGGCTGCGGCTGCGCACCCGGGTGCTGCCCGCGCTCTCCCGCCTCGTCGACCGCGGCGCCGGCGGCGCCGGCCTCCACGAGCTGGCCGACGCCCCGGGCGGGCCGGCGCCGGAGGCCGCCCCGAGGTCACGCCCGGTCGAGGCGCTCGCCGTCGGCTCCGTCCTCGCAGGCTGCTACGCCGTGGCGACGGCCCAGCAGGACCCGACCGTCCTCGTCGTCACCCTGCTCCCCCTGGCCGTGTGGGCCGGGCTCCGGCTGACGACCGACCACGTCGTCCTCCTCGTGCTCGCGAACGCCGTCGGCCTGCTCTTCCTCGCGGACGCGACGACCGGCCCGTCCCTGCGCGTCCTGACCGAGCGCGAGGTGCTGATGACGCAGGTCGTGGTCGTCGTCGTCAGCTTCTGCGTGCTGGTCCTGGCCCTGCACCGGGACGCGCAGAGCGGGCTCGCCGTGCGCGAGCGGTGCACGCGCCGGGCGGCGCAGCAGCAGGCCCGCCTGCTCGAGGCGGTCGTCGCCAGCGCCCGCGAGGGCGTCTTCGTCCTCGACGCCGCGGACCGGGTGGTCCTCGACAACGCCGCGGCCCGCGCGATGCTGGGGATGCCGCACGAGGCGTCCCGCGCCGTGCGGGTCGCCTCGTACACGATGCACCTGCCGGACGGCACCCCTCTCGGCGAGGGCGAGAAGCCCGGCGCGGCCGCGCTGGCTGGCGTGACGTCGGACGGGCAGCTCGTGCTGGTGCGCCGCGCCGACGGCGGGGAGAGCTGGGTCGAGGTCAGCGCCCGTCCCCTGCCCGGCCCCGACGGCACGGGCGCCGTCGTGACCTTGGTGGACGTCACCGACCGGCGCCGCTCGGCCCGCGTCAACGCCGAGCGCGAGCGGCTGTTCCGCCTGGCCCTCGACGCCTCGCCCCTGGGCCTGCTGGTGCTGCCGCTGACCCCTGGGGACCGGAAGGTGGCCCGCTCGAACCCGGCCATGGCACGGCTGCTCGGCCGCACCGACCTCGACGGCTGCGACGTCGCCGACCTCGCCGAGCCCACCGACATGCCGCTGCTGCACGCCGCCCTCGACGCGATGGCCGACGGCGTCGACGTCGAGCGCTTCGAGGTGCGGCTGCTCGGCCCGGGTGGGCGGCGGGTCCGCTGCGCCTGCACCGCCTCGGTGGTCGCCGCCGGCGACGGTGCGCCGGAGGCGGTGCTCCTCGTCGAGGACGTCACCGAGCGGCACGAGATCGAGGTGCTGCTGGCCCACCAGGCCTCGCACGACGCCCTGACGGGGCTGCCGAACCGTGCGCTGCTGCTCGACCGGCTCGACGACCTGCTCCGCCCGGGCCCCGCCGCCGACTCGCGGGTCGGGGTCCTCTACCTGGACCTCGACGGCTTCAAAGCCGTCAACGACGCCGAGGGCCACGCGGTCGGCGACGACGTCCTGCGCGCCGTCGCGGGGCGGCTCGACGCCGCGGTGCGGCCCGGAGACACCGTCGCCCGCCTCGGCGGGGACGAGCTCGTCGTCGTCTGCCCCGGCCTCTCGGTGCCCGCGGACCTCGACGTCGTCGCGGCGCGGGTGGTCGCCGCCGTCGGCGCGCCCTACGACCCCCCGGCCCGCCTGCACCGCATCACCGCGAGCCTCGGCACGGCCCTCGCCGCGGGCGGCGAGGACGCGGCGACGGTGCTCGCCCGTGCCGATGCGGCGATGTACGCCGCCAAGCGCGCGGGTGGGGACCGGTGGTGCGCGGCCCCGCGGGCGCCGCGGGAGGGGCCCACGCCCCTCGGCGGTGACCGGGTCGACGACGAGGCGTGGCGGCCCGAGGTCTCGACCGCCTGCTAGCGCCGGGTACACCTAGGGCGCGGCGACCGGCCTCGCGATCACGAGCAGCGTGAGGTCGTCAGAGCTGGGCCCGCCGGCGTGGGCCTCGACGGCCGCGAGGACGGCGTCGGCGGTGGCGTCCTGGGCGTGCGGCCCGCGGCGGTCCTCGGGCGCGATGCCGTCGAGGGCGGCGAGCAGGCCGTCCCCGCCGAGCATCTGCCGGGAGGAGTCCATCGTCTCGGTGACGCCGTCGGTGAAGAGCACCAGCTGGTCACCGGGCCGCAACGGCACCGCCTCGTCGTAGGTGCTGACGTCGGGCAGCACCCCGAGCAGCGACCCGTGGCGGCCGACGTGGCGCGCCGGGCCGTCGGCGGGCAGCAGCACCGGGCGCGGGTGGCCAGCCAGGGCGACGACGGCGGTCGCGGCCCCCCCGGACCCCGGTCTCCCGTCCGTCAGCGCCCCGTCCGTCGGCGCCCCGTCCATGACCGCCTCGTCGCCAGCCGGGTCGGCGAGGTCGGGCAGCGCGACGACGGCGGCGGTGGCGAACCGCCCGTCCATGGCGTCCAGGACGACGGCGGCGACGTCGCGCAGCAGCTCCGCGGGCCCGTCCACCGTCGTCGCGACACCCCGCAGGGACCACCGCAGCACGCCGGTGGCGGCGGCCGCCCGGGGGCCCCGGCCGGAGATGTCCCCGATGACGGCGAACCAGCCGCCACCGGGTCGGGGGACGAGGTCGTAGACGTCTCCGCTGACGGCGCCGCGGGAGCCGTCGGCGCGGGTCGCCGGGGAGTAGCGGACGGCCAGGGCGTACCCCGGCGCGTCCGGGAGCCGGCGGGGCACGAGCGTGCGCTGCAGCTGCTCGGCCAGCTCGGTCTGCTCCAGGCGCGAGACGTCGCGGGCCCGCTCGGCCTCGACCCGGTCGGTGACGTCGCGCTGGACCGCGACGTAGTGCGTCAGCACGCCCTCGGCGTCGTGCAGGGGTGAGAGGGACAGCTCGTTGACGAAGACGGTGCCGTCCGCCCGGCCGTTGGGCAGCGTGACGACGCCGCTGCGGCCCTCGCGCAGGAGCGCACGGATCCGGGCGGGGGCGTCCCCGACGTCGAGGCCGTCCTGCAGGAACCGGCAGTTGCGGCCCAGGGCCTGGGCCGCGGTGTACCCCGTGGTCTGGGTGAAGGCCGGGTTGACGTAGACGATCGGCTCGTCCGGCCGGCGCATGTCCGAGACGCACACGGCCTGGTCGACGGCCTCCAGCGCGGCGACCAGCAGGCCGCGGTCACCGGCGGTCGCGTCCACGGCGGACGACGGGGTGGCACGGTCGGCGCAGACAGGCGTCTCGCTCACACGCACCTCCTCGTCCCGGCCCTGCAGCGTGGGCCCCCCGCCGCGGCGACGCTACCTGGGAGCCCCGGCGCCCGCGGAGCCGTCACGGCCCACGACGGCGAGGACCGGGGACGTCGGCCGCCCGCGACGGCGCCGTGCCCCGGACGACAGCAGCCCCGGACGTCGGTCCGGGGCTGCTGCTCACGGTGCGCGAGGGGGGAGTTGAACCCCCACGCCCTTTCGGGCACACGGACCTGAACCGTGCGCGTCTGCCATTCCGCCACTCGCGCGAGCGGTGCCGAGGCTAGCACCCGGGCGCCGCCGCCCCGGACGACGAGAGAACCCCCCGACGGCCGGGTGGGGCCGGTGAGGTGGTCCGGTCGGGTGAGCCGGACGGGGCCCTGCCGGACCACGACGGGCCGCGCCGGGCCGAGGACGGCGGTGCGCCCGGACGTCGTCGCTAGGCTGGCGGGCGCTCGTGAGCCACGGGCAGCCCGACGACAGACGCGATCGCAGACCCGGTGACGGGGCAGAGGCCGAGCAGGAGGGAGGCTGCGGTGGGAGCACTCGACCGCTTCGAGAAGCGCATCGAGCGCGCCGTCAACGGCGTCTTCGCCCGCGCCTTCCGCAGCGAGGTCCAGCCCGTCGAGCTGGCGAGCGCCCTGCGCAAGGAGACCGACACCTCCGCGCAGGTGCTGAGCCGCCAGCGCACGCTCGTCCCCAACGCCTTCACCATCGCGCTCGGCCCGGGCGACCACGACCGGATCGCGACGTGGGACGACGCGCTGGGCGAGGAGCTCGCCGACGCCGTCACCGAGCACGCCCGCCAGCAGCACTACGCCTTCCTCGGCCCCGTCTCGGTCGTCTTCGAGCGTGACGAGGAGCTGGAGACAGGCGTCTTCAACGTCCGCAGCGCCCGGGTGCGCGGCTCCATCGCCCCCGCGACGGCGGCCTCGGCGACACCCGAGCACCCCGTGCTCGACGTCGACGGCAGCCGCTACCAGCTCACCGGGCGCGCGACCGTGGTCGGCCGGGGCAGCGAGTCCGACGTCGTCGTCGACGACCCCGGGGTCTCGCGGCGCCACGTCGAGATCCGGGTCGAGGCGGGCCGTGCGAGCGTCCGGGACCTCGGCTCCACCAACGGCACCTTCCTCGACGGGCGCCGGGTCGAGTCCGCGCCGCTCGTGGACGGCGCCGTCATCGCGGTCGGGCGCACCCGCATCACCTTCTCCAGCCGCGACCGCACGCGGCGGCCGGAGACCTCCGAGCTCGACCTCGGCGGTGACGGCCGGTGAGCGAGCTGGCCTTCACGGCCCTGCGGCTCGGCCTTCTCGTGCTGCTGTGGGTGCTCGTGCTCTCCGTCGTCGGCGTGCTGCGCGGCGACATCTTCGGCGCCCGCTCGGCCCGCGCCGCCGCGCCCGCCGGTCCGCAGCGCCGCGACAACGCGCCGCCGCCCCCGCGCGAGGACCGCGGCTCGCCGCGCGCCGTCGTCGTCGTCGAGGGCCCGCTGCGCGGCACGAGCCTGACGCTCGCGAGCTCGCCCGTCGTCATCGGCCGGTCTCCCGACTCCACGCTCGTGCTGGACGACGACTACGCCTCCGGCCGGCACGCCCGGCTCTTCCCCCAGGACGGGGCGTGGTGGGTCGAGGACCTCGGCTCGACGAACGGCACCCTGCTCGGCCGCGACCAGCTCGGGGCCGCCACCCCCGTGCGCGCCGGGGCGCAGCTACGGATCGGTCGTACGGTCCTCGAGCTGCGGCGGTAACGGCCCGTGCCCACGGCCCTGCGCTACGCCGCCCGCTCCCACGTCGGCCTCGTCCGCTCCTCCAACCAGGACTCGGCCTACGTGGGCCCGCACCTGCTCGCGGTCGCCGACGGCATGGGCGGGCACGCGGGCGGTGACGTCGCCTCGGCCCTGGCCGTCGCCGAGCTGAGCCGGCTGGAGGGCGACAGCCACGCCGACGCCGAGCGCCGGCTCGTCGAGGCCGCCAGCCGGGCCACCCGTCGTCTCGTCGACCGCGTCCGGGAGGAACCGGCGCTCGCGGGCATGGGTACCACCGTGACGGCACTGCTGCGCACGGGCGACCGCCTCGTGCTCGCCCACATCGGCGACAGCCGCGCCTACCTGCTGCGCGGCGGCGTCCTGAGCCAGGTGACGCACGACCACACCTTCGTCCAGCACCTCGTCGACGAGGGCCGCATCAGCCCGCAGGACGCCGAGCACCACCCCCAGCGCTCCGTCGTGCTGCGGGTCCTGCGCGACGGCGGCGAGGACGAGAGGCTCGACACGTCGGTCCGCGAGGCCCGCACCGGCGACCGCTGGCTGCTGTGCTCGGACGGCCTGTCGGGGATGGTCGCCCACGAGGCGATGCGTGACGCCCTCGCGGGCGTCGAGGACGTCGGCCAGTGCGCGGACGTCCTCGTGGAGCTGGCGCTGCACGGGGGCGGGTCGGACAACGTCACCGTCGTCGTCGCGGACGTCGTCGACGCCCGCACGGCGCCGCCCGACCACGTGACGGTGGTCGGCGCGGCCGCCTCCCAGCCCGGGCTGCTCGCGGGGGTCACCCCCGCGACCCCCGGCGCGCGTACGGCAGCCGGGGACGCCCCCGCCGGCGGGCCCACGAGCGGGTCCGGCTCCGGGTCCGGCCGGGGGTCCGGGGGGCAGCCCTCCCGTCGCGGCTCGGGGCGCCTGCGCCGCCCGGTGTGGCCGCGGGCGCTCGCGGGGGCGCTCGTCGCCGTGCTGCTCGTCGGCGGCGCGCTCGCGGCGTGGACGTGGAGCCAGCGGCAGTACTTCGTCGGCGCCGACCAGGGCGGGGCCGTGGGCGTCTACCGCGGCCTGCCTCAGGACCTCGGCCCTCTGTCCATGTCCTCGGAGGTCAGCGCCGTCGGGCTGCGGCTGGCGGACCTGCCGCCCGTGTCCCGGCAGCGCGTCGAGGACGGCATCACCACCGACAGCCGCGAGGCCGCCGAGGGCGTGGCGCTGGTGCTCCTCGAGCAGGCGTGCCCCGCCTCCGAGGCGACGCCGACGCCCACCGAGGCTCCCACCGAGGCGTCCGATCCAGCTGAGACCACCGAGCCAGCTGAGCCAGCGACGGCCGAGCCCACCGAGGCGGCGGGGACCGAGGACGTGCCGCCCGGGTGCTCGGCCCTGGACCAGGACGGAGGGAGCTGAGGATGGCCGTCACCTCCGCCCCCGCACAGGCCCCGCGCACCGGCCGCGGCGTCGAGCTGCTCCTGCTCGTCCTCGCCGTCGGGGTCGCCGCCCTCAGCTACGGACTGGTCGGCGTCGGCGTCGAGGGCACCTGGAGCGACGGCGTCCTCTGGTACGGCGGCGGCTTCGCGGTGCTCGCGCTGCTCGTCCACGTCGTCGTCCGCCTCCGGGCGCCGTACGCCGACCCCACGCTGCTGCCCGTCGCCGTCGCCCTCAACGGGCTCGGTCTGGCGATGATCCACCGCCTCGACCTCGCCGACGGGAGCGCGCAGGCCCCGCGCCAGCTGCTGTGGTCGGCCATCGGGGTGGCCGCGGCGACGCTCGTCGTCGCCCTGCTCACCGACCACCGCCACCTGCGGCGCTACACCTTCGTCGCGATGGTCGCGAGCCTCGTCCTGCTGCTGCTGCCGCTGCTGCCCGTCCTCGGCCAGACCATCAACGGCGCCCGGATCTGGATCGCCGTCGGGCCGCTCTCCTTCCAGCCGGGGGAGATCGCCAAGATCACGCTGGCGGTGTTCTTCGCGGGCTACCTCGTGACGGCGCGCGACACCCTCTCCCTCGCCGGCCGGAAGGTCCTCGGGCTGCAGCTGCCGCGCGGGCGCGACCTCGGGCCGATCCTCGTGGCCTGGGCGGGCAGCGTCGGCGTGCTCGTGCTGCAGCGCGACCTCGGGACGTCGCTGCTCTTCTTCGGGCTCTTCGTCGCGGTGCTCTACCTCGCGACCGAGCGGGTCAGCTGGATCGCCATCGGCCTCGGGCTCTTCGCCGGCGGCGCCTACGTCGCCTGGAGGCTGTTCGCCCACGTGCAGCAGCGCGTCTCGGGGTGGCTGGACCCCTTCGACCCGGAGGTCTACGACCGGCCGTTCGGCGGCAGCTACCAGCTGGTCCAGGGGCTGTTCGGCCTCGCGAACGGCGGGCTGACCGGCACCGGGCTGGGGCGGGGGCGCCCCGAGATCGTGCCCTTCGCCAACAGCGACTTCATCCTCGCGAGCCTCGGCGAGGAGCTCGGCCTGGCCGGGCTCCTGGCGATCCTGCTGCTGTACCTGGTCCTCGTCGAGCGGGGCCTGCGCACCGCGATCGGCGTCCGCGACGGCTTCGGCAAGCTCCTCGCGGGGGGTCTGGCCTTCACCGTGGCGCTGCAGTGCTTCGTCGTCGCCGGCGGCGTCCTGCGGGTGATCCCCCTCACCGGCCTGACCATGCCGTTCCTCGCGGCGGGCGGCTCCTCCCTGCTCACGAACTGGATCATCATCGGCCTGCTGCTGCGCATCTCCGACGCCGCCCGGCGCCCCGCCCCGACGCCGGCCCCCAGCGGGCCGCCGGACCCGGCGACGAGCGAGACCCAGGTGGTGAGGACGGTATGAACACGCCGCTGCGCCGTCTGTCCGTCGTCGTCGCGCTCCTCTTCGCGCTGCTCCTCGGCGGCGCGACGTGGGTCCAGTTCGCCCAGGCCGGGTCGCTGGACGCCGACCCACGCAACTCGCGCACCCTGCTCGACGAGCTGGGCCGCGACCGCGGCGCCATCACGGCCGCGGGCGGGCAGATCCTCGCCGAGTCCGTGGAGAACGACGGCGAGATCGCCTACCGCCGCACCTACCCGGGGGGTGCCGAGTGGGCGCACGCCACGGGCTTCTACTCGGTCGTCTACGGCAGCACGGGCATCGAGAGCGCCGTCGGGCCGCTGCTGGCCGGGACGGCCGACGAGCTCTTCGCCCGGCGCGTCGCCGACCTGCTCACGGGCACCCAGGCCTCGGGCGCCGACGTCGAGCTGACCCTGGTGCCCGAGGTGCAGCAGGCGGCGCAGGACGCCCTCGCCGGCCAGCGCGGCGCCGTCGTCGCGCTCGAGCCCTCGACGGGACGGGTGCTCGCGATGGTGAGCAACCCCTCCTTCGACCCCGGCGAGCTGGCCTCGCTCGACACCGCGCAGGTGCAGCAGGCCTACGAGCGGCTGCTGGCCGACCCCGAGGACCCCCTCGTCAACCGGGCGCTCGCCGGCGACCTCTACCCGCCGGGCTCCACCTTCAAGCTGGTGACGGCGGCCGCGGCGCTGGAGACCGGTGACTACACGCCCCAGTCGGTGCTGCCCGGCCCGGCAGAGCTGCCGCTGCCGCAGACCGACATCAGCCTTCCCAACGTCACGGGCCAGGCCTGCGGACCCGGCGACGAGGTGTCGCTGGCCGACGCGCTGCGGATCTCCTGCAACACGGCCTTCGGGGCGCTGGGGCTGGAGCTGCCGGAGGGCGCCGTCGCCGAGGAGGCCGCCGACTTCGGCTTCGGCCGCTCTCTCGCCGTCCCGGTCGACGTCACCGCGAGCAGCTACCCCGAGGACCTCGACGAGCCGCAGCGGGCGCTGGCGGCCATCGGCCAGGGCAGCGTCCGGGTGACACCGCTGCAGGTGGCCATGGTCAGCGCGGCCATCGCCAACGACGGCGTCCTCGTGGCCCCGCAGATGGTCGCCACGGTGCGTGCGGCGGACCTCTCGGTCGTCGAGCAGCCGGGGACGCGAGAGCTGGGGCGGGCGGTGTCGTCGCAGACGGCGCAGCAGCTGACGGAGATGATGGAGCTGGTCGTGAGCAGCGGGTCGGGGACGGCGGCGCAGATCAGCGGCGTCGACGTGGCGGGCAAGACGGGTACCGCGGAGGTCGGCGACCAGGACGGGGACGGGCAGGACGAGGACCCGCACGTGTGGTTCACGGGCTTCGCGCCCGCGGACGACCCGCAGGTCGCCGTCGCCGTCGTCGTCGAGAACGGCGGCGTCGCCGGTGACGACGCCTCGGGCGGCCGGACGGCGGCGCCCGTCGCCCGCCAGGTGATGGAGGCGGTGGTCGGCGGATGAGGCCCGCAGCGGGTGACGTGCTGGGGCGCTACCGGCTGACGTCCCGGATCGCCGTCGGCGGCATGGGCGAGGTGTGGGCCGCGGCCGACGAGGTCCTCGGCCGCGAGGTCGCCGTGAAGATCCTCAAGGAGGAGTTCACGGGCGACCCCGGCTTCCTCGAGCGCTTCCGGGCGGAGGCGCGGCACTCGGCCGCCCTCGCGCACCCGAACATCGCCGGCATCTACGACTACGGCGAGGTCGAGGGCTCGGCCTACCTCGTGATGGAGCTGGTGCCGGGGGCGCCGCTGTCGGACATCATCGCCCGCGAGGGGCCGATGGACCCGGGCCGCGCCGTGCGGGTCGTCGCCCAGGCGGCCTCGGGGCTCGGCGCGGCGCACGCCGCCGGCGTCGTCCACCGTGACGTCAAGCCGGGCAACCTGCTCATCACCCCCGAGGGCGACGTCAAGGTCACCGACTTCGGCATCGCCCGGGCAGGGGACCAGGCACCGCTGACCCGGACCGGGCAGGTCATGGGCACGGCGCAGTACCTGGCGCCCGAGCAGGCGATGGGGCGGCCGGCGCTGCCCGCGAGCGACGTCTACGCCCTCGGCGTCGTCCTGCACGAGACGCTGACGGGCGAGCGGCCCTTCACCGGCGACTCCCAGGTCGCCGTCGCGATGGCGCAGGTCAACGACGAGCCGCCAGGGCTGCCCGGGCACGTGCCGGCAGGCATCCGCGAGCTCGTCGAGGTGTGCCTTCGCAAGGACCCGGCGCGCCGGCCCGCCGACGGCAGCGCGCTGGCGGCGGTCGCCGCCGCCCTGGGGCGCGGGGACGAGGCGGGGGCGCACCGCGCGCTCGTGGCGTCCGGGCTCGTCGCCGGGGCGGGGGCTGCCGCGACGGCCGCGACCACCACGGCGATGCCGCAGCAGGCACCCACGGCGGCGACGGCGGTGCAGTCCCCCGCGACGAGGGTGCAGCCCCCGGTCACGCCGGCCGCCCCGGCGCCGCCGGTGCGCCAGCGCCCTCCCGGCGGGGCCAGCCGCAGCGGCCCGCCGCCGAAGAGGCGTTCCAGCGCACCGCTCGTCGCCGTCCTGGTGCTGCTGCTGCTCGGCGTGCTGGCCGTCATCGGCGTGGCACTGCTCGGTGACCCGGCCGAGGAGGCCGCCCCCGCACCGACGCCGTCGGCGAGCACGCCCGCGCCGGAAGAGACCGAGACGGGCGAGGACGAGGACGAGGAGGAGACGGCGTCGGTCGACGCCGACGACTACGTCGGGCGCTCCCTGGAGGCGGTGCGCGCCGACCTGCAGGCGCTCGGCTTCTCCGTCAGCCCGCAGGCGCAGACGACCACGGCGCAGGACCCGGGCGACGTCGTCGCGGTGAGCCCCACCGGGACCGTGCCGACGTCGACGACGCTCACGGTCACCTACGCCGAGGCGCCGGACGAGCCGGAGCCCGACCCGGCGCCGACCGAGAGCGAGCCGGAGCCGGAGCCGACGGCGACCGACCCGACGGAGAGCGAGCCGGCACCGAGCACCGAGGCCGCGCCGGCACCGACCGCGACCGAGGCAGCCACCGCGGTGGAGGCCCGCCCCGCGCCGACGGCACCCCTCGCCAGGTCGGGCGGTGGCGGCACCTCGTGAGCGACGACGGCACGGGGGCGCCCGAGGCGCCTCCGGAGCGGGTGCTCGCCGACCGCTACGTGCTCGGCGAGGAGCTGGGGCGCGGCGGCATGGCGGTCGTCCTCGCGGCGCAGGACCAGGTGCTGGGGCGCCAGGTCGCCGTCAAGCTGCTGCGGGCCGACCTGGCGCGGGACGCGACCTTCCAGGAGCGGTTCCGGCGCGAGGCGCGCTCGGCCGCGGCGCTCAACCACCCCGCCGTCGTCGGCGTCCACGATGTCGGCGAGGGCGCGCTGCCACCCGGCCACGAGCCGCTGCCCTTCATCGTCATGGAGCTGGTGCGCGGCGCGACGGTCCGAGAGCTGCTCGACGACCGCCGACGCGCCCGGGGCCTGCCCGTCTCCGGGGCGCCGGAGCCGACGGCGGCGATGGGCCGGCGCGCCCCGGCGGGCTCGACGGACGCGACGACGCGCCTGGCACCGGGCGAGGACGAGCAGGGCCAGGACGAGCAGGGACAGGACGAGCAGGGACAGGACGAGCAGGGCCGAGGCCAGGGCGAGCAGGGCGAGGGCCAGTCGGACGGGGAACCGGGGGTAGGCGTCGACCTCGCGGTGACGATCACCGCGGGTGTGCTGTCCGCCCTGGCCTACAGCCACCGCGCCGGCATCGTGCACCGCGACATCAAGCCGGCCAACGTGATGCTGACGCCCGGCGGCGACGTCAAGGTCATGGACTTCGGCATCGCCCGGGCGATGGCGGACACGTCGGTGACGGCGACGCACACCTCGACCGTCCTCGGCACGGCGCAGTACCTCTCGCCCGAGCAGGCCCGCGGGCGCCCGGTCGACGCCCGCACCGACCTGTACTCCACGGGCTGCCTGCTGCACGAGCTGCTCACGGGCCGGCCCCCCTTCGAGGGCGAGTCGGCCGTGTCGCTGGCCTACCAGCACGTCAGCGAGACCCCGGAGCCGCCGTCGGCGCACCACCCCGGGCTGCCGCCGGCCCTGGACGGCGTCGTCGCGCGGGCCCTCGCCAAGGACCCCGACGACCGCTACCCCGACGCGGACGCCTTCCGGCTGGACCTGCTCGCGGCGGCGGACGGCGGCGCGAGCACGGCCGAGGTGGCGGCGGTCGCGGCGGCGACGAGCGCGGTCGCCGCGCCGGTGCCGACGTCGGTCCCGAGCGGGCCGGTCCAGCTCCCTCCCGCTGCGCCCGAGGAGGAGCAGGAGGCGCCGGACCGGGGCCGCCGGGCCGTCGTGGTGCTGGCCGCCCTCGTCGCCCTCGCGCTCGTCGTCGCCGCCGCGGTGCTCCTGCCGCGCCTGCTGGCGGACGAGGAACCCGTGCTCACGGTCGTGCCCGACGTGGTCGGCGAGACCGCGGCGGGCGCCGAGGCGACCGTGGTGGCCGCCGGCCTCGACTTCGAGGCGACGAGCGCCCCGTCCGCCGACGTCCCGGAAGGTCGCGTCGTGGCGAGCGACCCGGCTGCGGGCGAGGAGGTCGAGGAGGGCAGCGCCGTCGAGGTCACGGTGTCCACGGGCCCCGAGTCGGTCACGGTGCCGTCCGTGACCGGCTTCACCGAGGCGCGGGCCCGCGCCGCGCTCGAAGAGGTAGACCTCGAGGTCGGGGACGTGAGCGAGTCCCCCGACCAGCGGCAGCCGGAGGGCGCCGTCATCTCGACCGACCCTGGCCCCGGGGTGACCGTCGCGCCGGGCTCGAGCGTGGACCTCGTGGTCTCGGACGGGACGGTGCAGATCGAGGACTACGTGGGCCTACCGGTCACGACCGCTCGCAGCGCGCTGATCTCGCTGGGGCTGACGCCGACGCAGGACTTCGTGACCACCGACGAGGTGGCCGAGAACGTCGTCGTGAGCCAGGACCCGGGCGCGGGACCCGTGCCGCAGGGCTCGACCGTCACCCTCGTCGTCGCCGTCCCGTCGCCGCCGACGCCCGAGCCGACCGAGACGGAGACCGTCCCGACGCCCGAGCCGACCGAGACGGAGCCCGACACCACGACCACCGCGCAGCCGGAGGGTGACCGCTCGTCGCCTTGAGCACGCTTAGGACGGATCGCGCCCGTCCACCTCGTCGCCGCTCCCCGGTGGTGTCACCCCGACCACGTCAGAGGTTCTGGGATGCGGCACCGATGTGTGTCGACGACTCAGCCAGCGCGGCAAGATCTCGACGTCCCGCCGGGGTGGTCCCTCGACACGCGCCGCTCGTCGCTCTCCGAGCGCCGGTTCGCACACGTCGTCCCACTGGCGCCGGGGCCGCGGTGACGTGGCCTCCTCCACGTCTCCTCCTCGCTGCTCCGGCAAGCAAGGCTTTGCTCGCTCTTGAGGTGTGCCCGGACTGGGCTGTCGCCGAGGACGCGGATGGACCAGTCGCATCCTGAGTCTGGTGAGGACCAGCACGACGGCACCCGTCAGGAGGCTGACGCTGGTCAGTACGAGAAGGAAGGTGTTCTCCACCACCGTCACGAGTCCCAGCAAGGCGACAGACAGCACCAGCATGAGCTCACGTGCTTCTTTGGCGACCTGGTGGCCCCGAGCCGCACGCACCCGTATCGCAGAGAGGCGCCCGTTGCCGAGACCGAGCAGATCTCGTGTTGCGGCATCTAGAAAGATCCACGGCAGGTCGGGGTAGACGGCCAACACTCTCCGGCTGCATGGGAAACGAGCCTGAAGGTCTCCGCCCGAGAGCGTCCGCCGTCTCTCGCCCACCTCCGCCGGTGTGGCGAGAGCACGGACCCGCGCTGAAGCGATGACACCGCCGCTGTGGTCGGTGAGTCCCTCCAGCACCACAGTGTCACCGCTTGCGACACCCAACAAGGACAGGGTCAGCTCGTCGAGGAGGCAGACCTCACGTTCGACCGTCGCGAGGTCAGCCGGCTGCACACGGCAGATGGCGTACTGCCGACGGCTGACGAGCCGGTCAGCGACCACACCTCCGGGCACGGAGACCGGCATGAGCGAGACTCGTTCGCCGATCTCGACGCCCATCGCGTTCCGTAGGACCTGGTCGACGCGTACAGTCTCCTCACCCACCGCGGGGTCGACGACAAGTCGAGCGACGACGGCGGGCCCGAAGTCCCCGCGTAGCTGCACTGCAGAGGTGCCACCACGCGCAACGGTCGACCGAGGGTGGACAACGGCGCACGACTGACCTTCCCGGTCCAGCGCTGAGGTCGTCCCCACCACACGGAGCTCCGAGACCTCCGCTCGCGCACTCGGAGGCCTCGGGAGGCTGACGGATTTCCACGTGCTCACCACGTCGCGGTACGGAAGTGCCTGCAGCTCACGTCGCGGCAGCGAGTCCGCGACGACCCGACCGTGCTCTCGGAGCGCCCGACCAGCGCCTCGCCGCGCTGACTCGTCACCGGCGAGGCGCTGCATGAGCTCCCGCGTGACCTCTGGGCCCTCCGCCGGCACCTGCTCGCCGAGGAACTGCCAGACGACACGTACGGCGGCGTCTTGCCCTGCCTTCAACGGCAGTGGACGTCCGTCGGTGTCGGTGATGACGCCATGCTTGCTCGCATAAACGCAGTACTGGCCGAGCCTCTCGCCGGTCTCCACCGTCAAAGGAGCTTCGTCAGCGCTCAGCGTCGTCCTAGTGTAGTTGGGCTCCGTCTCGTCAAGGCAAGCCAACTGCTCGCCATCAAGCCAGGCAGCCCACAGGAGCCGTGGCTTCAGGCCAAACGTCGGCTCGGCGAAGGGCGCGGCCGGGACGTAACCAGGGGTCGATACGTGAGCACTGAGTCCTACTCCTAAACCACGCACGCGCACAGGGACCAGAGGCACGACGCCGCTGACACCGCCGCGCCGGAACTTGGCCTGCAGGACTTGTGGCGAGGCGTTCGAGCCGACCGCCACCACGACAGTCCTGCTGTCGACGGTGGCGGCGTTAGCTACGAGCAAGGCCTCGTTGAGGCTGACCAGCCCACCGCTCCTACGGACGCGGCTCTGCCCAAGGCGCCTGCCATGGACGAGATCGAGTGACTCAGCGTGATCAGAATGTAAAAGTTGCGCCGCTAGAGGTGCTGGCCCGGGGTAGAGCCACGGCTCGCGACGAAGGTCGACAAGATGGTCCGGTCCTCGGGTATCCATCACGCCAGCCCAACGTCCATGCCTCTCGATCGGCGGGCGCGCAGATGTGCTGAGCCGAGCGGCGAGGCGCAAGGTCGCGGGTCAGTTGCGGACGTGGTGCTCGACCAACACGAGAGCCGCGTGAAACTGAGGACAAGGGGCAAATCGGACGACGTCCGGCCTGCTCGCCCGCCAGCGTCGGCGCCAGCGGTGAGGTCTCAGCGGGTGACGAGCGGAGCCATGCCCTGCGAGCGGGCGGGGGCGCCGTCGTCGCCGCAGACCGCGAGCCAGTTGGCGAGCAGCCGGTGCCCGCCCTCGGTGAGCACGGACTCCGGGTGGAACTGCACGCCGTAGAGCGGGGCCTCGCGGTGCTGCAGGGCCATGACGACGCCGCCGGGGGTGCGGGCGGTGACCACGAGGTCGTCGGGCACGGTCGCGTCGACGACGGCGAGGGAGTGGTACCGGGTCGCGGTGAAGGGCGCGGGGAGCCCGGCGAGCACGCCCGCGCCGTCGTGGACGACCTGGCTCGTGCGCCCGTGCATGAGCTCCTCGGCGTGGGTGACCGTGGCGCCGTGCACCTCGGCGAGCACCTGGTGACCCAGGCAGACCCCGAGCATCGGCGTCCCCTCGTCGGCGCAGGCGCGCACCAGCGCGGGGCTGGACCCGGCGTCGGCCGGGGCGCCGGGTCCGGGGGAGACCAGCACGCCGTCGACGTCCCGCACGGCGTCGGCGTCGACGGCGTCGTTGCGGACGACCTCGCAGTCGGCGCCCAGCTGCTGCAGGTAGCCGACGATCGTCCACACGAAGCTGTCGTAGTTGTCGACGACGAGGATCTTCGGGCTGCTCACGGCGGCGTCTCCCGGTGCTCGGTGCGCCGGCGGGTCCGCCGGCGGGCCCCTGGGCCGTGCGGCCGTCAGGGAGCGGGGTCGGTCGCCGCGCTCGCGGCGGGCGGTGCGTCGACCGTGCCCTCGTTCCAGGGTACGGAGGGCGCGACCGCGGGGAACACCCACCGGAAGCACACGGCGACGACGGCGAGGGCCAGCAGCGCGGCGAGGAGCACGCGGACAGGCCGCGGGCCGGGCAGGGCCGCCCAGAGGGTGCCGTAGATGCTCATGGAGTCACCTGCGTGAGCTCCGACGGGGCGCCTGCGGCGCGGGGGACGAAGCGGTCGAAGGCGGCGTGCTGCACGTAGCGCTCCCGGGCGGTGCCGATGGGGTGGCAGGCCGTCATCGTCAGGAGCCTCTCGGTGGGCTGCGCGCCGGGCTCGCCCGGGACGGGGGCGACGACCTCGACCTGGTCGGGCCGGACGACGCGGGCGGTCGTGGCGCGGTAGACGAACCAGCCCTCGGCGGTCTCCACGACGACGGGGTCGCCGGCCTGCAGCTCGGCGATGCCGTGGAAGGGCTTGCCGTAGGTGTTGCGGTGCCCGGCGATCGCGACGTTGCCGACCTCCCCCGGCAGCGCCGTGCCGGCGTAGTGGCCGACACCCGCCTCGAGGTCGGCAGTGGTCGTGCCTTCGACGAGGGGGCGCGGCTGCCAGTCGGGCCCGAAGCGCGGCACGTGGACGAGGCCGAAGACCTCGCCGGCGAGGGGTTCGGCCAGGTCGGGGACGGGCGCGTCACCGGCGGTCGGGACCAGCTGCGGGTCAGCCCACCGGTCGACGAGCGCCGCCGCGGTCTGCGCCTGCTCACGGTCGGCGACGACGTCGGTCCACCACAGCTGCCAGCCCGTGAAGAGCAGGAGCAGGACGCCGAGGGTGACGAGCAGCTCCCCGAGGACGGTCGTGACGCCGCCGAGGACGCGGGTGGATGACGCGGCGGGTCTCGTCGTCGTCATGCCTTCGCCTTCCCCGAGCTGTGTCCTCGATCTCTTCTCGGCATCGGACTTGACGACTTGACGGCGTCGCCGTGGAGGCCGCGTCGTCGATAACGAGATCTGCCCACAGCATCACCTGCCGGCTGCCATGAGCGTCGTGGCCGCTCGCCCGAGACCCGTCGGTCCGCTCAGGCCGCCGGCGCCGGCCGCGCGTAGGACATGGCCAGGGAGCCGCCGAACGCCGGCAGGTCCAGGGCGTCCTCCTCGACGTCGTAGACCAGGCCGAGGTCCTCCGAGGCGGCCACGTAGAGCTGGACGGCCGGGGAGGCGTCGAGCGCGGCGCGCAGCGCCTCGGGGTCGCCGACCGCCTCGATGCGGTACGGCGGCGGGTAGTAGCGGCCGTGGACGCGCAATGTGCTGCCGACGCAGCGGACCGCCGTCGTCGCCACCACCCGCTGGTCCATGACGCCCATCGCGACGGCGCCGCCCTCCCAGAGGGCGTTGACGACGGCCTGGACGTCCTGGGAGTGGACCACGGTGTCCTGCAAGGAGTACCCCGCCTCCAACGCGGCTCCGCGGGGGGCGTCGGCGAGCTCGACGACGAGCCCCTCGCCGCTGACCGGGGAGGTCTGGCTCGCGACGGCGAGGTCGGAGGGCCCACTGCCGGCCTGCGACGTCGGCGCCTCGCGCACCCCGAGGGCGTCGACGTCGCCGCGGACTGCGGCGACCTGGGCCTCCAGGTCGGCGACCCGCTGGCCCTCCTCCAGGACGAGCGCCCGCAGGTCCTCGTCGTCGTCGCGCAGGTCGTTCCCGTCGGCCGTCCGCGCGCTCGTGGAGAAGAGCAGGCCCGCGAGGAAGAGGACGCCCGCGACCGCGGCGGCACCCCCGCGCGTCAGCCTCGTCCCCCCGGTCCCCACGACGACTAGGGTACGGGGCACCGACGGGAGGCCGCCGGGCGCCGTAAGCGCCGCCCGCACAGGCGGTCCCTCGACGACGGCCCGAGCCCGACCCCCGAGGAGCAGCCGCGATGCCGGAGTCCCGCCGACGCAAGAAGTCCTCGCCCCAGGGTGATGACGCGCCGGTGACCGCGACCGGTGCCGCCAAGGCGCGCCGCCCCGCTGGTCCCAACCCCACGTGGTGGGTGCCCGTCATGGTCGGGCTCATGCTGCTCGGGCTCGTGTGGATCGTCGTCTGGTACGTCTCGGAGAACCAGCTCCCCGTCCCGGGGATCGGCAGCTGGAACCTCGTCGCCGGCTTCGGGATCATCCTCGCCGGCTTCCTCATGACGACGCGCTGGCGCTGACGCCGGCCCGTCTCGTCCAGCGCCCCACCCGGCGCTGATCTGCCCTCGACGCCGCCCGTCCTCTCTGGGAAGGCGCGGCGTGCTGCCCACCCGCTGAAGCAGGGCCCAGCGTCTCTCGCGGTGCGGCCGACCCTCATCAGGCCAGCATCCGATCAGTACCTCGTTCCGACGGCGCCCGACCCTCCACGACGCGGCGGGCGAGACGACGTCGTCCCCAGGGTGCCGGCACGCCGGCGGTGGACAGCCGTCGTCGTCGTGGACCGGTGGACGCACCGACAGGTGTTCGGCCGGGGGCCATGAGCAGCCGAAGCACAGCGGTGGAAGTTCCCCACAGGACTTCTCCACAGTGTGGATGACGACGTCGTCCTCCACAGGCCGCACGCCCCGTCCCCACAGTGGGGACAAGACCTGTGGACAAGAGCGGGGAGAAGGACGCGGCTCATCCCCAGGGGTCGGCGATCCCCACGTACAGCGTCTCGAGGTACTCCCCGAGGCCTTCCTCGCCGCCCTCGCGGCCGAGCCCGGACGCCTTGACCCCGCCGAAGGGCGCTGCCGGGTCGGAGATCACGCCGGTGCCGACGCCGAGCATCCCCGTCTCCAGCCGCTCGGCCAGCCGCAGAGCCCGGGAGGTCGAGGCGGTGCAGGCGTAGGCGACGAGACCGTGCTCGGTGTCGTTGGCCAGCGCCACCGCCTCCTCCTCGGCGGCGAAGGTGACGACGGGCGCCACCGGCCCGAAGATCTCCTCCGCGAGCAGCCGGGCGCCGGCGGGGACGTCGGCCAGCACGGTCGGCTCGTAGAAGTAGCCCGGCCCCTCGCGGCGGGCCCCGCCGGTCAGGACCCTCGCCCCGTGCTCGACGGCGTCGTCGACGAGGTCGGCGACCTTCGTGCGGGCCGCCTCGGTGATGAGCGGCCCGACCTGGGCGCCGTCCTGCGTGCCGCGGGCGACCCGTACCGCCCCGACCCGCTCGGCCAGGCGCCGGGTGAACTCGGCCGCGACGCCCGCCTGGACGTAGAAGCGGTTGGCCGACGTGCACGCCTGCCCGCCGTTGCGCAGCTTGGCGGCCATCGCGGCGTCCACGGCCCCGTCGAGGTCGGCGTCGTCGAAGACGAGGAACGGCGCGTTGCCGCCGAGCTCCATCGACGTCCGCAGCACCCCGTCGGCGGCCTGGCGCAGCAGCTGGCGGCCCACCGCCGTCGAGCCGGTGAAGGACAGCTTGCGCAGGCGCGGGTCGGCGACGAGCGGCCCCGTGACGGCCGCAGCGTCCGAGCACGGCAGCACGCCCAGCACGCCGGGCGGCAGGCCCGCCTCCTGGAGCACCTGGGCGAGCAGCAGCGCCGTCAACGGCGTCTCGGCCGCCGGCTTGAGGACGACGGTGCAGCCCGCCGCCAGCGCCGGGGCGATCTTGCGGGTCGCCATCGCCAGCGGGAAGTTCCACGGCGTGATGAGCAGGCACGGCCCGACCGGCTTGCGCAGCACGAGGACCCGCTGCCCGCCGTCCGGGGCGGGCAGGTAGCGCCCGGCGACGTGCGCCGCCTGCTCCCCCGCCCATCTCAGGAACTCCGCGCCGTAGGCGACCTCGCCGCGGGACTCCGCGAGCGGCTTGCCCATCTCCAGCGTCATGAGCAGCGCGAGGTCCTCGGTGCGCGCGACGACGGCGTCGAACGCCCGCCGCAGCAGCTCAGCCCGTTGGCGGGGGGCGCTGCGGCCCCAGGACTCCTGCGCCGCCACGGCGGCGTCCAGCGCGGCCGCGCCGTCCGCCGGGCTCGCGTCGGCGACGTCGGTGAGCACCTGCCCCGTCGACGGGTCGACGACAGGCAGTTGCGCCCCGGTCGAGGCGGGCCGCCACCTCCCGTCGACGAGCAGGTCGCGCGGCAGCGAGGCGAGCAGCGCTGCCTCGCGCGCCGACGGGTCGTGGTCACGCTCCTGCCCAGGGGCGGTCCGGTCGTCGGCTCGGGTGGTCATGCGGCGCTCCTGCGGGCCGGGCGGGCCGGGTGGCCCGGTGCCCCTCCACCCTCACGCCGTCCTGCGCGGGCAGCACCCGGAGCGGGCCGAGGCGCGAGCGCCTCGACGGGCTTGCGGGGCGCCGTCAGGTCAGCACGCCCGCGAGCACCACCAGCGCCACGAGTGCGGCACCGACGCCGAGGAGCCCGATGACCTGGGCGCGCGGCCGGCGGGTGGTGCGGGCGAGCAGGAGCGTGACGAGCGCGCCGACGGCCAGACCGCCGAGGTGGGCCTCCCACGCGATGAACGGGAAGACGAAGGAGATGACGAGGTTGATCCCGAGGATGAGGCCGACCTGCCCGACGTTGGCGTTCATCCGGCGCTGCACGACGACGAGCGCGCCGAAGAGTCCGAAGACGGCACCGGAGGCCCCGACGGCGAAGCGCGGGTCCCCGCCGGTGAGGAGCCAGACGTACTGGTAGGCGAGCGAGCCGCCCAGCGCGCTGAGCAGGTAGAGCGCGAGGAAGCGACCGCGCCCGAGCAGCTGCTCCAGCGGAGGCCCGACGAGGTAGAGCACGTACATGTTGAGCAGCAGGTGCAGCGGCAGGAAGCCGCCCTGGGAGTGCAGGAACGCCGACGTCAGGTAGCGCCAGGGCTGGACGTCGGCGACCGGCGGCCAGAAGGCGAAGAGGTTGACCATCAGCCCGCCCGACACCAGCTGCAGCACGTACGTCACCACGCACGCACCGATGAGCGTGAGGGTGACGACCGGACGTCCGCCGCGCGCCCGCCCGCCGAGGGCCGTCCGCACGGTGGGCATCTGCTTGCTCGCCTGCGCGACGCAGTCGACGCACTGGACGCCGACGGGCGCCTCGCGCTGGCAGTCCGGGCAGGCGGGTCGCCCGCAGCGCTGGCAGCGGACGTAGGACTCCCGGTCGGGGTGGCGGGGGCAGACGGGCACGCCGCCCGACCCACCGCCGTCCCCGGGCCTGGCACCCCCGGACCCCGACCCCTCGGGAGGGGTCGGGGACCAGGGGCCCGGGCGCTCGCTCACGCGGAGGGGTCGACCTCGACGCCGTGCAGGACCACGTCCTCGCGGGGGCGGTCGCCGGCGCCGGTCGGCACCGAGCCCAGCGCGTCGACGACGGCCTTGCTCTCGTCGTCCACGACCGCGCCGAAGATCGTGTGCTTGCCCTGCAGCCACGTCGTCGGGGCGAGGGTGATGAAGAACTGCGAGCCGTTGGTGCCCTTGCCGCCGCGGGTGCCGGCGTTGGCCATGGCCAGGACGTAGGGCTTGGTGAAGTCCAGACCCGGGTGGATCTCGTCGTCGAAGGTGTACCCCGGGCCGCCGGTGCCGGTCCCGAGCGGGTCGCCACCCTGGATCATGAAGCCGCTGATGATGCGGTGGAACACGATGCCCGAGTACAGCGGCTCGGTGGAGGCCTTGCCCGTGCGCGGGTCCGTCCACTCCTGCTCGCCGGTGGCGAGGCCGACGAAGTTCTTCACCGTCTTCGGCGCCTGGTTCTCGTACAGCTCGACGCGGATGTCGCCGGCAGAGGTCTTGATCGTCGCGAACATGACCACGATCCTCCCACGCGGCCGTCGCCCGCCTCACGCCCGGCCGGGCCCGGACCAGGCCGACGCCGCGCAGATGGTGCCCCCGAGCGGCGCAGAGCGCGCAGGCGGGGCAGGATGATCCACCGACCCGCTCCGGCGCACCCGTGCCGGAGGGTGACGAGACGAGCACCGCAGCAGCCACCTGCCGCAGCCAGCACCCGGCGGCGGCCCTGACCCACGGAGGACCGCGTGCCATTCGGGACGAAGAGTCGTAGCGAGAAGGCGACCAAGGAGCTGCAGAAGCAGACGAAGCAGCTGCAGAAGCAGACCGCCGCCTTCAAGGACAAGGTCGGCCCCGCGGCCGACAGCGCCCGCAAGAGCGCCGGCCACTACGCCGAGGCCGCCCGCGACTGGGCGACGCCGCACTACGAGAAGGCGCGTGACCGCAGCGTGGAGGCCGCCGCGCCCCGCGTGGCCGCCGCCGCCGGCACCATCACCCCCGCCGTCGACGCCGCGCACGACAAGATCGTCGACGACTTCCTGCCTCGCCTGGTGGAGTCGCTCAACGCCGCGGCCGCAGCGGCCTCCGACAAGGTGGACGACGTCCACAAGCCGGTCAAGGGCTCGATCAAGAAGCAGCAGAAGAAGCTCAAGAAGGCCGAGAAGAAGGCCAAGAAGAACCAGCGCTCGGGCGGCGTCGGCAAGGTCCTGCTCGTGCTCAGCATCCTCGGCGCGGCCGGGGCCGCGGGCTACGCGGCGTGGCGCTCGACCAAGCCGACGCAGGACCCGTGGGCGGCCAGCACCGGCACCTCGGCCTACTCGGGTGCCCCGGGCGGGGCGGCCACGTCGACCTCGGGGACCGGCACCGCCTCCTCGACGACCCCGGCCCAGGCCGCCGCCGACGCCAAGTCCTCGACGGCCCAGGCGACCGCCGCCGTCAAGGACGCGGCCGACAAGGCCGCCGACTCCACCAAGAGCGCCGCGGACCAGACGGCCGACGCCGTCAAGGACGGCGCAGACGCGGCGAAGGCTAAGGCCGACGAGGGCACCGACGCCGCGAAGGCCAAGGCCCAGGAGCAGCAGAGCAAGCCCTGACCAGAGCTCTGACCGACGGCCCGTCCCCGGTGGGGGCGGGCCGTCGTCGTCCATCTCCCCGCGACGTGTGACCGTGATGCGGCGGCGGCGTCGACAGCCCACCGCCAGGGCCCCACGTGATGGTCACACGTGGCGGAGGTGCGTCGACGAGGTCACATGTCGCGGGGAGACGGGACAGGCGTGTCGACGACGACGAAGGCCCCGCACCGGCGAGAGTGCGGGGCCTTCGAGGCCTCGGGGTGGAGGCGAGGGGACTCGAACCCCTAACCCCCTGCTTGCAAAGCAGGTGCGCTACCAGTTGCGCCACGCCCCCCGGGAGGGCGACCGGCGCGGGGCGCCAGCGGTGGGCCTAAGAGGACTTGAACCTCTGGCCTCTTCCTTATCAGGGAAGCGCTCTAACCGACTGAGCTATAGGCCCGGGTGCTGCGACGTCGTCCGACGGCGTCCGCAGGCTACCCCAGTGCCTGTGCCCGACCCAAACGCGGGACCACCGCCCGCCGCCACACCGCCGCCGCACCGCCCCGCGTCCGTCTCCGCGCGTGCAGGGGGAGCGGCGGTGAGACCCGGTCGGTCGTCGGGGTCAGTCGTCGGTGAGGGTGACGCGCACGCCGCCGACGAGCGAGGCCGAGACGTTGTAGACCACGGCACCGAGCGTCGCGAGCGCCGTGATGATGATGACGTCGACGACGGCGAGGACCGTCGCGGCCGACACGACCTGCGTGAAGCCGACGTAGTCGGTGACGTCGACCGTCGAGGTCCCCGAGAGCTGCTCGATCAGCCGGTTGACGCTGTCGTAGGCGCCGACCCCGTCGAGCACCGTCCACAGCGTGCCGGCGGCGACCACGACGGCGATGCCCACGACGACCGAGACGAGGAAGGAGAGCTTGAGCACCGTCCACGGGTCGACCCGCGAGACGCTGAGCCGCACGCGCCGCTGGGGCGCGGGCGCCTCAGCCGCCGGTCGCGGCTGCGAGGCACCGGCCGCCTCGCCCTGCGCACCCTGGGTCCGGGCGCCACGGGACGGGTCCGCACCGGCGCGGCCGCCCTGGGTCTGCGTCGTCGAGGCCTGACCGCTGCCGGGACGCTGGCCCTCCGCGCGAGGCCGCGAGGCCTGCGCCGGACCGCCCGAGCCGCCGGCCCTCGAGCCGCCGGTGCCCGAGCTGCCGGACCGGTCGCCGGAGCGCGCCTCGCCGGGCGCGGACTGCTGGGGTCGCGCCTGGCTCCCGCTCACGCGTCACTCCCTCGGTCGTCGTCGGGCTCCTCAGCGGCCCCCTCGCCGTCGCCGGTGACGTCCTCGACCGGCTCGGCCGCCGTCGACGCTACGCCATCGCCCCCCGCAGGGGACGTGTCCACGCCGCCGGGAGCACCACCGTCGCCGTCTCGTGACACCGCGTCGACAGCATCGACCGCACCGTCACCATCCGTGACCGCCTCTCCGGCCGCTACCTCCTCCTCGATCGCCCGCTCGGCGTTGCGGGCGACCGCGATGATCGCGTCACCGTCGTCCGGGGTCGCGAAGCGCACGCCCGTCGTGTCCCGGCCGGTCGTGCGGACCTCGTCCACGCGGCTGCGCACGATCCGCCCGCGGCCCATGACGACGAGCACCTCGTCGCCCTCGTCGACGAGCAGAGCCCCCACCAGGTCACCGCCGCGCTCGGACAGCCGCGCGACCTTGACGCCGTAGCCCCCCCGGCCCTGCACCCGGTAGGCGTCGACCGGCGTGCGCTTGGCGATGCCGTTCTCCACGACCACGAAGACGTCGTGCTGCGCGCCCTGCGGCACGACACCGAGGGCCAGCAGGTCGTCACCGTCCCGGAACCGCATGCCCGTGACGCCCGACGTCGCCCGACCCATCGGCCGCAGCGCCTCGTCGCTCGCCGTGAACCGGAGCGACTGGCCCTGGCGGGAGACCAGCAGCAGGTCGTCGGTCGCCTCGACGAGCTTGGCCGACACCAGCTCGTCGCCCCCGACGGCCACCGCCGCCGCAGGCGCCTCGTCGCCCTCGGTCCCCTCGGTGTCGTCACCGGCGACGTCGGCCGCGACGTCCCCGCCCCCGCGCAGGTTGATGGCGATGAGCCCACCCGCCCGCGGCGAGTCGTAGTCGGACAGCCGGCTCTTCTTCACCAGGCCCCGCCGCGTCGCGAGCACCAGGTACGGCGCCTGCTCGTAGTCCCGCAGGTCCAGCACCTGGGCGATCTGCTCCCCCGGCGCGAACGCCAGCAGGTTGGCCACGTGCTGCCCGCGCCCGTCCCGCGAGCCCTCCGGCAGCTCGTACGCCTTCGCCCGGTAGACCCGCCCCAGGTTGGTGAAGAACAGCAGCCAGTGGTGCGTCGTCGTCGTGAAGAAGTGCTCGACGACGTCGTCGCCCCGCAGCGCCGTCCCCCGCACGCCCTTGCCGCCCCGCCGCTGGGACCGGTAGGCGTCCGTGCGCGTGCGCTTGGCGTACCCGCCGCGCGTGATCGTGACGACGACCTCCTCCTCCGGGATGAGGTCCTCGGCCGACATGTCGCCGTCGAAGGGCACGATCTCCGTGCGTCGGTCGTCGCCGTACTTCTCGATGATCTCCGCCAGCTCGGAGCTGACGATGTCCCGCTGGCGCGGCGGTGACTCCAGGATCGCCCGGTAGTCCGCGATCTCGCTCTCCAGCGCCGCCAGGTCGTCGACGATCCGCTGCCGCTCCAGCGCCGCCAGCCGCCGCAGCTGCATGTCGAGGATGGCCCGCGCCTGCACCTCGTCGATGCCGAGCAGCTCCACCAGCCCGTCGCGCGCCACGTCGACCGTCGCCGCCGCCCGGATCAGCGCGATGACCTCGTCGAGCGCGTCCAGCGCCCGCGCCAGCCCGCGCAGGATGTGCGCGCGCTCCTCGGCCTGCCGCAGGCGGTACCGCGTCCGCCGGACCACGACCTCGACCTGGTGGTCCACCCAGTGCCGCACGAACCCGTCCAGCGACAGCGTCCGCGGCACCCCGTCGACCAGCGCCAGCATGTTCGCCCCGAAGGACTGCTGCAGCGACGTGTGCTTGTACAGGTTGTTGAGCACGACCTTCGCGACGGCGTCACGCTTGAGCACGATGACGAGGCGCTGCCCCGTGCGCCCCGACGTCTCGTCCCGGATGTCGGCGATCCCCGCCATCCGCCCGTCCTGCACCAGCCCGGCGATCTTCTCCGCCAGGTCGTCCGGGTTCACCTGGTACGGCAGCGCCTTGACCACCAGGCACGTGCGGTTGTTGATCTCCTCGACCTCGACGACCGAGCGCATCGTGATCGACCCTCGCCCCGTGCGGTAGGCGTCCTCGATGCCCCGCCGCCCCGTGATGAGCGCCCCCGTGGGGAAGTCAGGCCCCTTGACCCGCTCCAGCAGCGCCTCGAGCAGCTCCTCCTTGCTCGCCTCCGGGTGCTCGAGGAACCACTGCACCCCCGCCCCGACCTCCCGCAGGTTGTGCGGCGGGATGTTCGTCGCCATCCCCACCGCGATGCCCGCGCTGCCGTTGACCAGCAGGTTCGGGAACCGGCTCGGCAGGATGACGGGCTCCTCGCTGCGCCCGTCGTAGTTCGGCGCCATGTCGACCGTGTCCTGGTCGATGTCGCGCACCATCTCCATGGCCAGCGGCGCCATCCGGCACTCGGTGTACCGCATCGCCGCCGCCGGGTCGTTGCCCGGCGACCCGAAGTTGCCCTGCCCCTGCACCAGCGGGTACCGCAGCGTCCAGTCCTGCGCGAGCCGCACGAGGGTGTCGTAGATCGAGGTGTCCCCGTGCGGGTGGTACTGACCCATCACGTCGCCGACCACGCGGCTGCACTTGTTGAACCCGCGGTCCGGCCGGTACCCGCCGTCGTACATCGCGTACAGCACCCGCCGGTGCACCGGCTTCAGGCCGTCCCGCACCTCCGGCAGCGCCCGACCGACGATGACGCTCATCGCGTAGTCGAGATAGCTCCGCTGCATCTCCAGCTGGAGGTCGACCGGCTCGACCCGGTCGGTGACAGGGCCCTCAGGCGTCGTCTCGCTCACGTCAGTCCTTCGTCAACGGATGGTGCTCGTCGGTGGGTCGTGCTCGCGCGCTGCGGCTGGGGTTCTCTCGGCTGGCTGCGGGGGGTGGGGTCGTCAGGTGGGGCACTGGCTACGCGCTCCGCCGGGCTCACGCCCCGGCCTCGCTGCTCGCCTCACGTGCCCCACCTGACCACCCCACCCCCCGCCTCCTCGTTCGTCTCCTCGGGCAGGCGCCGCTCAGCCCGCCCCCGATGTCCGAGCCCTGTCCGTCGCCGCAGCGATGACGTCAGCTCGCCTCGTGTCTGGCGCTAGATGTCGAGGAAGCGGACGTCCTTGGCGTTGCGCTGGATGAAGGAGCGTCGGGACTCGACGTCCTCGCCCATGAGGACGCTGAAGATCTCGTCGACGCTCGCAGCCTCGCCGATGGTGACCTGGCGCAGGGTGCGGGTGTCGGGGTCCATCGTCGTGTCCCAGAGCTCGGAGAAGTCCATCTCGCCGAGGCCCTTGTAGCGCTGGACGCCGTTCTCCTTGGGCAGGCGACGGCCGGCTGCGACGCCCTCCTTCGTCATCACCTCGCGCTCGCGCTCGGTGTAGACGAACTGGTGCTCGCCCGTCGTCCACTTGAGGCGGTACAGCGGCGGCTGGGCCAGGTACACGTGACCGCCCTCGAAGAGCGGACGCATGTAGCGGAAGAGCAGCGTCATCAGCAGGGTCGAGATGTGCTGGCCGTCGACGTCGGCGTCGGCCATGAGGATCACCTTGTGGTAGCGGAGCTTCGAGATGTCGAAGTCCTCGCCGATCCCCGTCCCGAACGCCGTGATGAGGGCCTGCACCTCCTTGTTGCCGAGGGCCCGGTCCAGCCGCGCCTTCTCGACGTTGAGGATCTTGCCGCGCAGCGGGAGGATCGCCTGCGTCTCGGGGTTGCGGCCGCGGACGGCCGAGCCACCGGCGGAGTCGCCCTCGACGACGAAGATCTCCGAGCGCGCCGGGTCCTTGGTCTGGCAGTCCTTGAGCTTGCCCGGCATGCCGCCGGACTCCAGCAGGCCCTTGCGGCGCGTGGCCTCGCGGGCCTTGCGGGCGGCCATCCGGGCGGCCGAGGCCTGCAGCGACTTGCGGATGACCTCACGGGCCGGGCTGGGGTTCCGCTCCAGCCACTCGCCCAGCTCGTCGTTCACCACCTTCTGCACGAAGGTGCGGGCGATGGTGTTGCCCAGCTTCGTCTTGGTCTGGCCCTCGAACTGCGGCTCGCCGAGCTTGACCGAGATGACGGCGGTCAGGCCCTCGCGGATGTCGTCGCCCGTCAGGTTGTCGTCCTTCTCCTTGAGCAGGTTCTTCGAGCGCGCGTAGCGGTTGACCAGCGAGGTGAGCGCCGAGCGGAAGCCCTCCTCGTGGGTACCGCCCTCGTGGGTGTTGATGGTGTTCGCGTACGTGTGGACGCTCTCGGAGTAGGCCCCCGTCCACTGCATCGCGATCTCGACGTCGATCGAGCGCTCGGTGTCCTCGGACTCGAACGAGATGACCTCGTCGTGGACGACCTCGATCTTCTTCGCCGTGTTGAGGTGCGTGACGTAGTCGACCAGCCCGCCGTCGTAGCGGTAGGTGACCCCGCGACGGGCACCGTCGTCGGCCACGTCGCCCTCGGCGCCGCGGGCGCTGGCCGGCTCGCCGCGGTCGCCGACCTCCTCGCCGTCGGCGGGCCCGCGGCCGCCGTCACGCTCGTCGGTGAGGCTGATGGTCAGGCCCTTGTTGAGGAAGGCCATCTGCTGGAAGCGGGCCCGCAGGGTCTCGTAGTCGAAGACCGTGGTCTCGAAGACGTCCTCGCTGGGCCAGAAGACGACGGTCGTGCCCGTCTCGTCGGTGGCCTCGCCGCGCTCCAGGGGCGCCTGCGGCACCCCGAGCCGGTAGCTCTGGCGCCACACGTGCCCCTGGCGGCGGACCGTGACGTCGAGCCGGCTGGAGAGCGCGTTGACGACCGAGACGCCGACCCCGTGCAGCCCGCCGGAGACGGCGTACCCGCCACCGCCGAACTTGCCACCGGCGTGCAGCACGGTGAGGACGACCTCGACGGCGCTGCGGCCCTCGGTGGCGTGGACGTCGACGGGGATGCCGCGACCGTCGTCGGTCACCGACACGGCGCCGTCGGGGCGGATGACGACCTCGATGTGCGAGCAGTAGCCCGCGAGCGCCTCGTCGACGGCGTTGTCCACGACCTCGTAGACGAGGTGGTGCAGACCACGCTCGCCCGTCGAGCCGATGTACATGCCCGGGCGCTTGCGGACCGCCTCGAGACCTTCGAGCACCGTGATGGCGTCCGCGCCGTAGCTGCCCTGGACCTGCGAGGCCAGGGAGGCCGCGTCCTCGGGACGGGCGCTGGGGTCCAGGCCGTGACCGTCCTGGGTGACGGGGGCGACGCCCTCTGCGTCCGCGACGTCGTCGGCCTCGAGCTGAGCGCGCTCCTGGACCTCGCCCTCGGGCCCGGTGGGGACGCCTGCCCCGGGACCTCCCGCGGGTGAGGCGTGCGGACGAGGTGTCTCGCCCGCCGGTCCGTCGGTGCCCTCGGGTCCGGTGCTCGTCACGGGCCAGGTGTCCCTCCGCTGCGCGTGCGACGCCCGCGCGTCGCCGCGTCGGACCCCGCTGATCACGGGAAGTCTACCCCTGGCCCGAGGCACCGACCGCCGTCGGCGACGCGCTGAGGCCCCTGGACGGCCCGCTGAGCCGTTCAGGTGCCGGTCTCGGGTGGGGGTACGCATCACCGCATCGCGCCCCGAGGAGGGCCGCGCCCGGGGAGGAGCGGTGGCCGGGGAGGAGCGGTGGCCGGGGAGGAGCGGATCAGCCGTAGGTGTCGCGCGGGCCGCGGCCGCCGGCGGCACGGCGGGGGCCCCGGCGCCACGACGGCGCCCCTGGCCCCTTGACCTGCAGCGACGTGACGACGCCGGCGCCGAGCTCCTCGTCCAGGCGCCGGGCGATGACCGGCAGGAGCAGGCGCAGCTGGGTGGCCCACGCCGTCGAGTCCGCGCGCACGAGCAGGACGCCGTCGGCGAAGCGCTCCGGCGTGGCGTGCGCCGCCACCTCCGGGCCGACGACCTGCTCCCACCGGCCCATCACGCCGCCGACGGCCACCGGTGCGCTCCACCCCAGCTCGCCGACGAGGCGGTCCATGCTGCGCGCGACCGTCTGCGGGTCGCGCTCGTCCGGCGCCGCCCCGGACATGGACGGACCGGCGCGGCGTCGCTGCGCCTGCTCGCGCCGCGCCGCCCGGGCGGCCGCCCCTTGGGACCCCGCGGCCCCTGGCAGGAGGCCACGCTCGCGGGCCGCCGCCCGGGCCCGGCCGAGGGCCGCCCGCACGGCGTCCGCAGACGGGTCGACGGCGTCCGGCGGCCCGACCGCCTCGGAGGAGACGGCGTCGCCAGAAGGGAGGGCGTCGCCGGAGGGGAGGGCGTCGCCGGAGGGGAGGGCGTCGCCGGAGGGGAGGGCGTCGTCCGGCCCGGACGGCCCGGGCTCAGCCATGAGCGTCCACCTGCCGCACAGGCTCGACGGTGTCGGCGGGCTCGACGGGGTGCCCCGGCACCTCCGGCAGCACCAGCGCACCGGCGCGCACCTCGACCCGGCGGCCCGTCAGCTGCGCGGGGACGTCCTCGGGCACGGCGGCCGTCAGCAGCACCTGCTCCGCGCCGGCGACCAGCTCGGCCAGGCGGGCCCGCCGTCGGGCGTCCAGCTCGGCGAAGACGTCGTCGAGCACGAGCACCGGCTCACGCTCGGAAGGCGTTCCCGGACCCTCGCTGCGCAGCAGCTCGTAGGCCCCCAGCCGCAGCGCGAGCGCCAACGACCACGACTCGCCGTGGCTGGCGTACCCCCGCGCCGCCAGCCCCCGCAAGGACAGCACGACGTCGTCGCGGTGCGGCCCCACGAGCGTCAGACCGCGCTCGACCTCCCGCTGCCGCAGGCCCGCCATCGCCTCCCGCAGCTGGTCGGCGAGGACGTCCCGGGCCGGCGCCCCGCCCGCCCGGGCCGGCTCGGCGGACAGGTCCTCCTCGCCCTCGCCGCGGTGCTCGGCGAGCGAGCTGCGGTAGCGCAGCCGCACCACGTCCGCCGGGGCACCCGCGGCCGCCGCCCCCGCGCCGACGCCGCCCGGGCCGGTCTCGGCGACGGCGTCGTAGGCGCGGGCGACGTAGGGCGCGAGACGCGCGAGCAGGTACCGGCGCGCGGAGAGCAGGTCCGCGCCGAGGGCTGCCAGCTGGTCGTCCCAGACCTCCAGACCCGCCAGGGCCATGTCGCCCCCGCTGCGACGTCGCCCGCCAGGGCCGGAGGCGCTGCGCAGCAGGGCGTTGCGCTGCCGCAACGCCCGGTCGTACTCGACCCGGACGCCGGCCAGGCGCGGCGCCAGCAGCACGAGCAGGTCGTCGGCGAAGCGGCGGCGGCCCTCGGGGTCGCCCTTGACGAGCGCGAGGTCCTCCGGCGCGAACAGCACCGTCCGCAGCGTCCCGACGAGGTCGCGCGCCCGCGGCAGGGCCGAGCGCCCGAGGCGGGCCCGGTTCGCCCGTCCCGGGGTGATCTCCACCTCCGCGAGCACCGGCCGGCCGTCACGCACGACGCTGGCCCGGACGACGGCGCGCTCCGCGCCCGCCCGCACCAGCGGGGCGTCCTGGGCGACCCGGTGGCTGGACAGCGACGCGACGTACCCCAGCGCCTCCACGAGGTTGGTCTTGCCCTGGCCGTTGGGCCCCACGAGCGCCGTGACCCCCGCCTCCAGCGGCAGCTCGGCGCGCTCGTAGTTGCGGAAGTCGGCGAGCGACAGGTGCGCCACGTGCACGCGCCGCCCTCCCGCTCCTGCTCGCCCCTGCTGCTGCCCCGTCCCCGACCCGACCTGCTGCGGCCCGGGACCCGGCCTCCGACCCGCTAGCCCTCGTGGTCGACGGCGCGCCCGCCCGACGTCGGGCCTGCCTCGTCGGCGTCGCCGGCGCCCAGCTGGTCCGAGCGGCCCCGCGTGTCGGAGTCGGAGTCCCCGGCGCCCGAGCTCGGCCCCGCGTCCTTGACGGCGTGCCCGCCGAACTGGTGGCGCAAGGCGGCGACGGCCTTCATCGCCGGGGAGTCGGCCTGCCGGGAGGCGAAGCGGGCGAAGAGCGCCGTCGTGATGACCGGGGCGGGGACGGCGTTCTCGACCGCCTCCTGCACCGTCCAGCGACCCTCGCCCGAGTCGTCGACGTAGCCCTGGATCTTCTCCAGCCCCGGGTCGGACTCCATGGCGCGGACCATGAGGTCCAGCAGCCACGAGCGCACGACCGTCCCTCGGCTCCATGCCTTGAAGCAGCCGGTCTCGTCCTTGACGATCCCCTTGGCCAGCAGCAGCTCGAAGCCCTCGGCGTAGGCCTGCATCAGCCCGTACTCGATGCCGTTGTGCACCATCTTCGCGTAGTGGCCGGCGCCGACGTCGCCCGCGTGGACGAAGCCCTCCTCGCGCGGGCCCTCAGGACGCAGCGCGTCGAAGACGGTGAGCATCCGTGCGACGTCCTCGGCGGAGCCGCCGCACATGAGCCCGTACCCGGCGTCCTCGCCCCACACCCCGCCGGAGACCCCGCAGTCCAGGAAGTTGATGCCCCTGGCCGCGAGCTCCTGCGCGTGCTGCTCGTCCTCGGTCCACTTGGAGTTGCCACCGTCGACGACGAGGTCCCCCGGCTCCAGCAGCTCGCCGAGCTCGTCGACGACGCCCTGGGTGATCGGACCCGCGGGCACCATCACCCACACGGCGCGGGGCGCGGGCAGGGCGGCGACCAGCGCCGCCAGGCTGTCGACGTCCGTGACGTCCGGGTCGCGGTCGTACCCGGTGACCTGCAGGCCGGCGTCGCGAAGGCGGGCGCGCATGCCGCCACCCATCTTGCCCAGGCCGACCATGCCGAGGTGGCGCACCGGCTCCTCGGGGTGGGGCTGGGGCTGGGGGGCGACGTCCGTCGTGCCCGCGTCCGTCGTGCTCGCGTCCGTGCTCATGCGGCTCCTCCCGCCGGGTGGCGATGGGTCGGGTCCTGCGGTCGGGCCCCAGCGTGGTGGCTCCGGGGCAGGCTCGCCGGTCGAGGCCAGGACCCGGCCCCCACCGTCATGAGCCAGTCCCCAGACGGACGCGAACCGCCCTGCGTCAGGTCAGCCGGCCATGCGCACGGGCATGAGCAGGTAGCGGTAGCCGAGGTCGTGCTCGCCGTCGGCCTCGTCCTGGCCGGTGAGGACGGCCGGCTTGCTGGGCTGGGTGAAGGAGAAGCGCACGTGGGCTGTGGGTAGCGCACCGAGCCCGTCGAGCAGGAAGGCCGGGTTGAAAGCCGTCTGCAGGAGACCGTCCTCCAGCGCACCGTCGATCTCGGCGGGCAGCGCCTCGCTCGCCTGGGCGTCGTCACCGGCGCCGGCCTCCAGGACGACCTGCCCCTCGCTGAAGGACAGCCGCACGGGGGTGTTCCGCTCGGCCACGAGGGAGACGCGGCGGACGGCGCCGACCAGCTCCTCGCGCGCCACGACGGCGCGCACGGCCGAGTCGGTGGGGAACAGCGAGCGCACCTTCGGGTACTCGCCGTCGACGAGCAGCGACGTCGTGCGCCGGCCGCCGGCCTCGAAGCCGATCAGGCCCGTGCCCGTGGCGGCGTCCGAGAGCGCCACGGTGACGTCACCCCCGCCGGAGCCGAGGGAGCGTGCGACCTCCGAGAGCGTCCGGGCCCGCACGAGCGCGCTCGTCGAGGCGCCGGGGAAGGCCGGGCGCCAGGGCAGCTCGCGCAGGGCCAGGCGGTAGCGGTCGGTGGCGAGCAGCGTGAGCCGGTCGTCCTCGATCTCCATCCGCACGCCCGTGAGGATGGGCAGCGTCTCGTCGCGGCTCGCGGCGACGACGACCTGCCCCACGGCCTGGGTGAGGACGTCCCCGGCCACGACGCCCGAGGACTCGGGCATCTGCGGCAGCGTGGGGTACTCCTCCACGGGCATCGTCAGCAGCTGGAAGCGGCTGGAGCCGCAGGTCAGCGTGACGCGGGGGCCCTCGCTGGCCACCTCGACGGGGCGCCCGGGAAGGCTGCGCGCGATGTCGGCCAGCAGCCGCCCCGAGACGAGCGCCCGGCCAGGCTCCTCCACCTCGGCGGCGACCTCGACCCGGCCGGAGACCTCGTAGTCGAAGCCCGAGAGCACGAGCGTCCCGCTGGCGTCGGCGTCGACCACCAGACCGGCCAGCACGGGCACCGGCGGCCGGGTGGGCAACGAGCGCGCCGTCCAGGTGACTGCCTCGGCGAGCACGTCCCGCTCGACCCTGAACCTCACGGCGACCGACCTCTCCTCGCAGACCCCGCGCGGGGGGACCGACCTCGGCGACGAGGCAGGGCCGGCGACGGAGCGCCCGGGGTGGGCGCCGCCGCGTGAGCTCGCCCACGTCGAGCACCCGGCGGACGCGCGGGCGCGGGCGCCGACCCTACGACAGGGGCGGCGGGGGGTGGGAGGGCTCGGGCGAGGGGAGCGTCGTCCCCAGCAGGCCTCCCCTCCAGCTGTGCGCGGACCTCATGTCATCTGGGGAGGCTCGTCCTCGTCATCGGTGCTGTGGAGGGTGTGGAGGAGCAGGCGGCGTCGCAGGTCGGCCGGCGTGTCGACCGGGGGAGAAGCTGGTGGCGGCGCTCCGCAGCGGGGCCAGGGCGCTGTGCGCGACGACGCCCGCCGCCGCCTGCGTCCACGGGGGTGTGGACGCAGGCCGGGGGATCTCCACACGTGTCCACAGGGTTGTCAACACCTGTGGGACATCACTGGGTGCAGTTGCCGGTGACAGGAGGCATGACGGTGCGTGGTACTCGTCGCTGTGCGTGGTGGGCCGGCGCCCGGACGGGTGATCTGACCTCGCGGCTGGAGCCCTCGTGGGTGAGGGACGAGCCGGGCATGGAGGAGCCAGGCAGGGACGAGCCGGGCAGGGACGAGCCGAGGAGAGACGAGCCAGAGGGGGAGCGACCGCTCAGGAGCGGTGCTGGTGCTTGATGCGGTTGGTCAGCTCGGTGACCTGGTTGAAGGTCGAGCGCCGTTCCGCCATCTGCTCGCGGATCTTGCGGTTGGCGTGCATGACGGTCGTGTGGTCCCGACCGCCGAAGGCCTGGCCGATCTTGGGCAGCGAGAGGTCCGTGAGCTCACGGCACAGGTACATCGCCGTCTGACGGGCGGTCACCAGCGTCCGCGAGCGTGAGGCGCCCGCCAGGTCCTCCATGGTCACGCCGAAGTAGTCCGAGGCCTGCGCCATGATCGTCGCGACCGTGATGACGCCCGTCCCGGTGTCGGTGAGCAGGTCCTTCAGCACGACCTCGGCCAGCGGCAGGTCCACGCCCTGGCGGTTGAGGTTGGCGAAGGCGGTGACGCGGATGAGGGCGCCCTCGAGCTCGCGGATGTTCGTCGAGATCTTGCTCGCGATGAACTCGAGCACGTCGTCGGGCGCCTGCAGGTCGTCGCCGGCGGCCTTCTTGCGCAGGATCGCGATGCGGGTCTCGAGGTCGGGCGGCTGGACGTCGGTGATGAGGCCCCACTCGAAGCGCGAGCGCATGCGCTCCTCGAAGCCCGACAGCTGCTTGGGCGGCAGGTCGCTCGTGACGACGACCTGCTTGTCGGCGTTGTGCAGGGTGTTGAAGGTGTGGAAGAACTCCTCCTGCGTCTGCACCTTGTTCGACAGGAACTGAATGTCGTCGATGAGGAGGACGTCGACGTCGCGGTAGCGCCGCTGGAACGCCGAGGCCTTGTCGTCGCGGATGGAGTTGATGAAGTCGTTGGTGAACTCCTCGGAGTTCACGTACCGCACCCGGACGCCGGCGTAGAGCTTGGCGGCGTAGTCGCCGATGGCGTGCAGCAGGTGGGTCTTGCCCAGCCCGGACTCCCCGTAGACGAACAGCGGGTTGTAGGCCTTGGCGGGCGCCTCGGCGACGGCGACGGCCGCCGCGTGGGCGAAGCGGTTGGACGCCCCGATGACGAAGGTGTCGAAGGTGTACTTCGGGTTCAGCCGCGTGGGCTCGCTCGGCCGGCTCGGGTCGCGCGGACGCACGGCACCCACGGCCGGGGCCTCGGCCTCGACGGCGGCGCGCACGTCGTCCTCGTCCTCCTCCGCCCCGCCGTCGTCGACGTGGGCTCCCGCGTCGCCCTGCTCCGGCGAGGTGGGACGACCGGCGTCGGGGCCGTCGGGTGACGGCCCGACCTCGAGGGAGGGGTCGACCGTGATGGCCAGGCGCACCGGTCGGTCGAGCTCGTCGCCGAGGATCCCCACGACGACGTCGCGCACCCTCTGCTCGAGCACGTTCTTGGTGAGCTCGTCGCGCACGACGAGCAGCACCGTGCCGTCGAGCAGGCCGAGGGGGTGGGTCTGGCGCAGGAAGCCGAGGTTGGAGGCCGTGACGCGCTCGTCGGTGCGGAACCGGCTCATGGCGCGCGTCCAGGCCACCGGGAGGTCGACGGGGTCGGTGCTCTGCGTGCTCACGCGTC
>NZ_JBBHZF010000023.1:401010-488778 GCF_037482365.1 Pseudokineococcus sp. 1T1Z-3
GCACAGGGAGACCAGGCACCGGGGAGCGCCTGCGCTCTCCCTTCGGCCACCGTCCCCCGGGAGGCCTGCGGCGGCCACCGGCCCGGCGCCCCGACGACCGGGGTCCGGCGTGTCGGTCCGCGGACACTACCCCCACCTCGGCGCACCATCGGAGGTTCGCCGGACATGCTCCTCGCCCAGGGTCTTGGACCGGGCCGCCGGCCCGACCTGCCGTTTGACCGGGCAGGGGCCCGCCCGTACCGTGATGCGGTCCGAGCCAGGGCGCGCCCGTCGTCGACGGCGCAGCGACACGGCCGAACCGCTGACCTCCGTGCGCTGGCCGCAGCGCGCCAGAACCTCAGGAGCCCCCGTGAGCAAGCGCACCTTCCAGCCGAACACCCGCCGCCGGGCCAAGGTCCACGGCTTCCGCCTGCGGATGCGCACGCGCGCCGGCCGCGCCATCCTCGCCAACCGGCGCCGCAAGGGTCGCGCCGAGATCTCCGCCTGACCGGCCGTGCTGCCGGTCGCCCGACGCGTCCGCACCGCTGACGCCTTCCGGCGCGCGGTGCGCTCGGGCGCCCGGTCGGGCCGGCGGACGCTCGTCGTCCACGTCGCGATGACCCCGCTGCCGCACCCCGCGGCCGCGGGGTTCGTCGTGTCCAGGGCGGTCGGCGGCGCGGTGGTGCGCAACCGTGTGCGCCGTCGGCTGCAGCACCTCGTGGCCGAGCGGCTCACGGCGCTCCCCGACGGCGCCGAGCTCGTCGTCCGGGCGATGCCGCCCGCCGCGTCGGCGCCCTCGGCGACGCTGGCGCACGACCTCGACGTGGCGCTCGCGTCGGCCCGGGCCTCGGCCGCCCGACGTGCGCGGCGGGCCGCTCTGGCCCCGGCCGGCACGGCAGGTACCGGCCCAGCGGGTGCTGCCGGGACCGAGGCCGGGGCGCGGCTGGGCCGGTGAGCAGCGCATCGCGCCCCGCGGACCCGTCGTCGGCGGGGAGGACCTCCCGCGCCGCCCTGCGGGCTGCATCGGCAGCCACTACCGGCCGGGCGGCCGGTGGACGGGGGGCGGTCGGCGCCCTGACGGCGGGTACGGCCCGGCGGGCCCTGGTGCTGCTCGTGCGCGGCTACCAGCTCGTGGTGTCGCCGTGGTACCCGCCGGTGTGCCGCTTCTACCCCTCGTGCTCCTCCTACGCCGTCCAGGCCCTCGAGAGGCACGGGGCCCTGCGGGGCAGCTGGCTCGCCGTCCGCCGGCTCCTGCGCTGCCACCCGTGGAACCTCGGCGGCGTCGACCACGTGCCGCCCCGTCGCCGCCCACGCTCGTCGGGTCGCGCCGGTGGGGAGCAGGACGGCGACCCCGGCTGAGACGCCGGCCGCGGGTCCGGGCACCGGCGCCCGTCCGGTGGTGGGACCCTGGAGCGGCGCCGGGCCCGTCCGACTCGGCCCCCGCCCCCGCACCGAGCCCCCGCAGCGAGCCCCCCAAGGTCAGTCCCCCGCAGCCCCGCCCCCGCACCGAGCCCGGCACGGGTGGTCACGGCGGGGTCCGCGAGCACCGCCCGAGCCGAACGGCAGGAGCCCATGTTCGAGTTTCTCCGCCCCCTCGAGTGGGTCGTCGCCTGGATCATGGTGACGGCGCACGACCTGCTGACGTCCGCGGGGCTCGAGCCCACGTCCGGGCTCTCGTGGGCGCTGTCGATCGTGGCGCTCGTCGTCGTCATCCGGATCCTGCTCATCCCGCTGTTCGTCAAGCAGATCAAGGCGTCCCGGGGGATGCAGATCGTCGCGCCCGAGGTGCGCAAGATCCAGCAGAAGTACAAGGGCAAGAAGGACCCTGCCTCCCGCCAGCGGATGCAGGAGGAGACGATGGCCGCCTACCGCAAGGCGGGCACCAACCCCCTGGCGTCCTGCCTGCCCATCCTGCTGCAGATGCCGATCTTCATCGCGCTGTTCCAGCTGCTCAACGGCCTCTCGGCGATCGCCTCGGGCACGCGCGACCCGGTCGGGCTCATGACGGTCGAGACGGCCACCCAGGCGGAGGCCTCGACGTTGCTGGGGGCGCCGCTGTCGGCCACCTTCCTCGGCAGCGACGACCTCGTCACCAAGGCCGTCACGGTGCTGCTGATCGTGCTGATGTCGGTGACGACCTTCACCACGCAGCGGCAGCTGATGATGAAGAACATGCCGGCCTCCATGGCCGACAACCCGATGGCGCAGCAGCAGAAGATCATCATGTACGTCCTGCCGCTCGTCTTCGCGGTCACGGGCGTCAACTTCCCCATCGGCGTGCTGCTCTACTGGCTGACGACCAACGTCTGGTCGATGGGTCAGCAGTTCTACGTGATCCGCAACATGCCGGCCCCCGGCTCCGAGGCCGAGGCGAGGCTGCTGGAGCGCAAGGCCCGCCGCAAGGGCGTCACCGTCGAGGAGCTCACCGGCTCCACGCCGACGGGCCCGGCCGCGGCCGCCGAGCAGCCGCGCGGCCAGCGGGCCCAGCCGCGACGCAAGGACCGCCAGCGCAAGCCCGGCCAGCAGCCGGGCCAGCAGAGCACCCCGGAGCAGGGTCCGCGCGAGCGGGGCGAGCCGCCGGCCCCGGCTGAGGGCGCGGGGGACGCGGCGACCAGGGCGCGGTCTGACGCCGCACCCGGCAACGGCACGGTCGCCGACGCGAAGGTCGCTGGCGGCGGCGCGGGGGACGGCGGCAAGAAGGCGAGGCGGGCGGCTGGGGCGCCGGTCAAGCGGACCCCGGCGTCGTCGAGCTCCCGCGACGGCGCGCCAGGCGGCAAGCCGGTCGGACCGGGGACGAAGGGGTCGACGTCCGGCCGGACGGCGGGCAGGCGGGGCAAGCAGGGCACCACGCCAGGAGGCGGCTCCTCGCGCAAGAGCTGAGCACCGCCCGGCTCCCCGCTGCGTCATCAGCACCGGAGCCGTCAACGCACGTCGTGCCGGAGGACGAGCTCCGGCGCTGAGCAGAGAGGGGCCCTCGGGCCGATGAGCGAGCAGCAGGACCAGGCCGTGGACGAGGGGCGAGGGGCGGGCGAGGTACCGGTCGACCGCCGGCCGTCCGAGCCGGGTGCCGAGACCCCGGACCAGGCTCACGAAGGTCAGGACGAGGGCCGCCAGGACGAGGGCCGCCAGGACGAGGGNNGGCCAGGACGAAGGCGGCCAGGGCCGGCGACGACGGCTGGAGGAGGAGGGCGACGTCGCCGCGGACTTCCTCGAGGAGCTGCTGGACATCGCCGACCTCGACGGTGACCTCGACATCGACGTCGAGGACGGCCGGGCGTCGGTCAGCGTGGTCGCCGACGACGCCGCCCCCGCCTCCCTGAGCAGGCTCGTCGGTCGTGACGGCGAGGTGCTCGAGGCCTTGCAGGAGCTCACCCGGCTCGCCGTGCAGGCACGGACCGGGGAGCGCAGCCGACTCGTCCTCGACGTCGGGGGCTACCGGCAGGAACGCCGCGGCGTGCTGGAGCGGCTCGCCCGCGAGGCCGTCGAGGAGGTCCGCTCGGGTGCGCAGTCGGTGCACCTCGAGGCGATGAACCCCTACGAGCGGAAGATCGTCCACGACGTCGTCGCCGGCACCGGCCTCACCTCGGAGTCCGAGGGAGCGGCGGGCGACCGGCACGTCGTCGTCACGGCCGCACCCTGAGCACGGGAGCCGCCGTGGTCGAGCCGCCACGGGAGCCGGCGGCGGCTGCCGCGTTGCTGGGTGACGGGCTGCCGCTGGCCCGTGCCTTCGTCGCCGAGCTCGCCGGTGAAGGGGCGGCTCGCGGCGTCGTCGGACCGCGCGAGGTGCCGCGCCTGTGGAGCCGGCACGTGCTCAACTGCGCCGCCGTGGCGGACCTGGTGCCATCCGGGTCGCGGGTCGTCGACGTCGGCAGTGGCGCCGGCCTGCCCGGGCTCGTCCTGGCGATGTCCAGGCCGGACCTCGACGTGGTGCTCGTCGACTCCCTCCTGCGCCGGGTCCGGTGGCTGGAGCACGTCGTCGGGCTGCTCGACGACCTGGACGTCGCGCCACCGCTACGGGTCGAGGTGGTGCGTGGTCGCGCCGAGGACCTGGTCGGGCAGGTGCAGGGCGACGTCGTCACCTCGCGGGCGGTAGCACCGCTCGACCGTCTCGCGCGCTGGTGCGCACCTCTGGCGTCCGCGGGTGGCCAGCTGCTGGCCATCAAGGGAGCGGGTGCGGCGGAGGAGGTCGCCGAGCACGCCGTCGGCATGGCGCGCGCCGGTCTCCTCGACGTCGAGGTGGTGACGTGCGGCGACGGCGTCGTGGAGGAGGTGACCACCGTCGTGCGAGCTAGGGTCGGGCGTCGCCCGGGTGGTCGTCGGCGGTAGACCAGGCGCCAGCCCCCGGGAGCAGGAGGAGAAGCGTGCAGGCGACGACGGCGCCAGGATGGCCCAGCGTGCGAGGGGGGCCTACCTCCCCGCTGGGATGGCCCGCCGTTCCACGTGGAACACAGGTCGCGGCGGTAGGGGGCATCTCCTCGGCGAGGCTCGTCGGGGCGACGGACGGGGAGGTGCCGCGGCTGCCCGTGGACGAGGTCGACCTCCCGGATGAGGACGAGGTCGCCCTCGCCGACCCGCCGGAGCAGACCGGTGCGCGATCGGGCGGCCTGGACGGCGACGACCCGCTCGTGCTGACCGCCGCAGAGATCGCTGCGGCCGAGGGTCCCGAGGGCAAAGGGCCTGAGGACGAGCACCGGGGCGGCACGGCCGACGCGGAGGTGGCCCGGCTCGTGAGCTCTCTCCCCCAGGTCGACGAGACGACGCCGCTCGCCCGCGAGGTGGCCGCGGACGCCCGTCGCCGCCTCTCCCTCCAGGGACGCCCGCTGCCTCGGCCGGCGCGGACCCGCGTGCTCACCGTGGCGAACCAGAAGGGCGGCGTCGGCAAGACGACGACGACCGTCAACCTCGCCGCCGCGCTGGCCCAGGCGGGCGCCCGGGTCCTGGTCCTCGACGCCGACCCGCAGGGCAACGCCTCCACGGCGCTCGGCGTCGAGCACCACGCCGAGGTCGCCGGGCTGTACGACGTCCTCGTCGACGGCGTGCCGCTGGAGGACGTGCTGCAGGAGTGCCCGGACGTGCCAGGGCTGGCCTGCGTCCCCGCGACCATCGACCTGGCAGGCGCCGAGATCGAGCTCGTCTCGATGGTGGCGCGCGAGACCCGGCTCCGGAGCGCCGTGGCCGGGTACCTGGCACGTCGCGCGAGTGCCGGCGAGGCGCCGCCGGACTACGTCTTCGTCGACTGCCCCCCGAGCCTGGGGCTGCTGACGCTCAACGCGTTCGTCTGCGCGGAGGAGGTGCTCATCCCCATCCAGTGCGAGTACTACGCGCTGGAGGGCGTGAGCCAGCTGCTGAAGAACATCAGCATGATCACCCAGCACCTGAACCCGGTCCTGCATGTCTCGAGCATCCTGCTGACGATGTTCGACGGCCGGACCCGGCTGGCGGCCCAGGTCGCCGACGAGGTCCGCACGCACTTCCCGCGAGAGGTGCTCACGACGACGGTGCCCCGCTCGGTCCGCGTGTCGGAGGCACCGTCGTACGGCCAGACCGTGATGACCTACGACCCGGGGTCCAGCGGGGCCCTGTCCTACCTCGCCGCTGCCCAGGAGCTCGCCGAGCGACCGGTGCGGCCGGCGGAGCAGGACCTCACGACGAGCGGATCGAGGCGCTGACCATGACGGACCGACGACGGGGTCTCGGCCGAGGGCTCGGAGCCCTGATCCCCGCGGGGCCAGACGGTGAAAGGCCCCGCGACGTCTTCTGGCAGGGCAGCTCGGGCGCGACCGCCGTGGCCGAGCGGCCCCGTTCCACGTGGAACGAGACGGACGGGCTAGCGCCTGGCGCGGCCGACCGGCCGGGCTCCTCCGACGACGGAGGGGACGGCCAGAGGGCGCACGGCGAGGGGGAGGACGGCCGGCACGCGCACGCCGACGGCCTCCTGGACGTCCCGGGAGTACGCCTCGTCGAGGTCCCGGTCGACGCGATCCGGCCCAACCCGCGCCAGCCTCGGACGGAGTTCGACGAGGACGACCTCGCCGAGCTCCAGCAGTCCATTCGCGAGGTCGGGGTGCTGCAGCCGGTCGTCGTGCGGCCGGTCCCCGTCGACGTGCCGGCCGACGGCGCGGGCGACCTCTCGGGTGACGATCAGGAGGCACCGCGGGAGCGCGGCGAGACGGCGCCAACGGTGCGCTTCGAGCTCGTCATGGGCGAGCGACGGTGGCGGGCCTGCCGGGAGGCGGGGCTCGCGACCGTGCCGGCGGTGGTGCGGGGCACGGAGGACGACGCCCTGCTGCGGGACGCGCTGCTGGAGAACCTCCACCGCAGCCAGCTCAACCCGCTCGAGGAGGGCGCGGCCTACAGCCAGCTGCTCGAGGACTTCGGCTGCACGCACGAGGAGCTGGCTCGCCGCATCGGGCGCTCCAGGCCGCAGATCACCAACACCATGCGCCTGCTCAAGCTGCCCCCGCTCGTCCAGCGGCGGGTCGCGGCCGGTGTCCTGTCCGCCGGGCACGCCCGCGCCCTGCTCGGACTGCCCGACGCGGCGGCGATGGAGCGGCTGGCGCAACGGGTCGTCGCCGAGGGGCTGTCGGTCCGCTCGACGGAGGAGGCGGTGGCCCTCGGTGAGGAGGCGCCGGCACCGCGTCGTGCGGCGGCCCCGAGAGCCCGGGACGAGCGGGCCGAGGCCGTGGCGTCAGCGTTGTCCGAGCGGCTGGAGACGCGCGTCACCGTGGCGATGGGGCGTCGGAAGGGGCGGTTGTCCGTCGAGTTCGCCGGGGCGGAGGACCTCGAGCGCATTCTCGCGGTGCTCGCCCCGGAGATGCTCGACGGGCAGCCCGTCCGCGGTGGTGGGGCAGGCGTCGGTGACGCCGGGGGGACTGCTGCGGACCCGTCGCCCACGGACGCCGTCTGATGCGTGGCCGGCTGCGGCGCCCCACCCGCTCGCTGCCCTGGCCGCCCTCCCGTCAGACGTCCTGGCGGCCGTCCCGTCGTCACGGCCAGCCCGCGCCGCACGACGGTCGGGCGGATCGTCGGCGCACCCTCGCGGCAGTCGGGCTGGGCCTGTCGCTCGGCGCCGCAGCAGCCTTCGTCGGCGCCATGGTGCGGCCCCGGCCCGCCGAGGGGTACGACCCCCGGCGGCGGGCCTGACGCCGCGGACCTGCGCGTCCGGGTCGGGGTACGAGGTGGTGGGCGCCTGCACGCCCCGTCGCCCGGGGGCACGACGGAGGAGGGTGTGGTGAGCCGGAGCGTCGGCCCCCTGACGCTGGAGCACGTGGCGCAGCTGCCGCAGCCGTGCCGGACCTGCGTGCGGTGGGAGCTCGACGAGGCCGCCGCGACGTCGGTCCGCCAGGGCGGGGACCCGGCCTTCGAGAAGGAGGCATGGCTCTCGCGCACGCTCCTGGAGTGGGGCTCGTGCGGCCGGGTGGCGCACGAGGGCGGCGAGCTCGCGGCCTTCGTGACCTACGCCCCGCCCTCCCTCGTGCCGCGCTCGCTGGTCTACCCCACCTCCCCCGTCAGCGCCGACGCCGTGCTGCTGATGACGGCCGGCGTGCTCGCGGGCCACCGGGGCGGCGGACTCGGCCGGGTGCTCGTCCAGTCCGCGGCGAAGGACCTGACCCGGCGCGGGGTGCGTGCCATCGAGGCCTTCGGGTCCGCGGGCTCCGAGGTGGACGCCGACGTGACGGCGCCCGAGGGCCCCGCCGGTGGTCGGCCAGGACTCCGGGACCCCACCACCGTCCGGTCGGCCCGCCTCGGCGGGGGGTGCCACCTGCCCGCCGCCTTCCTCCTGCAGGTGGGCTTCGAGGTCGTCGCGGCGCACCACCGGTGGCCGCGGCTGCGCCTGGAGCTGCGGACCGCGCTGTCCTGGCGCGAGGACGTCGAGCGTGCGCTCGACCGCATCCTGGCCGACGTGCGCGTGCCGGCGCTGCGCTGACGGCTGCGGTGGCCTGGATCACGGCCCCCGGAGGGTGCGCCCGCACCGTGAGGGGCTGGGCACGGGCCGAGGTGTCGTGCCGGTCACCCCGGCGCGGGCACCACGGCCATGAGCCCGGTCGCGACGTCGTCGTCGGCCTGGAGGAAGAAGCGGTGCACGGCCGCGGCCAGCGCCTCGGCGCACCTGTCGCGGAAGGCGGGATCGGCGAGCTCGGCCGCGTCCTCGGGTGAGGTGAGGTACCCGAGCTCCACCCTGACCGCGGGCATGCTCGTCATCCGGAGCACGTCGGTGTCCCAGGTGTGGGTGCGGAGGTCGGCCAGGCCGGTCCGGGCCAGGACCTCACGCTGCACCAGCCCGGCCAGACGCGCTCCCTCGACGGAGAAGGACGACGACGTCGCCGAGGCCCACGAGAAGGTCGCGACACCGCGTGCGGGCGAGGGCGGCAGGTTCGCCGGGTCGGCGTCACCCCGTGCCGGTGTCACCGCGTCGCAGTGCAGGGCGAGGACGACGTCGGCGGCGACCGCCTCGGCGAGGTCGGCGCACTGCTCGGCCGTCGGCTCCTGCGCGGCGCCCCGGCTGAGGACGACCGTCGTCCCGGCTGCGGCGAGCCGACCCTCGAGGCGCTGGGCCAGGTCGAGGACGACGTCGGCCTCCCGCAGACCGTGACCGATGGCCCCGGGATCCTCGCCGCCGTGCGCGGGATGGACGAGGACGACGCGGCGGCTCGGCCGCCGTCGCGCCTGCGCCGTCCTCTCGGCGTCTCGCAGCGCGAAGGCGTCGCCACCCCCGACCGACCGGTCCAGACGTCGCAACGCCTCCAGCGTCTCGGGGCCGACGACGCCGTCGGCCGGCGTCCCGCTGCTGCGCTGCAGCTCTCGGACACCGGCCTCGGTCCGCGGCCCGTACCGGCCGTCCCGGCGGTCGTCGAGCAGCCCGAGGGCCAGCAGCCGGGACTGCAGCACCGCGACGTCGTCCCCGTGCATGAGGTGCCCCGGGACGAAGCGCAGCACGCGGTCGCCGAGACGCCAGCACGCGGCGTGCAGGGCCCGGGAGGTCTGCGCCCCGACGACGCCGTCGGCACGTAGCTGCCGCGACTGCTGGAAGGCCCGCACCGATCTCGCCAGCGCCTCGTCGAAGACGTCGTCGTCCGGTGCTGCGGAGCCGGTGGGGACGTCGTCCCTGCTGCGGGAGAGGAGCTCTCGCAGCCCGGCGACGCGTGGTCCGCGGTCGCCGAGCCGCAGGGCCAGGTCAGCCGTGCTCACGTGTGCGCCTTCCTCCTCCACCGTGGTGCTGTCGACGCCGACGCCGACGAGCGTCGACCGCGCGGCCCGGGACACCTCAGGCCAGGTACTCGCCCAGCTCGCGGACGAGGGCCGGCTTGGGCTTCGCCCCGATGATGGACTTCACGAGCTCACCGCCGGAGTACACGTTGAGCGTGGGGATCGAGGTGATGCCGTACGTCGCCGCGACCTTGGGGTTCTCGTCGGTGTTGACCTTGACCACCTCGATGGAGCCGGCGTACTGGTCCGACAGCTCTTCCAGGACCGGCGCGACCTGACGGCAGGGGCCGCACCACGGGGCCCAGAAGTCCACGAGCACGGGCTTGGAGGCCTGCAGGACCTCGGTGTCGAAGGTGTCGTCGGTGACGGTCCTAGTGCTCATGGGTCTCCTCGGTGCGGCGGTCTGCCCGACGGCAGAGGTGCCGGTGCTGGGTAGGGTCGGTGCTGGGTGGGGCTGGTGCTGGGTGGGGTCGGTGCTTGGTGCGCCCGGGCGGTGCCGGGCCGCTCAGGGGTGGCCAGCGGCGCCGGCCATCTCCGGCTTGCCCTCGACCAGGGCGACGTCGGGGGCAGGGCCGCCGGCGTCGCCGAGCTCGGCGAGATACCGCTCTGCGTCGAGGGCGGCCACGCAGCCGGTGCCGGCCGCGGTGATGGCCTGCATGTACTCGTGGTCGATGACGTCGCCGCAGGCGAAGACGCCCGGCAGGTTCGTGCGGGAGGAGCGCCCGTCGACGGCGATGAAGCCGTGGTCGTTGATGTCGACCTGTCCCTTGACCAGCTCGACCCGCGGGTCGTGCCCGATGGCGACGAACATGCCGGTGACGTCGAGCTCGCGCTCGCTGCCGTCGGTCGTGCTCCGGACCTTCAGGCCGCTCACCTTGTCGGCCCCGAGGACGTCGACCACCTCGGTGTCCCAGGCGAAGCGCATCTTCTCGTTGCCGAAGGCCCGCTCCTGCATGACCTTCGAGGCGCGGAGCTCGTCACGGCGGTGAACGAGGGTCACCGAGCGCGCGAAGCGGGTGAGGAACGTCGCCTCCTCGACCGCGGAGTCCCCGCCGCCGACGACGGCGATGTCCTGGTCGCGGAAGAAGAAGCCGTCGCAGGTCGCGCACCAGCTGACGCCCCGGCCCGAGAGGCGCTTCTCGTTCGCCAGGCCGATCTCCCGGTAGGCCGAGCCCAGCGCGAGCACCACCGTGCGGGCGCGGTAGGTCCGCCCGCCGCCGAGCACGACCTCCTTGACGTCGCCCTGCAGGCGTAGCTCCACGGCGTCGTCGAAGAGCACCTCGGCACCGAAGCGCTCGGCCTGCTGCTGCATGCGCTCCATGAGGTCGGGGCCCATGAGCCCCTCGGGGAAGCCAGGGAAGTTCTCGACCTCGGTCGTGTTCATGAGCGCACCCCCGGCTGTCACCGAGCCGGCGACCACGAGCGGCTCGAGGTTCGCCCGTGCGGCGTAGACGGCGGCGGTGTAACCCGCAGGGCCGCTCCCCACGATGATCACGTTGCGGACGTCGTCGCTCACGCTGGCTGCTCCTCGGTCGGTCGGTCGCGGGTGGTCACGTCAGGAGTTGCGGGCAGTGCGAGGGCGTCCTGCCGGGCGTCACCTTCTCGCACGCCACGGCGTCTCGGCCGTCCTCCAGCCACGGTGCGTCAACCGGCTACCGCGGGCGGCTGTTCCGCGTGGCCCCGCGCGGCGTCGGCCTGGCCTCAGCCGTCGAGGACCTCGAAGTGCCGCAGGCCGCCCTGGCCGCCGACGCACCCCGGGGCGACGAACCAGACCTGCACGGCCCCCCCCGGGCCGTCGCCCGTCCCGTCCGTCGTCTGCGCGGGGACGGGCACGACGACGAGGTCGGCGGGCGTCCCCTCCCACCGGGCCGAGTCGACGAGCAGCGCCTCGGCGTCCGCCCGGCCGAGCGAGGCGAGGCACTCCGCCAGCCGAGCGGGATCACCCAGACCCGCCGGTTCCGCCGACCCGCTCTCGTCCGCGCTCCCGCGGCCGAGGTCGACGCCGGACGGCCCGGGCAGCGCGTCGCGCAGACCGTCGGCGTCCTCGGCCTGGAGGACCGCGGCGAGCTGGTCGGCGACGCGCCCCGGCTCGTAGTCGGTGCCTGAGGACAGCACCAGGGTCGCCGTGGTGGCGGGGGGTCCGCCGCCGTCGAGCTGCGCCGTCCCGGGGTCGGCCGTCCCGGCTCCCGCCACGGAGTCCGCGCCGCCGTCACCGCCCAGCGGGCTGACCGAGACGGCGACGGCCGTCCCGAGCCCGGCGAGGAGGACCACGGAGGCGGCCAGCGCGACGGCGCCGCGCCGTCGGTGCCGGCGCGCCGCCTGCCGCGTGCGCCCGGCCTCCTGCGCCACCGCCGCGGCGATCCGTGCCTGCAGCTCCGGCGGTGGCGGCGGTGCGGCGACGGCCCGAGCCCGCAGCAGCCGGCGGACCGCGCGCATGTCCTCCAGGACGCCCCGGCAGCGCTCGCACCCCAGCACGTGGGCGGCCACGAGGGCCTCGGGCGGTGGACCGTCCTCGCCGCCCCGGTCGCGGACCTCGTGGAGGTCGGCGTCCAGCAGCGCGTCCACCTCGGCCGCGTCTGGGTGCATCTTCGGGCCCGGCGGCGGGTCGACGTCGTCGGGCCCGTGGGGCGCAGGGGGCTGGCTCACGGCACCTCCTCGGAGTCGGTCGTCGGGCTGCCCGTGGTCCCGCTGCCGCCGGCACCTGCGGCACCCCCGCCGCGCAGGCACCCCTCCTCTCGGACGCCGCGGGAGCGGGTGCGGTTCCCGGCCGCTGGCCCCCCGGCGCGCCGGGGCGCCACGCCGCGGGCCCGCAGCAGCTCGGCCAGGGCGGCACGGCCCCGCGCGCAGCGGGACTTCACCGTGCCGACGGCGACCCCCAGGACCTCTGCTGCGTCCGCGACGGACATGTCGTGGAGGTCGACGAGGACGAGCGCGGCCCGCTGGTGCTCGGGCAGCCCGGCGAGCGCCACGCCGACGTCGACCTGCAGCTCGACGTCGGCCAGGGCGTCCCCGGCGGCCGGCAGCCTCTCGGCGGCACCACCGTCGTCGTCCGGGGACCTGGGGGCGTCCAGCGACACCGTCGGACGGGCCGTGCGCCGCCGGAGCCGGTCGAGGCAGGCGTTGAGGGTGATCCGGTGCAGCCAGGTGCTGACGGCGGCGTCACCGCGGAAGGACGGCGCGGCCCGCAGCGCGGAGACGAAGGCGTCCTGCACGGCGTCCGCGGCCTCCTGCTCGTCCCGCAGCACCCCGGCCGCGAGCCGCCACAGCCGGGCGCCGTGGCGTCGGACCAGCTCCTCGAAGGCACGCTCGTCCCCGGCGAGGTGGGCCCGCAGCAGCGCGGCGTCGACCTCTCGCGCGTCGGCGCCCGCGGCGTCGAGCCGGTGGGCGCCGTCCCGCTGGTCGGGCCGTCCGCGGGCCGCCACCTCAGCGCACCTGCACCTGCGAGACCTCGACGGCGTAGCCGCCGCCGTAGGGCGGCAGGCTCGTGAACCACAGGAGGAGCTCCTGCGCCTCGACGGGCTCCGGCGGGACAAGGTCGACCGGTCCGCCGCCGAGCTCGGCGGTCGCGACGACCTGCGAGCCCTCGAGCCTGAAGCCGGGCGCCGTCCGCAGCTCCACCGTCCCGCCCGCCGTCGGCGTGGTCAGGGTCACGCCGCTGACGAGCACCGGTGCCTCCAGCTGCAGCCCGTAGCCGACGCCCTCCTTGAGGTTGCCGAAGTCGGCCGTCGTGTAGGTCGAGGAGCGCCAGGCGGTGCCGGGGTCGCCGTCCAGGGCCAGCGGCACCAGCTCGTCGTTCTCGACCCCGTCGCCCAGGGGGTCGGCGACGACGCCGTTCGTCACGACCGGTGCGGGCGGCGGCTCCGGCTCTGGCTCTGGCTCCGGCGCGGGCTCGTCCGTCGTCTGCGCCTGCCCGGTCTCGGTCGGCGCGGGGCCCGCGACGTCGTCGTCGCCGCCCGGGCCGATGCCGCGGAGCACCTGCAGCGCCAGGAGCAGGGCGAGCACGACGGCCGCCAGCGCGACGCCGATGACCACGGCGCTCTGCGTCCGGCTCGGCCGCCGGGCCACCTCGGCGGCCATGGCGCCCTCGCCCGCCCCGGCCGAGCCCTCGTCCCCGAGTCCGCCCGAGCCTCCCGTGACCGCCGGTCCGCTGCCGCCGCCTGCCCTCGCCGGCGCGCCGCCGTCACCGGCCGCGCCGCCGGACAGCCGTGCCGAGCCTGTCCGCCCACCCAGGCCGACGCCCGCGGCCGCGCGTCGACCGCCGGCCCCGGGCACCGCAGCGCCTGCCACGGAGGCGGTCGTGGCTGCCGAGGTGGTGCCCACGACCGCAGGGACCTTGGCCGCCGCCGTGCCCGTCTCCGGGCCCGTGACGTCGTCGAGGCGCTCGCCCTCGCCCCCGTCCACCGGTGGCAGCGAGCCCGTGGCCCCCGACGGGCTGGACCGCGGTCGCCGGGCGGCCGGCACGAGCGAGGCGGGCGCGGCCACCGCCTCGTCTGGCTCGCCGTCGTGAGTGCGCAGGTGGGGCGAGGCGGCCGTGCCGCCGCCACCGCCGGGGCGGCCGTCGAGGTAGGGGGAGTCCCACGGCGCGAGCTGCTCGGCCAGCTCCCCGGGCGTGCGCGGCCCGTCCTCGTGCGGGCCGAGCACGGCCGAGCACAGGAGGTCCAGGTCGGCCGGCACGTCGTCGACGAGGTCGGCCGGCGCGACCGGGCCGCCGTCACCCCGCGGTGCCGAGGGGAGACCCGCCCCCTCGGCGTCACCGCTCCCGTCCACCGGACGCCCTGCCCCCGCGGCGTCACCGCGCAGCGGCCCGGGCCAGCACCCGGTGAGCCCGGCGTGGACCAGGGCGACGAGCCCGACGACGTCGGCGCGGGCGGCGACGGCGGGGTCGACGTCACCGGCGACGGCCTCGGCGGGGTCGCCGTCCGCGACCGCCGCGCGGATCTCCACGCCGGTCACGACGACGCCGCCGTCGGAGGCCCGCAGCAGGTGGGCGGGCGACAGGCGCCGGTGGTGCAGGCCCAGGGCCCGCGCCCGCTCGAGCGCCTGCGCGGCCTCGCCGACGAGCGTGCGCACCAGGGGCGCCGGGAGCGGCCCGCGCCGGCGCACGAGCGCGGCGAGGGACTCACCGGGCACCGACTCGGTGACGACGAAGGACCACCCCGCCTCCGGCTCCTCGGAGGCGCCCTCCCGCGACGAGCCCGGGGCCCTCGTCGAGCCGCCGTGCCCACCGGTGCCGGTGCTGCCCACGTCCAGCACGCGCAGCACCCGGGGGTCCTCCACGAGGGCGGCGCGGCGCGCGGCGTCCACGACGTCCTCGGCCCCCCCGGCGACGGCGAGCAGCTCCACGGGACGGCGCAGGAGCAGGTCGCGGCCGTGCCAGGTGCTCGTGGCGCCGACCGGGGCAGGCCCGCCCGCGGGGGCGCTCCCCCCGGTGCGTCGCACCAGCCGGTACCGCCCCGACAGCTCCGTGCCCTCGTGCAGGGGTGGTGCAGCGTCCACGCCCGAGCCCTCCGTCCTCTTCTCCGCGGCCCCCCGCGGGCGTCGTCGCGCCGACGCCTCGTGCGCGCCCGCGAGCGCTGGTCAGCGTAGGGGCGGGCGGCGACACCGCCGGGCACCCGCGCCCGCCGACGTCGAGACCTCCGGCGGCGGGCGCCACCGTCGTCGCGGGCGCCGGCTCACCGGCTGCGGCGCACCTGCGCGAGGACGTCGTCGAGCTCCCGCACCCGGGTGGCACGCAGCATGAGCACGTACACGCCGACGACGACGGCGCCGCCCACGAGCACCACGGCGAGCGCCGTCGGCCGCCCGGTGAGGCCCTCGGTGAGGGACTGCTCGAGCAGGGACTGGACGCCGGCGCGCGCCGCCCAGCCGCACAGGCCGGCGACGACGGCTGCCAGCAGCACCCGCACGTGCAGGCGCAGCACGCGGGAGCCGTCGAAGGAGCCCGTGCGCCGGCGCAGCAGCACCAGCGCCACGGCGAGGCCCGCCGCGCTGCCGACGCTCTGGGCGGCGCCGAGCCCGACGACGACGAACGCGGGCGCGACGAGGAGGGCGACGGCCGCGGCGACGACCGCCGAGGCCACCGCCGCCACGACGACGCCGACGAACGGCCGCCGGCCGTCCTCGCGGGCGAAGAAGGAGCGCTGCACGAGGTACAGGGCGCTGTAGAAGGGCAGCCCGAGCGCCATCGCCGCGGTCGTCAGGCCGATGGAGGCGCCACCGCCGGGGCCGAAGAGCAGGACCCCGATCGGGCCGCCGAGCACGACCAGCCCCGTGGCCGAGAGGACGGAGACGACGCCCAGCAGGCGCAGGCCCAGGGAGAGGTCCGAGCGCGCCCCCCGCTCGTCGCCGGCGGTGATCCGGTTGGACAGACGGGTGAAGAGGGCGGTGACGACCGAGACGGCGACGAGGGAGTGCGGCAGCACGTAGAGCAGGTAGGCGTAGGACAGGACGGCCGGGCCGGGCGGGGCGACGCCGTCGGGCAGGTCGGCCGCCTGGGTCGCGTAGACGGCGATGTTCTTCGTGAGGAAGAAGCCGGCCTGGGAGACGATGATCCCGCCGAAGGTCCACAGCGCGACCGTGCCGGCGCTGCGCAGGCCCACGCCGCGGACGCCGAACCGCGGGGTCCACGTGAAACCGAGCCGGCGCAGCGGCACGAGGAGCACGAGAGCCTGGGCGGCGACGCCGAGCGTGGCCGTGCCGGCCAGCAGGGCCACCTGGCCCTGGGACAGGCCGTCGCGCCCGAGCAGCGGGTCGGCGCGGCCGAAGACGACGATGAAGACGAGCAGCCCCGCGATCGCCACGACGTTGTTGACCACGGGCGCCCACATGTACGGCCCGAAGCTGCCGCGGGCGTTGAGCACCTGGCCCAGGACCGTGTACAGGCCGTAGAAGAAGATCTGCGGCAGCACCCACAGCGCCATCGCCGTCGCCAGGCGCACCTCGGGGCCACCCCACGCGAGGCCGTAGGCGCGCACCAGGAGCGGCGCCGCGAGCAGGCAGATCGCCGTGATGACGACGAGGCCGAGGACGACGAGCGTCACGAGCCGGTCGACGAAGGCCTTGCCGCCGTCGGGGTCGCGCGAGGCGCGGACGATCTGCGGCACGAGCACGGCGTTGAGCACCCCGCCCGCGATGAGCAGGTACACGATGTTGGGGATGTTGTTGGCGACGTCGAAGGTGTCGGCCGTGACGCCGACGGCGCCGATGGCGGTGACGAGCACCACCGAGCGCACGAGGCCGAGCACCCGGCTCGCGGCGGTGCCGGCGGCCATGACGGTGCTGGAGCGGACCAGCGAGCGCACGCCGCCGACCTCGGCCGCGGCGCCTGTGCCTGTCCCCGTGCCTGCACCTGCACCTGCACCTGTGCCCGGGGACGCGCCGACGCCGGCGTCGACCGGCCCGGCGGTGGCACCACCTGGGTCCGCGGCGCCGTCCGCCTGCCTGGGGTCGGTCGGGCCCGGCGGTCCCGGGGCGCGGGCGGTACCACCCGGTTCGACCGCTCCCCCGGGGGAGGTCCTCGGCGTGCTCATCGTCTCTCCTCGGCCGTGGCGGTGTCCGCCGGCTGCGGGGGGTGCTCGGGTTCGCCCGGGCGGGCGGGGCTGGCCGGTGGCTCCGGCCCGGCGGCCGCTGCGGACGGCTGGTCGGGGCTCCGGGGTCGCACGCCCGGCGGGCGTGCGCGCACCCGCCGGACGGTACGCACGAGCCCCAGCAGGAGCACGAGGGCCCCGAGACCGGCGATCCCCGCGGTCCCCCAGGCGGCGACGTCGAGCCGGACCTGCACGGGCACCTCGGTGGCGGCGCCGACCAGCACGCCGCCGGGGGAGCGCAGCTCCAGGCGCAGCACGGCGTCGCCGCCGGCGACCGCCTCGACGGGCACCAGGACCTGCGCCCGTGAGCCGGGCCCGACGGTCGTCGCCGCCTCGCCGCGCACGCGCAGGCGGGGAGAGTCCGACGTCGCCGTGACGACGACGTCCACGGCCTGGTCGAGGCGGTTGGCGACCGTCACGGGCACCGACGTCTCCGCACCCACGACCGTCACCGTGCCGCCCTGCACGAGCGAGACCGCGCCGGCGAGCACCCCCAGGTCCGCGACGGTCGCCTCGACCTCGGCCGCCCACCCCTGCCTCGTGCGGGCGGCCAGCGCGGCGGCGGCGACGGCGCTGCGCTCGGAGGCGGACAGGGGGGCCCGGTCGCGGAGGACGGCCTCCAGCGCGCCCGCCGCGCGGACCGCCTCGACCACCGAGGTCAGCACACCGGCGTCCAGGGGGGGCGACGGCGTCCCCGTCGCCTCGTCCGGGAGCACGACCACGTCGGCGGTGCCCGCCCCGCCCGCCGCCTCGTCCGGGTCGGCGTCGGGGTCGGGGTCGGCCAGCAGGTCCGAGACGTCGGTGGTCTCGACCCAGGGGGCGCCCGTGAGCGCGTCCAGCGCCGCGCCGGCCACCTCGACGTCGGCGTCCCAGGTGCGCGGCGGGAGCACGAGGGCGCGCTCGCCCTCCTCGCGGGTGAGCGCCGCCGTCTCGGCGAGCAGCCGGGCCGGCAGCAGGGCACCCGCGTCGGGGTCGTCGGCCGTCGTCAGCAGGTCGGTGAGGGTCGGGTCGGGCAGGAGCGCGGTCAGGTCGCTGCCCGCGACCGGGGCGGCGGGGCCGGCCGGTGGGTCGTCGAGGAGGGCGCCGTCGAGGAGGGCGCCCACTGCGCCCGACCCGGCGGCGAGCTCGGCGGCACCCGTGCCGAGTGCTCCTCCGGCCGGCCAGACGACGTCGGTGCGCCCGCTCACGCCCGCCCGCTCGAGCGAGCGTCCGGCCTGGGCGAGCCCGAGGCGCCACAGCTCGGGCGTCCCGGCGCCCGTGACCGAGAGCAGGTCGGTGTCGGCGCGGGGCAGGGCCAGCACCTCGTGGTCGGGGGCCGCGGCCAGCAGCCGCTCGCGCCAGGCGAGGACGGCGCCGGTCGGCTCGGGCCCGGCCGGGGTGGTCGCGGTCGCCGACGGGACGTCGCCGGCCGGGACCTCGCCTGGCGCCAGCGGCGGGGTCGCCCCCGCGACCGGTGGCTCGCCCACCCCAGACCCCGGTGCCTCGACCGGTGCGGCGTCGGTGCTGTCGCCGGGCTCGGAGGAGTCCAGCAGCAGGGGGTCGAGCACCCACGTCGTGCCGGGGTGCTCGGCCAGCGTCAGCAGGCGGCCGAGCCGGCCGTCGTCGCCCGCCTCGTCGTCGCCCGTCCCGTCGCCGCCGTCCGGGCTGGTCTGGTCCCCGGCCGGGTCGTCGACCAGCCGGGAGAGCTCCGCGTCGGGCACGAGCGCGGTGCCCACGTCAGGGGCCGCACCGGTGAGGGGCACCACGACCCCGAGGCGCAGCGGGTCCGGCTCCGGGTCGCCGGGGTACCAGACGGCATGGCCCCGGTCGGCGTCCAGCCTCGTGCCGCCCGCGTCGACGACGTCGACGGCGACCCCCCGCGGGCCCCAGGTCGAGGGGTCTCGCGGCAGGCCGAGGTCGGCGGCGGGCACGGACAGGCGCAGGCGCTCCTGAGTGCGCGGCGGCAGCGGCTCCAGCAGCGGCCGGCCGAGCACCACGGCTCCCGCGGCCGCGTCGACGGGCGCCCCTGCCCAGGCGGCGACGCCGTCGCGGTCGAGCCGCGCGCGCTGCACGCGCAGCTCGACGGTGAGGTCGCGGACCTCCTGCTCGGTGCCGTTGACGAGCAGCACCTCGACGGTCAGGTCGTCGTCGGCGGCGAGGGCCTCGGCGGGCAGGTCGACGACGCGCACCCGCACGCCGCCGGGGGCGTCGTCGGGAGCCGCTGCACGCGCCGCGCTCGTGCTCGCCGGCTCCAGCACCGGGGCCGCGGGCGCACCCGGCCCGGTCGGCAGCGCCGCGGCCGGCGTCGGCGCGAGGGCGGCGAGCAGCAGCGGCACGCCGACGAGGGCAGCGGTGAGCGCGCCGCGGCGGGCCCGCTCAGCCACCGTCGTCGAGGAGGTCCCCGGCGGCGCGGACGATGCGGCGCTCGTTGGGGAAGGCGAGACGTCCCTGCAGCTCGGGGGCGGGCACCCAGGCGGCCTCGACGGCCTCGGCGTCCGGGTCGCCCTCGACGCCGAGGCACCCTCCGGTCGCCCGCAGGAGGAAGTGGTGCACGGTCTTGTGGATGCGCCGGCCGTCGGCGGTGAACCAATAGTCGATGGTGCCGAGCGGGCGCACGGGCTCCCCGGTGATGCCGGTCTCCTCGGCGATCTCGCGCACCGCCGCCTCGACCGGGGTCTCCTCGCCCTCCAGGTGGCCCTTGGGCAGGCACCACTCCAGGCGTCCGGCGCGGTTGACCCGTGCGATGAGGGCCACCTCGGGCACGCCGCCGGAGTCCCGGACCACGAGCCCGCCGGCGGAGGTCTCCTCCACCGTCCCGCGGCGGGGGGTGCGGGAGCCGCGGCCCCGCGGTCGGGGGCGCCCGTCGTGCTCGCCGCCGCCGGGGGGGACGCCCGTCGTGTCCCGCCGGGCCTGCTCCTCGGCGCTGCTGCGTGCGGTGGCCGCGACCTCGGGCTGCACCTGGTCCTCGGCGGCGTCCTGCCGGCCGGCGCCGGCCTCCTCCGACCGCGGCGCGCGCGCCCGCGGCAGCGAGGGAGGTCGACCGGTGGACGCGGACATGCTCAGCACTGTAACGACGGCCCCCCGGGCCTCCCCCCTGCTGAGAGGAGCCGGCAGGAGTCGTGATCCACCTGGGACCTGCCGCCCAGGTCCGGCGGACGGCCACGGCGAGGACGGCGGGCGGTCGGGTCCCGGGGCGTCGTCCTCTGGCACCCTCGTGCGGTGGCTCCGGTACCCGCTCCCGTGCCCGCGACGCAGGCCCCTCCGTCGCAGGCCCCTCCGTCGCCGGCTCCTGTCGACGGGTCGGGCGTCGCGGCGGCGGTCGCGGCGGTGCGCGACGAGGCCGTGGCCGCGCTGCTGGCCTTCGCCCCCGCCGCGGTGGACCTGGGCCGCGCCTTCGCAGCGGCCGGGCACGAGCTGTCGCTCGTCGGCGGCCCGGTGCGCGACGCCGTGCTGGGGCGGCTGACCGGGCCGGCCGACGTCGACCTGGACCTCGCGACGAGCGCGCGCCCTGAGCAGACGCAGGCCCTGCTCGGGGCCTGGGGCGACGCGACCTGGGACGTCGGCGCCGCCTTCGGGACCATCGGCGCGCGCCGGGGCGACGTCGTCGTCGAGGTGACGACGTACCGCAGCGACCTCTACGACCGTGAGTCCCGCAAGCCCGTCGTCCAGTTCGGGGACTCCCTGGCCGAGGACCTCGTGCGGCGGGACTTCACCGTCAACGCCATGGCCGTGCGGCTGCCGGACGGGGAGTTCGTCGACCCGTGCGGCGGCCTGCGCGACCTCGCCCACCGGGCGCTGCACACGCCGCGGGCGCCCGAGGACTCCTTCGCCGACGACCCGCTGCGGATGATGCGCGCCGCCCGGTTCGCCGCCACGCTCGGGCTGGGCGTGGCCCCGGCGACCGTCGAGGCGATGACGGCGATGGCCGGGCGCATCGAGAAGGTCTCCGCCGAGCGGGTCCGGGTCGAGCTGGAGAAGCTCCTGCTGGGCGCGCACCCCCGGCAGGGCCTGGAGCTGCTCGTCGGCACGGGCCTGGCCGAGCACGTGCTGCCCGAGCTGCCGGCGCTGCAGCTGGAGGTCGACGAGCACCACCGCCACAAGGACGTCTACGAGCACACCCTCACGGTGCTGGAGCAGGCGATCGCGCTGGAGGACGGGCCGGGCGGCGACGTCCCGGGCCCCGACCTCGTGCTGCGCCTGGCGGCGCTGATGCACGACGTCGGCAAGCCGCCGACGCGCCGCTTCGAGCCGGGCGGCGGCGTGAGCTTCCACCACCACGAGGTCGTCGGCGCCAAGATGACGGCGCGGCGGATGAAGGCGCTGCGCTTCGACACCGCGACGACGAAGCAGGTCGCGCGGCTCGTCGAGCTGCACCTGCGCTTCCACGGCTACGCCGGCGGGGAGTGGACCGACTCGGCCGTGCGCCGCTACGTGACCGACGCCGGGCCGCTGCTCTCGCGCCTGCACCGGCTCACGCGCTCGGACTCCACCACCCGCAACCGGCGCAAGGCCGCGCGCCTGGCCGCGGCCTACGACTCCCTGGAGCAGCGGATCGTCGAGCTGCAGGAGGCCGAGGAGCTCGCCGCCGTCCGCCCCGACCTCGACGGCGGGCAGATCATGGCCGTGCTCGGCACCCGCCCCGGGCCGGTCGTCGGTCGCGCCTACCGGCACCTGCTGGAGCTGCGGATGGACCGGGGCCCCCTCGGCGAGGACGCCGCCCGCACCGAGCTGCTCACCTGGTGGGAGCAGCAGCCGGAGGCCGCGGAGCCGCCGCAGGCCTGAGCGGGGCTCGGGCGGTGAGAGGGCTCACCCCCGGGGGGCGGGGAGCCGGCCTAGACGTCCCCGGCGAGGCGGTAGCCCCGTCCCCGGACGGTGAGCAGGTGCACCGGCCTGGCCGGGTCCTGCTCGAGCTTCCTGCGCAGGCGGTGCACGTGGACGTCGACGACGCGGTCGTCGCCGAACCACTCCCGTCCCCACACGCGCCGCAGCAGCTCCGTGCGGCCGACCGCCTGCCCGGGCCGCCCGGCCAGCTCCTCCAGGAGCGCCTGCTCGGTGCGGGTGAGGGGCACCGGCTCGCCGCGGACGACGACGTCGCCCTGGCCCCGCCGCAGCACGAGGTCACCGAGCTCGACGTCGTGCAGCGGCTCGGTCTGCGGCGTCGACCGCCGCAGGACGGCCTGCACGCGGGCGGTGAGCACCTTGGCGACGAAGGGTTTCGTCACGTAGTCGTCCGCGCCCGCCTCCAAGGCCTCGACGACGTCGCGGCTGCCGGCCCGGGCGGTGACCACGACGACCGGGACGGTGCTGCGCCGTCGCAGCTCTCGGCAGACGTCGACCCCGGGCACGTCGGGCAGCATCAGGTCCAGCAGCACGACGTCGACGGGGCCGTCGGTGGCGAGGGCGAGGCCCTGGGCGCCGGTGGCCGCCTCCGCCACCTCGAAGCCGTCCCCGCGCAGGACCAGGGAGATGACCCGCCGCAACGCGTCGTCGTCCTCGACGACGACGGCGGAGCGGGGCACCCGGCCATGCTGGTCGAGGTGCCCCGCCCCCGCCACGCGGTCGAGGCGTGGGCGGTACCCGCCGGGTGCCCGCGGCGGGCCGGGAGGCTCAGGAGTCCCCGGCCACCGAGGTGTCGACCGAGGTGGCCATGAGGTAGTTCTGGCCCTCCCAGTCGGAGTACAGGTCGTCGTCGAGGTCGACGCCCAGGTCCTCCTCCACCGTGACGACGTCGAAGGCCTCCATCACCGTGCCGGTGGCCTGCACCGTCAGCTCGGGCTCCAGCCCGCTCGTGGAGGCGCTGTCGACGACGAGGAACTCCCCGACCGTCGTGTCGCCCGTGCCGGCGATGGTGAACGCCGAGTCGGAGAGGACCTCGTTGACGTCCGCCGACAGGGTGACCTCCTCGCCGACGTAGGAGTCCTGGTCGTCGGAGAAGGCCGAGTCGTAGACGCCGTCGTAGGCGTAGTCCGTCGCGGGCTCGTCGACGTCAGCGCTGTCCTCCTGCACGTCCTCGACGCTGGCGCCCTCCTCGCTGCCGGAGGTGCTGCAGGCGCCGAGGCCGAGGCCGAGGGTGAGGGCGCCGCCGGCGGCGACGAGGGCGCGGGCTGCGGGTCGCAGGGCTCGGGTGCGGGTCCTGGTGGTCATGTCGATCTCCTGTGTCGTCGAGGCGGCAGCTCTGCGCCGCCGGCATCCGCTGGTGAGGGTCGAGCTCCTCGCGGCTGTCCTCACCGTGCGGCCGGCGGGCGGTCGGCCCCGCCCTCGCAGCCCTCACGTGGCCTTCCGTCACGCCACCGTCACGTCAGGGACGTCGTCGACACCGTCGCGTGACCGGTCGTCCTGGTGGCGGTCAGGGACCGCTCACCGAGCTCGTGATGGGCGCCGTGGCGCCCAGGAGCGCCGCAGCACCCGCGGCTGCTCACCACGGCTTCCGGTGCAGCAGGCTTGCCTGCTCACGCCTCTCCCGGCCGGCCGGTGCCCGGACGAGGCGGGCGACGACGTCCAGACCGGCCGCGGAGGTCAGGTCGAGCGCCCGCTCGGGCGTGAGGTCCCAGGCGTCGAGGTGCACCGGCCGGCCGTAGGCGCCGGTGATGGTCCGGTGACCTTCCCCGACGTGGAAGCCGAGCAGCAGCAGGCCGCCGGGCCGCAGCACCCTGGCCAGCTCGGCGACCGCGCGCGGGAGGCTCTCCGGCGGTAGGTGCAGCAGCGCGTACCAGGACAGGGTCCCCGCGCAGGAGGCGTCAGGCAGGTCGAGGCGGCGGACGTCGCCCTCGGCGAACCGGAGGTGCGGGGACGCGGCGCGGGCCTGCGTCAGCATCCCCGGGGACGGGTCGAGGCCGAGCACGTCGAGCCCCTGCTCGGCCAGGTGGGCCGTGACCCGGCCCGTGCCGCAGCCGACGTCCACGACCTGCCCGGCCGGGGCGTCCTCGCGGCGGAGCAGCTCGACGAAGGTCGAGAGCATCGCCAGGTCGAGCGCCTGCTCACCGGCCAGGTCCGGCACCAGGCGCGCGTAGTCCGCGGCGACGGCGTCGTACCCGGCCACGGTCCGGGCGTGGTGGAGGTCTGCCTCACCGCCGCTCATGCCGCGTCACCTCCTGCCCAGGAGGCCGGGACCGCTGACGACGACGACGCGGTGCGGCTCGTCCTCCTTTGCGCTGCCACCGATGGGCCGAGCCGCTACCTGTCGCCCTGTCGTCATGCCCGCGACCCTGGCACCGACCACCGACGACGGCCGCGACCTGCCGACCGGGCCTCTCCACCGACCGGGCCTCTCCACCGACCGGGCCTCCTCCGCCGCGACACACTCGGCTCGTGCCCGGCGAGGTAGGGGCATGAGCACGCCCCGCAGCACGCCGGAGCGCGAGCAGGCGTTCCGCGCGGTGCACGCCGCGACGTCCGCCGACCTCGAGCGTTTCGTGCGGCGACGGGCCGGGCCCGACGCCGTGGACGACGTCGTCGCCGACACCTACCTCGTCGTGTGGCGGCGCCTGGAGGAGGTGCCGCGGGCGCCGGATGACGCGCGGGCGTGGACCTTCGGCGTCGCCCGGCACGTGCTGCTCACGCGGCAGCGGGCGGACGGGCGCCGCGAGGCGCTCGGCGTGCGGCTCGCCGCCACGGGCGTGCCGGCGCCCGGCGAGACCTCCGACGCCGAGGCGGACGCCGCCGCGCGCCGCGTCGACGTCGGCCGCGCCTGGCATCTGCTGTCCGACGTCCACCAGGAGGCGCTGTCCCTCAGCGTCTTCGAGGGTCTCGACGCGCCGCGGGCCGCCGCCGTCCTCGGCGTCTCGCCCGTGGCCTACCGGCTGCGGCTCAGCCGCGCCCGGCGCGCCCTGCGCCTGCACCTCGACCACCCGCCGCAGCCGCGCCCCGTGCGCGCCGGCCACCCGGACCGGAGCCCGACATGATCTCTGCCTCCTCCCGCAGCACGTCCGACGACGACGTCCTCCGCAGCCTCGACGCCGGCCCGCCGACGCCCGACCGGTCGCCGTCGACGGCCACGGCCCGCGCCGACGCCGAGCTGGCCCGCGTCCTCCTGCGGTCCCGGCTCGAGGGCGACGCCGTCGGCCGGCCCGCGGCGCCGGTGGCCCCGTCGCCGCGACCGGCGGGCCGGCGCCGCACGACGCGGGCGCTGCTCGCCACGGGTGGCCTCGTCGCGGCGACCACCGCCGGCCTGCTCGTCCTGCCGCCGCTCCTCGGTGGGGGTGACGCCGCCTATGCCAGCTGGACGGCCACCCCCGACGGCCTGAGCGCCGAGGAGCGGCGCGACGCCGGGGAAGAATGCCGCGACACCTACGACGACGCACGGGCGGAGTACCCCCAGCTCGACGACGCGGTCGCGGCCGTCGCCGAGCGGCGGGGGGCCTGGGTCACCGTCGTCCTCGCCGGTCGGGACGGCTTCTCCGCGGTGTGCACGACGGACGCCTCCGCCCCCTTCGCCGAGGGGGTGGTGGGTTCCTACGGCCTGGACGAGACGCCGGCTCCGCGCGAGCTCCGGCCGAGCGGCCTCGGGATGGGCATGACGGGGAGCGGGGCCTTCTCGATGGCCGTGGGGTCCGCCGGCGGCGAGGTCGTCGGCCTCACCTACGACAGCGCCATGCACGGCACGGTCGAGGCCACCGTCTCGGGCGGCTACTTCGCGCTGTGGGTGCCCGGGGAGGAGATGGAGGGCTGGCCGTCCCGAGGCGGGGTGCCGGTCCAGGTCACCTACGCCGACGGCACCACCGAGCGTGTCCTCCTCACCCTCTGACCGGGCGGGGCCGCGCCCGTTCTCACGCGACGTCGGGCGCCCGGGCCATCAGCGCCGCGGCTCCGAGCAGCACGAGGGCCAGCGGCAGCAGCAGCGCGGCGACGGCGGCGTCCGACGGCCCGGCGGGCAGCACGGACGCCGCCACGAGCGCCCCGAGGACGAAGGAGCCGTTGAAGACGGCGTCGTGGACGGCGACGACCCGCCCGCGGTGGGTGTCGGCGACCGAGCGCAGCACGACGGCGTCGACGCAGATCTTCAGGCCCTGGCCTCCCGTCCCGAGCAGCGCGCCCCCGAGGATGAGGGCAGCGACGGCGACGGCGTCCACCGGCAGCACCGCGGCCAGCGACGTCACGGCCACCGCGCCCAGTCCCAGGCAGCCGGCGCCCCACCGCCGGGCCCCGAGGCGGGCGGCGCCGGACGGCGTCGTCACGACGGCGAGGGCGATGCCGACCGTCACCCCCACGAGCACGACGCCGGTCAGGGCCAGCGCGCCGTCGGGGTCCTCCAGGGGGACGAGGCGGGTCCGGGTCAGGACGACGACGAGCACGAGCAGGACGCCGTAGGCGACGCGCGAGGCGCCCAGCGCCGCCACCGCCCGCGCGGCGGCGGGCCGGTCGGCGAGGTGACGCAGCCCGTCGCGCAGCTCGCGGACGGCGTCACCGGCCCGGCCCAGCGCCCGCACGCCCCCCGCCGGCGACGACCGGCCGCCGCCCGCGGCGCCACCGCCCAGCACGTCCGGCGCCAGCCGCAGCGCCGACAGGGCGGAGCCCGCGACGAAGGTCCCCGCCAGGGCGAGGACGACCGCGTCGGCGGTCGCGCCCGCGCCCACCCCGAGCCGCAGGAGCGTCCCCACCCCCGCGCCCAGGGCCAGCGCGAGCGTCCCGACCGTCGGGACGACCGTGGAGGCCAGCACCAGCTCGCGCCCCGTCACCACCGCCGGCAGCCCCGCCCCGAGCGCCGCGAGCACGAGCCGGTTGAGCGACAGCACCAGCAGCACCAGCGGGACGAGCAGCGCCTCGCCGGGCGCGCCGGGCGACGCCGCCCCGCTCGCCACGAGCGCTGCCGTCCCCAGCACCGCTCCCGCGCGCGCCAGCCCCGCTCCCACGAGCACCGACCGGCGTCGCCACCGGTCCAGCAGCGTCCCCACCAGCGGGCCGACGAGCGTGTACGGCAGCAGGACGAGGGCCAGCAGCCCGACGACGGCCAGCGGCGTCGGCGCGCGCTCCGGGGAGAAGAGGAGCAGGCCGGCGAGCCCGAGCTGGAAGGCGCCGTCACCAGCCTGGGAGAGGAGGCGGACCACGAGCAGACGCCGCAGGTCGGCGCGCGCCAGCAGCCGGGGCAGCCCCCGCAGCCCGGTCGACGTCGGGGCGGCGCCCGCCGTCCTCGGGTCATGGCTCACGCCGTCATCCTGCTCGCCCGGCCCGGAAGGAGAGCCTGGGAGGACAGCACGGAGCAGCGTCCCGGAACACCGCACCGGCCTCGACCGTTGGACCCGCCGGCAGGAGGTCCCAGGTCAGACCCAGGGACGACGGGGATGCTCGGGAGCGTCGCCGGCCGTTGCCGGACGCACGGGAGCCGGCGTCCTACGCCCCAGGCGCGAGGTGCTGGAGCCGTCTCCAGGCGGGCCGAGGTCGTGCCGATGGACCGGACGGGTGACGGCTCGCGCACCGGACGCCGGCCCGCGCCGCACCACCGACGAGGACGCCGCCCCCGCGGGGCGGAGAAGGACGAGGACGCAGGCAGTGGCAGCACCATCGCGACCGAACCGCCCCGGCGACGCCCACCCGGGCGGCACCCGACGCCGCCCGCAGCGCCGCCGCAGCCGGGGTCGTGCCGTCCTGGTGACGACCGGCGTCCTGCTGGTCGGCGGCGTGGTCGCCGGGGGAGCCGCCTTCGCGGTCGGCTACGCCACCACCGACGTCCCCGAGCCCACCGAGCTCGGCCAGATGGCGACGACGACCGTCTACTACTCCGACGGCACGACGCCGCTGGGCACCTTCGCCGAGGTCAACCGCACCCCGGTCGACACGGCCGAGATCTCCCCGGTGGTGCGCGAGGCGATCGTCGCGGCCGAGGACCGGAGCTTCTACGAGAACCGGGGCGTCTCACCGACGGGCATCGCCCGCGCCTTCGTCAGCAACGTGCAGGGCAACGCGACCCAGGGTGGCTCGACGATCACCCAGCAGTACGTGAAGAACTACTACACCGGTGACGACAGCCAGTCGCTCCAGCGCAAGGTCCGCGAGGCCTTCATCGCGCTGAAGGTCGACCAGGAGCTCGACAAGGAGCAGATCCTCACCGACTACCTCAACACCATCTACTTCGGCCGCGGTGCCTACGGCATCCAGGAGGCGGCGGAGGCCTACTTCGACCGCGACGCCGCCGACCTCGACCCGGCGCAGGCGGCGCTGCTCGCCGGCATCGTCCCGGCGCCGTCGGCCTACGACCCCGCCGTCGACCCGGCCGCGGCGGAGGGCCGGTGGGACTACGTCGTCGACGGCATGGTCGAGACGGGTGCGCTGACCCAGGCCGACGCCGACGCCCTCGTCTTCCCCGAGACGGTGCCGCCTGCCGTGGAGGAGACCTTCGCCGGACCCGACGGGTACCTGCTGCAGGCCGTCCGCGACGAGCTCACGAGCCGCGGGGGGTTCACCGAGGCCGAGCTCGACGGCGGCGGCCTCGCCATCACGACGACCTTCGACGCGGCGATGCAGCAGGCGGCCGTCGACGCCATGTCCGACCCGGCGGCCTACCCTTCCGAGGGCCGGCCCGAGGACGTCGAGGCGGCCCTCGTCTCGATCGACCCGGCCGACGGCGCCGTGCGGGCCATGTACGGCGGCGAGGACTACCTCGAGCGCCAGCTCAACATGGCCACCCAGGAGAACGTCCAGGCCGGCTCGACCTTCAAGCCCTTCGCCCTCGTCGCCGCGCTCGAGGACGGCGTCTCGCTGCGGACGACATACAACGGCAACAGCCCCCGGTACTTCCCGGAGTACACGAGCGACGGCGTGACCCCCGTGGCGGTGCCGAACTTCGGCAACCGCAGCGAGGGCCGCCAGACCCTCGTGCAGGCGCTGACGACGTCGACGAACACCGTCTTCGTCCCCCTCAACATCGACGTCGGTCCCGAGGCGACCGAGGAGGTCGCCGTCCGGGCCGGGCTGCCGGCGGACACCGCGGGTCTGAGCGACCAGCCCAGCAACGTGCTCGGCGTCGCCTCGCCCAAGGTCGTCGACATGGCGCGGGCGTACTCGACCTTCGCCGCGCAGGGGATGCGGACGACGCCGCACGTCGTCACCGAGGTCACCCACGAGGGGGAGCTGGCCTACCGCGGCCAGACCCAGGCCGAGCGGGTCTTCGACGAGGACGTCATGGCCGACGCCACCTACGCCCTGGAGCAGGTGGTCGACGTCGGCAGCGTCCGGCGGACCGTGGACCTGGACCGCCCGACCGCCGGCAAGACCGGCACGACCGACGGGTCCCGGTCGGCCTGGTTCGCCGGGTACACCCCGCAGCTGGCCACGGTGGTCTCCGTCTTCACCACCGAGGGCGGCGAGGACGCCGGCATGGACCCGTGGAGCAGCGACGTCTCCACCGTCACCGGCAGCACCTACCCGGCACGGATCTGGCAGCAGTACATGTCGGTCGCGACGGCCGGCATGCCCGTCGTGGACTTCCCCGAGCGGGCCGACGTCGGCTCGGCCCGGCGTGCGTCGAGCAGCTCCGCCGAACCTCGGACCGAGTCTCGGACCGAGCGCCGCTCCGAGCCGGCGCCCGCCGCCCCGCAGCCCCAGCCGACCGCGGAGCCGGACCCGGACCCGGAGCCGAGCGAGCCGCCGGCCACGAGCGAGCCGGAGCCGACCGCCCCGGCGCCGGAGACCCAGCCCGTGCCGGACCCCGAGCCCGAGCCGACCGAGGACGACCCCGGCGGCGAGGTCGGGACGCTCGACCCGGCCCCGCGCGAGCCCGAGCCGCCCGTCGAGCCGGGCACCGGGCAGGACGGCTGAGACCTGCCCGGCCGGCTTCCGCGTCCGCACCGGGTGCGGGCCGACCCGGTCCCAGGCCCGGGCCGGTCCGGGCGCTGATGGCCCCTCCTGCGGACCTGCCGGCTGGCAGACTCGGGACGTGAGCACCTCTGCCGGGCCTGCGGGGCGCCGCGCCGACGAGGTCGACGCGGTCCTGCGCGAGGAGGACGCCCCCACCGACGCCGCGGTCGTGCTGCCCACCCGGGAGGACCGCCTGGCCCGCGCGGCCTCCCCCGTCGTCGGCGGCCCGGCGGGCCGCCGGGTCTGGACCCACCGCAGGCCCGCCCGCACCGCGCTGGCCGTCGGGTCGGCGCTCGGGCTGCTCGTGCTCGCGGGTGCCGTGCTCCTGCGCCAGCACTGCCGCGAGACGCTGTGGGCCACCCCCGGCCAGTACGTCCACGCCTGCTACAGCGACGTGCCGGCCCTCTTCGTCGGGCGCGAGCTGGCCGGCGTCCTGCCGTACCTGCAACGGGCCAGCGGCACCGACTTCCTCGACAGCCCCTTCGGGCTCGGCTGGCTCCTGTGGGGGCTCGGCCGGGTCCTCGGCGTCCCGGGCGGGGCGGACGGCGGGCGTGCCGTCTTCGACGCCACGGTCGTGCTCGGGGCGGCAGCCCTCGTCGTGCTCGTCGCCGCGGTCGCGGTGCTCGCCGGCCGCCGCCCCTTCGACGCCGTCCTCGTGGGCGCCTCGCCGGTCGTGCTGGTCTGCGCGCTCGTCGGCGTCCCCCTCGTGCCGGCGGCGCTCGCGCTCTCCGGGCTCTGGGCCTCGGCGCGCGCCCGCCCCATCACCGCCGGCCTGCTGCTGGGGCTCGCGGCGCTGCTGGCCCCGCTCGCCGGCCTGTCCGTCGGCGGCGCGCTGCTGCTCGTGCGGTGGCGACGACGTCGGGACGACGCCGCGGCGCGGGCCGCCCGGCCGGCGCCCTCGCTCGCCGCGGGCCCGGGGGACGACCTCGACGACGAGCAGGAGCCGGAGGCCCCCTCCCTGGACCCTGAGCTGCGGACGGCGCTGGCCGCGGCCGTCGTCTGGTTCCTCGGCGGGGCCCCGGTGCTGCTGCAGAGCACGGCGGTGTGGCTCGACGCCGTCTCGGCCCGCCTGCTCGCCGGGCCGGGGTACGGCTCGGCGTGGCTCCTGCTGGACCTGACGGGCGTCCCGCTCGGCGCCGGGGCGACGACGGCGGCGTCGCTCACGCTGCTGGCGCTCGCCGTCGCGGGCGTCACGGCCCTCGTGCTGCGTGCGCCGCGACCGCCCCGGGTGCCCGTGGTGGCGCTGCTGCTGCTGCTCTCCGCGCTGCTCACGGCACCCGGCCTGCCCCCGCAGGTGGCTGTGCTCGTCCTGCCGCTCGCCGTGCTGTCGCTGCCGCGGTGGCGGCTCCTGCTGCTCTGGGGCGCTGCCGAGGCGGCGGCCGCGACGGGCACCTGGCTGTACATCTACGGCCTCACGGTCACCGACCGGGGCCTGCCGCCGTGGGCGTACGCCCTGCTGCTGGTGGCCCGCCTGACGGCGCTCGTGGTCCTCGCCACCCGGGCCGTGGACGTCACCCTCGACCCGGCGAAGGACTCGGTGCGCCTGCCGCACTCGGCGCCCAGGCTCGCGCAGGACGACCCGGCGCTGCCGCTCGCCCGCCGCCCCGCGGGGGACGGCGACGGGCCCGAGGGCGAGGGCGGCGGACGGGTCGAGGGCCGCCTGCCGGCGGCCGCCCCACCACCCCGCGTCCACTACCCTTGACGCTGATCGGCTCCTCGACCGCGTGCCCTCCGGCCCGTGGGCGTGGAGCCGTGACGCTGACACCCTCCTGCCACGGAGAGACCGTGGCCGCCTGAGACCAGAGGAGGTGGGTACTCGCATGCGTCACTACGAGATGATGATCATCCTCGATGCCGAGCTCGAGGAGCGCACCGTCGCCCCGTCGCTCGACAAGTTCCTCGACGTCGTCCGCCGCGGCGGCGGCTCCGTCGACAAGGTCGACATCTGGGGCAAGCGCCGGCTCGCGTACGAGATCGACAAGAAATCTGAGGGCATCTACGCGGTCGTCGACATGAAGGCAGAGCCGGCCGTCGCCAAGGAGCTCGACCGCCAGCTCACGCTCAACGAGTCGGTCCTGCGGACCAAGCTCGTCCGGCCCGAGCTGCGCTGACGGGGCACGCACCCGACCTCCCCGGCTGATCTGCCTGGGGAGAGCGGCGCGCACAGGCGACGTCGCGGGGCTCGGACGAGACCTCCCCTGTGGACGACGGCGCGCCGCCGACCCGCAGCCCTAGGTTCTCCCCCCGCGAGCAGCACCCACCCCACGAGGAGGAGCCATGGCGGGCGAGACCGTCATCACCCTGGTCGGCAACCTCACCGCCGACCCCGAGCTGCGCTTCACCCCCTCGGGTGCGGCCGTGGCCAACTTCACCGTGGCCTCGACGCCCCGGCAGTTCGACCGCCAGAGCAACGAGTGGCGCGACGGCGAGACGCTCTTCATGCGGTGCTCCATCTGGCGCGAGGCGGCGGAGAACGTCAGCGAGTCCTTGCACAAGGGCAACCGCGTCATCGTCACCGGTCGGCTCGTCTCCCGGTCCTACCAGACCAAGGAGGGCGAGAACCGCACCGTCAACGAGCTGCAGGTCGACGAGGTCGGTCCGTCGCTGCGGTACGCCACCGCCAAGGCCAACCGCACCCAGCGAGGTGGCGGCGGCGGCTTCGGCGGCGGCCAGCAGCAGGGCGGCGGCCAGCAGGGCGGAGGCCAGGGCGGCTGGGGCGGCCAGCAGCAGGGGGGCGGCTCCTCCGGCGGATACGGCCAGGACGACCCGTGGGCCACCGGTGGTGGCCAGGGCGGCCAGCAGGGCGGCGGCCAGCAGGGCGGTCAGCAGGGCGGCGGCTGGGGTGGCGGCCAGAGCGACGAACCGCCCTTCTAGGCGAACCACGGCACGACACGCACCACGGCACGACAGCACCACCGACCAGCACGACGGGCGCCCGCCGGGCGCGACGTCCCCACCCATCCCGGGCCCACGGCAGGACCCGGGCTCCGAAGGAGCTCCACGATGGCCAAGCCGGCTCTGCGCAAGCCGAAGAAGAAGTCGAACCCGCTCAAGGCGGCGAAGATCTCCTACGTCGACTACAAGGACACCGCGCTGCTGCGGAAGTTCATCTCCGACCGGGGCAAGATCCGCGCCCGTCGGGTGACGGGCGTCTCCGTCCAGCAGCAGCGTCAGGTCGCCAAGGCGATCAAGAACGCCCGTGAGATGGCGCTGCTGCCCTACAGCAGCTCCGCCCGCTGAGGAGAGGACCGACGATGAAGCTCATCCTGACCCAGGAGGTCTCCGGGCTCGGTGCGCCGGGCGAGGTCGTGGAGGTCAAGGACGGCTACGGCCGCAACTACCTCCTGCCGCGCTCGCTGGCGACGCCCTGGACCAAGGGGGGCCAGAAGCAGGTCGACGACATCCGCCGGGCCCGCCGGTCCCGGGAGATCGCCTCCGTCGAGGAGGCGCAGACGGTCCGGGCGACGCTCCAGGAGAACCCCGTCACCCTCTCGGCCAACGCCGGGCAGGGCGGGCGCCTCTTCGGCGCCATCACCCCCACGGACGTCGCCGACGCCGTCAAGGCGGCGACGGGCAAGGACGTCGACCGCCGCAAGGTGGAGATCGGCCAGCCCATCAAGGCCCTCGGCCGCTACACCGTGAGCGTCCGGCTGCACCCCGAGGTCCAGGCCAGCGTCGACGTCGAGGTCGTGCCCTCGGCCTGACGCCCGCACCTGCGCACCGCACGACGGCCCCCTCGCCACCCGGCGAGGGGGCCGTCGTCGTCGCGACCCACCCCAGGACCGGGGGCGCCGGGTGGCGGTGGGGTGCTCACCGGACGGCGCCGACGACCACCCATGCGTCGCGGCGGGCCCGCAGGCCGAGCGTGAGGGCGCGGACGGCCATGAAACCGCCGGCGAAGGCCACCCACAGCCACACGAGACCGGCCGTGCCGGTCGGAGCCCACACGACCACGGCGACCACGAGCGGTGCGTAGACGGCCAGGCCGGCGAGGCCCGCGGCGGCGAGGTAGCGCCCGTCGCCCGCGCCGATGAGCACGCCGTCGAGCACGAAGACGTACGAGGCGAGCGGCTGCGCCAGCGCGACGACCACGAGCGCCGCGGCGATCGCCGTCCGCACGCCTTCGTCCGCGCTGAAGAGCGGCGCCACGTGCGTGCGCGCGACGAGGACGAGCCCGCCGCTGAGGAGCCCCAGGACGACGCCCCAGCCGACGAGCCGGCGCAGGACGTCGCGGGTGCCGGCGACGTCGCCGGCCCCGAGCGTCTTGCCCGTGAGCGCCTGCCCGGCGATGGCGAGCGCGTCGAGCCCCAGCGCCAGCGCCGACCAGATCGTCACGACCACCTGGTGGGCCGCGAGCGCCGTGTCCCCGGACCGGGCGGCCGCACCGGTGGTGAGCAGGATGGCGGCGCGCAGCGTCAGCGTCCGCACCAGCAGGGGGACGCCGTCGCGCCCCGAGCGCAGGACGCCGGCGCCCCCGGGCCGCAGGCCGACGCCGTGCCGTCGGGCGCCGCGGGCGACGACGACGGCGAGCGCGCTCGCCATGGCGAGCTGGGCTGTCGACGTGGCCAGCCCGCTGCCGGTGATGCCCAGCGCCGGGAACGGCCCGGGCCCGAGCGTGAGGACGACCGTGAGCGGGATGTTCGCCAGCGCGCCCGTCACGGCGACCACCAGCGGGGTCCGGGTGTCCTGCAGCCCGCGCAGCACGCCGGTGGCGGCCAGGACGACGAGCATGGCCGGGAGGCCGGGCAGCGAGGCACGCAGGTAGGACGTCGCGGCGTCGGCGACCTCGGGGCTCGCCCCCAGCCCCAGCGCCAGCGGACGCGCGGCGGGCCACGCCGCGGCGGCGACGACCACGCCGAGGCCGAGTGCGAGCCACATGCCGTCCACGCCCTGCCGCAGCGCCGCGGGCAGGTCACCAGCGCCGAGGCGGCGGGCGACGGCGGCCGTCGTCGCGTAGGCCAGGAAGACGAAGACGCCGACAGCGGTCGTCAGCAGCGTCCCCGCGATCCCCAGGCCGGCGAGCGGGACGACGCCGAGGGAGCCGACGACGGCGGAGTCCACCAGCAGGAAGACGGGCTCGGCGACGAGCGCCGCGAAGGCCGGGACCGCCAGCCGCGCGACCTCCCGGTCCAGGGGCCGCAGCCGCAGGGCGGGGGGCAGGCGCGGCACGCCCGGGAGCGTCGCACAGCCTCCCGTCGGGCGGGGCAGCCCCGGCAGGGCCCCCACGACGCCGTGGAGGGGCGGGCCTGCCCGGGCCGGCGCTCCCGGGCGCGGGTGGAGGGTGGGGCGCGCCCAGGGGGACCGCCCGCGGTGCAGGTGGGGCGACGGCCCGCCGGCGGGGTCCGCGCGACGGGCGTGCCGCGCCCCGTCGTCCGCGGGTCCCAAGCGGGTCGTCACCCGGTCACGACCGGACCGTGACCGCGTCGTGACCCGGTCGTCCGGCACCTGGGTGGCGCGGTACCGACCCGCTTGCCGTGACGCGCTGACACCTGCTGTCCGACCCGCGGACACCTGCCCGTCGGATGTCCGTCCACACCCGGTGCACGGCGTCGCGGCTGGTCAACGGCCCGCACCGCGGACGCCGCCCTCGCGTCGTCCCCAGGCCTGTCCACCGGGTGTGGACGGCGCGCCGAGGTTGTCCACACCCGTGCACAACGCTGTGCACAGGGGGTGTGCGTGCGCGGTTCGACCGGTGTCGGTGCTCGCCCCTAACGTCCTCGGGCGCGGGTGGCTCACCCGCCGGCGAGGCCTCCCGGGGCGTCGGGCCGGTGGGTCACGTCGGGTCGAGCAGAGAGGTCGGTGGGCGCGTGAGCCTCGTGGAGGTCGAGCGGTTCGAGCCGTCGGGTCCCCCGTCGGAGGACCTGGGGCGCACCCCGCCGCAGGACGTCGCGGCCGAGCAGAGCGTGCTCGGCGGCATGATGCTCAGCAAGGACGCCATCGCCGACGTCGTCGAGGTGCTGCGCGGCACCGACTTCTACCGGCCCAACCACGAGAGCGTCTACGACGCCGTCACCGACCTCTACGGCCGCGGCGAGCCGGCCGACGCCGTCACCGTCGCCGCCGAGCTGCAGCGGCGCGGGGACCTCGCCCGGGTCGGCGGCGCGGCCTACCTGCACACGCTCATCGCCTCGGTGCCGACGGCGGCCAACGCGGGCTACTACGCCGAGATCGTCCGTGAGCGGGCGGTGCTGCGGCGCCTGGTCGAGGCGGGCACGCGCATCGTCCAGCTCGGGTACGCCTCTGGCGGGGGCGACGTCGACGCCATCGTCGACTCGGCGCAGGCGGAGGTGTACAAGGTCACCGAGCGACGCAGCAGCGAGGACTACCTGCCCGTCGCCGACATCATCGAGGGCACGATCGACGAGATCGAGGCCTCCAGCCACCGCGGCGAGGGCATGGTCGGCGTCCCCACGGGCTTCGCCGACCTCGACCAGCTCACCAACGGCCTGCACGCCGGGCAGATGGTCGTCATCGCCGCGCGCCCAGCGATCGGGAAGGCGCTCGCACTCGGGACGCCTCTGCCGACGCCGACTGGTTGGACGACGATGGGGGAGGTCGCCGTCGGTGACCAGCTCCTCGCCGCCGACGGCACGCCGACCCGGGTCGTCGCCGCGACCGAGGTGATGGACGACCGTGCTTGTTACGAGGTGCGCTTCGACGACGGCACGACCGTCGTCGCGGACGCTCAGCACCAGTGGCTCACCGAGACCAGGTCCTCCCGTCGCTCGGGTGGGGCCGCCGCCGTGCGCACGACCGAGGAGATCGCCGCGACGGTCCGGTGCCGCTCGTCGGACCGACGCGTCAACCACTCCGTCGCCGTCACCTCACCGCTCGCTCTGCCGGACGCGGAGCTGCGGCTGCCGCCCTACGCCTTGGGCGTCTGGCTGGGCGACGGCCACTCCGCCGGTCCGCGCTACACCTCCGCGGACCCGGAGATCGCCATGCACCTCGAGGCGGAGGGGCTCGAGGTCGAGCGGCAGAGCGGGCTGACGTGGGCGCTGCGGCTGCCGGCCGTGGAGCCGGACGTGCGCCCGTGCGTCGTCTGCGGGATGTCCTTCGTGCCACGGACGTCTCAGGTGCGCAGCTGCGGACGGTCGTGCGGCGGGCGGGCGAAGACCGTCTCGGCGCCCGTGCCGGCGCCGGTGTGCCCCGACTGCGGCCGCCCGGCGTCTGGGTTCGTCCGCTGCCAGGCCTGCCGCGCCGACCACGGCACCGTCACGGCACTCCTCCGCGGCCTCGGCGTGCTCGGCGCCAAGCGCATCCCGGCGGCCTACCTCCGCGCCTCGGAGAAGCAGCGACGGGCGCTGCTGGCCGGGCTCCTCGACTCAGACGGCACGGTCAACCCCACCGGAGGGGTGCAGATCGCCCTGACCGACGGCGCTCTCCTCGACGACGTGCGCGAGCTGGTGCTGAGCCTCGGCTACCGCTGCGGGACCTCCACCCGGGCCGTCCGTGGTCGGACCGCCGCCTCCTCGACCTGCTGGGTGCTCACCTTCACCACGGACGACGACGTGTTCCGCCTCGAGCGCAAGCGCCTCGAGCACAAGGAGCGCAACCTGGGGCGAGCCCATCAGCGGACCGGCCGGCGGTACGTCACGGACGTCCGCCCGGTCGAGCCCGTCCCGGTCCGGTGCGTGGAGATCGACCACCCCGAGCACCTCTACCTGGCCACCCGGTCGATGGTGCCGACGCACAACTCCACGGTCGGGTTGGACATCGCCCGGTCGGCGTCCATCAAGAACGGCCTGCCGGCGGTCGTCTTCTCCCTGGAGATGAGCCGCAACGAGATCACCATGCGACTGCTGTCGGCGGAGGCGTCGGTCTCCCTGCAGCACATGCGCAAGGGGACGATGCGCGAGGAGGACTGGAGCCGGCTCGCGCGCACCATGGGCCGGGTCAGCGAGGCGCCGCTGTTCATCGACGACAGCCCCAACATGTCGCTGATGGAGATCCGCTCCAAGTGCCGCCGGCTCAAGCAGCGGCACGGGCTCAAGCTCGTGATCATCGACTACCTGCAGCTCATGAGCTCCGGCAAGCGGGTCGAGAGCCGCCAGCAGGAGGTCTCGGAGTTCTCCCGCGCGCTCAAGCTCCTCGCCAAGGAGCTGGAGGTCCCGGTCATCGCCATCTCCCAGCTCAACCGCGGGCCCGAGCAGCGCACGGACAAGCGACCGGCCATGAGCGACCTGCGCGAGAGCGGCTCGATCGAGCAGGACGCCGACATGGTGATCCTGCTGCACCGCGAGGACGCCTACGAGCGTGAGTCCCCGCGGGCGGGGGAGGCCGACCTCATCGTGGCCAAGCACCGCAACGGGCCGACCGACACGATCACCGTCGCCTTCCAGGGCCACTACTCGCGCTTCGTCGACATGGCGCAGGGCGGGTGAGACCCGCAGCCGGGTGACGACCCGGCGCCGCGGTCGCCCGGTTGCGCACGGCGCAGCACCCGCTCACGCCCTGTGGGGCAGGATGACCGGCAGGGAGCAGGACCGGTGCGTGCCGGTGGCGCGCAGAGGGGGTCGCGGTGACGGACGGCGCGCTGACCTCCCCGGCGTCAGCCCGCGACGACGACCCTCCCGCCCCCGGCTCCTCAGCGCGGCAGCGCCTGACCACCCTGGCCCACCGGGTGCTGGCTACCGACGGCGCCCGTCTGGTCGAGAGCCCGGTGGCGCTCGCCGCGGACCCGCTGCTCCGCGAGGCCGCCACCGGCCGGCTCGTCGTCGAGGACGCCGCGGCCGACCCGCGCACGGCGGACGCGGCCGAGGTCGGGAGCGGCGCCGTCCGCGCCCTGCTCGCCGTCCCCCTGCTCGCCGCAGGCCGGGTGGAGGGCGCCCTGGCCGTCCACACCGCGGCACCCCGCCGCTGGACCACCGTGGACGTCGAGGTCCTCGAGGAGGTCGCGGCCGCCCTCGTCACCGAGGGCCAGCGCAGCGACCTCGCCGACGAGCTGGAGAGCAGCCGCCTGCGCTCCGACCTCGCCATCGAGGCCGCCGGCGTCGGCGGCTTCGACCTCGACCTCGCCACCGGCGACCTCGTCTGGGACGACCGCCTCATCAAGATCTTCGGCTACGACGTCGAGAGCTTCGGGCGCCGGCTGGAGGACTTCGTCAGCCGGCTCCACCCCGAGGACAGGGCCCGCGTCGAGGCCGCGATGGCCGAGGCGGCGCGCACGGACGGGGAGTACGACGAGCTGTACCGGATCGTGCTGCCCGGCGGCGAGGTCCGCTGGATCCAGGCCCGGGGCCGGGTCCTGCGCGAGGGCGGCTCGGCGCACCTGCTGGGCGCGGCCTACGACACCACCGACACCGCCGGTGCCGAGGCGGGTGTCCGGCGGGTGCTGGAGGCGATGCCGGCGGCGTTCTGCGCGCTCGACCACGACTTCCGCTTCACGTACGTCAACGCGGAGGCCGAGCGCCTGCTCCGGCGCCCCCGCGAGGAGCTCCTCGGCGGCACGCTGTGGGAGCTCTACCCCGCCACGGTCGGCACGGCGTTCGAGCGCGCGTACCGGGACGCCGGGGCCGCCGCGCAGCCGACGTCCTTCGAGACCTACTACCCCGCGCCGCTCGACGGCTGGTTCGAGGTCCGCGTCTGGCCGGTCCCGGACGGGCTGTCGGTGTACTTCCTCGACGTCAGCGAGCGGCGCGCGGCCGACGAGCGGCGCGAGCGGGAGGCGGCCCGCCGGGAGGTCCTCTCGCGGGTGAGCACCGAGCTCGCCGCGACAGGAGACCCCGAGGCGGCCGTCGCCCGGCTCGCGCAGCTCGTGGTCCCCGTGCTCGCCGACTGGTGCGTCGTCACCCTCGTCCGCGAGGACGGCACCCTGCAGGACGTCGGCTCCTGGCACGCGGACGCGTCGCTGCGCCCGCTCGTCGCGCGCTACGCGGAGCACCGGCTGGAGGAGGTCGAGACCAGCGCGTACCTCTTCTCCGCCCTGGAGGGCGGGGCGCCCGTCCTCCTGCCCGAGCCGGCGCACGAGGCGGCCGCGCGCCGGTTGCGCCCAGGGGTCGCGCGCGAGGTCGTCCGCCACCTGGAGCCCAGGTGGGGAGCGGTCTTCCCCCTGGTCGCCCGGGGGCGCACGCTCGGGCTGCTCACCCTGTTCCGGGACGCCGGGCGTGGCTCCGCGGGCCCCGACGACCTCGCGGCGGTGCGCCAGCTCGCCGAGCGCGCCGCGGCAGGCCTGGACAACGCCCGCCTCTACCGCATCCAGGTCGGCCTGGCCGAGGAGCTGCAGCGGAGCCTGCTGTCGGCGCCACCTGCTCCTGACCACACCGAGATCGTCGTGCGGTACGTCCCGGCGGCCGAGTCCGCCCGCGTCGGCGGGGACTGGTACGACGCCTTCCTGCAGGCCAGCGGCGACACGGTCGTCGTCATCGGCGACGTGGTCGGCCACGACACGGCCGCCGCCGCGGCCATGGGGCAGATGCGCGGCCTGCTGCGCGGCATCGCCTTCCACAGCGGCGCCGGGCCCGCGGAGGTGCTCGCCGGGCTCGACGCGGCGATGGAGGGCCTGCTCCTGTCGACGACGGCGACGGCCGTGGTCGCCCGGGTCGAGCAGACTCCGGCGATGCGGGCCGAGGGGCTCACCCGCGTGCGGTGGTCGAACGCCGGCCACCCGCCCCCGGTGGTGGTGAGCCCGGACGGCGAGGTGCACCAGCTCCTCGCCGCCCGGACCGACCTCCTGCTCGGGATCGTGCCGGACGTCGTCCGGACCGAGAGCGAGGTCGTCGTCGACCGGGGCACCACGCTGCTGCTCTACACCGACGGCCTCGTCGAGCGCCGGGGGGAGGACCTCCAGGCGGGCATCACCCGGCTCACGCGCGTGGTCGCCGACGCCGCGCACCTCCCGCTGCCGGACCTGCTCGACACGGTGCTGGAGCGGCTCCTGCCCGACCGGGGCCACGACGACGTGGCCCTCCTCGGCGTCCGCCTGCACCCGCAGGACGGCCCGCGCCCCACCGAGGCCGGCCCCGAGGTGGTCCCGCCGACCGTCCCGCCCGACCCGACGACCTGACGCGTGGAGATCCGCGGACCGCCCAAAGCAGTGCTCCGCCCGGGTGCTCGCGTCGGAGTCGCCCCACCCGGCGCCCGCGCGCAGCCATGATGCGCGGGTGACGGTCGAGCCCTCTGCGTGGGAGGTCCAGAGCCCTCCCGCCGAGCTGCGGCTGGCGCGGTGGGTGCTGCGGGTCCTGGTCACGGCGCTCGAGGCGGAGGACGCGGTCTTCTTCCCGCGACGGGCCTGGAGGGACGCCGGGGAGCGCGTCGAGTCACCGCCTCGGCTGACCATCGCCGGCACGGCCCCGTGGATGCCCCCGGCGTGGGCCGGCCGCCAGGACGTGACGGTCACCGACGTCGGCGCGACGATCGCCCCGGGTCTGCCGAGCTCGGCCCGGCCCGTGCCGCTGCGGGACCTCCGGCTCCGGTCCGCCCGCTGCCGCAGCCGGTCCCGGCGCCCGCGGCACGCGACCGCGCCGTGGACGCTGCAGGTGGCCGACGGCGAGCACGGCCTCGAGGTGCGCGGGGGGTGGGCCGACCTCGCGCGGCTCGGGGCGCTCGCGGGCTGGCCCCAGCCGGAGGACCCGCGCCGCCGCCGGGCGCCCGTGGCGCCGAGCCCGCGGCCTGCGCCTCCCGCACCTGCGAGCGGCGAGCCCAGCTCCCGTCCAGAGCCCAGCTCCCGTCCAGAGCCCAGTCCCCACCCAGAGCCCAGTCCCCGCCCAGAGCCCAGCCCCGCTCGCCGTGGGCGCCGCCGCCGCGGGTGGAGCCCGAGTCGCGTCGCGTGAGACGGCGCAGGCGCCAGTAGCGTCCGCGCCGTGCAGCAGCCGGTGACCGTCCGGGCGGCGACCCGCGAGGACGTCGACGCCGTCGTCGCGCTCGTCGAGTCCGCCTACCGCGGCGAGGCCAGCCGGGCGGGGTGGACCACCGAGGCCGACCTGCTCGACGGCCAGCGCACCGACGCGGTCGCCGTCGCGGCGCTCGTCGAGGCCCCTGGTTCCGTCGTGCTGCTGCTGGAGCGCGACGGGCGGCTGCTCGCCTGCTGCCACGTCGAGGCTCGCCCCGCCGCCGGTCGCGCCGAGGAGGAGCGCGCGCCGGCCGCCGACGACCGCGACCTGCCCGGGGCGAGCCGCCGCCTGGCCTACCTCGGCATGCTCGCGGTCGACCCGACCCGGCAGGGCGCCGGCGCCGGCCGCGCCGTCCTGGCCGCCGGCGTGGCCCACGCCCGCGACGTCCTGGGCGCCACCGACCTGGAGATGACGGTCGTCGCCCAGCGCGCCGAGCTCGTCGCCTGGTACGAGCGCCGCGGCTGGGCCCGCACAGGGCAGACCCGGCCCTTCCCCTACGGTGACGAGCGGTTCGGGCGCCCGCGCCGGCCCGACCTGGAGTTCGTCGTGCTGACCCGCTCGACCGGCTGAGCGGGCCGCCGGGCCGGCACGCGCACCTCGTCGGGCGCCTCGGACGTGCCTGCGCGAGGCTCGCCGCATGAGAGCCGCAGTCGTGCCGCGCAACGGTGGTCCCGAGGTCCTCGAGGTGCGAGAGGTGGCCGACCTCGAGCCGGGGCCGGGCCAGCTGCTCGTCGAGGTCGACGCCGCCGGGGTCAACTTCATCGACACCTACCAGCGCAGCGGCGTCTACCCCGTCCCCACGCCCTTCGGCATCGGGCTGGAAGGCGCCGGCCGGGTCGTCGGCGTCGGCGAGGGGGTCCAGGACGTGCCGACGGGCAGCCTCGTCGCGTGGAAGCAGGCGCTGGGCAGCTGCGCCGAGCGGGTGCTCGTGGACGCCGCGGAGGCGGTGCCGGTGCCCGGGGGCGTGGACGCGCAGACCGCGGCGGCGCTCATGCTGCAGGGCCTGACGGCGCACTACCTGTGCACCTCCACCTACCCGGTGCAGGAGGGCGACGTCGTCCTCGTGCACGCCGGCGCCGGCGGGGTGGGCCTGCTGCTCACGCAGATGGTGCGGCTGCGCGGCGGGCGGGTGCTCGCGACGACGTCGACGCCCGAGAAGGCCGAGCTCGCCCGCGCGGCCGGCGCCGAGGAGGTGCTCGGCTACGAGGGCTTCGCCGCGCGGGCGCGGGAGCTGACGGCGGGCGAGGGCGTCGCGGCCGTCTTCGACGGCGTCGGGCGCGCCACCTTCACCGAGGGCCTCGACGCGCTGCGCCCGCGCGGGGTCATGGCGCTGTTCGGCGGCGCGAGCGGGCAGGTCGAGCCGCTGGACCCGCAGGTGCTCAACGCCAAGGGCTCCCTGTTCCTCACGCGGCCGTCGCTGTACGCCTACTCGCGCACGCGCGAGGAGCTGCTGCGGCGGGCCGGCGACGTCCTGACCTGGGCGGAAGGCGGGCAGCTCGACGTCCGCGTCGGCGGCCGGTACGGGCTCGACGACGTCGCCCGTGCCCATGAGGACCTCGAGGCCCGGCGCACGACCGGCAAGCTGCTCGTGCTGCCCGCCGGCGCCGCCGAGGCCGAGCTCGGCCGCAGCTGAGCGGGCGGAGTGCGCGCCCGCACGAGGCTCACGCCGCCGACCGGGTGCTGCGCACGAGCGCCCGCAGCCGCTCGACCGCCGCGCCGCTCGGCTCGACCCTGACCGCGCCGCGTCCCTCGCTCGTGCACCGCTCCAGCGCCGCCAGGCCGGCGCAGTCGACGAAGCCGACCGCCGAGGTGTCGACGACGACGTCGGCGCCGCACCGCGCCAGGTCCAGCACCCGGGCGGCCAGGCGCGGCGCGGTGGACAGGTCGAGGTCCTCGCTCACCCGGACGTGGACGCGCGGGCGCCCGCTCCTCGTGGGGCCGGGCTGGGAGGCGAGGTCATGGTGGGCGCGGGGACCGGGAGGCCCGGTGGGCGCGGTGCTCGGGCGGGCAGGGAGTGTCGACGGTCGGGTCGCGGCCAGGGCCGACATGGCGCCTCCTTCATGCTCGGGCCGCCGTGGCGGCGGCCTCGGCAGAGACGGCACCACCGCACCCCGTGGCGGTGGCGTGCGCCGACTGGGTCGCGCCTGTGAGAGGCGGGCCGTCCCGTGCCGCCGGGGCCCTCGGCCCACGGCCGGGCCCCGCCACCCGTCCGCCGCGCCAGGCGGGTGAGCCCCTGGGACGAGCGGGTGGTGGCTGGCCTCGCCCGTCGTCCGCTGCGCCGGGGCTGCCGACAGCAGGCCCGTGACCCGGAGCCCACGCGCCCTGCCCCTGACGGCGGCCGTCGCCGTCCTCGCCCTGCCGCTCGCCGCCCTGCCCACCTCGGCCCTGCCCGCCTCGGCCCTGCCCGCCTCGGCCGGCGCCGTCCCCGACGTCGCCGACGTGCTGCCCGCGGAGGTCGTCGAGGACCTCTCGGCCGGCCAGGCGCGCCAGGTCGAGGCCGCGCTCGTCGCCCCCGGCGCCGGCGCCGTCGTCTCGGTCGCGGTCGAGGCGCCAGGCGGCCGGCTCGTCGTCGACGCGCTCGACGTGCGCACCGACCGCGCGGCGGGTGTCGCCCGTCTCCTCGACGGGGTCGACGCCGTGGAGGTCGCCGACGTCGCCGAGGTGGTGCGGGCCGTGGGCACGGCGGGCGCGGCAGCGGACCCCTACCGGTCCCTGCAGTGGCCGCTCGACACCCTGCACGCCGAGGAGCTGCGTCCCCTCGTGACGTCGACGCCCGTCGTCGCCGTCCTGGACACCGGCGTGGACGGCGACCACCCGGACCTGGACGACGTCCTCGTCCCGGGCGTCGACGTCGTCGACGGCACCACGGGCCCGCGCGCGGGCTGGGTCGACCCGCAGGGGCACGGCACGCACGTCGCCGGCATCGTCGCCGCCGAGGTCGGCAACGGGACCGGCGTGGAGGGCCTCCTCGCCGGCGCCCGGGTCATGCCCGTGCGGGTCCTCGGTGCCGACGGGTCCGGCTCGACCGCCCAGGTCGCCCAGGGCGTCGTCGCCGCCGTGGACGCCGGGGCCTCGGTCCTCAACCTCTCCCTCGGCGCGTCCCGCAGCGACGAGGTGCTCCGCCGCGCCGTCGCGTACGCCGGGGAGCGGGGCGTCGTCGTCGTCGCGGCCATGGGCAACGACGGCGCGAAGGGCTCGCCGACCTCCTACCCCGCGGCCTACGACGGCGTCGTCGCCGTGGCGGCGACGGACCGCGCGGACGCTCGGGCCTCCTTCTCCTCCTCCGGCCCGCACGCCGACCTCGCCGCACCGGGCGCGGAGGTCGCCTCGACCTGGACGGGCGCCGGCTACCGGTACGCCTCGGGGACCTCGATGGCCTCGCCGTACGCGGCGGCGGCGGCCGCGGCCGTCCGCGGAGCCGCCCCGGGCCTCACCCCGACCCAGGTCGAGGAGGTGCTCGAGCAGACCGCCCTCGACCTGGGCGCGCCCGGTCACGACGACCTCTACGGCTGGGGCCGGCTCGTGCCCGTCGCCGCGGTGGAGCGGGCGCGCCAGCTCACGGCGCCGCCGACGGGGCCCGCCCCCGAGGACCCCGAGCCCGAGGACCCCGCCCCTGAGGACCCCGCCCCTGAGGACCCCGCCCCTGAGGACCCCGCGCCCGAGCAGCCCGTGCTCCTGGCGCCGGGCACTCCCACCTCGCTCTCGGCCGTGGCCGGCGAGCAGAGCGCCGAGGTCCGGTGGCAGCCGCCGGCACCGGCCGAGACGGCCGCCGAGGTCACCGGGTACGAGGTCCGGCTCGTGGCGCCGGGCCGTGCGGAGACGGTGGTCGCCACCGACGCCGCGGCGCGCTCGACGACGCTCCGCGGGCTGCTCGCGGGGACGACGTACCGGGTCGAGGTGCGTGCCCTCAGCGCCGCCGGCGTCGGTGAGGCCGCGACGACGCAGGTCCGCCCCGTCGCCCCGGCGACGTCGCCGCGCTCGCTGCGGGCGGTGCCCGGGCCCGGGCGGGCCGCCGTCAGCTGGCAGGCCCCGGCGAGCGTCGGCACGGGCGCCACCGGCTACGAGGTGCGGGTCTCGGCCCGCGGGCGGGAGGACGTCGTGGTGCGCACCTCCGCCGCGGCCCGGGCCACCACCGTGGCTGGGCTCGCCGACGGGGTCGACCACGCCGTCGCGGTGCGGGTCCTCACGGCCAGCGGTGCGGGTCCCTGGGCCACCACCTCGGTGCGGCCGCGGACGACGGCGTCGGCGCCGCAGCGGGTGACGGTGAGCAGCGGGTCGACGAGGGACCGCGCGACCGGCGTCGTCGTCGCCTGGTCCGCCCCGGCCAGCGACGGCGGCTCGGCCGTCACGTCCTACCGGGTGCTGCTGCGCGCGCAGGGCACGTCGCGCGACGTCGTCGTCACCGTGCGCCCCACCGTGAGCTCTGGTCGGGGCTCCTCGCAGTCCGTCGCCGTCGGCGGGCTCCGCAGGGGCACCTCCTACTCCGCCGTCGTCCTCGCCGTGACCGACGCCGGCCCCGGAGCCGCGTCGGCCCGCTCGGGCTCGGCCGTCGCGCGCTGAGGAGCCGCCCCGACGGAGAGACCGGGCCGGGCGGGTCCGGCGTCCGGGTGGGGCGGAAGGTCGGGGGAACCGCCGAGGGCCCCGCTGCGTCGCAGGGGCATGACCGGAGCGCCCCTGCCGTCCCCGTCCTTGCCGCACCCGCCGTCCCTGCCGCGACCCGGCTTGCAGTTCCTGCGCGGCGTCCGACCGACCGCCGCCGCGCCTGCGGCCGCCCTCGTCGCGCTCCTCGTGACCGGCTGCGCCGCCGGCCAGGACGGCGAGAGCCCGGCAGGCCCGGCTCCTGCGGCGCCGCCGACGACCTCGTCCGAGGCGCCGCCGGCGGACCCGGGCGGCGGCGGTCCGGCCGCCGGGGCCTGCCTCGCGGCGGTCGACGTGGACGGCCGGCGGTACGTCGGTGCCGGCCTGCCGCCCGACGCCGCCCTCCCCCCACCGACGGGCCCGGTGCTGGCGGGCGTCGTCCCGGGCTGCGCCGACGGCATCGGCGACGGGACGGGCGCGGGCACCGAGCCCGTCGAGGTCGAGGTGCGCGCGCTGGAGGGCGTGCCGGTGGAGGACGCCGTGCTCGCGGGCGGGCAGCTCTACCTGGCCGACCCGGTCGACCCGCCGGAGGAGCTCGCCGGGCTGCTCGGGGGCTGACGGCGGCTCGACCACCCTCCCCGAGCCGGCTCAGGACGGCTCGGCGGTCCCTCGTGGGCCGCGCGAGGGCTGCGGGGGAACCCACCGCCCCGGCTCGTCGTGCAGGACGACGCCCCCGCCCCCGGCGCGCTTGGCGGCGTACATGGCGAGGTCGGCCTCGTGCAGCAGCCGCCGGGCGTCGGCACCGGGGTAGCCGACCTGCGCCCCCACGCTCGCGCCCACGGTGAAGACCCCGGGGGTGAGGAGCACGGGGACCTCCAGCGCCGCGACGAGCTGCTCACCGAGGGCGCGCAGGGCGTCGGCGGGCAGGGCGCGCGGCACCAGGACGGCGAACTCGTCGCCGCCCATCCGGGCCACCAGCGCCTCGGGTGCCCCCGCGGCGGCGGTGGTGAGGCGGGCGCCGACGTGGTCGAGCAGCTCGTCCCCGACGGCGTGGCCGGCGCTGTCGTTGACCGCCTTGAAGCCGTCGAGGTCCAGCACGAGGACGCTGGCGCCGGCCCCCTCGGCGCCGACGGCGGCCTGAAGGCGCACGGTGAGCAGCTCGCGCCCCGCCAGGCCCGTCAGCGGGTCGTGCTGGGCGCGGTGGCGCAGCACCTGCTCGATCTGCCGCTCGGCGCTCACGTCCTGCACGACGACGACCAGGTGCGGTGCACCACCGGCGCTCCTGACGCGGGAGGCGCTCACCACCACCCGGCTCTCCGTCTCCGGGCGTCCGGGACGCCCAGCCAGCACGTGCTCGCACCGCGGCCGTCCGCCGGAGCGGGCGGCGACGTCCAGAGCGCAGGGCCCGGGCTCGGCGTGCACCCGCCCGAGCACCTCGACGCCCTGCCCGGCAAGGGCCCAGCAGGGCCGCCCGAGCAGCTCGGCGAGCTCGGCGTTGACCTCCCGCACGACCGTCGGCGCACCCCGGTCCACCTCGACGACGGCGACGCCGACGGGCGCCGTCGCGAAGGCCCGCCGCAGCAGCGACGCACGCTCCCGGGCCGCCGCGTCGGACCGGTCCGCGCGCTGGACGAGCACGTCGCGGTGGCGCCGGGACAGCGACAGGGCGAAGCAGGCGACGGCGAGGACGGCCACGAAGGCGTGCGCGGTCGTCGCCGCCGCGACGGGCTCCAGCCCCGCGAGCGGGCCGCGGCCGGCGGCCGTGCCGAGGGCGACCAGGAGGCTCGCGGCGACGACGTGCGCGCTGACGACGGGCAGCGGGGCACGCAGCGCGAGCCACAGCGACAGCGGGAGCGCCAGGAAGGAGACCGGGACGTCGACCAGCACGCACCACAGCAGCAGGTGCACCCCGGTGGCCGCGAGCAGCAGGACGAGCGCCTCCTGCGGGCTGGCCGGACGCGTCCCATGGCGGCGCGTCGTCCGGCCGCCGCGCCCGAGGCCGACGAGGGACAGCGCGGCGCTCAGGGCGAGGAGGGTGGCGCAGGCGGCGCTGAGCCCGACGGCGGCGGCGACGGCGGGGGCGTCGTCGGCGGACGTGGCGGCCAGCGCCAGCCACCACACGGGGTAGGCGGCGACGGCGCCGGTGAGGGAGGCCACGAGCACGGCCGCGAGGTCGGCGGGGGTGCCGAAGGGGTCGGCCGGAGACTCCCGCCGGGGGCCGGGAGGCTCCACCGGGCTCCGGTGGGACGCCGGCCGCAGGCCGCCGCGGCGTCGCACCAGACCGGCGTGCGCGCGGGCGGCGACCCACCCGTGGACGCCCGCCGCGACGCCCGCCAGGAGGGCGGGCAGGGCGGGCGCGCCGAGCGCGGCGCACGCGACGGCCACCGCGCCCGTCGTGGCGCCCGCGGCGCCGAGGGCGGCCCGGGCGCCGGTGCGCCCCGCCCACCGGCACCACAGCGCACCTACGGCCGCCGCCGTGCAGGTCGCCGCGGCCGGCGGTGCCTCCAGGACCGTCAGGCGGCTCGTCGCGAGGACGAGCACGACGACGACGGCGCCGGCGAGCAGGTGCACGGGCACGTGCTGCGGCCGGCTCGTCGGGCCGGACGGGTGCGAAGGGCTCACGCGGCGTGCATCGGCACGTCGCCGCCGGACCTTGAACGGCGAGGTCGAGGACCGCCCGGGAGCGCCCGCCGACCACCCGGGCGGCCGAGGATGGGCGGGTGAGCGCACCCACGGCCGACCGCAACGACCCGGGCCCCGACGTCGGCGTCGTCGGCGGATCAGGCCTGTACGCCCTCCTCGAGGACGCCGAGCCCGTCACCGTCGCGACGCCGTGGGGGGAGCACAGCGACGGCCTGACCACCGGGACCGTCGGCGGCCGCCGCGTCGCCTTCCTGCCCCGCCACGGGCGCCGGCACACGCTCGCCCCGCACCGCATCGGCTACCGCGCCAACCTCTGGGCGCTGCGCAGCCTCGGGGTCCGCCAGCTGGTCACGGTCTCGGCCGTCGGCTCGCTGCGCCCCGAGCTGGTGCCGGGGACGCTCGTCCTGCCCGACCAGGTCGTCGACCGCACCTGGGGCCGGGAGCACACTTTCTACGACGGCTCCGTGGGCAGAGGCGCGGTGGTGCACGTGCCCTTCGCCGACCCCTACTGCCCGGTCGGCCGCGTCGTCGTCGTCGCCGCGGCCCGGGCCCGCGGGCAGGAGGTGGTCGAGGGCGGGACGCTCCTGACGGTCCAGGGCCCGCGCTTCTCCAGCCGCGCCGAGTCGCGCGTCCACGCCGACGCCGGCTGGTCGGTGGTCGGCATGACGGGCATGCCCGAGGCCGCGCTCGCCCGCGAGCTGGCGTTGTGCTGCACCGCGCTGAGCGTCGTGACCGACCACGACGCCGGGGTCGAGGCGGGCGACGGCGTTACCCACGCCGAGGTGCTCGAGGTCTTCGCCGCGGCGCTCGAGCGGGTCCGGGCGATCGTCCTGGCCGCCCTGCAGGCGCTGCCTCGCGAGCGCACCGGTTGCGCGTGCGCGGGCGTCCTCGACGGGCTCGCCCTGCCCTTCATCCTGCCGGGTGAGGAGAAGTGAGTCGCCCTGTTCCTGGTGGAGATCTCTCTGACCCACCGACCCGGCGTACGCGCCGACCTGGGCCAGCGCGGCCTGCATCTGCTTGATCGCAGGCGTCCACTTGAGCCTCTAGGAGAGCCACGACGACTCACCTCGTCGTGGTTTCTGGTCGTTCCGTGACGTCGTGCAAGCCCACGGACCTATCTCGGTGCGAGGTCTTTCCTGCTCACCGGAGAAGCTTCTGACCGTGAGCCCTCGGCACAGTCGACGCGCGCTCCTTTCGAAAGCCAGGGAGAGGCCTTGTCCGCGACGTAGCATCTCTACCGTTCATCCGATACGTCCTCCGGGGACTGGCTGGCGGCGGTCGCCACGTCCGGCGGTTGCGATGTACCGGTGGCTTCTGGTCCGTCCTGTGAGGAGAGTGCGTTGCTGTCGAGGGGGTCGATGGCGCTCTTGTCGGGCTCTCGTAGCCGTGGGGGTGCCGCTGACCACGCCTTGAGGTTCTGCAGCACCTCGCTGTAGAAGGTGTCGATCGCGGCGAGGACGGAGTCGATGAAGGCTCCGCGTCCCCGTCCGCGCTTAGTCCCGGTGGGCGCACTCATCTCGACGCGGAAGCTCTTGAGGTCGCGGGTGGGATCGACGACGAGCACGGCGGGGTCCTCCCGGACGGCGGCGAGAAGCTCACTCTGGCCGGGGCCGCGGGCGTGGAGGACGAAGGACTCGACGCGGAGGGACTCCGGTGCGGCCTTGAGCTGGCGCACCAGCCATTTCACCCTTGTCGTGGACCGGCCCTCTCGTGGTGCGTCGATGTCGACGTGGCAGGTGATGCGCTGGGCGCGCAGGTCGGCCTTGAAGACGAGCGGACCGACTGCGCCGGGGATGCGGATGGCGCCGTGGAGGACGCCGTCCTTGACCAGGGAGTCCACGAGCGACTGGGCGCGCAGGGCGGGCTCGGCGAGCTCTCGACGGCTGAGCACGGGCACCACCTCGGTGCCGAGGCGGCGGCCCAGCTGTAGGGAGCTGAAGCGCAGCAGCGCGTCGAAACGAGCAACGACCTCGCTGAGTCCTTTGTCGGAAGCGCGTAGGGTGCCGGAGGAGATCGCGGTGCGCACCGGGACCCAGCCGGCTCCCATGTCGTCGAGCTCGAGGGCTCCGGACCGTGGGTGCTCGAGGTAGCGGATCAGCTCGCCGAGGATCCACGCCTGGTCGGGGTCGGCGACGCCGCGGTGCTCCTTCTGAAGCACGGCGCTGCTGAGGACCTGGGTCCACGACAGGTGGTGCAGCGCTACCTTCTTCAGCTTCTTGCGGTCTACGGCGGTCGGGTGCTGGCCGGGGACGGCGGAGATCTCGTTGGAGATGGTCAGCAGGGCGTCGTGCTTGTGCTCTCGGGCGACGTCGAGGTAGTCCTCGAGCTGGCGGGCGTCGAGGTCGTTGGTGCCGGTCTTCACCTCGACGAGGGCGGTCCACGAACGCTGTCCACGCTGCACCCGGATCAGCCCGTCGGGGTAGACGCGTCGGTCGCCGAGCTGGAACGGGACCTCGATATACGTCTCCACCCGACCGGCGGGGGCCCCGAGGGGCTGGGTCAGTGCTCGTCCGAACTCTCGCACCGAGGTCATCACGGCCAGCAGGGCTGACGTCGCCCGGCGCTCTTGCTCCTCGGCGCCGTTGATGCCTGAGGTCGGGATGAGTCGTGCCTCGCTCCAGTGCTCCTGGCTCATGCGTCGTACGTCCCCCGTTTGTTGTCGTGCCCCGTCGGGCACGTTAGCCCGAGACAGCAGGCCAGCAAGGGTGTTGGCTTGAGCGCTGCTGCGACGGGGGTCGTCAGGTGTGGACGTCGGTGAGGTCGGTCCAGCTGCACCGCAAGCCGCCGCGACCGGTGCCTAGGACGTCGTGCTGGACCCGCCGCGGTGCTCGATCGTGCGGGCCGAGGCGGTGTTGTCGACTGCCCACGAGACGACCACGCGGTCCAGTCCTAGGCCAGCTGCGCAGTGCAGCACCTGGCGGAGGGCCCACGTGCCCAGGCTGCGTCGGCGTTCGCAGGAGCGCGCGATGTTCCGGTGTGTCCGCGGGCGTCAGCAAGGGTTTCGTCGAAGTTACGGCGCACGGCGACGGCGCCCTGCACGCGGTCGTCCTCGACCATCTCAGCCCACGCGGGAGGCGCCTGCGGCAGCGACGACGGCGACGAGCTGGGGCCGGGGGTGGCCCGCGTGCACGGCCGCGCGGGTCACGGCCTCGGCGACCGCGTCGACGTCGCCCTCGCGCACGAGGGCGAGGGCCGAGCCGCCGAAGCCGCCGCCCGTCATGCGGGCGCCGAGGGCTCCGGCCGCGCGCGCGGCGTCGGTGACGACGTCGAGCTCGGGGGAGGAGACCTCGTGGTCCTCCCGCAGCGAGGCGTGCGAGGCGTCGAGCAGCGGGCCGACGTCGCCCGGGCGGCCGGCGCGCAGCAGCGCGACGAGCGCACGGGTGCGCTCCTCCTCGGTGAGGACGTGCCGGGCGCGCCGCAGCACCTCCGCCTCGGCCCCGGCAGCCCGCAGCCGGTCGAGGACGTCGAGCACCGAGCTGCCGCGCGCCGCCCGAGCCAGGTGCGGGGTGCCGAGCAGCGCGGCGGCCCGGTCGCAGGCGGCCCGGCGCGCCGCGTACTGGCCGTCGACGAGGGCGTGGTTGGCGCGGGTGTCGACGACGAGCAGCACCAGGCCGTGCTCCTCCAGGGCCAGCGGCACGTGCTCCACCGTGCCGTCGGCCGCGTCGAGCAGCAGCAGGTGCCCGGCGCGTGCGCGCAGCGACGCCTGCTGGTCCATCCCGCCCGTCGGCGACCCGGCTCCCTCGTTCTCCGCCCGCACGCAGGCGGCGACGAGCTCGACCCGCAGGGCGTCCTCGTCCGCGCCGGCCCCTGGTGCGGAGGACGGGACCCCGGCCAGCTCGGCGACCGCCAGCGCCGTGGAGCAGGTGAGCGCCGCGGAGCTGGACAGGCCCGCGCCGACCGGGACGTCGGACGCGACGGCGAGGTCGAGCCCGGTGACCTCGCCCAGCCGACCCTCCCGCTGCGCCAGCGCCCACAGCACCCCCACCGGGTAGGCGGGCCAGCCGGCGACGGCGCCGTCCTGCCCCGCGGGGCGGACGTCAGCGAGCGCGCCCTCCCAGGGCTCCTCGGGCGCCCACGCCGAGATGACCCGTACGCGCCCGTCCTCGCGTGGCCGCGCCGCGACGACGGTGCGGTGCGGCAGCGCCAGCGGCAGGGACGTGCCGCCGGCGTAGTCGACGTGCTCCCCGATGAGGTTGACCCGTCCCGGCGCCGCCCACAGGCCCGCTGGCTCGCCGCCGAGCGAACGCTGGAAGATCTCCCGCGCCGTCGCGGCGGTGCGCTCGACGTCCGGTGCGGCGACCCGGTCGACGGCGACGTCGCCCGTCACCGACCCGCCGCCGGCGAGGATCCTGCGCCGACCTGCCGCAGACGCTCGGCGATGGCCTCGGGTGACCGGTCGTTGACCCACGCCGCCATGCCCGACTCCGAGCCGGCGAGGTACTTGAGCCGGCCGGGCGAGCGCAGCAGCGTGAAGGCCTGCAGGTGCAGGCGCCCGAGGTCGCGCCCGGCGCCGGTAGGGGCCTGGTGCCACCCCGAGATGTACGGCAGGTGCTCGACCTCGTCGAAGAAGCCGTCGAGCCGCCGGACCAGGTCGAGCTGGACGTGTGCCAGCTCCTCGCGCTCGTCGTCCTCCAGCGCGGAGAGGTCGGGGACGTCGCGGTGCGGGGCCAGGTGCACCTCGACGGGCCAGCGCGCGGCGGCGGGCACGTACGCCGTCCAGTGCTCGCCGGTGAGGACGACGCGCGTGCCCGCCCGGCGCTCGGCAGCGAGGACGTCGGCGAGCAGGTTGCCGTCGGTGCGCTCGCGGTGCGCGCGGGCCTCCCGCAGCAGCGCGCGGGTGCGCGGAGGCACCTGCGGGTAGGCGTAGACCTGCCCGTGCGGGTGGCGCAAGGTGACGCCGATCTCCTCGCCGCGGTTCTCGAAGCAGAAGACCTGCGCGACGTCGGGCAGCGCCGACAGCTCCTCGGTGCGGTGTGCGAGCGCCCGCACGACCGTCCGCAGGCGCTCGACGCCGAGGTCGCCGAAGGAGGTGTCGTGGTCGTCGGAGAAGCAGACGACCTCCGTGCGTCCCGCCGCGGGACCGGTGGGCCACAAGGGTTCCCCGTCGACGAGGGCGCCCGGCGCCGGGCCGAGCGCCCCGGCGGAGTAGGAGGGGAAGCGGTTGTCGAGCACCGCGACGTCGTAGGCCCGGGCGGGGATCTCCGACGGCGCCCCGGAGGAGCCGGCAGACCCGGTGGGGCACAGGGGGCACTGGTCCGCGGGCGGCAGGAAGGTGCGGCCCATCCGGTGCGCGGCGACGGCGACCCAGTCCCCGGTCAGCGGGTCGCGGCGCACCTCCCCGGCCCGGCCGCGGTCGGCGTCCGTCATCGGCCGCTCGTCGGGGAACGGCCGGCCCGCGCCGTCCCCGCCGTGGTCGTCGTAGTACCGCAGCGTCCGCCCGTCCGCGAGGAGCTGCTCGGTGCCGGGGCCGCGGACGGCCGAGACCGGGTCCGCGCTGACTCCCCTGGTCGAGGTGACGGGCGCGTCGGCGTCCGGCTCGCTCACGCACGCTCCTCAGGTCGGCCGCCGACGTCGGCGGGCACCCCTGACCCTCTCGGCCCGTCTCGGCCGGGTCAAGGCCGACCAGACCCAGGCCCCGCTCCGGCCGGGGCCCGGCTGCGGCTCGACCGGTCCTCGTCATGGCCGCCGGGAGCCTCATCCGGCCTCGGAGTCGCCACGCAGCGATCAAGACTCGCTGGTCGCGTGCCGAGGTGGTCGACGTGAGGGGCGGGGGACCGTGGGTGGCGGACGAGCTCGTCGCCGGCGTGCACGCCGCGTTCGCTGACGTGTACGTGTCGACCGTCCAAGCGGTCTACAGCAGATGCCGTGGCCGGGTCGGGGGCCACGACGCCGAGGACGCCGTGTCCGTGGTGTTCCTGGAGGTCTGGCGGCTGCGGGAGAAGGCCGTCGCGGTCGAGGGATCTGCACTGCCGTGGGTCTTGGCCGTGACCGACCACTGCCTGGCGGACTACTCGCGAAGCCGGCGGCGGCACGAGGCCCGCCTGGCGCGTTACCGGGCATCCGGGGACGTCGCGGGTGCCGCACCGGATCACGCCGAGGCGGTCGCGGCTGACCTTGACGCGCAGTCCGGGGCTGCTCTGGTCGTCTCTGAAGTCGCCCGCCTGCCCGAGCCGCAGCAGACCATCGCCCGCCGGTGCCTGCTCGAGCACGCGACCTCGGTGCAGGTGGCTGACGAGCTGGGATGCAGCCCCAGCACCGTGCGTGGGCACCTGGGCAAGGCCCGTGCCCGGATCGCTTCCGCGGTACGCCGAAGCGGTGACGACGCGGACACCCGCGCCGTTGCTGGCCATCTACCCATCAGGCGCCCCCACGGCGCCGGCGCGCCGCTGGTGGAGGTCCACCCATGAAGGAGGTCCGCCAGCTACCGCCTGAGCGTGTCCTGCTGCGACTGGAGCACCTGATGACCGAGATCACCCGCCACCCACTCGACCGTGACGACACGACGGTCTCCGACCGGCCGCCAGGCGGGGCCTCGGCATCGACCGCGATGCCGTCCCGACGTCGCCGGGCAGTGGTCCTGGCGGGTGTGGCCGCCGCCGTCCTGGTCGGCACCGCTGCGGCCACGGTGGTCTCGGCCTCGTCGCCGAGCCTGGGGACCCCGGCTTTCGCCGTCACCGCCGAGGAGGGCGAGGTGAGCATCAGCATCATCGACACCACTGCGGCCGCAGAGGAGATGACCGCGCAGCTCGCGGCCGAAGGGCTCGACGTCAGGGTCCAGACGGCCCCGGTGACGCCTCAGCTGGTCGGTACCTGGGTCGGGGTGGGCAGCGACGGCAGCACTGACGAGGTGGTCTTCGACGCCGTCACTGCGCAGGCTCTCGGTTACGCCGACGACATCGCCGTCCCCCGAGGCGCGAGTGGGCTCACCCTCACGGTCGGCGTCCCCACCGAGCCCGGGCAGGCGGCCCAGATCATCGGCATGCGCAACGCCTTCGCGCCAGGTGGCCCGCTCGAGTGCTCGACCGCTCGTGGCGCCACCGTCGCTGCGGCGACGACGATGCTCACCGAGCAGGGCTACAGCACGCAGGTGGTCCGCTTCCCCACCTTCGAGCCCGTCGCGGCGAAGGACACCGACCTCGTCCCCACCGTCTTCTACGACGACGCCACCCCCAGCCATCTGCTGCTCGTCGCCACCGACCCCGGCGACGCCACACTGCAGGCTCGACGTGACCTCGGGTTCTCACCCCGCCAGGCAGCCAGCCTCGACTGCCCGTGAGACGCGACGGTGGACGGCCCCGGCACCCGACCGGCGGCCGGGGCCGTCCCCACGGCTGCCGCGCAGGACCAGGAGGCGGACCGCGCCACTCCACCAGGCCGACCCTGTCGCCATCCAGCGACGAGGCCCTGCCCACGAGCCGCGGAGCGGGCTACGAGGCCCCGCCGCGGACGCCGCCGCGGCCTACCTCGCCAGGAACTCCAGCAGCGCGCGGTTGAACTCCTCGGCGTGGCTCACGTTGAAGCCGTGCGGGGCGTCGTCGACGACGACGAGCTCGCTGCCCGCGATCGCCTCGTGCGTGCGCTTGCCCGAGCCGTCGAAGGGCACGACGCCGTCGCCCGCGCCGTGCATCACGAGGGTCGGGACGGTGACGGCCGAGAGGTCTTCGCGGAAGTCGGTCGTGCCGAAGGCCTCCATGGCGCCGAGCGAGGCCTTCTGGTCGGACTGGTCGCACAGCGCGAGGGCCTGCTGCCGCTGCTCCTCGCTGACCTTCAGCTCCTCCCCGACGGAGAAGAACATGGTCGTGAACTGGTCGTAGAAGGCGTGCGGGTCATCCTTGACGCCCTTCTCGAACGTCTGGGCGGTCTCGTCGTCCAGCGGGCCGTCAGGGTTGTCCTCCGTCTGGGCCATGTACGGCGTCACGGCGCCGGCGAGGACGACGCTGCGCAGGCGCTCGACCCCGTGGCGGGAGGCGTAGCGGGCCACCTCGCCGCCGCCCATGGAGAAGCCCACGAGCGTCACGTCGGTGAGCTCCAGCTCGGTGAGCAGCGCCGCCAGGTCGTCGGAGAAGGTGTCGTAGTCGTACCCGCTGCGCGGCGTGTCGCTGCGGCCGAACCCGCGGCGGTCGTAGGTCACGACGCGGTAGCCGGCGTCGGCCAGGGCCGGCACCTGCGCCGACCACGCCTCGCCCGACAGGGGCCAGCCGTGGATGAGCACGACGGGGCGGCCGGGGCCGCCGGTGTCGTCGACGTGCAGGTGGGTGTCCTTGAAGATCCCGTGGTGGGCGACGACCTCGGTCATGGCGTGAGTCCTCTCCTGCGGTGTCCCCGACGTCTCCGTCGGCTCGTCGCCGACCGTATCGCGCGCGACATGATCGGGCGCGCCGAGCAGTCGGTGCCTACGATCCTCGGATGGGCCGCGAGGAGCCGGACGTGCCGGTCGACCACCGGCTCTGCCTCGCGCTCTACCAGGCCTCGCACGCGATGGACTCCCTCTACCGCGTCCTGCTCGACGGGCACGGGCTCACCTACACCCAGTACACGGTGCTCTCGCTGCTCGCGCAGGACGGGCCGGCGTCGGTGACCTCGCTCGCGCGGCGCCTGTCGTTGTCGTCCAACACGCTCTCGCCGCTGCTCAAGCGGATGGAGCAGCAGGGCCGCGTCACCCGCCGCCGGTCGGCGCAGGACGAGCGGACGGTGCTCGTCGACCTCGCGCCCGAGGGCCGCCTGCTCGCCGACGAGCTGGGCGACGTCCAGCGCGACGTCACCGCGGCCACTGGTCTCGGCGCGGACGAGCAGGACGACCTCGTCGACGTCCTCGGCCGCCTCGCCGGCTCGCTGCGGAAGGCGGCGGACGAAGGGCAGCGGTAGCCGCGACGAGCCGGGTGGTCGACATCGCTGGCCGGGGGCGGAGTGTGCGGTGCGAGGGGCGTGCCTACCGTCAGGCGGCATGGACATGGACGACGAGCGCTGGCGGCAGGTGCAGGCGCGCGAGCACCCAAGGAAGCCCTTCGTCTACGCAGTGCGGACGACGGGCATTTTCTGCCGCCCGACGTGCTCCTCGCGACGTCCGCTGAGGACGAACGTCACCTTCTTCGACGCACCGGCCCAGGCCAGGGACGCCGGGTACCGGGCCTGCCTGCGCTGCGCCCCGGAGGAGGCGACGTCTGCGCGCGGTGTCGTCGACCCGGTCGCCGCGGCGTGCCGGGCGATGCTCGAGCACGGCGGGCCGCTGACCGCGGCCGAGCTGCGCCGCGTCACCGGGCTGAGCCAGCGCACGCTGTCGCGTGCTTTCGCCACGGTGGTCGGGACGAGCGCCAAGGCCTTCGGGGATGCGGTCCGCACCGGTACGGCCAGGACGCTGCTGCGGTCGGGAGAGCCGGTGACCGACGCCGTCTTCGGCGCGGGGTACGGGTCGCTGCGGGCCTTCTACGAGACCGCCGCGCCCACGCTGGGGATGACCCCGAGCGCCTACGCCGGCGGAGCAGCGCACGAGCAGCTGTCGTGGACGAGCACGACCACGCCGGTCGGGGAGCTCCTCGCGGTCGCCAGCACGCGCGGCCTGTGCGCGGTACGCATCGGGTCGGACGTCGCGACCCTGCTCGAGGAGGTCCGCGCGGAGTTCCCCGCGGCCACGCTGGTCGCCGCGCACGAGGAGCTGGCCGACGTCGCCGCAGCGCTGGCCCACCTGGCGTCCGGTCGCCAGCCCGCCCACGAGCTGCCCCTCGACGTCCGCGGGACCGCCTTCCAGGCGCGGGTGTGGGCAGCGCTGACCCGCATCCCGGCGGGTGAGACCCGCAGCTACGCCGACGTCGCCGCCGAGATCGGCGCGCCGCAGGCCGTCCGGGCGGTCGCCGGCGCCTGCGCCCGCAACAGGGTGGCCCTGGTCGTGCCGTGCCACCGGGTCGTCCGCAGCGACGGCGCGCTGGGCGGGTACCGGTGGGGCATCACCGTGAAGCAGTCCCTGCTGGAGGCCGAGCGCACCTGCGCGACGGCAGGGACGCGATGACCGGGCACAGCACGGCACCACGACCTCCGCAGCCGGCCATCACGCGGCCCGCGACGGCGCTCCTCAGCCCTTGACTGACCCGGCGTTGAGGCCGGCGATGAGGTACTTCTGCGCGACGAAGGCGAAGACGAAGACCGGCGCCGTGAGCAGCAAGGAGGCCGCGCCCGCCTGCTGCAGCAGCGGCAGCGTCTGCCCCAGCTGGGTCGCGATGAAGACCGGGACGGTCGCCGCGTTGATGTCGGTGAGGACGACCGCCGTCAGGTACTCCTGGAAGGCGAAGAGGAACATGAACAGGCCGGCGGTGATGATGCCGGGGCCCATGAGCGGGATGATGACGCGCCACAGCAGCGAGATGCGGGTGCAGCCGTCGAGCATCGCCGCCTCGTCGATCTCCTTGGGCACCGCGGCGAAGAAATTGCGCAGCAACCAGATGGAGAAGGGCTGGTTGATGGCGATGAGCGCTGCGCCGAGGGCCAGCGTCGTGTCGTAGATCCCGAGCTGCGTGGAGATCTCGTACATCGGCAGGACGACGGCGGTACGCGGCAGCGCCCGGAAGACGAGGGCCAGCACGAGCAGGACGACCGAGACCCACCCTGGCACCCGCGAGAGGGCGTACGCGGCGGGCAGCCCGATGAGGAGCGCGACGACCGTCGACCAGGCCGCGACCACGCTCGTGTTGATGAGGTAGCGGTAGAAGTTCGTCGACTGCCAGAGGTCGACGAAGACGTCGAGCGTCGGGGTGAAGGTGTAGACCGGCGGGTTGAGGAAGGCGACGTTGGTCGGCTTGACCACCGAGAAGGCCGTCCACAGCACCGGGCTCAGCATCACCAGGCACACGACGGCCAGCAGCACACCGGCCAGGGCGTTCTTGCGCCGCGAGGTCTTGGGCCCGCGCGCCGTCCGGTAGGTCTCCGGCTCCCGCTCGGGCTGGCGACCTGCCGCCTCGCGCCAGCCGCCCGGGGCGCCGTGGGGGGTGGTGACCCGCTCTGTCGTCTGGTCGCTCACGCCCGGCTCCCCTCGCGCGCGGTGTCCCGGATGAAGGGCAGCAGCATGATGGCGATGAGCACGATGAGCAGGACATTCATCGCGCTGCCCAGGCCCAGGCGTTGACCGCCGTCGAGGAAGGCCTGGTTGTAGATGTACAGGACGAGCGACTCGTTGCCGATCTGCACCGCCTGCGGCGAGAGCGGGATGAGCTGGTCGAAGACCCGCAGCACGTCCATGATCGAGATGAGCGTGACGAAGCCGATGATCCCGCGGATGCTCGGCGCGATGACGCTCCAGTGCGTGCGCAGGGTGCCGGCGCCGTCGACCCGGGCCGCCTCCAGCAGGTCCTTGGGAACCCCTTGGAGCCCGGCCAGGATCACGAGCATCGAGAAGGGCAGCAGCCCCCACACGACCGCGGCGGCGACCAGCCCGCGGTTGGCCCAGGTGTCGGTGAACCACAGCACCGGCGGCAGCCCGACGGCCGAGATCAGCTGGTTGACCAGGCCGCCGAAGTTGTCGTTGAAGAGCCAGGAGAACATCGTCGCGCCGATGAGCCCGGGGACGACGTAGGAGACGAGCAGCAGCCCGAGCACCACCGGGCGCATCCGCCCGAGCCGGTTGACGAGGACGGCGAGCACGTACCCGCCCAGCACGAGGACCGTGACGACGGCGATCGTCACGACGACCGTGAAGGAGACGGCGGACAGGAACCGGGGGTCGGCGAACGCCTCGCGGTAGTTGTCCAGCCCGACGAAGGTGCCCGGCTGGCCGTACCGCACCTCCTGCAGGCTCCACTCGACCGTCCGGTACAGCGGGACGACCAGCAGCGCCAGCATCACCAGGACGCTGGGGGCGACCAGGTAGGCGTACTCACGTCTGCGCACAGCGGCTCCTCGGGTCCGGCGGGTCGGGGCGACGGCGGCGAGGTCGCTGCCGGGAGAGGGGGCGGGGCCCTCGGGCGGAGGGCCCCGCCCGGCTCAGGGGCGGGAGGTCAGTAGCCCGCCAGGACGTCCGTGGCGATCTGCTGCATCCGGGCGGTGCCGTCCTCGACGCTGGTCTGACCGAGGACGACCTCGGCGACGACGGGCCGGATCTCGTTGGAGATGACGGCCGTCCACGGGTAGGGCTCGGCCGGCGGGGCGTTGTCGATGGCGTCGTTGGCCGCGGCCGCGTACGGCGAGGAGTCCTCGTCGACGAGGCCGTCACGGGCGGGGTAGGCCGCCGGGACGGAGGCCTCGGAGGCCTCCTCGGAGACCGCCGTCGCGATGACCTCGAAGAGGACGTCGTCGGGGACCGGGGAGTTCTGCGGCAGCGACCAGCCGTCCACCGACAGGGCGCTGTACTGGTACGGCGCGCCCTCGACGACGACGGGCGGCGGGGCGAAGCCGAAGTCGTCGAAGAACTGGGTGTTCGACTCCTGCACGAGGTCGTTCATGCGGCCGGAGAACATGATCGCCATGGCGGCGTCGCCGTTGTACATCTGCTGCTGAACGCTCGGCTGGTCGAACGTCGTGACCTGCGGGTCCATGTAGGGCACGAGGGACAGGAGCTCTTCCAGCGCCTGCGCGGCCTCGGGGGTGTCGAAGTTCGCCGACATCGTGTCGACGTCGACGAAGTCCACCCCGAGGGAGCCGAGGGCCGCGTCGTAGGCGGTGACGATGTCGCCGCTGGCCAGCAGCGGCAGCGCGATCGGGTAGGCGAAGTCACCGGACTCCTGGAGAGCCGCTGCGGCGTCGCGCATCTCGGCGAAGGTCGTCGGCGGCTCGAGCCCGGCCTCGTCGAAGACGTCGGCCCGGTAGGCCATGACGTACATCTGCGCCTGCATCGGCAGGGCGTAGAGCTGGCCGTCGTAGGACATCGCCTGCCGCATGCCCTCGTTGAGCGCGCCGAGGTCGTACTCCTCGCCGTAGGTGTCGACGAGGTCGTCGAGGGGGACGAGCGACCCGTCGGCGGCCAGCTGCGGGATGATGTAGCCGTACGTCTCGATGACGTCGTAGGTGCCGCTGTCCCCGGCGAGCGTCGCCGTGGTGCGCTGCACCTGGCCGGCGAAGTCGATCGGCTCGTGGGCCACCGTGAGGTCGCCCTGGGTGCAGCTCGCGACCATCGTGTTGGTGAAGGGGTCGATCGCCGAGGAGTTGTAGGCGAGGACGTTCACCGTCGTCGGCGAGTCGACCTCGACGTCGCACTCGACCTCGGCGGCGTTCTCGGCGCCGGTGCGCGAGCCCGCGCCGCAGGCGGTGAGCACCATCATCGAGGCGAGCGCGGTGGCCGTGGCGGCCACGGGGGTGGGGCGGCGGAGATGCAGGGCGCGCATGGCGTCCTCCTCGGCTCGGGCGCACGGCGTCGACATGAGCCGTGCTGCGGTGGTCAGGTCCACGGGGGACGGTCAGGAGCCGGCGCAGCAGGGGCATGGGACGCCGAGACGGGCACACCGTAGGCGGGGGCCGGGAGGTGGACAACTGCGGTGGTCGACCCAGACGCCCGGCACACCAGACCAACGAGGAGACGGGGGCTCTCGTCGGCACCGGGAGGGCCATGGGTGGCCCGGCGATGCCCTTGTCTTGTAGCGCTCACCCGTCGCCCGAGATGCTCGTCCGTGACCTGCGGCGGCACAGCGGCTCCCGGGAGACGTAGGAGCGCCGACCACGGCGACCACCGAGGCCGGAACTCCCGGCCCCGGCCGCCGGACCTACGCACTCTTCGGCGCCGAAGCTTCAGCACGAGACGCAGGTTTGGCGCGCCGGCCGGGCCGTCACCATCGCCGCTAACACCGGCCGGACCGACGTCGATGAGCACGCGGGCGGACGGGTGTTGGACGCCCTCGCGGGCTGCTCGCGGCGCCGTCACTACTAGCTACCACGTCGCGCTCGACCGGCCGATCTGCACCGGCGGCGTCAGCACCGGCCGCTCCCGCCGTGGCGCCGCGCACGAGCTGCGGATCCGCGCCAACGCCGCCGACGAGCCGGTCCAGGTCATCCGCCTGGTGATCGGCGCCTGCGAGTGAGGACACCCGACTGGCTCGCCGAAGGCCTCGAGCTCGCCGGTTGGGCCCGGGCGAGGGTCCAGGGGAGGATGAGGACCGTGCGACGGATGTCGGCGGCACGCCAGGAGGCCGAACGGCTGCTGCTCGGCGGGGCCTGGCACCCGCTCACCAAGAGCCTGACGTTCTTCGCCGCCGACGTCGAGGAGTGCGTCGCCGGGTTCATGGACTGGCGCGGCCGCGGGGTGCTCGAGCGCACCGGCCACCCGCTGCGCCGGCGCGACATCACCGGCGACCTTGAAATGCTGCTCGCCGAGCTAGTGCCGATGGAGGTAGCGATGGGGCGGCGCAACCTGTTCGTCCCCGTCGCTTCCAAGGGGCCCTACCGCACCATGATGCTCCGCAGTTCTTGGCAGGGCACCGACTCGGGGTCGGAGCAGGCGGCGTTCGGGACGCGGGGCGTCGGCAGCGTGGAGGTCAGCAGCTGTCCCAACGACCCCCGTGGGTTGATCTGGCCCCGGGGCTTCTACGGCATCCACGAGTTCGGTGTCCTGCAGCCTGTCTCCAAAGACGTGGACCCACGCGGCTTCACCGGCCGAACGGTCGGGACACGGATCGGCAACCGCGGAGGGTGGATCTTCGTAGACCTTGGGGACAGGCTGCCGTTCGAGGACACCAACGCCTACATGGCACCCCGAGCCCGCGACCGCTTCACCCAGCAGATGCTCATCGACTACGCCGCCGAGCTCGATCTGCACCCCTTCGACGCCGACTTCTACGCCCCCGAGGGCACCGCCGTCCTGGTCGAGCACACCGGACCCGCGATCTGGGGAGAACGGCTGGCCAACATCGCCGACGCCCAGAGCGCCGGGAACCCCGACGAGCTCGGGACCGCTCACCCCAACGCCAGTACCGACGAGCCAGAGTCGCGCACCATCACCGTCATCGACGGCGTCGCCCACCACCACGGCGAAGCCATGTGGGACCCCAACATCCCCGGCACCCGACTACCCCCCGGATGGACACCGAGCACTTGACCCAGGGCGAGTGCCCTGAACGCCGAACAGGCGTCACCGGCCTCGATGCGTGCCAAATACCGCTCCTACTGATGCGCCAGGGACCGCCGCGAGTCACCACGCTGGGGAAGCTGACCCGGGAGCAGATGCTGGAGTCGTTGACGACGAGGCCGTACGAGCCGAGCCGGGGCGTGCAGGCCGGTGAGTGGGACCCGGCGCCAGCCTCGGAGCCGGCGGGCTCCTTCGAGGCCACGGTCGGTCGTGCCCTGGACGACGGCTTGCTGACGGGCGAGAACTACGACGCCGTCCTGGATGCCCTCGCCGACTGAGCGGGCCCGGAGGCGTGGACGTGGCTAGGGGTGCTCCTGGCGGGGTACGCCGCCGGCCGGGACATTGAGTCGGTGGTTGGGGTAGGTGTGCCAGCGTGTTGCTCCGGACCAGGCCGACCCGGTCTGCGACCTGGACCAACGCACCGGACGCCTCGACATCGGCGGCTGATCGAGGACCAGGGGCGCCCGTTATCGGACAGGGTCGTGAGCAGGACGGCTGTAGGGGTGCGGTGGCGCGATGCTCGAGCGACCGTCGGGTCGCTGGCAGGCGGTCGTCAGCGGGGACGCTGGTGCGGAGGCACTCGTCAGCGGTAGCCGAGGGTTCAGTGGTGGGGCCCGGCGGTGAGCCGGGCGCAAGCCGCTCAGGACCATGTGGAGAAGCCACGACGTCGGACGACGCAGGCGCGCCGTGGAACCTGACCCCGGAGGACGACGCCGTCATGGTCGCCTTCCTCGGCTGGATCACTGACGGTGCTGGCCGCGGCCGCGGGCACGTCTGACGCCGTGGTCGCCGCGACGCTGACCGAGCCCTCGACCCACGTGACCGCCCCGCACCTGCGGCACTTCAGCCGCAGCGCAGAAGGGTGGGTGACGGCGGGCGGCATCGCCTCCGCCTACCCGACCGACGTGGAGAGCTGCTCCACGGCACGACACGTCGACAGCCCGGCGCGGCCGGTCGACGGCGTCGGCTTCGTGTCGTCGGTCGAGGACGACAGCGGGGACGTCTGCTTCGTCACCCTGGCCCAGGTGCGCCGGCTCGTGGGCGCGAGCGCCGCGGTGCGGTACGACGACCGCGAGCAGCCCGTGACCATCGGCCCCGACGGACTCGTACCCGTGCTCGTCCGTCTCCATCGGGGCGTCGTCAGCAACATCGACCTCGTGGTCCGCGACAGCGCCGGACGTGTGGTGTCCACGACGAGGCTCTGAGCCTGGGGTCACGAGCCGAGCTGCCACCAAGCGCCGCCGCTGCGACGGGACCGGTGGACGTTGGTGAGTGAGACGCTTTCCCCTGTCGACCACGCGCTGATCAGCTGCTCCCGAGGCCGAGCGTCTTCGCGGAGCAGCGGACCTCCGCGCCCTCAGTGAACGGGAGGAAGCCCGCACGTTGGTGCAGGGCTCGGACGGCGTGCTGCTCCTCGACCGTGCCGAGCCGACCATGTGGCAGCCCTCCTGCCGGGCTCCCTCGAGGCCGGTCGCAGCGGACGGCCCCTGGTGGCTAGGGTCGCGCCGATGATCGAGGTCACGACCACCACCCCTGCCGACCACCGGGCGTTCGTGGCCTCCCACGTCGAGGCCGGCGGGTCGGCGAGCTTCCTGCAGACCCCGGGGTGGGCGGCGGTCAAGCCCGAGTGGACGGCGGAGTCGCTCGGCTGGTTCGACGGCGGCGCGCAGGTCGGCGCGGCGCTCGTCCTCTACCGGCAGCTGCCGCGGGTCAAGAGGTACCTGGCGTACCTGCCGGAGGGCCCGGTCCTGGACTACGCGGCCGTGGGCGACGACCTCGAGCCCTACCTGGCCCCGCTGACCCGCCACCTCAAGGCCAGGGGCGCCTTCGGCGTCCGGATCGGCCCGCCCGTCCCCACTCGCCGCTGGTCGGCCGAGCAGGTGAAGAAGGGCATCGCCGACGACGCCGTCACCTCCCTGGTCGACCTGCCGCCGACCCAGACCAGCTCCGTGGGCATGGGCGTGGTCGCCTCCCTGCGAGGGCTGGGCTGGCGCTCGCAGGCCGTGGCCGGTGGCTTCTCCGCCGGGCAGCCGCAGTACGCCTTCCAGGTCCCGCTGGCGGACGCCGACGGCACGCCCCGGACCGAGGACGCCGTCCTGAAGGGCATGAACCAGCTGTGGCGGCGCAACATCAAGAAGGCCGCCAAGGAGGGCGTCGAGGTCGAGGTCTGCGCCCCGACGGGCGAGGACCCGCGGCTGTCCGCCTTCCACGAGCTCTACGTCCACACCGCCGGCCGCGACGGCTTCACCCCCCGGCGGCTGGACTACTTCACGACCATGGCCGCGGCCCTCAACGGCGACGAGCCCGACCGGCTGCGCCTCTACCTGGCCTCCCACGAGGGCGATCTCGTCGCCGCGACCCTGTGGATCCGCGTCGGCGCCCACGCCTGGTACTCCTACGGCGCCTCCTCGACCGCCAAGCGGGAGGTCCGCGGCTCGAACGCGGTGCAGTGGCGCATGATCCGCGACGCCATGGCCGAGGGCGCCCGCGTCTACGACCTGCGCGGCATCACCGACACCCTGAGCGCCGACGACCACCACGTCGGCCTCGTGCAGTTCAAGGTCGGCACCGGCGGGGAGGCCGTCGAGCACGTCGGGGAGTGGGACCTGCCGCTGAACCGGGTGCTGTACACCGCCTTCGACCTCTACCAGCGCCGGCGCGGCTGATGCCGCTCGTCCTGCACGTCGACGACGACCGCTGGCTCGCCCACCTGCAGCGCACCGCCGAGCGGCTGCCCGGGCTCGTCCCCGTCGCCAAGGGCAACGGCTACGGCTTCGGCCTGACCCGGCTGGCCCGGCGCGCGCAGGCGCTCGGCGTCGACACCGTCGCCGTCGGCCTGCACGAGGAGCTGCCCGCCGTCGCCGAGGCCTTCGACGGGTCCCTGCTCGTCCTGGCGCCGCACCGACCGCACCAGCCCCGGCCGGCCGACCTCGGCGTCGACCCTGACCGGGTCGTGTCGACCGTCGGGCGGACGGCGGACCTGCGCGACCTCGTCGCTCGCTCCGACACCGCGCCGCGCGTCGTCCTGGAGCGGCTGACGTCGATGACGCGCCACGGCGCCGACGCGGAGATGCCGGCGCTCGTCGACCTGGCCGCGGAGCTCGGCTGCCGGGTCGAGGGCGTCGCCCTGCACCTGCCGCTGCCGACCGGCGGCGCCTGGCCCCGCCCCGGGCGGCTGCGGCGCGTGGCGTCGGCGGCGCGCGGCAGCGGGCACGTCGAGGAGGTCCGGCGGCTGCTCGCCGAGCCGGCGCTGGCCGGCCTCGCCGCCAGCGGCGATGCGGCGGCGCAGGTCTGGGTCTCCCACCTGGAGGCCGGCGAGCTCGCCCAGCTGGCCGGCGAGCTCCCCGACCGTCGCCTACGGCCACGCACCGGCACGAGCCTGTGGCTCGGCGACCCGGGCGCGCTGCGTGTCACCGCCACGGTGCTCGACGCCCACCCGGTCGCCCGCGGTGACGCCGTCGGCTACCGGCAGCGGCCCTCCCGCCGCGCCGGCACGGTGCTCGTCGTCGCGGGCGGCACCTCGCACGGCGTCGGGATGGCCGCCCCGACCGGCGCGGGGTCGCTGCGCGCGCGGGCGGCGACGGTCGCGCGGGGCCTGCTCGACGCCGCCGGCCGCGTGCGCTCGCCCTACGCCGTCGGCGGCGGCCGGGCGTCCTTCGTCGAGCCCCCGCACATGCAGGTCTCGATGGTCTTCGTGCCCGCGGGCGCGGCCGTGCCCGCGGTCGGCGACGAGGTCGCGGTGCGCGTCCGGAACACCACGACCGACGTGGACCGGGTCGACAGCGCCCTCTGAGCCGCTCTGCGCCAACCGGTCAGCGGAAACGCCCGTGCTGGGCGGACGGCGCCGCCGGTAGCGTCGCCGCCCGTGACGGACGAGGGCGTGAGGACAGACGGGCTGCGGCTGCGGGACATGCGCCCGCAGGAGCACGAGCAGTGGCTGGCGCTGACCCACCGTGCCTACCTCGCCGAGCAGCACGCCTCGCCCACGACGGTCGAGCTGGTCCGCCGCCTGCGCGAGGGGCACCGCCGGCGCGTCGTCGTCGAGACGAGCGACCGCCTCGTCGCCACCTTCCGCTCCTACGCGGTGCCGCTGCCCCTGCCTGGTGGGCCGGGCCGCTGCGCGCCGACCGACGCGATCAGCTCGGTCGCCGTCGCGGCGACGCACCGCCGCCGCGGCCTGCTGCGGCAGCTGATGACCGACGACCTGCACGCGGCCCGCGAGCGCGGCGACACGCTCGCGGTGCTCATCGCGATGGAGGGCGGCATCTACGAGCGCTACGGCTTCGGCGCCGCCACCCGGGCGTGCCGGTGGACGCTGGACGCGCGCGAGGCGCGCTTCCGCACCGATCCCGTCCGTGAGGGGCGGGTGCACCTGGACCCGTGCGAGGCCCCGGACCTCGTGGACGTCGCGCCCGCCCTGCACGACCGGCTCGCGGCGCGCTCGCCCGGCGCCATGCCCCGCGAGCCGCTGTGGTGGCGGTCCGCGCTGGGGCTCGAGGCCGAGGACGACGCCGAGCGGCGCCGGCTGCGCCCGGCGGTGCTGGCCCGGGACGACAGCGGCGCGGTCGTCGGCGCGCTCACCTACCGCGCCGTCGAGAGCTGGGAGGGCCGCCGGACGACGGCGCGCGCCGAGGTCGCCGAGCTCCTCGCCGACGGCCCGGCTGCGACGACGGCGCTGTGGCGCCACCTCGCCGAGGTGGACCTCGTGACCTCGGTGACGGCGTCCTACCGCTCACCGTTCGAGGCCCTGCCCGAGCTGCTCCTCGACCCGCGTGCCGCCACCCAGTCCGAGCACGAGGACTTCGCCTGGGTCCGGGTGCTCGACGTCCCCGCGGCGCTCACGGCCCGCCGCTACGCCCTCCCGGGCGCCGTGACCGTCGAGGTCGTCGACGCCCTCGGTCTCGCCGGCGGCCGCTGGCGTCTGGACGTCGGCGAGGACGGCACGGCCACCGCCGAGCCGACGAGCGCCGAGCCCGACGTCGTCCTGCCCGTCGAGGTGCTCGGCGCGACCGTCCTCGGCCAGGTACCGCTCGCGGGGCACGCCGCCGCCGGCCGCGTCGACGAGCGCACGCCCGGGGCCGCCCGCCGCCTGGGCGCGCTGCTGTGGGACCCCTCCACCGCGGTGCTGGGACGCACCTGGTTCTGAGCCGGACCGTTGTCGGCGGCGTCCCGCATGGCTAGCGTCGCGGCGTCGGGCCCATCTGGTGCCGGGGGTGAGCGGTGGCCGTCGACCCCTCCTATGCGGGCCACGCCGCAGGAGCCCGTGCCCAGGGAGGTAGCTCCTCCGTACTCGACGTCCTCGTCGTCGGCGCCGGCCCCACCGGCCTGACGGCGGCGGGTGACCTGGCGCGCGCCGGCCGGTCGGTCGCCGTCCTCGACCGACGTCCGGACCGCAGCCGCAGGAGCCGCGCCTTCGCGACGACGGCGAGCACCCTAGAGCTGCTCGACGCGCGCGGGCTCGCCGAGGACCTGCTCGCCCGCGGCGTCCCCGCCCGCGAGCTCGACCTCGGCCTGCGCGGCGGCCCGCTGCGGCTGCCACCGCTCGCCTCGGCGTTCGCCTTCGCCCTCGTCGTCCCGCAGGCGGAGGTCGACGCGGCCCTCGACCGCTCCGCACGCGCCCACGGCGCCGCCGTCCACCGCGGCGTCGAGGTCGTCGACCTCGCCCAGGACGACGGCCTCGTCGTCGTCACCACGCGCCCGACCAGCGGCGAGGGCCCGCCCACGACCTGGCGGGCCCGGTACGTCGTCGGTGCCGACGGCGCCCGCAGCACGGTGCGGCGACTGGTCGGCGTGCCGTTCCCGGGCCGCACGGTGCTTTCGTCCATGGTCCTGGCCGACGTCCGGCTGACCGGCGGCCCGCCACCCGAGCGGCTGACCGTGCGGACTACGACCGACGGCTTCGCGTTCCTCGTCGCCTACCACCGTGAGGAGGGCGCCGGCTGGTACCGCGCCATTACGTGGGACCGCCGCCGCGAGGTCCCGCTGGAGGTGCCGCTGGCCGACGCCGAGGTGGTCGACCGGCTGCGGAGCGCGCGGCCCGACGTCGGGGTGGCCGAGGTCGGCTGGCGGTCCCGCTTCTCCAGCGACGAGCGGCAGGTGGGCGCCTACCGCGTCGGGCGCGTGCTGCTCGCCGGGGACGCCGCGCACGTCCACTCGCCGATGGGCGGCCAGGGCATGAACACCGGCGTGCAGGACGCCGCCGGGCTGGCGTGGAAGATCGACGCCGTGCTGGGCGGGGCGCCCGACGCCGTCCTCGACACCCACGGCTCCGAGCGCCACCCCGTCGGCCGGCGGGTGCTGCGTCGGTCCGGCCTCATGGCGCGGGGCCTCACGACGGGCTCGCCCGCCCTCCGCGCGCTGCGGGACGCGGTGCTGCCGGTGGTCCTCCGCCTGCCGCCCGCGCGTGACCGGGTCGTCGGCGGCTTCGCCGGGACGACGTCGCGGTACCCCCGCGGGCGCGGCGAGGCACGGCTCGTCGGCACCCGGGCGACCGCTGTGCCCCTCGTCGAGGGGTCGCTGACCGCCGTCCTGCGGACCACCCCCGGCTTCGTGCTCGTCGAGCCGCGTGACGTCGCGGCGCCGGGTCCGGCGGTCGCGCCCCTCATGCGGGTCCGCCGCACCGACCGCGGGCCCGCGCTGCTCGTGCGCCCGGACGGCTACGTCGCCTGGGCGGGCACCCGCGGCCAGGCGCCGGACGGGTGGCGGGCGGTGCTGGCGTGGTGGACGGGGACGGAGGTCGACGGCCGGCGCGTCGGGCCTCGCGGACGGGCGCGGACTCCGAGGGCCGACACGCGGAGCCCGTCGGACGACCGCGGATCCCGAGGGCTTGGCGTCGGCGTGCCGGCCCGCGACGCCCGCGCCCAGGAGGCGAGACGGCGCGCCGGCCCGTGAGGTCCGCGCTCAGGAGCGGCCGTCGTCGTCGACGTCGCTGATGCCCTGCGCTGCCGCTCGCCGAGCGCCCGGGTCGAGCCGGGTCCACGTGGAACACGCCACCGGCGCCGCTGGTTGGACCCTCGCATGAGCACGCAGGAGCTGACCCTGGCCGAGCACGACGCGACCGTCGCGGACGGCATCGTCCTCATCGACTTCTGGGCGGAGTGGTGCGGACCGTGCCGCAGCTTCGCGCCGGTCTACGAGAAGGTCTCCGAGGCCAACGAGGACGTCACCTTCGCCAAGGTGGACACCGAGGCGCAGCAGGAGCTCGCCGCCCGGTACGGCATCACCTCGATCCCCACGCTCGTCGCCTACCGCGACGGCATCCCCGTCTTCAGCCAGCCGGGCGCCCTCCCGCAGCCGGCGCTGGAGGACCTCCTCGGGCAGCTGCGTGGGCTCGACATGGACGAGGTCAAGGCGCGCTACGCCGAGGCGCTCGCCGAGGCCGAGCAGACGCAGCCCTCGGGCACCTGAGCGCCCGTCGGCGCCGAGCAGGCGCCGACAGCTCGACCGCGACGGCACCTCGCCCCTGGCGGGCGAGGTGCCGTCCTCGTCCCCGCGACCGGTCGTCCCGCCGGGCGGGTCAGAGCCCCAGCTGCAGCAGCAGGCGTGCCGTCGCGCCGCCGTCGTCCATCGGGCACCAGCGGGCGACGAAGTCGGCGCGACGCCGGGCCCACGCGGCGCTGACGGCGGGCAGGTCGAGCAACGCCTCGGCCAGCTCGTCCTGGGTGCCCAGCACCGGCCCCGGTGACTCCTCGTCGAGGTCGAGGTAGAAGCCCCGCAGCCGGTCGCGGTAGTGCTCCAGGTCGTAGGCGAAGAGCAGCACCGGGAGCGACGTCGGCGCGACGTCGAACATCGACGAGGAGTAGTCGGTGACGAAGGCGTCGGCCGCCAGGTACAGGTCGGTGATGTCGGGGTGCGCGCCGACGTCGAGCACCCGCTCGTGCTCGTCGGTCGAGGACCGCCGCACGAAGTAGTGCAGCCGCACGAGCACCCGCCACCCCTCCCCGAGCTGGTCGGCCAGCCGCGCGGCGTCCAGGCCGGGGCTGACGTCGGGGTCGGCGTGGTCCTCGTCGTCACGCCACGTGGGGGCGTAGAGGACGACCTGCTCGTCCTCCCCGATGCCGAGGCGGGCGCGGACGGCCCGTCCCTGCTCGGCGGCGCCGGGGGCGTGCAGCACGTCGTTGCGCGGGTACCCCACGTCCAGCACCGGCCCGGCGTACCGGAACGCGCGGGCCAGCAACGCGCTGCCCTGCCCGCCGGGGCCGACGAGGCACGACCAGCGGTCCACCTCGGCCTGCAGCTGGGCCATGGTGTCGTCGTCGTACTGCGTGTGCGCGTCGCCGTGGATGCGCTTGAGCGGTGTGCCGTGCCAGGTCTGCACGTAGGTGGTGCCCGCCGGCCGAACCCAGTCCAGCGGCAGGTGCGTGTTGGCGACGACGAGGTCGGCGGCGTCCAGCGCCGCCCGCATCGCGGGGCTGCCGTCGAGGACGGTGGCGGTGCCGCGGGGGAAGCCGGCGCGGTGCCGCTCGTCGAGCACCCAGGTGTGCTCGCGCTCCTGACGCGGCACGTCCGTGCGCCCCGGTCCCGTGGGGGTGACGCCGCCGCGGGTGGCCAGCAGCGCCTGGTGGACGGCGCGGGGGCTGTCGGCGTACCGCCCGCCGAAGCTGTCGTAGACGACCCGCACGTGCACCCCTCCTCCGGCGCCGGCCTGGCGCGGCTGGCGCGGTTGGCGAGGCTAGCGGGGCTAGCGGGGCCGCCTCACTGCGGCGTCGTCCGCCCCACGGCGTCGAGGACGACGCCCGCCAGGTCACCGGTGCGGGCCAGCGCCGCCCGCTGGCGGCCGGCGCCGCCGCCGCGGGCCCGCGCCGCGGCGAGGAGGTCGGCGACGACCTCGGTGTCCCCGCTGTCGGCGAGGGTGTCCGCCACGTGCGCGAGGAGGGCGTCGAGCACGTCGCCGACCGGGGCCGGACGCCCCGTCACGGGGTGGACGAGGTCCCCACCCAGCCCCGAACGCCCAGCGCGCCAGCGGGCCAGCCGCAGCGTCTCGGTGCGCACCGGTGGTGGGGACGCCCCCGCGGCCCACGCCCGGGCCTCCGTCTCGACGAGTCCTCGCACGAGGAGGGCGTGCAGGACGGCGTCGTCGGCCTCGAGGCAGACGTCGGCGACGCGCACCTCGACGGTCGGGTGCTCCTCCGCCGGTCGCGCGTCCAGGTAGAGCATGTGCCGGTCCAGCAACGCCCCCGTGGCCAGCAGCTGCTCGACCGCGGCCTCGTAGCCCGCGGCGTCCCCGAAGAGCTCGGCCGGGCCGGCCGTCGGCCACCGGTCCCACACCTGTGAGCGGTAGCTGGCGTAGCCGGTGTCACGGCCCTGCCAGAACGGCGAGTTCGCGGTGACCGCCTGCAGCGGGGGCAGCCAGGGGCGGATCCGGTCCAGGACGCCGACGGCCTCGTCGGGGGAGTCGACGGCGACGTGCACGTGGCACCCGCACGTCAGCTGCTCCTCGGCCGTCAGCCCGTAGTCCACCGCCATCTGCTCGTAGCGCGGCTGGGGCGTCGTCGTCGGGTCCACCGGCACGGGAGAGGTGGCCAGCGCCGCCACCCGCACCCCGGCCCGGGCGGCCGCGGCGGCCGCTCCCGCCCGCCACCGGCGGATCTCGGCGCCGAGCTCCTCGGCGCCGGCGCACGGGCGCGTGTCGGTCTCGACCTGCTCCTGCTTCAGCTCGGCGACGAGCTCTCCGCCCGGCCCGCCCTTGTCCCCGTCCTCCCGGGTCGCGTCCCGGGTCGCCTCGGCGCGCAGCACCGCCCCGGCGCGGGCGCGCAGCCGCCCCGTCGCCGGGTCCACGAGCAGCAGCTCCTCCTCGACCCCCACCGTCCGCACGCCCGCCATGGCCGCCACCCTGCCCGACCTGCGCGGGGCTGGGGCTGCGACGTCGCGATCGCCGGGCGGCCGGGCCGACGAGGCCTCAGAGGTGCCCGGGGCCGGCCTCGACCGGTCGGGGCCGGTCCTCGGGGTGGGCGCGCAGGGCCAGCAGGGCGACGTCGTCGGCGCCGTGCCCGCCGACCATGTCCGCCAGCAGCGTGTCCACCAGCTCCTCCAGCGGCAGGTCGGCGTGGCGGCGCACGGCCTGGCACAGCTCCTCCAGCCCCTGGCGGACGGGCCGGTCACGGCGCTCGACGAGCCCGTCGGTGTACAGCAGCACCGTCGAGCCCGGGTGCAGCACGTGCTCGTGGTCGGAGCGGGGGGCGTCGGGGCGGACGCCGAGGAGCAGGTCGCTCCCCTCGTCGAGGAGCCGCACCTGGCCGTCCGCCTCGAGCAGGAGCGGGGCGAGGTGCCCGGCGCTGGACCAGCGCAGCCGGCGCAGGCCGGCCGCGTCGTCGGCGGCGGACTGCTCGACGCGGGCGAGCAGGCAGGTGGCGAGCGCGTGCACGTGCAGCCCGTGCATCGCGCCGTCGACCTGGGCCAGGACCCCGCTCGGGGGCTCGTCGAGCGCCCACGCCAGCGAGCGGGTGAGCGAGCGGAGCTGGCCCATCGCGGCGGCGGCGCGCATGTCGTGGCCGACGACGTCACCGATGACGAGGTGGACGGCGCCGCCGGGCATGACGACGGCGTCGTACCAGTCCCCGCCGACCTCGACGCCGTCGGCCGCGGGCACGTACCGGGCCACGAGGTGGAGGTGGTCCGGCTGGGGCAGCGCCGTGAGCATCGCCTCCTGCAGCAGGGTGGCGGTCGAGCGCTGCGCCTCCAGCAGCTGCGCCCGGGTGACCGCCTGGGCGGTGTAGCGCGCCAGCGCCGCGGCGACGTCGCGCACGTCGGCGTCGGGGGCCTGGCCGACGGGCCAGCCCAGCACGAGGACGCCGACGACCCGCCCGCCCGCCTCCAGCGGCAGGACGGCGGTGGCTCCCTCGCCCGCGCCCGGCCCGAGGTCGGTGCGGGGGTGCTCGGCCAGCAGCGCCGCGGGGTCGGCGGCGTGGACGGCGTCGAGGCCCAGGGCGACGGCCCCCACGGCGTCCTGGGGGTCCAGCCGCCGCTCGCGGGGGCCACCGGCAGCCCGCTCGAGACCGTCGACGTCGTCGACGCGGACGAGCCGGTGGCGCGCCAGGTCGTGGAGGAACAGGTCGGCGTGCTGGGTGCCGAGACCTTCGTGAGCCAGCGGCAGGACGGCGCCGGCCACGTCGGCCGGGGTCGTCGTGCCGGCCAGGACCTCGGACAGGCGCAGCAGCAGGCGGGAGTGGCGCTCGCCGGCGTCGGCGCGGGCCCGCAGCTGGCGCAGGGCGATCTCGGAGGAGCAGGCGGCCCCCAGGTCCTCCAGCACCGCCACGTCGGCGTCGTCCCACTCCCGCGGCTCGCCGTCGATCGCGCAGAGCGAGCCGACGACGACGCCGTCGGCGTCCCGCAGCGGCACGCCGGCGTAGGCGACGACCCCGAGGGCGGGGACGGCGAGGGAGCCGGCGAGCTCCGGCACCTCGCGGACGTCGGCGGCGACGAGAGGGCGTTGCGTCGCGACGACGTGCTGGCATACCGAGTGGGTCAGGGGCGACGAGCGCCGCTGCTGCCACGGCTCGGGCAGGCCCACTGCGCCCGGGAGCACCTGCTCCCGCGCCGAGACGAGCGAGACGAGCGCGGTCGGCACCCCCAGCTGGGTGCGGACGAGGCGGGCGAAGCGGTCGAAGGAGGCGTCGGGGCTCGCCGGCAGCGGCGTGCTGGGCGGCAGGCCGTGCCCCTCACCTCCCGTCGTCACGGGGGCGATCATGCCCCCTGGCGGGGAGCGCCCCCGTCAGGACGGGCGCGGCCCGGGCGCGCCGCCTGGGGCCGGCTCGGGCCACCCCGGGCACGAGCTCCAGCACGACCTCATGCACGACCGCCTGCACGACCGCCAGCATGACCTGCGGGGGCGCCGCCTCGCGGTGGGCTGCGGGCCCCCGCGAGACTGCCGCGGTGAGCGCGGGCGAGGGCACGAGGAGACTGCGGCGAGCTGCTGCCCGGCTGCCGCTCCCGGCGTCCTGGCGGTTGCCCGGCACGCTGGCCCTGCCGCGGCCGCTGCCGCCCGTGCGGGTGCCGGGCACGTCCGCCCGGCGCCGACGGTCGGTGCTGCGACGCGCGGCGGGTCTCGTGGTGCCGGCCGTCCTCGCCGGCGCCTCCTACCTCGTCGTCGTGCACCGCCCGGTCGGGGCGCGGGTGGTCGGCGACATGAGCCACCGCGAGGCGTGGCCGGGCAGCGGCGGCGTCCGCGTCGTCGGGCGCACGGTGCGCCGTGACGACGGGCCGGCCGAGACCGGTCCGCCCGCCGCGCAGGCCGCGCAGGCGGGGCTGGCGCCGGTCGTCCTCGTGCACGGCCTGGGGATGTCAGGGCGCTCCTACCAGCAGATGACCCGACGGCTCGGCGAGCGGACGTGGGCGCTGGCGCCCGACCTGCCGGGCTACGGGCGCAGCCCCCGCCCGCGGCGCGGCGCGCTCGACGTCGAGGAGCTGGCCGACGCCGTCGCGGCGTGGATGCGCGCCCGTGGCGTGGGCCCGGCCGTCCTCGTGGGCCACTCGATCGGCGCGCAGGTCGTCGGCGAGGTGGCGCTGCGCTCGCCGGAGCTGGTGCGCCGGCTCGTCGTCGTCTCGCCCACGGGCGACCCGCAGAGCCCGGGCCGGCTCGCCCTCGCCGGGCGGCTGCTGCGCGACGGCCCCCGCGAGCGCCCGCGCATCGTCCTCGTCGCGGTGCTCGACTACCTGCGTGCTGGCCCGGGGCAGGCGCTGGTGCTGCTCGGCCGGGCGCTGCGCCGGGCCCGGCAGGAGATCGACGAGCGGCTGCCCGTGCCGCTGCTCGTGGTCCACGCCGAGCGGGACACGGTGGTCCGTCGGCGGTGGTGCGAGCAGCTCGCGGCGATGGTCCCCGACGGGCGCCTCGTCGTCGTCGAGGGCCACGCCCACGGGCTCGTCTTCGACGCCCCGCCCGAGCTCGTCGACCTCGTCCTCCAGGAGGCCCAGACCGCCGCGTCGTCGTCCGCCGCGTCGTGGTCCGGCGTGTGGTCGTCCGCCGCGTCGTCGTCCAGCGCGTGACCTCGGCGCGCCCCGCGCCCGCGGGGAAGGGGGCCGGGGCCGGGGTCAGCCGGCGAGCACCGCCCAGCCGTGCGGCGGCAGCCGGACGACGTCGCCGTCCAGGTGGCCCGGGCCCGCGAGGACCTCGGTGGCGCCCGGGGCATCCAGCTCGACGTCCTCCTCCTCCAGCGACATCGCCAGCAGCAGGCGCTCGCCCCCCTCGCCGACGGAGGCGACGACGACCCGCCGGTCGGTGACCGAGAGCACCGACGGCCGGGCCGTGTGCAGCCACCGGTGGCGCCGGCGCAGACCCAGCAGCTCGGTGTGCAGGTCCATGACGGGCTGGCCGAGCGGCGAGAGGTCCTGCGGCCCGGCCGGCAGCGCGGGCCGGACGGCGTCGTCGCCGCCCTCGCGGTCCTCCTTGACCCCGCGGAAGCCGTGCTCGTCGCCGTAGTAGACCGACGGCGTCCCGCCCGTCGTGGCCAGGAGCGCCACCGCGTGCGCGAGGTGCCGCTCGTCCTCCAGCCGGCTGGCGATGCGGGTGACGTCGTGGTTGCCGACGAAGGTCTGCGGCGTGAAGGCGTCGAGGAACTCGGCGTGCCGGCCCAGGCTGTGCGCCAGCTCCCAGAAGTTGCCCTCGTTGAGGCTGGACCACACCGCCTTCCACAGCTCGTACTGGGTGACGGCGTCGAGGTGCCCGTCGCGGACGACGCCGGCGTAGTCGCCGTGGATGACCTCGCCGAGCAGGTAGGCGTCGGGGTGCGCGGCGCGCACCCGGTCGGCGACCTGCGCCCAGAAGCCCGTCGGGACGGCGTAGGCGGCGTCCAGGCGCCAGCCGGCCGCGCCGCGGTCCAGCCAGTGGGTCATGACGTGCGCGACGTGCTCGACGACGTCGGGGTTGGTGTGGTCGAGCGCGACGAGGTGGTGGTGGCCCTCGAAGTCGTCGTACTCGGGCTCGGTGCCCGGCTCCCAGGCGTCCGCCCCGCCCGGCCAGCGCAGCCGGAACCACCCGGCGGTCGGCGCCGAGGGGCCCTGCGCCAGCACGGCCGCGAAGGCGGGGTGGTCGCGCCCCACGTGGTTGAAGACGCCGTCGAGCAGCACCCGGACGCCCGCGGCGGTGGCCGCGGCGAGCAGGTCGTCCAGGTCGCCGTCGTCCCCCAGCCGGGGGTCGACACGCAGGTGGTCGACGGTGTCGTAGCCGTGGGTCTGGGAGGCGAAGACCGGGCCGAGCAGCAGCCCGTTGGCCCCGAGCGCCACGGCGTGGTCCAGCCAGGCCGTGAGCTGCGGGAGGCGGTGCACCACAGGCCCGTCGGGGTCGCCGGTGGCCTCGGCGCCGACCGCGCCGAGGGGGTAGACGTGCCAGAAGATGGCGTCGGCGACCCATCCCGGCCCCGTGACGTGCTGCACCCGCGCCTCTGTGCTCATCGGGCGAGCCTGCCGCACGGGCGGCGGCTCAGCGCCGGGGGGTGAGCTCGCCCCTGGCCGCCTGCCGCGGCAGGAGCACGTCGCCGCTCCCGCCGGCCCCCGCACGCGCCGCGCTGGGGGCGGGCGCCAGGACGGTGCGGTCCCGGCCCGCCTCCTTGCCCTCGTAGAGCGCCCGGTCGGCCCGCTCCATCACCGCGGCGACGCTCTCGCCCGGCTCCCACTGGGCGACGCCGACGGTGCAGGACTGCCCGTCCGGCACGGCCTCGTGCAGGCGCCGCAGCACCGATACGGCCTCCGGGCCCCGGCATCCCGGGAGCGCGAGCGCGAACTCCTCACCGCCCCAGCGGGCCAGCACGTCGACCTCGCGCAGCAGACCCTGCGCCTCCTGGGCGAAGGCGCGCAGCAGCCGGTCGCCGGCCAGGTGGCCGAAGGTGTCGTTGTAGCCCTTGAAGTGGTCGAGGTCGACGATCGCCACCGTCAGCGGCTCGCCCGTGCGCCGGGCCCGCCCGACCTCGGCCTCGGCGCGCACGTCCCAGCAGCGCCGGTTGGCCAGTCCCGTGAGCTGGTCGCGGTCGGCGGCCTCGGCGAGCCGACGCAGCAGGTCCTCGCGCTCGAGGCAGGAGCCGGCCTCGCTCGCCAGCGTCTCGACCATCGGCAGGACGTGCTCGGGCAGCCGCTCGACCGGGTGGTGCCACATCAGGACGAGGACGCCGAGGCAGGCCTCGCCGCGGCCCGGCACCGGCTGCCACACCCCTGCGGCGCACCCGGGCAGCCGGCGCACCGCCGGCGCCACCTCCTCGCACCGGTCGACGTCGCCGACGAACCTGGCGCGGCGGGTGCGCATGACCTCCACGGTCAGCGAGGGGCCCTCGCCCCGGGCCAGGCGGCGCACGACGGCGCCGTGGCCGGCGACGGCGGTGGCCACCAGGTCGCCCGCGTCGTCCGGCTCGAAGAGCTGGGCGAGGTCGGCGCCGGCGATGTGCTGGGCCGCCCGGCAGATGTCGGCGCGGACGTCGTCGGAGCTGTGCAGGGTGCGCGAGGCCTGGGCGAGCACCTGCACGTGCTCGGCGCGCTGCTCGGCCTCGCGGGCGTGCTCGCGGACCTGCCGCAGGAGGAGGTGGCGCTCGTCCCGGCCGAGGGCCAGCACGAGCCCGAGGAGGCTGGCGACCCCGACGAAGACCTGGACGACGAGGCACCGCACGGTGACGTCGGTGATCCCGGCGAAGGGCCCGGCGCCCTCGAGCGTGAGGAGCACCGCGAGGACCCCGACGACCTGGCTGTGGACGACGACGACCGAGGTGTCGAACCGCAGCGCCGCCCAGACGGTGAGCACGAGCAGGGGGAAGGCGACCGGCAGGTTCGGCAGCACCAGGAAGATGAGGACGTAGGCGCCGACCGACGCCGCGGCGAGGAGGAAGAGCTCCGCGGCCTCCGCCGGGCGGGGCCGGCGCATCGGCAGCACGACGGGGGACGCGCCGCCGGCGGCCGCGGCGGCGCGGCGGCGCAGCGCCGAGCTGACGAGGTACCCGACCCGCAGCCCCAGCCCGAGGACCAGCAGGATGCTCACCGAGCTGCGGACGAGCCAGATGGCGAGCTGGACCCACGTCCACGGCTGGCCGGCGGCCACGAGGCCGGCGAGGCCGACCGCCGCGGCCGCGGCGCTGCCGAGGACGGCCGCCGTGAGCACGCTGGCGAGGGACGACGTCCCCGCCAGCGGCTGCGTGCCGCCCGCGCCCCAGACGTGGGGCACCCACCGGCCTAGGACCAGCTGCACGACGGCGACCTGGGCCAGGCTCGCGGCGACGAACACCGCGGCGAAGGTCGGCGACGCCCCCAGCGCGGTCCACGCGGCGGCCACGGAGACGGCCAGGGCGACGACGTCGACGGCCAGGGTGCGGGCGCCGCGCTGGACGCAGAACCAGAGCGCGACGACACCTGCGGCGGGCCAGGCCAGCGACAGGTCCGTGCCCGCCATGGTCGTCAGCTGCCCGACGACCACGGCGGCGCCGGTGGCGACGGCGAAGGCGCCCGTCCGCGCGAGGGCCGCACCGGTGGGGAGGGTGAGCGCCGTGCGCGCCATGGTCTGCCCTCCGCCGGGGGCGTGCGGTCTGCGCGCCGGTCCTGACGCATCGGCAGGGCTCCGGGCGTCGTTGAGGCGCCCACCCCCGGCACCCGCGACGCTGCTCCGTCCGAGACTCCTGGGGCGGCGCGCCCGTCGTCCGCCCGAGCCGGCTCAGCCGACCTGGTCGGCGTGCTCGTACCCGGTGGGGGCGGAGGTCAGCAGCCGGCGCGCGGCGGCGCCGACGATGGCGGTGTAGGTGGGGTAGGCGTACTCCACCCGGGCGAGCGTGGCGACGTCGACGCCGGCGGCCATCGCCGTCGTCACCGCCTGGACGACCTCGACGGCGCTCTCGCCGACGGCGTGCGCGCCGAGCAGCTGGTCGCGGCGGGAGTCGGCCACGAGCTTGAGGAAGCCGGCGGCCCGGTCGTCGATGACCGGCCGCTCCATCTGGGCGAAGGGCACGAGGGCGACGACGGCACCGGGGTCGCGCTCGCGGGCCTGCGCCTCCGTGAGGCCCACGTCGGCGTAGTCGGGGTCGGTGAACCCGCCCGCCGGCAGCAGCTCGTGCCGGCGGCTGCGGCGCGGGCCGAGCACGGCGTTGACGGCGGCGTCCTCGGCCTCGCGGTGGGCCGCCTGCACGAGCATCGACTCCTGGTTGACGTCCCCGGCCGCGAAGACGTGCGCGACGTTGGTCCGCAGGTGCTCGTCGACCGGGACGCCCTTGGCGGTGTGCTCGACACCCGCCGCGTCCAGGTCGAGACCGTCGAGCGCCGCGGGCCATCCCGTGCTCGTGACGACGACGTCGAAGACCTCCGAGCGCTCGGCACCCTCCTGGCCCTCGGGTGCGCCGTCGGGCACCCCGTCCGTCCACGAGAGCCGCACCCCCTCGCCGTCGCGCTCGAGGGAGCGCACCGCGGCGACGCCCGTGCGCACGTCGACGCCCTGCTCGACGAAGGCCGCCTCGACGGCCGCGGAGACGTCGGCGTCGGTCTGGGCGAGGATCCGCGGCGCCACCTCCAGCAGGGTGACCTCGCTGCCCAGGGCGCGGAAGACGGTGACGAGCTGGGCGCCGGTGTTGCCGGCACCGACGACGGCGAGGCGCCGCGGGACCGCCGGCAGGTCGAGCACCTCCTCGGGCAGCACGGCCAGCTCGGCGCCCGGCACGGGCAGGCGGGCCGAGCGCCCGCCGACGGCGAGGACCACGGACCGGGCCCTGATGCGTCGTCCGGTGCCCTCGCAGACGACCTCGTGCGGGCCGACGAAGCGGGCCCGGCCCTCCAGGACCAGCTCGACGCCGGCGGCCGCGAGCGCCTCCGGCTCGGCCTTGGCGGCCTGCACCGCCTCGACCCGCGAGCGCACCCGCGCGACCGTCCGCGCCCAGTCCACGGGCTGCTCGGTGACGACGAGGCCGTAGTCGGCGGCCGTCCGCACCTCCCGGACGAGCCTGGCCGTCCGCGCCAGCGCCCGCGTGGGGACGCAGCCGCTGTTGACGCACGTCCCGCCGGTGCGCCGGGCCTCGACCAGCACGGTGCTGGCGCCCAGGGAGGCAGCCCGCAGGGCCGCGGCCGTCCCCGCGGGCCCGCCCCCCACCACGAGCACGTCGACCATGGGCCCCGCGTCGTCATCCAGCACCGTGTCGTCCATGGGCCCATCGTCGGGGGCGGGCGCGCCGCCGCGCACCTGCGCCGGCGGCGCAGGGCGGGTGCCGGCCGGCGGCGTCGGGCAGGTGCGGTCCGGCGGCCGCAGGACGGTGCCGCTCGCCGCACCAGGAGGGCCGTCGCCCCTACGCTCCTCCCGTGCGGTTCGGGGGACCCGTCGTCGAGGAGACATCTGCGCCTGCAGGCGCCCCCCGGGCGCCGGGCGGGCACGGCGAGGCGCTCGTGGAGGCGTCCCTGCGAGGTGGACGCCGCGACCGGGCCGTGCTCCGGACGGGCTGGCACGCCGTCCTCGCGGTCCTGCTCGTCGTCGTCGGCGTCGTGCTGCTCAACGCCCTGGCGCAGCTGCTCGTCGGCGTCCGCCCCCTGCCGCTCGGGCCTCAGCTCCTCGCCTGGAGCGTCGTCGTCCTGCTGCGCCTGGACGATGTCCAGCGGCTCCTCGGCGGACCGGCGATGGACCGGCGCTCCACCGCCCGCCAGGTGCTCGGGTGCCTGGTCACGTCCGCGGCCGCCGTGAGCTCTGGCCTCGCGGTGCTCGTGCCCGCTGCCTGCCTGCTGGTCGTCGCCGTGCACGCCCAGTGGGACCGGCGACCGTCGCTCTGCACGGCCGCGGTGCTCGGCGTGGTCCTCGTCCCGCTCTCGCAGGCCCTCGTGGCCACCGGTCTGGTCGGCTCGCTCGTCGACCCGGCCACCAGCGCGGTGGTCGCCGGCACCGGCCTGCTCGTCGCGCTCGCCACGTGCGCCAACCTCGTCGTCCTGGCCCGCCAGCGCGGCGCGGCGGACGCCGCCGCGGAGCACGAGCGCGCCGAGCGTGACGCCGCGCTCGTCCACGCCGTCGACCACGACCCGCTGACGGGGGTCCTGGGACGGCGGGGGCTCGAGCGGCACCTCGCCGGGCTCGCGTCGGCGCAGGGGTGCGGCGGCGTGGCGGCCGTGGTGCTCGACCTCGACGGCTTCAAGCCCGTCAACGACGAGCACGGGCACGCCGCGGGCGACGCCGTCCTCGTGGCCACCGCCGGGCGGCTGCGCTCGGCCCTGCCCCCGGGCGCGCTGCTGGCCCGCACGGGCGGGGACGAGTTCGTGGCGGTGGTCCTCGGGGTGCCCGACGAGGAGGGGGCGCGGGCCGTCGCGGCCCGCCTCGCGCGCGACGTCGAGCCGCCGGTGACGGTGGGGGACGGGGTCGAGGTGCACCCCAGCGCCAGCGCCGGCGCCGCCTGGGCCGAGCGGCCGGCGCACGTGCGGGGGCTCCTGCTCGCCGCAGACGCGACGATGTACGAGCTCAAGCGGGCACGCCGGACCTGACCCGGGCGCGGGCACGCGCGCACCCGTGTCAGGTCTTCGCGGGAACCCGCACCCACGCCGCGGCGTCCGCAGGCAGCCGTCTGCCGTCCACGGCCGTGGACGCGACGAGCACCTGCGCACCGGCCGGCAGGTCGACGGGCCCGTCGAAGGCCACCCAGCACTGCACGTCGGAGCCCTCGCGGGCGAGCGCCAGCGCGTGCTCCGGCGCGTCGAGCCAGGTGAGCGGCCCGGCGTCCGCCAGGTGCTCGCGCCGCAGCGCCAGCACCCGCCGGTAGAGCTCGAGCGTCGACGTCGGGTCGCCCTGCTGGCGCTCGGCGGTCAGGCTCGCCCAGCGCGCCGGCTGCGGCAGGTACGGCGGAGCGCTCGGGCTCCCGTCCGCCCGGGACGCCGGGGAGAAGCCGAAGGGCGCTGCGTCGCCGGACCAGGGGAGCGGGACGCGGCTGCCGTCGCGGCCGGGGTCGGTGCCGCCGCTGCGGGAGAAGATCGGGTCGGTGCGCAGGGCCGCAGGGACGTCCTCGACCTCCTCCAGGCCCAGCTCCTCGCCGAGGTAGAGGTACAGCACGCCGGGCAGCGCCGCCGCGAGCACGGCGGCGGCGCGGGCCCGCCGGCGGCCGAGGTGCAGGTCGGGCTCCTCGGTGGGCCAGCGCGCCCGCTCGGTCTCGTTGGTCCCCTTCTCCGGCGGCTGGCTGCGCGCGTACCGGGTCACCTGCCGGACGACGTCGTGGTTGGTGAGCGCCCACGCGCACGGCGCCCCCGAGACGGCGGCCAGCGTGAGGGAACGGTCGACGACGTCGCGCCACGGCCGCGCCCGCCACGCCACGTGCAGCGGCTCGAACTCGAAGGCGGTGTGCAGCTCGTCCGGGCGCAGGTACAGGGGCAGCCGCTCGGCCCGGCGGGCGGCCCACGCCTCGGCGACGAAGACCCGCGGCGGGTCGTAGGAGTCCGCCAGGGCCCGCCACTGCCGGTAGACGTCGTGGACGCCGTCCTGGTCCCAGCCGGGGTGCTCCTGCGTCCGCCGGTCCCGGCCCTCGGCGTCGGGCAGGCCCGGCGCCTTGACGAGGCCGTGCGCGACGTCGACCCGGAAGCCGTCGACGCCGCGGTCGAACCAGAAGCGCAGGACGTCGAGCAGCTCGGCGTGCACCTCGCGGTTCGACCAGTCCAGGTCGGGCTGCTCGGGCGCGAACATGTGCAGGTACCAGTCGCCGGGCTCGCCCTCGTGGCCGGCGTCGCGCCGCGTCGTGCGCGTCCACGCGGGGCCGCGGAAGCAGCTCTCCCAGTCGTTCGGCGGCTCCTCGCCGCCCTGGCCGCGGCCGGGGCGGAAGAGGTAGCGGGCGCGCGCGTCGGCGTCACCGCCCAGCGCGGCCTGGAACCACGGGTGGGCGTCGGAGGTGTGGTTGGGGACGACGTCGAGCAGCACGCGCAGCCCGAGGTCGTGGGCCTCGGCGACGAGGGCCTCGGCGTCGGCGAGCGTCCCGTACCGCGGGTCCAGCGCCCGGTAGTCGGTGACGTCGTAGCCGGCGTCGACCATGGGGGAGACGTACCAGGGGTTGACCCAGACGGCGTCGACGCCGAGGGCGGCCAGGTACGGCAGGCGCGCCCGCAGCCCGGCGACGTCGCCCACGCCATCGCCGTCGCCGTCGGCGAAGGCTCGCAGCACCACCTGGTAGACGACGGCGGTGCGCCACCAGTCCCGGTCCGGGTGGGTGCGCCCGCCCGCCTCCAGCTGCTCGACCGCCGCGACGAGCGGGGCGTCGGGGGCGGGCTCGGGCGTCCTGCCTCGTGCGCCGGGGACGAGGTACGTGCTCACGCCACCATGCTCAGCCACCGCCGACCGGTGCCGTCGTCGGGGGAGCCACCCGTAGGTGGCCGGCCACCTGCCCGGCTCGTGCTCCTGGGTCGCTGCGCCCCGCGGCCCGGGCGAGGATCAGCCGGTGCCGCTCCTGCTCAGCCCCCCGACCGACCGCGACGGCGTCGTGGCCTGGGTCGCCGAGCACTGCGCGTACCTGACGTGCGACGAGCCCGCGGCGTACGGGACGTCGTCGTTCCGCGGTGGGCAGGCGGCGGCTGACGCCGCCCTGGCCTCGCTCGACCTGGCCGGGTACGCCCGCTCGCGCAGCACCGTCGCCCCCGAGCACCGGCGCGGTGCCAGCCGGCTGAGCCCCTACCTGCGGCACGGCCTGCTCACCCTCCCCGAGGTCTGGGACGCCGCCGCCGACGCCCCCGCCAAGGACCGGCAGCGCTTCCGCGACGAGCTGCAGTGGCAGGAGTACGCCCGTCACCTCTACGCCCGCGTCGGGCGCGGCCTGCGCGAGCCGCTGCGCGCCGGCGCGCCCGTGCCGGCCCCCGGCGCGCCCGCGTGGCGCGACGAGCCGTGGCCGCAGCAGATGGCGTGCATGGCCGCGACGACGGGCGAGCTCCACGAGCAGGGCTGGCTCGTCAACCAGACGCGGATGTGGATGGCCTCGCAGTGGGCGGTGCGTGCGGGCGCCGACTGGCGCGAGGGCCGCGACGCCATGTACCGCCACCTGCTCGACGGCTCGCCCGCGGCCAACGGCCTCGGCTGGCAGTGGACCGCCGGCACCGCCACCGGGAAGGTCTACGGCTTCAGCCGTTGGCAGGTCGAGAAGCGCGCGCCGGGGCTGTGCGGCACCTGCGCGCTGCGGGACGCCTGCCCCGTGCAGGACTGGCCCGAGGCCCAGAGCGGTCGCCGCCCCGACGGCCCGCCCGGCCTCGGCGGCGGCCCGACCGACGCCGGCCCGCGCCGTCCGGAGATCACCGGTGAGCCAGAGGCGGTCTGGCTGACGGCCGAGTCGCTCGGCACCAGCGACCCCGCGCTCGCGGCCCACCCCGACCTGCCGGCCGTCTTCGTCCTCGACGAGCCGCTGCTTGCCCGGCTGCGGCTGTCGGGCAAGCGCCTGGTCTTCCTCGTCGAGACCCTCGCCGAGCTCGGCGCGGAGGTCCGCCTCGGCGACCCGGTAGCCGAGCTCGCCGGACGGCGGCTCGCGACCACCTGGACCTTCCCGCCCGGCTGGCGCCGGCGCGCCGACCGGCTCGACGTCGCCGCCCTGCACCCGTGGCCGTGGCTGCGCCGTCCCGGCTCGGGATCGGTGCGCTCGTTCTCGGCCTGGGTGCGCTCGGCGCCCGGGCGGGACCGATGACGGGCAGGTGCTGAGCAGCGTGGCCAGGGCACGGAGCGGCAGCCGCACCGGGCGGGGCTCGGCCCGAGACGCCCTGCCCACCAAGCCCTGCGCGGTGTGCGGGCGCACCATCACCTGGCGCAAGGCCTGGGAGCGGGACTGGGACGCCGTCCGGTCCTGCTCGGACGCCTGCCGTCGCCGGGGCCTGCGCCCGGTCGACGCCGAGCTCGAGGCCGCGGTGCGTCAGCTGCTCTCCGCGCGGGCCGTCGGGGCGAGCATCTGCCCCTCCGAGGCCGCCCGGCTCGTCGGCGGCGAGGACTGGCGCGACCTCATGGAGGCGAGCCGTTCCGCCGCACGGCGTCTCGCCGCCGGCGAGGTGGAGATGACGCAGGGCGGCGTCGTCGTCGACCCCTCCACCGCCCGCGGGCCGGTGCGCGTGCGCCGGCGCCGGGGCGGGTGAGAGCGCGGGCCGGGGCCGCCCCAGGCCGGCGCTGATCTTGGGTCGCGGTCCCCGAGGGCACGTCCTACCCTCCGAAGGCGCCCGATGCCGGGCACCGACGAGATCTGTGGAGAGGACGCCACCATGGCCGACAAGACTTCCAGCAGCACAGGCTCGAACGCGGGGGCGACCTCGGGCACCGACAGCTCGAGCAGCGCCCTCGTGACGAGCCAGGGCCGCACCTCGATCGCCGACGGCGTCGTCTCGAAGATCGCCGGTGTCGCCACCCGCGAGGTCACGGGTGTCCACGCCGTCGGCGGCGGTGCCGCGCGGGCCATCGGCTCCCTGCGCGAGCGCATCCCGGGCGGACGCACCAACCAGAGCCAGGGCGTCACCGTCGAGGTCGGCGAGCGCGAGGCCGCGGTCGACATCTCCCTCGTGGCCGAGTACGGCGTGTCCATCGCCGACCTCGCGAGCGGGGTGCGGCGCAACGTCATCACCTCCGTCGAGCGGATGACGGGGCTGTCGGTCACCGAGGTGAACATCGACGTCACCGACGTGCACCTGCCCGACGACGACGCCGACGAGGAGCCCGAGCCGGAGCAGCGCCCCTCGCGGGTCCAGTGAGCAGCCCGCCCGCGGCGGACCCCGACCCGGTCGAGCCTGACCCAGTTGAGCCCGACCCGGCCGAGCTCGTGCGGGACGCCGTCCTGGCCGCGCCGGGCGTCGTGTCGCTGCACGCGGGGGCGCTCGGCGAGGTCGGGACCTACCTTCCCGGGCGGCGCGTCAACGGCGTCCGCCTCACCGGCGAGGAGGTCGAGGTGCACGTCGTCGCCGCGCTGTGGACGCCGGTCACCCACACCTCCGCCGCCGTCATCACGGCGGTCGCGGGCCTGCCCGACCACGTCGGCGTGGCCGGGCTTCCCGTCCACGTCGTCGTCGAGGACGTCGCCGACGACGAGCAGGCCCGCCGCGACGCCCAGCCCGCCCTCCCCGCGGGCGACCGGTCCTGACCTTCCCCACACCCCTGGAGCCTCTCGTGCCCACCTCCGTCGTCGGACTTCTCGTCGGCCTGCTGCTCGCCATCGCCGCCGCGGTCGGCGGGTTCGGCTTCTTCCTGCTCGCCCTGGTGCTCGGCGCGGTCGGCTGGGGGGTGGGC
>NZ_JBBHZF010000023.1:488801-527524 GCF_037482365.1 Pseudokineococcus sp. 1T1Z-3
CCCGCCACCGCGCAGGACGCCGTCTCGGACGACCAGGGAGCCCAGCCGGGACGCCAGTCCACCGGTGACCCCGGCGAGCGTGGCTCTCTCGACGTCGCCGACCGCGTGCTGGAGCGCATCGCCCTGCGGGCCGCGGGTGAGGTCGACGGCGTCGCGCCGGGGGCCAGCGGTCCCCTCGGGGGGCTCCTCGGCTCGGGGTTCCCCTCGGTCCAGGTCGAGCATGCCGGCTCCCACGTGCGGGTCCTCGTCGACGTGGCGACGCTGTGGCCACGTCCCGCCGCCGAGGTCGCCGCGGGCGTGCGCACCACCGTGGCCCGCCGCCTCGAGGAGCTGGCGGCCGTGACCGTCGACGCCGTCGCCGTCACCGTCCGCGACGTCGTGCTCCCGAGAGCCCAGGAGGAGGCGAGGGTCGAGTGAGCGCGCACCCCGCACCCGGCACGACGCCTGAGCAGGCCGGTCCGTCGCCGTTGCGCCCGGCCGGTGAGCGCACGGGCTCCGGGCAGGTCCCTCTCGTCGGGATCTTGCTCGCCCTCCTGGTGCTGGCCCTCGGCGTCGTCCTCGTCCGTGACGCCCTCGTGACGCTCGGGGCGCTCGGCGGCCAGCCGTGGTTCGCCCAGCTCGTCGACGTCGTCGCGGGCACGACGCCGGCGACGTGGATGGTGGCCGTGGGCGTCGCCCTCGCCCTCCTGGGCATCGCACTCGTGGCCGTGGCCTTCCGGCGCCGGACCCGCACGGAGGTCCGGCTGCGCGCCCGCACCGCCGTGACCACCGAGCCGCGCGACCTCGCCCGGCTCTCCTCCTCGGTGGCCCGCGACGTCGACGGCGTGCTCGGGGCCCGCACGTCCGCCAGCCGCCGGTCCGTCGTCGTGCGGATCTCCACGACGGGTGACGCCGGCACGTCCGACGCGGTCAAGAACGCTGTGACGCAGCGTCTGTCGGTGCTCGAGCGGACGCCGACCGTGCGCGTGCGCGTGGAAGGGGGCAGCTCGTGATCAAGCGGAGCGTGCTCGGTCTGGACCGGGTGGCGGCCCTCGTGGCTGGCCTGCTGCTCCTCGCCCTCGGCGTCGCCATGGTCATGTGGTGGGGCGGGTGGCTCGTGCTCGTGTGGCCGCAGGCGCCCGACCAGCTGACGCTGCAGACGGCGACGGACGCCTTCGCGGCGTCGTGGTGGGGCTGGGCCAGCCTCGGCGCCGGGGTCCTGCTCGGGCTGCTCGGGCTCTGGTGGCTCGTGGCCCACCGCACCCACCGCAGCACCGGGCCGGTGCGTCTCACCGGCTCCGACGACTCCGGGACGCTGCTGCTCGACGGGTCCGCCGCCGTCTCGACCGCGGCGACCGTGCTCGGCCGGGCGCGCGGTGTGCGCGGCGCCCGAGGGAAGCTCGTCCGGGACCGGGGCGAGCTGGTGGCCGAGGTCTCGGCCGTCGTGGAGCCGGTCGCCGACCTCGCCCACGTCGTCGAGGCTGCCGAGGCCGCTATGGCCGACCTCGCCGTCGTCCTCGGACGACCGGACGTCCTCGGCCGGGTGCGGCTGGACGTGGCCAAGGACGCCCGACGGGAGTCGCGGGTCCACTAGCAGGAGGTCCACCCGTGCGACGGGCCCGCCCCGAAGGGGGCGGGCCCGTCGTCGTCTGCCCGGCGACCTGGCTCAGGACTCCAGCGCGGCGTCGAGCGTGATCTCCACGCCCGTGAGGGCCTTGCTGATGGGGCAGCCGGCCTTGGCCTTCTCGGCCGCGGCGACGAAGGCCTCCTCGTCGAGGCCCTCGACCTCCCCGCGCACCGTGAGGGCGATGCCCGTCAGGTGGAACCCGCCGTTCGCCTCGTCCGGCCCGAGGGAGACGTCGGCGCTGACCTCGAGGCTCTGGGGGGTGCCACCGGCCTCGGCGAGGAAGGCCGAGAGCTGCATCGCGTAGCAGGAGGAGTGCGAGGCGGCGATGAGCTCCTCGGGGCTGGTCGTGCCGCCGGCGTCCTCGGCCGCCCGCTTGGGGAAGGAGACGTCGAAGGTCCCGGCCTTCGAGCTGGACAGCTCGACCTGGCCGGAGCCGTCCTGCAGGCCGCCGTTCCAGGCGGTACGGGCGGTACGTGTGGGCATGGGTCCTCCTCGGGTGCTGCGGCTGGTCACGGTCCGGACCTCGGACCGGGGGTGACGACGCCGTCTGGTGTGCCCAACGGCGGGTGCGGCGCTCCTCTTCCGCCACCTCGGCGACGTCCGCGGTACAGGTGTGCCCCGCGGCAGCCGATGACCGGCAGGTGAGTCGTCGGCGCAGGCAGGGACCCCCTGGGTGGCGCCCGCTCGCGCTGGCCGCGGCGGGCGCCGCCCTGCTCGTCGCCGCCCTGCTGCTCACCGCCGCCGCCACCGACCGCGCCGTCGTCGTCCCCTCGTGGTGGCTCGTGGGGGTGATGGCCGCCCTCTTCGCGGCCGCTGACGTCGTCGGCCTGCGCCTGCGGCTGCACCTGCACATGAAGCGCGAGACGATGACGTTGACGCTCGTCGAGATCCCCCTGGTGCTCGGCCTGCTCCTGCTCGAGCCCTGGCCGCTCCTGGGGGTGGCGCTGGTCGGCACGCTCGGCGGGGCCCTCTGGCGGCGCACCTCGGTGCTGCGGGCGGGCTTCAACGTGTGCCTCGTGGCCCTGGAGGTGGCTATCTCCTCGTGGCTCCTCGGGCAGCTGCTGGGGACGACGGCGCCCGCGGACGCCGAGGCCGCCACCCCGGGCGTCGTTGCGGCGGTGCTCGTCGTCGTCCTCGCCCAGGCATTGCTGAGCGTCTGCGTGGTGGGCGGTGCCATCTGGATCACGACCGGAGAGGTCGACGGTGCGCAGGTGCGCTCGGTGGCCCGCGCCGGCTGCGTCGTGGCTGTCGGGAACGCGAGCGTGGCGCTGCTCGTCGCGGAGCTGGCCCTCGGGCAGCCGAGCGGTCTCGTCCCGCTCGCCGTGGTCGTCGCCGTCCTGCTAGCGGCCTACCGGGGGCACGCACGGCTGCTCGGGGACCACGGCCGGCTCGAGGAGCTGACGCGCATCGCGGCCGCCCTCAGCGAGCCGCTGGAGGGGGAGGCGCTCTGCGAACGGGTGCTGCGCGAGGCGCGGGACGTCACCGGGTGCGCCGTCGCGGCGCTCGTCTGGGCGGAGGCCGACGGCGCGGCGGGCGCGTCGACGAGGCTGTCCGGGCAGACGCTCGCGCACGACGAGGCGGCCGCGTCGGCCTGGTGGCAGGCGTGCCTCACCACCGGTGAGACGGTCGAGCGCGCCGGCTCCCGCGAGGTCGGCGAGGGGCCGGGGGTAGCCGTGCCCCTGCCCACCGGCACCGCCCGGCGCGCAGCCCTCGTCGTCGAGGACCGGGTCAGCGTGCGCGGCTCCTTCGGCCCCGAGGACGTGCGCCAGCTCCGGGCCCTCGCCGACCATGCCTCGGTCGCGCTGCAGCGGGCCCACCTCACGGACGTCCTGCGCGCCGACCTGGCCGACCAGGAGCGGCGGGCGCGGACCGACGGGCTCACGGGTCTGCCCAACGGCGCAGCCCTCGTGAGCCGGCTGGACGACGACGCCGCGGCGGGCGGTGCCGTGGTGGTCGTGCTCGACCTCGACGGCTTCGCCGACGTCAACGAGGTGCTGGGGCACGACGCCGGTGACGAGCTCCTGCGCGCCGTGGCCCGGCGGCTGGTCGCCACGGCCGGTCCCGCCGCGCTCGTCGCCCGGGTAGGACCGGACGAGTTCGCCGTCCTGCTGCCCGCGGCGGAGGGCCGGGTGGCCGCCGAGAGGGCGACCGCGCTGCTGGAGGCGGTCACCGCCCGCGACGGGCGGCTGCCCGTGGAGGCGAGGGCCACCGGGGGGCTGACGGTCGCCGCGCCCGGTGAGCGTGGGGCCTCGACCCTGCACCGGGCGCAGCGGGCCCTCGCCGCCGCGCGCGCCGAGCGGATGCCGCTGCGCACCTGGAGCACGCACGACGAGGCTGCGGCGGCCCGGCGGCTCGCGCTCGTCGCGGACCTGCGCCAGGCGCTGTCCGAGGACGCCCTGGAGGTGCACTACCAGCCGGTCGTCGCGCCCGGTACCGGCGTGGTGCTGGGCGTCGAGGCGCTCGTGCGCTGGACCAGCGAGCGGCACGGCCGGGTCGGCCCCGACGAGTTCGTGCCGCTGGCCGAGCAGTCCGGCCTCGTCCAGCCGCTGACGGCCGCCGTGCTCCGCCAGGCCCTCGCCGACGTCGCGACCTGGCGGCACCGCCGCCCTCAGATGACGGTCGCGGTCAACCTCTCCCCGCTCAGCCTGCGGGACGCGGGCTGCGCCCGGGACGTCGAGCAGGCGCTCGCCGAGGCGGGCCTGCCCCCCACGGCGCTGGAGCTGGAGATCACGGAGACGGCGGACCTCGCCGACGACGAGCAGACCGCGGCGAGCCTCGAGCAGCTGCGCCGCCTGGGTGTCCGGCTCCTGGTGGACGACTTCGGGACCGGGCAGTCCTCGCTGGCCTACCTGCAGGTGCTGCCCGTGTCCGGGCTGAAGATCGACCGCAGCTTCGTGGGGCCCATGCTGGAGGACCCGTCGAGCGCCGCCATCGTCGGCGCGGCGGCACGGCTCGCCCGTGACCTCGGCCTGCACGTCGTCGCCGAGGGGGTCGAGGACGCGAGCACCATGACGGCGCTCACCGGGCTGGGCGTCGACGCCGTCCAGGGCTACCACGTCGCCCGGCCGATGCCGGCCGACGCGCTCCGGACGTGGCTGCGGGAACGCCCCACCGTCCTCCCGGGCGACGTCCCCGCACAGCGGGCGGCGTCCTCGCCCGTCCCGGTCGTGCCGTCATGAGCGAAGCCGGACCTCGTGCCGCCGCCCAGCGGCGACCCGCCCGCCCCGCCCGCCGTGCGCTGCTGGTCGCGCTCGCCCTCGCCGGCGCCGCGCTCGTCGTCGCAGTCCTCGGCGAGGGGGCCGTCGAGGTGGTCGGGGCCAGCCTCATGTCGGCCCTGCTCCAGCTGTCGGCGCTCGGCGTCGTGGCCCGTGGGCTGCGCGACCACCGGCCCCGGCGCCGGGTCCTGCTGCCGCTGCTCGGCGGGCTGGTGCTGTGGCAGGCCGGCCTGGTCGGCCTGCTGGTCGAGGCGGTCGTCTGGGGCGGCACGACCTTCCCCACCCGGGTGGAGGCGCTGTTCGTCCTGTCCTTCCTCGGCTTCGGCGCTGCCGTCCTGCTCGACGGCGACGCCTCGGCGTCGACCCGCCCGCGCGGCGTCGTCGCGCTCGAGGCGCTGGTCCTGGTCGGCGGCGGGGCGTGCGCGACGGCCGGGCTGCTCGTCGTGCCGCTGCAGCTCGGGCTGGTCGACGCGACGACGGCGCTCGGGCTGCTGCACCCCGGGGTCTGGGCGACCCTGCTGGTCCTCGTCGTCGTCCGGGGCCTGAGCCGGACGCGCTGCCGTGACCGACGGTCTGCGGCGCTCGCCGCTGGTCTCTCGCTCGTCGTGGCGGCGGACGCAGCCCTGTTCCTCGCCGACGTTCCGGGTCCGGTGGGGGAGCTGCGCCTGGCGGCCCTCGGTGCGGGCATGCTCGTCGTGGCCCTGGCGCTCGTCGCGGTACCGGGTGCGCCGGAGCGCCCCTCCTCCGGAGTCGGCATCGTGGGCGTCGTCCTCGCGGCCGGGGCGGCCCTCGCCCTCCTGGGCGCCTGGACCTTCCTGCCCGCCCCGTTCGGCGGCGTCGTCGCCGTCGTCGCGCTCGGGACGGGCGCGGTGACGGTGCTGCTGCTCGGCCTCGCGCTGCAGGGCGAGCGGTACGCCGCGCAGGAACGGCACCTGGCCCGCACCGACGAGCTGACGGGCGCGGCCAACCGCCGGGCGCTGCACGACGTCGCCGCCGACGCCGCGGGGGAGGCGCTGGGGCTGCTGCTCGTCGACCTCGACGGGTTCAAGGGCATCAACGACCGCCTCGGCCACGCGGCGGGGGACGCCGTGCTCGTGGCCGTCGCCGGCCGCCTGCGCCGGGCCGCGGGCGCCGGCGGCCTCCTCGTGCGGGTCGGCGGGGACGAGCTCGCCGTCCTCGTCCGCGGCGAGGAGGCCTCCCCGGAGCGTGTCGAGGCCCTCGCCCGGCGGTGCCGCGAGGCCTTCGCCCACCCCGTGCGGTGGACCGGGGGCGAGGTGCCGGTCGCAGGCTCGGTGGGCACCGCGCACCGGCCGGCCGCGGCGGCGGAGCCGGCGCGCACCGACGTCGCTCCTGAGCGGGCACTCGAGGACCTGATGCGGGCGGCCGACGCCGCCATGTACGCCGCGAAGCGGGCCGCGTCGGTGGTCCGGCCGCGCCAGCCTCCACCCGATGACGACCTGTGCGGCGACGTCCCGGGCGCGCCCCGCAGGCCCGAGCTCGCCCCGGTCGAGGGCGAGCCGTGAGCCGCGCGAGAGCCGGGGGTCAGGCGGGCGCTGGCGCGAGGCGCTGGTCGAGCCGGGCGACGACGAGCAGCAGCACGCCGCCGGCGGCGAGCGAGCCGAGGACGTCGGTGGGGAAGTGGACGCCGAGGTAGACCCGCGTGAGCCCGACGACGAGCACCCAGAGCGCGCTGACCGCGGCGAGCACCGCGTGCCCGCGCCGGGCGAGCAGGACGGCGAGCACGCCGTAGGCGCCGACGGCCGTCATCGTGTGGCCGCTGGGGAAGCTGGCGAGGTGGGCGGTGACGAGCGGGTCGACGCTGTCCGGGCGGGCACGGTCGACGAGGGGCTTGGCGGCGTTGGAGACCGCGGCGGCGACCGCGGCGCCGACGGCGAGCAGGAGGGCGGCCGGCCGGTCGCCGCGGCGCACCAGCCAGAGGACCGGGACGAGCAGGACCGCGATGACGGCGACGCCGGCGGTGTCCGTGGCGAGCGTCATCGCCGTCGTGAGCCACGGCTCGCGGATCCCCTCGACCGCCCGCAGCACGCCGACGTCCCAGCGGGTCACGGCGCCGTCCCGCGGCGTCGCGAGGACGGCGAGGGCCACCGCGGTGCCGAGGAGGACGACGGCGAGGACCGCCGTGGTCGTCGTCGACGGCCGGGGCGCGGGGTGGGCGGCGGTCTCCGGGAGGGGCGCGCCGGCGTCGGCCGGTCGATGGTCGGGATGCTCTGGCGCGCTGCGGGGCATGCACGGCATCGTGCCGTGCGCCACGTCGGTCCGTGCCGCGGTGGTGGGGCGCAGGCGCGTCCCGCCAGCTCGCCCCCGGGAGGTCTCGTGCTGCTGCTCCGTCGCCTGCTGGTCGCGGTCGCGGCCGGCGTCCTCCTCGCGCCCTCGGCCGCCGCGGCGGCGGCGGTGCCGCCGCTGGCGGCGGGCGACCGGGTCGTCGACGTGACCGGGCGCTCGCTGAGCACGTCGCAGGAGGAGGACCTCGAGGCGCGCCTGACCGCGCTGGAGGCGGAGACGGGCGCGGACGCCGTCGTGGTGGTCCGGGAGCTGGCGGCGACGCCGGAGGAGACGCTCGAGCAGGTCGAGGAGATGCAGCAGGCGTGGGTCGTCGAGACCGGCGCTGCACCCGGCGCGGCCGTCGCGGTGCTCGTCAACCGGCAGCCGGGGGACGACACCGACGCCCGCGCAGGGATCTTCGTGGGGGAGACGCTGCAGGAGGGCGGCGTGCCGACGGGCGAGCAGGTGGCGCTCGTCGAGGACGAGCTCGTGCCGGCGCTGCGGGAGGGCGACGTCGCCGGCGGGCTGGTCGCGACGGTCGAGCGGCTGTCGACCAGCGTCCAGGAGGGCCCGCCACGCAGCGCCTTCCAGGTGTGGTCGGCGGGCGCGGGGGGTACCTGGGTGCCGTGGGCGGGGGCGCTGCTGGCGCTGGCCGGCGGGCCTCTCGTCCTGCTGCTGCACCGCCGGCGGGCGCACGTGCGCACCGGCGAGCCGGTGCCGACGACGAGGCGCCCGGGCGACCTGCCCGCGGCGCTCGTCGGTGCGCTCGTCGCCGGGTCGCCGCAGCCCTCGGCCGTGCCCGCCGTGGTGCTCGACCTGGCGGCGCGCGGGGCGGTGGCGCTGGAGCCGGGCGTGGCTGCGGAGCCGGACGGGGCGGACGACGCCGAGGACGAGCGCGCGCAGCTGCGCCTGCTCGACGAGGGGCTGGTGCGCGACGACGTCGAGCGGGCGGTGTGGGAGGTCCTGCTCGACCACGCCGAGGACGGCGTCGTCGGCCCCGACGAGCTGCCGACAGCCCTGGCGGACTCCGGGACGACGCGGGAGGTGGTGCAGGAGCGTCTCGGTCGCGAGGGCTGGTGGGACCGGAGCAGCCAGGCCTCACGCAGAGCGATGGCCGTCGTCGCGGGTGTCGCTGGCGTGCTGGCGCTGGGGGCCGGCCTCGTCGGCGTCGCCGGCGAGGAGGTGCTCGTGCTGGCCGCCGTCGTCCCGCTCGTCGCGCTGAGCGTCCTCGCGCTGGTGCTGCTGGGCTCCTTCTCCCGGCTGACCGCCGCCGGTCAGGAGGCCGCGGTGCCGTGGCGCGGCTACCGCGCGGGGTTGGAGCGGGCCGGGGACGACGACGCCCCGCCCGAGCTGCTGGCAGGTCTGGACCTCGACGCGTCGCTGCCGGACGTCGTCGCGCTCGGTCTGGAGGACGCCCTCGAGGACCGCCTCGACGAGGCCGCCCGGGCGGGCGAGCTGCGGGCCCTGGCGATGACGTCGACGGCTCCCGGTGCGGCCCCGCCCTTCGGCTCGTGGGCGGTCTTCGCCGCCGTCCTGGCGAGCACGACGCCGACGTCGTCCACCACGACCGTCACGACGACGACCTCCTCCGGCGGCGGCGCCGCGGCGAGCACCTGAGGCGCCAGGGGTCCTCCGTCGTCGCCGACGTGCGCGTGTAGGGCGCCTGCCGCCTCGCGACGTCGTCGACGTGTGCTCACAGCACCTCGGCGAGGTCACCGCCACGTCGGGCGGCGGCGTGCGCGCGGTGCCGGAGCGCCAGGAGCCCGGCCACCACCACGGCGCCGCCGAGGGAGAGGACGACTGCGGGGGCGAGGGCCGGGCTGCCGACCGTCGTCGTGACGAGGACGCCGGTCCCGAGGACCAGGACGCTCGCGAGCGCGACGGCGCCGATGACGACGTCGAGGCACCACCGGGCGGCCGGGCCGAGCGCCCGGCCCCGCTCGACCAGCACGAGCAGCGCCATGACGCACAGGACGGCGACCTGCCCGCAGGCGACGGCCGCGACGGCCAGGACCAGGACGGGCACCTCGAGGAAGGCCGCCTCGGGGAACCGGTGCGCCGCCTCGGTCGCCTCCGCCGGCAGCACGACCACCTGGACGACGAGCAGCGCCCCGAGCAGGAGTGCGAGGAGACCCAGCAGGACGGCGAGGAGGAGGCGGGAGGTGACCATCGGGACCCCTCTATCGACTGTCGATGCGGACGCGTCGACAGTCGGCCGACTTCGCCGGGGCGTCAAGCCCTGACGAGGGCGAGTGAGGGACGACCCGACGGTCGCCGCCTCAGCCCCGCCGGGGGAACCCTCGTTGCCGGGCGGCCTCGTACAGCGCCATGCCCGCCGACGCCGCCGCGTTGAGCGAGCTCGCCGACCCGCCGATGGGGATGGTCGCGACGACGTCGCACGCCCGCCGCCACGCGGCGCTCATCCCGGTCGCCTCAGTGCCGACGACGAGGACGACCGGCCCGGTCAGGTCGACGTCGTCGAGGTCGGTCGTCGTGAGGCCCGAGCCGTCGTCTCCCGGCCCCGCCTCCTCCGTCCCCACCACGGTCAGCGGCACGCCCGCCGCCCGGTGCGCGGCCACCCACGCCAGCACCTGCGACGGCGCGGGCGCGGCGACCACGGGCAGCGCCAGCAGCGACCCGGTCGAGGCGCGCAGCGCCCGCGAGTCCGTCGGGTCGGCACCCCGCCCGCACACGACGACGCCGTCCGCGCCGAGCGCGTCGGCCGAGCGCACCGACGAGCCGAGGTTGCCCGGGCTCGCCGGCCGGTCGAGCACGAGCACGAGCGCGTCCTCGCCGACGGGGATCCGGTCGAGGTCGTCGGGCGCGCTGCGCGCCACGAGGACGAGCTCGGCGCCGTCCTCGCCGTCCTCGGGCTCCTTCTCGGCGAGCACGGCGAGCAGCTCGGGCGCCATCCGCACCCGGACGACGTCACGGTCGGCGGTGTCCCACACGTCCTGGGCCCACGCCGACAGCCGCCGGTCCAGCGGCGCCAGCACCGCGGCCAGCGGCCACGCCCGCTCGTGCGCCACGGAGATCGGCCGCACGCCCTGCACGAGCATCTCCCCGCTGCGGTGCCGCTTGGAGCGGTTGCCGCGCAGCGCCTCCCACTGCTGGAAACGCGCGTTGCGGGTGGTGATGCGCAGGACGTCGGTGGTCACCTGCGCAGCGTCCCAGACGGATGGCTGGCGACCGGCCCCGCCGAGATGGAGGTTGTGGCGCGCCAGAGACCCTGTCCTCCGCCAGAACCTCCATCTCGGCGTCCGGCGACGACGGCAGAGGGCGTCACCGCGGCACCGGCCGGTACACGAGCTCCTGGCTGCGCCCGTCGAAGGTGCGGCTCTCGAGCAGCTCCAGGTCGACGTCGCCCAGCCCCGCGAGCACCGGGCTGGTCCCCGACCGGCCGGTGACGACCGGGAAGACCGTCAGCTGCAGCCGGTCGACGAGCCCGGCCGTCAGCAGCGCGCGGTTGAGCGACAGGCTCGCCTGCGAGCGGAGCGGCACGTCTGACTCGCCCTTGAGCCTCGTGACGACGTCGACGGCGTCACCGCCGACGACAGTCGCGTCCGGCCAGCCGAGGGTGTCCGTCAGCGTCGAGGAGATGACCGTCGAGGGCACCTGCGCCGTCCGGAGCACCCAGGCGTCGAGGTCGGGCAGGGACAGGTGGGCGGCGGTCTCGCGGAAGGTCGTGGCGCCCCAGACCATCCGCTGCGGGGTGTCGAAGGTCGCGGCCCGGTGCGCGAGCAGCTCGGGGCCCTGCCGGCTCCAGTAGCCACTCCAGTCGGCGAGGCCGGGGTCGTAGCTGCCGTACCCGTCGAGGGTCGAGAAGACGTCCCAGGTGTACGTGGCGGTCATGGCTCCTCCTCGGCCGGGTGGTCCCCGTCGCCGATGCAGACGCCGGTCGGCCGCGGGACTCATCGCTGCCGGAGGCGTCGCCGCAGGGGCTCGCCGTGCGTCCTCCTGGCGGCGCTGGTGAGGTGGTCCTGCCGGCCGAGCGCCGGTCCCCGACGGAGAGGACGCCCTATGCCCACGCTGCTCGTCGCGCGCGAGGACCGCACCGACGTCGAGATCGCCTACGAGGACCACGGCACCGGCCGCCCGGTCGTGCTCGTCCACGGCTGGCCGCTGTCGGGCCGGGCGTGGGAGCCGCAGGTGCCGGCGCTGGTCGGCGCGGGCTACCGCGTCGTCACCTACGACCGCCGCGGCTTCGGCGGCTCCTCGCGGCCGTGGGGCGGCTACGACTACGACACCCTCGCCAGCGACCTCAAGGCGCTGCTGGACCACCTCGACCTGCGCGACGCGGCGCTCGTCGGGTTCTCCATGGGCGGCGGGGAGGTCGTGCGCTACCTCGCGACCTACGGCACCGAGCGTGTCACCCGCGCCGTCCTCGCCGCGGCCGTCCCGCCGTACCTCTACGCGAGCGAGGACAACCCCGACGGCGGTCTCGACGACGCGACGATCGAGAGCTTCCAGCAGGGCGTCGCCGGGGACCGCGCGGCCTTCCTCGAGACCTTCGTCGCCAGCTTCTTCACGGCTGGTGACGACGTCGTCGTCAGCGACGCCCAGCAGCGCCTGGCCTGGAGCATCGCCACCGAGGCCTCACCCAAGGCCACCTACGACTGCATCGAGGCCTTCGGGCGCACCGACTTCCGCGGCGACGTCGACAAGCTCACCCTGCCGACGCTCGTCATCCACGGCGACAGCGACGCCGTCGTCCCGTTCGAGATGAGCGGCAGGCGGACGGCCGAGATGGTCGAGGGCAGCGAGCTCGTCCTCGTCGAGGGGGGCCCGCACGGGCTCAACGTGTCCCACGCGAAGAAGTTCAACGCCGCGCTGCTGGGCTTCCTCGGGAAGAGCTGACGGCTCCGGGAGCGGCGGTGCCCTCGCGGGTCGCCGAGCTCGTGGGCCGGCCGCAGGTCTGAGGTCGCCCTGCCGGTCGGCTCACCGCGAGGAGACGTCGAGTCCGCCGCGCGCGACGCCGTGGGCGTCGGCCAGGCGGGCCGCCTCCGCCTCGAGGGCGTCGACCTCGGCGTCGTCGAGCGGCCGGTGCAGGACGACCTCCACGTCGAGACGGTCGCTGCGCTGCCTCCCTCGCCAGCGGCCGGCGTGCTGGCCGTCGACCAGCACGACGGCTTGTGGCAGCCCGCGGACGTCGGCGGCGGCCGCCTCCAGCCCGGCCACGTCCATGAGGTCACGGCTGTCGGCGTGGCCGACGACGAGCTCGTCGAGGGACTGGAGCAGGAGGACCTCGGGGTGCCGCGGAGGGGTCAGGTCCGGCGCCGGCCCGGTGGTCAGCAGCGTGCGGCCCTCGACGACGTGCACGTCCACCTGGTCCCCGAGGGCTGCGACGCCCTCGCGGAGCCGGGTCACCGGCAGGCTCGACCACCGGCGCAGGTCCTGCAGGGTCGCCGGCCCGTGGCCCCGCAGGTGCCGGCGCACCAGCTCGGCCACGGGGTCCTGCGGCTCCGTCCGCGCCGGGGCTGCCTCGTCCAGACGGTCCTCGAGCAGGGCGTACGTCTGCTGGCGTCCCCTCGTCGGACCGCTGACGAGGAGCCCCTCGAGCTCGGCGTGCATCAGCAGGTACGCGAGGGCTTGTCCGGGGGCGACGGCCACGCCGCCCGCCGCCAGCGCGGCGGAGACCTCCTCCCGGGTCGACGAGGCGCCGTCCCCGAGCGTCCGGCGCAGCAGCCGCCGGGCGCGGCCCAGCAGCTCCTCGTCGAGGCCGTGGCGGCGGTACGGCGTGCCGTTGGCCGTGTGCACCCGGTCCGCGGTCAGGGCCAGCAGCCACGGCAGGTCGTCGGCCACGACGGTGTGCCACGTGGGCCGCAGCACGTGCGTGCGCAGCAGCGCGCCGTCGTCCATCGCGAGCTGGACGTCCGCGAGCCGCGCACCGGGGACCCGTCGGGCGACCGACCACAGGGCGAGGAGGTGGTCCTGGGACTGCACGGCGGTCAGCGAGCGGACGGCGTCCAGAACTGAGCCGGCGCCCTCGCCGACGAGCCCGTGGGCGTGCAGGCGCCAGCGGACGACGTCCGCCCCGGTGCTCAGCACGCCCGCCTCAGCCATGGGTCGAAGCGTCCACGACGGGCGGGGTGGCGGCGGCGAGCCCGTCCGACTCCTCGGGTGCGACGTCGAGCGCCTCCGTCGGCGTCGCTGCGGCCGTGCGCCGGGACGGGTCCTCCAGGTCGCGCATCAGGCGGAGGCCGTGAGCTGCGTGACGCTGCCGGCTGGAGGTCTCCTGGTGGCCGTCTCCGTCGTCATGGTCCTCACGATGCCCGGCGACCCCGGCGCCCGTCTTGAGCACGACGGCCACCTGAGCGCTCCCTCGGCGACGGGCGACGTCGTGCTCGAGGTCTCCGCGCTGGATGGCTCGCCTACGCCCCGCATGGCCGCTGCTGCTCTGGTGAGCGTCCCCATGCCATGCCGATCGCTGACCGGACAGCGTCCCGCTGTCGATCGCTAAGCGGAGCAGGCCGAGGGCGGCGCACCCTTCCCCTCACCTGGTCGTGGAAAGCACACAGCGCACTCAGGCCAGCGCGCGAAGATGTCCGGATGGAGACGGACGCAGATCGCCGCTTCCGCCGCCTGGCCGCAGCGATCGCCCACGACGCCGATCCCGACGACGTCCCGGACCTCACGATCGACGTCCGCGGGCGAACCTTCAGCTACCAGGAGCGTGGCGACGATGGCCGACTCAGGACGCGCCACGTAGCCGTCCTCGAGCACATGCTGAAGGTCAGCACGGGGATCGGCCAGATGGCCTCCGAGGCCTGGGGACAGCCGCTCTCCGACGAAGAGGGCTGGTTCCGCTTCACTCTCGTCAACTGGGACGACAGCATCGCCAAGACCAAGGACACCGGCAGCGGTTGGTGGACCTTCGGCGCTGGTCGCGGGGTGGCGCCCGTCCCGCCATGGGAAGCCCATGACTACCGGCCTGGCCCGGACACATTTCAGCCCTTCCGGGACCCGGAGCCCATCGACGACCCGCCGAGTCGACCCAAGCCCCGACGTCGGCGCTGACGACGACCCGCTCTCTCACTCTGTAGACGATCGCTGGCCGGACAGCGTCCCGCTGTCGATCCCCCACCGGTGACGTCGCCTGGCCGTGCTTGTCCGCAGTCATCTGCTCGAGCAGCAGTCCCGTCTTCCGGTCCCCGATGCTCTGGTCTTGCGGTTGACGCTGCGTCAGTCCCTAGCGTCCGGAGGGCCGGCAGGGAGGTCCTGCCGGCGCCGTGGTGAGCGGGCGAGGGATGGGAGCGGACCGGTGGCGTGGACGACGGCCGAGGTGGCGCGGACGTCGGGGACGACGGCGCGCACGCTGCGGCACTACGACGCCATCGCGCTGCTCGTGCCCGCTGGGACCGGGGCGGGCGGGGTCCGGCTCTACGAGCGCGAGCACCTGCTGCGGTTGCAGCGGATCCTCCCACTCCGCGAGCTGCCCTGCTCGTGCCCGCGACCGCAGCGGTGGGCGTCGTCCTGATCGGCGGGGCCGTCATGGACTCCGACACGCCCACCAGCACCGACGGCCTCGTCACCAGAGCGCTGCTGGTCGCGCTCCTGCTCGCCGCGGCACTTCTCACCAGCCGCATCTGGGCCACGCGTACGACCCGCTCCGCGTCGGTCTCCCACACCACCTCACCCAACTGACCTGACCGGCAGCCGCACGAGCACCTTCTAACCGGCTATGACGGTGGCTCCATGGGGCACAGTCCGCGGGTGACCACCACGGCCAGCGGTGACGTCTTCGACCGCACGCACGCCGACCTACGTGCCGGACGCACCACCACTGCAAGGACCCGCCTGAAGAGCTACCTCGTCAACGTGCCGCGATCGACGCCCGCCCGTGCCCTACTCGCCCATGCCTACCGGATCGACGACCACCTCGACGAAGCCGGCCGCTGGGGCTACCTCTCCCCCACCGCCTCTACCGCCGCTGAGCGAGCCGCCTACGAGCACTCCTGCCGCTACCGCTCGGGGCACCGTTGGACCGCGACCTCCACCCTGCGCGGGCTGCACTGGCCCACCGGCGCCGCTGGCGGTGACGCCTACGCCGACGCGGTGCTCGCCGACCTCGACCACCGCGCCGTGGCCGAGCTGCACAGCCCAGTCCGCGTTCCCGTGCGCCGCTGGCTGCTCGCGCGCCTTCGCCCGCAAGATTTGGCCCCCTCACCTGTGCCGCCGGCCAGGGTCGGCGGCCCGCTGCCCGACATGGACCGCGCCCTCACCGAGGACGAACACCTCGCCCGGCTCGTCGAGGCGCTCCGCGGGCACCGCGGCTCTCTGACCGCCGGCACCACCACCCCCGAGCAGCTGCTCAGCGCGGTCCGCCAAGCCGCCGACGCCCTCGACCATGCCCAAGCGCAGTGGCAACACCTGCTCGAGCACCTCGCGCTCAACCTCGACGCCGACCTCCACCCATGGCAGCCGCCGGCCACGCACGGCCGACGAAAGAGCGCGATCGCCGTCGTAGGAGCCCTAGACCGCGCCGCCACCGGCCTCGGCAGCCCAGGAGACCGCCCAGGTCGGCCGTGACGCTGGCCGCCGTCCCCGATGTCAGGCCCAGGCGTCCGCAGAGGATCGCTGGACGGAGCATGGCGACCGCGATGGCTACTCCTGTCGCGCGCGGCCCTCGTGGCGTTTCCGCACCACGCCTATGACGCAGACGACCGCAAGGGCGGCGAAGGGGATAGCGACTGAGAAGAGGCCACTGTCCCCTTCCCCCAGCACACCAACGCCGCGCAAGGCGAAGTAGACCGCGGCAAGCGAGGTCGCTGCCCCTACAGCCATCATCCACCGCACGTGTCGGTACCCACCTTCGCTCAGATGCCACCGCGTCGCTGCTAGGTCAGTGTGCCCGTCCACGAAGGCGGTCCAGAAAAGTCTTCATCACTTTTACTCGCGCGAGAAGTCCCCGCTACAGCGGTCCGTCCCAGCAGATGACCCTCTACCGGTGACCATCGAGGTCAAGGCCGAGGTGGGACGGTTCTGAGCGATGCCCGTCCCGGCAGACTCGTCCGGTAAGCATTCCCGCACGTCATACAGGACGCCTCGTCGGCGCTCGCGGACGCGAAAGACTCGGACGACGACCTGAGCCGAAGGACGCACGCGTCCGTCCACGAGACCGATGTCGTGCAGTGCTCGCCGTCGACGGGTGCGCCGTCGCACCTACCCTCGCGTCGTGAGCCTCCTCGCCGCCGTGCCCGACGTCGTCGGTGTCGAGTCAGGGGCCGTGCAGGTCCTCGGGGTGACGCTCGTCGGCGTCAGCGTGACGACGGCGGTCAAGCTGCTCTTCACGGGGCTGCTCGTCGCCCTCGTGATGGTGCTGCGCGCCGGGGCGCTGGCCGTCCTGCGCGCCGTCCTCGGCGGCGCCGTCGCCGACCCGCGGCGGTTCTGGGCGCGCCAGGCCGTCCAGGTGGTCACGGCCGTCGTGCTCGTGCTCGGTCTCGTGTCGATCTGGGTGACGCCGGAGACCGACGTCTCCGTCGGCGTCGGCCTCCTCACCGCGGGCCTGGCCTTCGCGCTGCAGCAGGTCGTGCTGTCGCTGGCGGCGTACTTCGTCATCCTGCGCGGGGACACCTTCAACGTCGGCGACCGCATCGAGCTCGGCGGCGTGCGCGGCGACGTCGTCCGCCTCGGCTTCCTGCGCACGACGATCATGGAGATGGGCCGCCCGCCCGCCGTCGCCGGGTCCGACGGCGCCTCGTGGGTGCACGCCCGGCAGTACACGGGCCGGATCGTCACGGTGAGCAACGGGACGATCTTCACCGAGCCGGTGGCCAACTACACGCGCGACTTCCCCTACCTGTGGGAGGAGATCGCCCTGCCGATCCCCTACACCGAGGACCGGGTGCGGGCCGAGGAGATCCTGCTGACCGCGGCGTGCGACCACGCCGTCGTCGGCGACCCCGAGGCCGAGCAGGCCCTCGCCGTCATGCGCTCGCGGTACGCGATGTCCGACGCCTCGCTCGACCCGGCCGTCTTCTGGCGCCTCACCGAGCAGTGGGTCGAGCTGTCGGTGCGCTTCCTCGCGCCCCACCGCGGCGTCCGCGCCGTCAAGGACGCCATCGCCCGCCAGGTGCTCACCGGTCTCGACGAGGCCGGCATCCAGGTCGCCACGCCCACCGCGCTCGACGTGGTGGGGATGCCGAGGGAACGGCAGGAGAGGCGGCCGGGCGGCTGACGTGCCGCCGGACCTGCGCATCAGGGTGTCGTGCCAGCGTCATCGCAGGTGAGCGCGGTGCTCGCAGAGGCTCTGCGTCCTTGCGCAGGTCCTGCGGCACGCGACGGTCAGGTGGCGGGCCGCGCGCGGGCGCAGAGCCCGGCACCGGTGACGTCCACACCGACGACGTCCCCCGGCGCCAGCCCCACCGCCCGCGCGGCGGGCACCTCGACGCGCACTCCCGGCCACCCGTCGGCGGCGTCCTGGCCGATGACCGTGACGAGGCCGCCGCGGGGCTCCAGGCCGGCGACGGTCGTCCGCAGCAGACCCGGGTCGCCCGGTGCCGCGAGCCCGAGGTCGCGCGGGGGCAGGTGCAGCAGCGCCGGCTCCCCGGCCGCGCAGCCGTCGAGCGCGGCCGGCACCACGACGCCGTCGTGCAGGCGCAGCCCTGCGGCAGAGCCGGTCCCGCGCAGCACGCTCAGCCCTGACAGCCGCACCGCGAAGGCGCTGCGCGGCGTCGTCAGCACCTGCTCGGCGCTGCCCTCCTCGACGACCCGCCCCCGCTCCAGGACGACGACGCGGTCGGCGAGCGCGAGCACGTCGAGGACGTCGTGCGTCACGAGCAGCGCCGAGCGGCCGTCCTCGCGCAGCACCTCGGCGAGCAGCTGGCGCAGCGCCGGCGCCGCGGCGACGTCGAGCGCGGCGAGCGGCTCGTCGAGCAGCAGCAGCCGCGGGCGCGCCGCCAGCGCCCGCGCCAGCGCCACCCGCTGCGCCTGGCCGCCCGACAGCTGGTGCGGCCGTCGCCCCGCGAGGTCAGCGACGCCGACCCGTTCCAGCCACCGGCGCCCCTCCGCCCGGGCCTCTGCCCGGCCTGCCCCGCGCGCCCGCGGCGCGAAGGCGGCGTCGTCGAGCGCCGGCAGGTGCGGCATGAGCAGCGGGTCCTGGGCCAGCAGGGCCGTGCGGCGCCGGTGCGGCGGCACGAAGGTGCGCTCGTCGGCGAGCACCTCGCCGGCGTCCACGACCTGCCCGTCGTCGGGCCGCAGGAGCCCGGCCACCAGGTCCAGGACGGTCGACTTGCCCGCGCCGTTGGGCCCCAGCAGCGCCACCACCTCGCCGGGGGCGACGTGCAGGTCCACCTCGACGTCGCGGGCCCGCACCCGCGCCTGCAGCCGCAGGCCCTCGGCGGCGCTCACGAGCGCCGCGGCGCCGGCGCGCGCACCCCGACCACGACGACCGCGGCGACCACCACCAGCACGAGCGAGAGGGCGACGGCGGCGTCGGGGTCCACCTCCCGCTGCAGGTAGATCTCCAGCGGCAGCGTCCGCGTGACCCCCTGCAGGCTGCCCGCGAAGGTCAGCGTCGCCCCGAACTCCCCGAGCGCCCGCGCGAAGGACAGCACCGCGCCCGACGCCAGCCCCGGCACGACGACGGGCAGCGTGACCCGCCGCAGCACCGTCGTCGGGCTCGCGCCGAGCACCGCGGCGACCTGCTCGTGCCGGTGCCCCGCCGTCCGCAGCGCCCCCTCCAGGCTGACGACGAGGAACGGCAGGGCCACGAAGGTCTGCGCGAGGACGACGGCGGTCGTCGAGAAGGCGATCGAGACGCCGAGGACCTCCAGGCGCTCCCCGAGCAGACCGCGCCGCCCGAACGCCGACAGCAGCGCGATGCCGCCCACGACCGGCGGCAGCACGAGCGGCAGCAGCACGAGGGCGCGCAGCACCCGCAGGCCCGGCAGCGACGTCCGCGCCAGCACGAGGGCCATCGGCACCCCCAGCACGACGCACAGGGCCGTCGCCGTCGCGGCGGTGCGCAGGCTCAGGAGCAGCGCGGCGCGGGAGGACTCGCTCGTCACGAGGGCCGGGAAGTCCGCCCAGTCCACCCGCAGGACGAGCGCGAGCAGCGGCGCGAGCACCAGCAGCGCCCCCGCCGCCGCCGGCACGGCCACCCACCGCGGCAGCTGCGCGCCGGGCGGGGCACCCCACGCCGACGCTCGCCTCACGAGCCTTGCGGCGCCCCGAAGCCGGCCGCGGCGAGGACCTCCTGGCCCTCGGTCGAGAGCACGAGGTCCACGAAGGCCTGCGCGAGCGCCGGGTCCGCGGCCTCGACCAGCTCGGCGACCGGGTAGGTGTTGACGGCCTCCTGCGAGCCCTCCAGCGGCACGACGGCGACGTCCTCGCCCGCGCGGACGGCGTCGGTGACGTAGACGACGCCCGCGTCGGCCTGCCCGCTCGTCACCGTGCCGAGCACGTCCGTGACCGACCCGACCTCGCTGTCGGCCGCGATGTCCAGGCCCGTGGCCTCCTCGACCTGCTGCGTCGCCGCGCCGCACGGCACCTGCGGGGCGCAGACGACGACGTCGAGGTCGGGGTCGGCGAGGTCGGCGGAGCTCTCGACCCCGCCCGGGTTGTCCGGCGGCGTCACGACCGTGAGCACGTTGGTGGCGAAGGTCGAGGGCTCGCCGGCCACGAGCCCGGCGTCGACCACCTGCTGCATGGTCCGCTCGTCGGCGGAGGCGTAGACGTCGGCCGGGGCGCCCGCGGTGATCTGCGCGGACAGGTCCGAGGAGCCGGCGTAGCTCACCTGCACGTCCACGCCGGGGTTCGCCGCCTCGAACCGGGACTCCAGGTCGGCGAAGACCCCGGTGAGCGAGGCGGCCGCGAAGACGGTGAGGGAGCCCGAGAGCTCCTGCTCGCCGGCTCCCGAGGTCGCCGTCGCCCCGTCGGTGCTGGCGTCGGGGCTGCTGCTGCCGCCGCTGCACGCCACGAGCAGCAGCAGCGGGGCCAGCGCCGCCGCGGCCAGCGCCCCCCTCGCGCCCTCCCGCGCGCCCGTCCACGACGCACCTGTGCGTGCCGTGCCCACGCTCACGCCGTCCTCCCCGGGGTCTCGACGACGACCGTCGTCGCCTTGACGACGGCGACCGCCACCCTCCCGGGCTCCAGCTCCAGCTCGCGGGCGGCCTCGGCGCTCATGAGCGAGACCACCGAGTGCGGCCCGGACTGCACCTCGACCTGGGCCATGACCCCGTCGACGACGACCCGGGTGACGAGCCCGACGAAGCGGTTGCGCGCGCTGCGGGCCACCCCGGTGGGGTCCGAGGCCGCCGCGGCGGCGTGCTCGCGGGCGTGCACGGCCAGGGCGGCGCCGTCGACGACGAGCCGCCCGGCCTCGTCCTTGCCCGCCTCCAGCGCGCCGGTGTCGACCCAGCGGCGCACGGTGTCGTCGCTGACGCCGAGGAGGTCGGCAGCCTCGCGGATCCGGAAGTGCGGCACGAGACGGACGTTAGCACCGCGTCTGCGGCTATGCGCCCGACGTCGACCCCTGGCGTCCCGCGCCGGACCAGGATGGTCCACCATGGACCGCGGCGGTCCACCGTGGGTGACCACGGGGCCGTGACCGCCGGGACGACCGAGCAGGAGGTGTCGTGGTCACGACCACGGAGGGCGTGCGACCAGCACGACCGAGCAGGGAGCAGATCGACGCGCGCATCCTCGAGGTGGCGGCCGGGCTCTTCGCCGCCCAGGGGATCGACGGGACGTCGCTGCAGCAGGTCGCCGACGCCGTCGGCTACTCCAAGACCGGTCTGCTGCACCGCTTCCCCAGCAAGCAGGCTCTGCTGGACGCCGCCGCGGCCGAGGCGGAGCGCCGCATGGCCGCGGTGCTGGCGCAGGTGCGGGCGGCACCGGCCGTGGACGGCGAGCTGCTGCGCTACGTCGTCCGCGTCGCCGTCGAGCACCCCGGGCTGCTCGACCTGGTGATGGTGGCCCTGCCCGCCGACGCCACCGCGACCGCCGCCGCTCCGTCGGGCCCGGGCGCCGCCCTGCGGGCCACGGGCGCGTCGGCCCGCCTGGAGGCCCTGGCCGAGGACGTCGTCGACGCGCTGCGCCCGGGCGCCGGGCCCCGCGAGCGCCTCCAGGTGGTGCTTGCGCTCGGGCTCGTCGTCGAGGCCGCCCGCCTGCACGGGGACCGGGCCCGCTGCCCGCTCGGGCTCGACGCCGAGGAGCTCGTGCACCTCGTCGCCGACCTCGCCGGGCGGGTCCTCGCCGAGCCGGCCGCGCCGACGCCCGCCGTCTGAGCCGTCCCACCACCCGACGACGTCGCACCCGAGAGGCCTGCCCGTGTCCTCCACGCTCTCCGCGCTCGGCTCCCTGGCCGCGCGCCGCTGGCGCGCCGTCCTGCTCACCTGGCTGCTCGTGCTCGTCGGCGCCGGCGCCGGCGCGGCGACCCTCGGCGCCGGCCTGACCTCCTCCTTCGCCATCCCGGGCACCGAGTCCCAGGACGCCCTGGACCGGCTCTCGCAGACCTTCCCCGAGGCCGGCGGGGCCAGCGCGCAGATGGTCGTCGTCGCGGCCGACGGCCTGACCGTGGACGACCCGCCGGTCCGCTCGGTCGTCGAGGACCTCGTGCCCCGGCTGGAGAAGCTGGAGCAGGTCGCGGCCGTCGCCTCGCCCTACGCCGAGGTGGGCGGCGGCCCCGTGTCGCCCGACCGTGGCGCCGCCGTCGTCACGGCGGCGATGACGACGGACGCCGACGGCGTCACCGAGCAGACCCGTGACGCCCTCGTCGCGCTCGCCGAGGACGCCAGCACCGCGCAGGTGGACGTCGTGGCCGGCGGCGGCGCGTTCATCGCCGGCGCCCCCGCGCTGTCGATCATCGAGCTGGTCGGGCTCGGCGTCGCCCTCGTCGTCCTCCTGCTCACCCTCGGCTCGCTGCGGGCCGCGGGCATGCCGCTGCTGACCGCCGTCCTCGGCGCCGCGGTGTCGCTGGCGCTGCTGTGGACCGCGACGGCCGTCGTCGAGGTCTCCTCCACCGCACCGCTGCTGGCGCTGATGATCGGCCTGGCGGTCGGCATCGACTACGCGTTGTTCGTCCTGGTCCGCCACCGCGACCACCTCGCCGACGGCGTCGCCCCGGTCGAGGCGGCGGGCCGCTCGGTGGCCACGGCCGGCTCGGCCGTCGTCTTCGCCGGCCTCACCGTGATGATCGCGCTCTCGGGCCTGTCGGTCGTCGGCATCCCGTTCCTCACGGTCATGGGTCTCGCCTCCTCCCTCGCCGTCGCCGTCGCGGTGACGGTCGCCCTCACGCTGGTGCCGGCCGTCGCGGGGGCCCTGGGCGAGCGGCTCACCCCCCGGCCCCGACGTGCCCGGCAGGCACGGCCGGGGAGGCGGTCGGGGCCTCGGGCGGCCGCGGCGACGGACGAGCCCGTCGACGGGCGCGCCGCCCGCCACCCCCTGGCCGCCCGGTGGGTGCGGCTGGTCACCCGCCGCCCGCTCGTCACGACGCTGCTCGTCGTGGTCGGCCTCGGCGTCGTGGCCCTGCCGGCCGCCGACCTGCGGCTCGCGCTGCCGGACAACGGCACGTCGCCGCAGGGCACGACGCAGCGGGAGGCCTACGACCTCGTCAGCGCAGAGCTCGGCGCCGGCTACAACGGGCCGCTCGTCGTCACCGGGGAGATCGTCACGAGCGAGGACCCGCTGGGCCTCGTCGCGGACGTCGCCGCCCGGGTGCGCGAGCTGCCCGGCGTCGCGGACGTGCCGCTCGCGGTGCCGAACCCGACCGCCGACACGATGGTCGTCCAGGTCGTGCCCGAGGAGGGCCCGAGCTCGGAGAGCACCGAGCAGCTCGTCGCCGACCTGCGGGCGCTGGAGCCGGAGATCAGCGCCGACCTGGGCGTCGACATCGCCGTCACGGGCCAGACGGCCGTCGGCATCGACGTCTCCGACCGGCTGTCGGCCTCGCTCGTGCCCTTCGCGCTGCTCGTCGTCGGGCTCTCCCTCGTGCTGCTGACGATGGTCTTCCGGTCGGTCGCGGTGCCCGTGAAGGCGACGCTGGGGTACCTGCTGTCGGTGCTGGCGACCTTCGGCGTCGTCGTCGCCGTCTACCAGTGGGGCTGGCTGGCGGGACCGCTGCACACGGCGGCGACCGGGCCGGTCATCAGCTTCCTGCCGATCATCCTCATGGGGCTGCTCTTCGGCCTGGCGATGGACTACGAGGTCTTCCTCGTCTCGCGGATGCGCGAGGAGCACACCCACGGCGCGAGCGCCCTCGACGCCGTCCACCACGGCTTCATGAGCTCCTCCCGGGTCGTCGTCGCGGCGGCCGTGATCATGGTGTCGGTCTTCGCCGCGTTCGTGCCCGAGGGCGACGCGACGCTGCAGCCGATCGCCCTCGCGCTGGCCGTGGGCGTCTTCGTCGACGCGTTCGTCGTGCGGATGACGCTCGTCCCGGCCGTCATGGCGCTGCTCGGCGAGCGCGCCTGGTGGCTGCCGCGCTCCCTGGACCGGGTGCTGCCGAGCTTCGACGTCGAGGGCGAGGGGCTGTCCCGGCGCCTGGCGCTGCAGGACTGGCCCCGCCCCGGCGCCCGGGGCGTGCACGCCGAGGCGCTCGCGCTGGGCAGCCGTCGGCCCGGGGTCGCAGGGCTGCTGGCGGACGTCGACGTCCACCACGAGCGCGGCGTGCTCCTCGTGACCTCGGCGGCGCCCGTGCAGCGGTCGGCCTTCGCGCTGGTCGTCTCCGGCCGGGCGCGGCCGAGCGGGGGCCGGCTGGTCGTCGACTCCCTCGTGCTGCCCGAGCAGGCGCGGGCCGCCCGCCGCCGGGTCGCGCTCGTGCGGGCCGGCGACGGCTCCGACGTGGTCGCCGCGGCGCAGGCGGCGGCCTCCGGCGGCGCGGGCGTCGTCGTCCTCGAGGGGCTGGAGCTCGCCCCTGCCCGCCGGCACGGCGACGTCCTGGCGCCGCTGGTGCAGGCGTGCTGCGAGCGGGACCTGGCCGTCGTCGTCACCACCTCGCCCGACGACGTCGAGGGCACCCGCGACCTCGCCGCCCGGCTGGCCGCCGGCCAGGACGCCGACGTGCCCGTCTCCACCCTCGCGCTCGCGGCCCCGGACAGCCCACCGCCGGCCCACCCGGCCGACTCCTCGCTCGACCAGCTCCTGGAAGGCGCCCGCTGATGCCCCGCACCGACCCGACCGCCCGGGCACGCTGGACCGCGCTGCGCGGCGAGCGTCTTCGCGACGACCGTCCCGCCGTGGGCCCCCTCGGCCTCGTGGGCCTGGCTCTCGTGCCGGTGCTCGTGGCGCTCGCCTTCGTCACGGCGCTGTGGGACCCCGCCGACGACCTGGGCCGGGTGCAGGCCGCCGTCGTCAACCTCGACGAGCCGGTGGAGGTCGACGGGCAGCTGGCCCCCGTCGGGCGCCTGGTCGTCGCCGAGCTGGTCGGCACCGAGGAGGTCGCCGGCGTCGCGAACCTGTCGTGGAGCATCGCCGACGCCGACGGCGCCCGGGAGGGGCTCGAGGACGGCACGTACTCCGTCGTCGTGACGATCCCGCCGACCTTCTCGGCCGCGGCGACGTCGCTGGCCGACGAGGACGGCGAGCCGCAGCAGGCGGTCCTCGACGTCCGCACGACGCAGGACGGGCCGGTCGCCGACCCCGTCGTGGGGCAGCTCGTGGCGACGGTGGCCGCCGACGCGCTGCGCGAGCAGCTCTCGGCCCAGGTCGTCGACGGGCTCTACGTCGGCTTCTCCGGCGTCGCCGACGGCGTCCGCGAGGCCGCCGACGGCGCCGACCAGCTGGCCGACGGCACCCGACAGCTCGGGGACGGGGCCGGTGACCTGGGCGACGGCGCCGCTCAGGTGGCCGAGGGCGCCGACGAGCTCGCCGGCGGCGCGCGCCAGCTGGCCGACGGCGGCGACCAGGCGGTCGTCGGGCTGGGCCAGCTGGCCGTGGGCACGCGCCAGCTGGCCGACGGGGTCACCGACCTGAGCGGGGGCACCCAGCAGCTCGCCACCGGTCTCGGCCAGGCCGCCGACGGCACCGAGCAGCTCGCCGGCGGCCTGCGACCGCTCGCCGGGGGAGCCCAGGACCTGGCGGGTGGGCTCGGGCAGGTCTCCGGCGGCGCCGACGCCCTCGCCGGTGGCGCCGGGCAGCTCGCCGGTGGTGTCGGCGGGCTGGCCCAGGGGCTGGGGACCCTCGCCACGGAGGCCGCGCCGCTGCCGGGGGCCACGGCCGAGCTGGCCCAGGGCGTCGTCGGGGTGGGGCAGGGCCTCCAGGACAGCGCCGACGGCGCGGGAGAGCTCGCCGCGAGCAGCCGTGCCCTCGCCGACGGGGCCGGCACGCTGGCCGGGAGCAGCCGGGACCTGGCGGCGGCCGCCGACGCCCTCGGGCCTGCGCTGACGGGCGTGGAGCAGGGGCTGCAGCCGCTCGCGGACGGCGCCGGCACGGTCGGCTCGGCGGCCGGGGACCTCGGCGCGAGCGCTCAGGACCTCGAGGACGCCGTCGCCGGGCTCCCCGAGGCCGCCGGCCGTGTCAGCAGCGGCCTGCAGGCCGCGCGGGAGCAGTGCGCCGACGACCCGGCCCCGGCCGTGTGCGCCAGCGTCGTGGCGCTCGTCGAGGACGCCGAGGCCGTGGCCGCCCGGACGAGCGAGGCGGAGGCCGCGGCCGGTGGCGTCGTCGCCGCCGCCGGGCAGGTCGCCGCCGGCAGCCAGGGCGTCGCCGAGGGCGCCGTGGACGCCGTGGACGCCGTGGGGGGCGTCGCCACCGGCGTCGAGGGCCTCGCGAGCGGGAGCACGGGGGTCGCCGACGGCGCCGACCGTCTCGCCGGCGGGGTCCGCGGCGTCGCCGACGGCCAGCAGGAGACGACGGCGGGGCTCGCGCGGCTGGCCACGGTCACCGAGAGCCTCGGCGGCGGCCTCGTCCTGGCGGCCGACGGCGTCGACGGCCTCGTCAGCGGGGTCGGGCAGCTGGCCGGTGGTGCGCGTCAGCTCGCGGCCGGGGCGTCCGAGGTGGCCGGGGGCGCCGACGAGCTGTCCGGCGGCACCCAGGAGCTGCAGGCCGGCGCGCAGGGCCTGGCGCAGGGCGTCGGCCAGGTCGCGGACGGCGCCGCCCCGCTGGCCGCGGGCGTCCGCGAGTCCGCGCAGGGCGCGCAAGCCCTCGCCGACGGGGCCGCGGCGGCGGCCGAGGGCGCTCGCCAGGTCCCGCCCGGCGTCGAGGCCGCGGCCGGCGGCGTCGGGCAGCTGGCCGAGGGCACCCGGGGGCTCGCCGGGGGCGCGGACCAGCTCGCCGACGGCTCCCGGGGCCTCGCAGACGGGGCGGACCAGCTGGCCGACGGGGCCGGTGAGCTGGCCGACGGCACCCAGGCGCTCGGCGACGGGCTCGAGGAGGGCGCCGCCGAGGTGCCCGACCTCTCCGAGCAGGAGCGGGCGGAGGCCGTCGACGTCGTCACCTCACCCGTGCAGACGGTGTCGGCGGGCACGGGGACGCTCGGCGCCTCAGGGGCCGCGCTGGTCGCGGCGCTGGCGCTGGGGATCGGCGCCATCGCCACCTTCCTCCTGCTGCGGGCCGTGCCGGCGCGGCTGCTCAGCTCGCGGCGCAGCTCGGCCACGCTGGCGGGGCGGGCGCTGCTGCCGGCGCTCGCGGTCGCGCTCGCCCAGGCCGTGGTGCTGGCCGTGGCGCTCGGCCTGCTGCTCGGTCTCGGGGGCGGCGGGGTGCTGGCGACGACGGCCGTGCTGCTCGTGGCCGGCGCCGCGCTCGCGGCCTTCAACCAGGCGCTCGTGGCGGCGCTCGGCGGCCTCGGCCGGCTGGTCGCGGTGCTGCTGCTGGCCCTGGGGGCGGCCACCGCGGTGCTGTCGACGACGGCGCCGGCCCTGGCGGCGGTGGGCGACCTCAGCCCCTTCGCGCCGGCCCTCACGGCGCTGCGCGGCGTGCTGGCCGGCGGTGACGGCACGGCGGGCGCCGTCGTCCTGCTCGCCGCGTGGGGTCTCGGCGGGCTCCTGGTGACGACGCTGGTGGTCGCGCGGCGCCGCCGGGTCGGCGCCGACCGGCTGCCGGGGCTCGCCGCGACCACCTGACGGGCTCAGCGGCGGCGTCGGCGCGGCACCAGCCGGACGCCGGGCAGCGGGGGCGCCGGGATGCGCTCGTCGCCGTGGCCGTCGACGACGCCGAAGCGGCTGCTGCGCGCCTCCCACTCCTCGCGGGCGGCGGCGACCTCCTCGTGCGTGCGGGCGACGAGGTTCCACCACATCAGCAGGTCCTCGCGGAAGGGCTCCCCGCCGAGCAGCAGCACGCGGACCTCGGCGCGGGCCTCGAGCGGCAGCTCGCGGCGACCCGTCCCGAGGTGCAGCAGGCCGGCCGGGGTGCCCTCGGGCTGCAGCGGGGCGCCGTCGACGTCGAGGTCGGCGGCGTCGCCCGTGAGCAGCAGCAGGGCGTGCTCGTCGCGAGGGTCGAGCGGGAGGACCGTCGTCCCGCGGCGCACGGTCACCTCGGCGGCCAGGGCCCTGGTGTGGACCAGCGCCGGCGACTCCCGGTCGCCGAGCGTGCCCACCATGACGGTGCTGGAGGACGACGGGCCCTCCAGCACCGGCAGGTCGCGGTGCTGCTCGAAGCGAGGCGCCTGGTGGCGCGCCTCCTCGGGCAGGGCGAGCCACAGCTGGACGCCGGAGAGCTCGGCGCCGTCGTCGGCCACCTCGGAGTGGCTGACGCCGTGCCCGGCCGTCATGAGGTCGAGCTCACCGGGACGCACGAGCACGTCGCTCCCCACGCTGTCGCGGTGGCGGACCGGCCCGGCGAGCGGCCAGGTGACGGTCTGCAGGCCGGTGTGCGGGTGCGGCAGGACGCGCATCGGTGCCGTCGACGGGCCGTAGCGGTCGACGAAGCACCACGCGCCGACCGTCGGGACGTCGCGCTGGGGGAGCGTGCGCTGCACCTGCACGCCGCGGACGCCGCCGAGCGGCACCGTCCGGGTGGGCAGGACCTCCCGGCGGGGGCCACCGGCGGAGCCCATGGCCTCCGCCGGCACGCGGCGCTCCTCCGGCCGGGCGTCCAGGTCGCTCATGGCGCTGCGGCCGGGGTCAGGCCCCGGTCGTCTCCGCCTGCTCGGCGTGGGCGACCTGCTCGGCGTCCGAGGTCTGCTGCGCCGCCGCGGCGGCCGCCACGGCCTTGTCCCGCTGGGTGATGACGTGCGCGGCGGCTGCGCCGAGGGCGGTCAGCGCGACGGTCGCCATCCACGGGCGGTTGAGGCGGTTCCCGAGCACGTGGTCGAGGGAGTAGCGGCCGGGCCCGGCGACGGCGAGCGCAGAGCCGGCGGTCGCGAGCATCGCGGTGTACTCGTAGCCGCCCGACATGGCGAAGAAGCCGGCCGGGCGGTGGACCACGGCGGCCGTCGTCATCGTCGCGGCGCTGGCCGCCCCGGCGACGGGCGTCCCGAGGCCGAGCGCGAGCCCGGCGCCACCGGCCACCTCGCCGAGGCCGGCCAGCACGGCGCTGCGGCGACCGGGCCGGAAGCCCATGGACTCCATGGCGCCCGCGGTGGCGGCGATGCCGTGGCCGCCGAACCAGCCGAACAGCTTCTGCGCGCCGTGGGCGAAGATCGTCCCGCCGACGCCCGCGCGCAGCGCGAGCAGGCCGAGGTCGGTGCGGGTGTGGTGGTGGGTCATGGGTGCTCCTCGTCACTGGGCCCGTGCGGGCCGGGTCGCGAGCCGCCAGGGGCGGCCGGGTCGTGACGTCGTCGCTGGCGCCGACGCCGACCGTACGCCCCCGGTATTTGAGCGTGCAAGCAGATGCGCGAGCCCTCCCCACGGTCGGGTGAGTCGCCCTCGCCCAGGCGCTGGCCTTCCCTGCCTCCGTCGCCCCCGCCTCGGTGTCCGAGACCACCTCGACGTCCTCGTCGGCGGATTTCAGCTCGACATGGCCGCCGCCGGCCTGACCATGCGAGCCCACAAGGACCCCGCCGTCGCCACGACCGCCCTCGCTGACGCCATCGCCGGCTACGTCGAGGACTACGACCTCGTCCTCATCGACTCCCCCCCGGGCAGGAGACCTTCCAGCAGGCAGCCCTCGCCGCCGCCCGCTGGGCCCTCATTTCCGTCAAGACCGACGCCTCCTTCCGCAAGGGCCTGCGTGACGTGGCCCGCCGCCTCGGAGCCGTCGTCGACATCAACCCCGACCTCGACCTGCTCGGCGTCGTCTTGTTCGGCGTCAACCGCGCCGCCCGCCGCGTCAGCGACACCGCCCGCGCCGCCATCACCGACGACCTCGGCTCACCCGACGCCCTGTTCACCACTGCCATCCGCCACGCCGAAGCCGCCGCCCAGGAGACCCGCGACCGCGGCTACTCGCCTACGAGCTCGAATTAGCCGTCCTCGCCGCCCCCAAGTGGTACGAGCGCCTCCGCGGCGCCACCACCGGCCAGCCCGCCACCGGGGGAGAGGGCCCCAGCTCCCGCAGCGCCACCGGCCTCGCCGAGGACTTCCAAGCCCTCGGCGAAGAGATCATCGCCCGCATCTCCCACCAAGAAGCCGCCTCGAGCGCTGCCGCCACCACAGGAGGGATCCGATGAGCACCGACCCCACCACCTCCCCGCGCCGCGCCCTCGCCGGGCTTCCGCCCCGCGGCGGCCGCCCCACCGCCGGCGTCGCCCGCCTCATCCGCTCCAACCGCGCAGACGAGCCCGACTCCACCGAGGCCGCTGCGCCGGCCGAGGTGACCGGCACCGCGCCGACGTCGTCAAGCACGGAGCGACAGGGTCCCGGAGTGCCAGACTCACAGACTGCCGGGGTGCCGAAGTACCTCCAGCTCGTGCGCCGCGAGGCCCGGATGCACTCCGGGCAGGTCTCCGAGCTCGCCAACCTCACCCGTGCCCTCAACGAAGCCCGCCGCGGCGGCGGCCGTAGCGGCGTGGGGGAGCGGATCACCGACAACACCCTCGTCCGCGTCGCCGTCGACCTCCTCCTGCAGGACCCCCAGCGTCTGCGTGGCACCACCGAGGATGAGCTGCGCGCCAGCGTCGGCCTCCCACCCCTGGGGCAGGGCACCCAGGACCAGCGGTGAGCACCATCCGCCCGACCCCGGCGGACCTGCGCGCGCTAGCTGCGGCCGCCGACGACCTCGCCACCCGCATCGAGGCCGTGCAGGCCGCGCTGCGCGCCGAGGACCCCAGCGCCCGGTCCCGTGCCGGCTTCCGCCTCGACGAGGCCGTGGGGCAGGCCCGTCGTGTTTCCCGTGCGCTGGAGGACACCGCCGGCGAGCTCGCCCGGATCGCCGCGACCCCCGACCTGGCCTGCGGCATCGAGTGGGGCGTCTGTCCCCAGCACGGCAACACCCTCGTCAGCGACGGAGACCGCACCGTCTGCAAGGTCGAGGAGTGCCCGCGTCGCTGGGGGTACGACCGTGTCTCCACGCCATGCCCCGAGCCCGTGACACACCGCATCACCGACACCACCGGCGCCACCTACGACGTCTGCGACGGCCACGCCCAGCGCTCGAGAGCGCATCACCGGCGCCACCGTCGAGCCCATCACCTGACCAGACGGTCACTTCGGGCGACGGAGACCCCGCTCGAGCGCAGGCCACGGCTGCACCGGACCGCGCCACGCCGGGCGCGGCCCGACATCAGGGACACCCAGCTGCACCGACCGACCGCACAACGCACACCCCACCAGGTACGACCGGCCCGCCTCCCGCGCCGCCCTCCCCGCGTCCACGGCGCCGCGATGAAACAAGTGCTCGTGCGGGGGAGGGGCCTGCTCACTCATGGCTGTGGACCGTAAGTGCCGCCACCGACACCCCGGGTGGCGCGTGCATTGGAAAAAGGAACCGCCCATCCGCAAGAATGGCGGACATGGCCCAGAAGACGCAGATCATCCTCACCGACGACATCGACGGCGGAGAGGCCACCCAGACGGTCACCTTCGCCTTCCAGGGCACCAACTACGAGATCGACCTCAACGACGAGCACGCCGCCTCCATCGAGGAGTCGTTCTCCGAGTGGATCACCAACGCCCGCAAGACCACCGGCCGCAGCGCCGCCGGTGGCGGGGCGTCCGCGCGCTCGAGCAGCGCCCGAGCGAGCTCTGGGCCCAAGCGCACCGACCTCGACGCTGTCCGTGCCTGGGCCCGCGACAACGGCCATGCCGTCTCCGACCGCGGTCGGGTGGCTCAGCGCATTCTCGACGCGTACGACGCCGCGCGGTAGAAGGACGTCGCTGTCGCTAGTCGCGTGCGTTGTCGGTGGCGGCAGGAGACCACAGTGCTTCCAGGTCTTGGGTCAACTCCTGTGGTCTGACGTCAAGTGATCGCGCAAGTGCCTTGATCGTACTGAGGTGTGGGACCACGGCTCCGGCCTCCGCGCGCGCGATAGTCGGTCTGCTGACGCCTGACACTTCCGCGAGGCGCCACTGCGTAAGGGGCGCAGGACGCGCGACTGCGCTGAAGCCGGCAGCCCAGCTCCTGCAGCAACTTATCTCGTGACGCCATGATGCACAGATGATGCACTCTCCGCGTGGTGGCGTGTGAGGGCGCGCCTGACGCCTCCCACATTCAGTCGGCTCGCAGGCTCTCGGAGGTCAGGGCTGCATCCCAGGAGCTGGCTAACGGCCCCTTGGTTGCACCGGGCGGACGGGCCGGAAGGGCTGCGCTTGGTACCGCCTCTATCGGCAGCCTGGAGAGCTGGAAAAGCCAGCTCCCCGCCGCAACTTCTCGGATGGTGGCCGGGGACGCGCGCGAACTTGCGCTCGAGGCGAAGACCGTAGACCTCATCGTCACGTCACCGCCGTACTGGCAGAAGCGTGACTATGGCCATGACGACCAGATCGGGCTTGAGGCCACGCCGAAGGCCTACGTGTCCGCGATGATGGATTGCCTCAATGAGTGGCGACGTGTCCTGCGGCCTACCGGCTCGATCTTCCTTAACGTAGGGGACACGTACCACAGGAAGTCACTTGTGGGCATCCCAGGGCGGATCGAGGCCGACGCGGTCGACGCTGGCTGGGTGGTGCGCACCCGAATTATATAGGCCAAGGATGGAGGTATGCCCGAGCCGGCGCGTAATCGTCTAACGAACCGTCACGAGTACATCATCCATTTGGCGCCGCGGACTTCGTGCTACTACGACCTGTTTGGATACTCCGACGCTCTTGGTGGCAATGGCGCCAACCCGGGCGACGTCTGGCGGATTAATCCCGAGCGCAACATGGGTGCGCACTTGGCGCCCTACCCGCGCGAGTTGGTTCGGCGGGCGGTGCTCCTTGGGTGCCCCGAGCAGGTGTGCGTGTCTTGCGGGACGCCACGGCAGCGCGTGGTAGCCCGAACCCGACACCTGGACGAGGCCCGTCCGCAGGCGCGGCGGGTGATGGAGCTCGCGAACGCCGCGGGGCTGACCGACGAGCACATCGCTGCGATCCAGGCCACCGGAGTCTCCGACGCCGGCAAGGCGCTCAAGGTGCAGAACGGGACCGGCAGGGAATCGAAGGTGGTGCAGCAGCTCGCGGCCGAGGCCAAGGCCGTGCTCGGCGGATACTTCCGCGAGTTCACCTTCGCCAAGCGGGTCACGACAGGGTGGATCGACTGAAGAAGGCAACCAGTCTTCTACGAAGACTCTCCTCCATGTCGTTACTAGTCAACATGTCGTCGAGAATGTCGGGGTCGGGGTCCATGGCGACGCGGGCGAAGCGACGCTCGAACGCGGCGTCCACTTCGTCAACCCGCGGTCTGTGGGGTTCATCGTCGCGATGATGAGGAGGTTGCGCCAAGGTCTCGCCTGAGGCGACCTCGAAGGGCAGGTCTGGCTTTTATTGCTCCAGGTAGGTCAAGGCCTCACCGAACACGCGAGCGGGCTCACCGCGGCTGAGCTCGTCCACCACGAGCACGAACTCAACGTCGGGAGTGGCTGACGCTCGACGACACATTCGGACGAGAATTCCGTCCGTGCGCGCGAAACCGACGCCGTCCAACCGGGGCGCCAACCCCTGCATGAAGTCCTCGTACTGGTAGGACGGGTGGAGCTGCACGAAGGCCCGTCTTACGTCAACGCCATGGCTCAGCGCGTTCGCTGCGGCGTACCAGGACTTGCTTGTGCCTGGGGGGCCGGCCAAGATCACCCCGCCGTACTCCCTGAGAACGCTGACGATCTTCAGGAGGGTCGGGTCGTCTGACGCTAGAGCTTGCTCCTCAGGGTTATTCGAGGCGTGTCCTGCCACTGCGGACATCACGGATACGTTCAGGTCGGCGGCCGTCAGCCGCGGCTGGCGTGCCGGTCCGTCACTCCACTGGGCATCGTCAGATGTGGTTATTTCGGTTCCACCAAGACTGGTTGGGCTAATGCTGATGCGCTAGGGCTCTCGAAGAGAAGGTCGAAGTCGCCCGTGGCGTTGAGAAGGCGCACGTCCGGTGTGTCGTTGAAGCGGAAGATGGTACGGAAGGCGTTGATGACGTTGGAGGGTTGCTTGTCAGGAGGAAAACCCGGCCGAAACCCGTAGTCGCGCATCCACCAGAGGGCCCAGGCGAGGGCGGGCAGTCGAGTCCCGCCGAGCAGGTTGTCGAGTGCCGCCTGCGCGTGTTCGGGGCGGAGGTCCACGCTCTCTTGCGGCGCGTCTGGACCTTCTGCGTAGTCGATCACCGTCCTGGCGGCGCCGTTGGGGCGAGTCGAGCGCGGTGCCCTGGAGCCTGCGAGGTTTCGGTTGATCCAATTGCCGGACCCGGTTCCGTGTTCGTTGAACGGTCGGTAGTACGGCTTCTTCGCCCCTCCGCCATCGAGCGCTAGGGATGAAGTCAGCATCTTCCACTGCCAGGTGACGCCGCTGAGGCTTCCCTGCGCGATAGCGCGCTCTCGGAAATGAAGATGCGCGATGAAAAAGAGGGCACAGTGTATTCATGCAGGTCCGCCATCGCTGCCTTAACAACGCCGACGTCCAGTAACGCCCACTGGCCCTGCGGGGGTGAGGGACTGGTCATCCTTCAAAGCACCGCCAGTCGAGGCGGACGAACAGCGTATGAGGTGTGGCCAACTGTTCGTGCATAGCGGTGCTGAGTGCGAGAAGGACACCCTCTTTAATGAAGAACCGCTCCTTGTAAGAGGTCACCAACTCAAGTAGCCCGTTTGAGCCAGGTTCGTCCTCCCGTCCGTCGTAGGCCCGGTAGAGCAGTCCCAGCTCGCAGAGTGACTCGACGTCGGCGTTGTACTGTGCGCCAGGGTTCCCGAGGGTTCTACGAACCAGGTTATCGTCCGCTCGCCAGGCTAGCCCGTCTTCGTCGACGCCAAGCTCTATGACCGTGGCGAGGATAGAGCGAAGTTGGATCGGTACTCGGGCCAACTGCTGCAGTGCCGCTAGAAGGTGCTGATCGTTGGCGCCGATGACACTCTCCGGGTAATCCCTGGCCTCGAGCGCTCCGATGTCGCCTGGGGCCGCAAAGCGGGTTGCCGTGGTGACATCCTCGTAGTCAGTGGCGAGTAAGCTGGCAGTGAGGGCGGAAAAACGCTGCTCATGCTGCTCTTTCATGCGCAACATGCGCTCGACGGGATACGTTGTCTCGTCGTTCGTTGCTTTGTGGTGCGCGTAGCAAAGGAGTAGGAGGTTGCTGGGTTCGCGGAGCTGTTCTGGGGAGAAAGTGGGGCCCGCTCTAGCGGTGTTCTTTTCGCCGACGCCAACGATGTGGGCAATCTGTGCGACTACTTGCCCAAGTTCGTCGATGATGGGGCTGCGGCAAGTCGGAAACGCACACTGATTACCACTCAATGCGAACAGGCTCTTGATAGTGGGCTCGAGAAAGGGCAATCTTCGGTTGTTCGATGTCACGAGCTTCTCCCCAGCGTTGGGCGATGGCTGTCGCCTCGATGATCGCCGATGGTGCCAGAGGGTGCACCCATCGCAAGGAGTGTCGGGGAGCGTTCCGCAAACCATCGTTTCTGGCACAGGTGTCCGGCCAGGTCGTCCCGGGCGTCCGGAACCGTGTGCCACTACGCCCGGTGCCTCGGGCACCCGAGCAACGGTCACCCATTGAGGGACAGGTGTCGACACCTGCGCGTGTCAGGCCGCCTGCTGAGGAGCTCACGGCTCGTCGGCGCGGCGACCGGGCACGAGGTTGACGACCTCTGCGGCGCGCCGACAGGCGGGACCGTTGAGCGCTCGTGGGCCGTCCCGTTCAGCGCACCTGTGCGGGATTGGCCATCCGGACGGGTCATCTGGGACGCCAGCGTCGAGACGCCACCTCGGGCTGCCTCTGACCTGCGCGGTCACCGGTTGGGGGTCGACTGCTGGGACGGCGGCCTGGCCACGGGGCGGACGTCAACACCTCGTGCAACGGCCCCCTTCGCTGTCGAGGAAGGTCTACGCGGCGTCGCTGAAGACGTCCGGTTGTGTCGCTGCAGGGTCCGCCGCCTCGGTCCACTCAGCACAGGACTTCTTGTCGATGTCACGGTTACTGTGCGGTATGGCACATGAACCTACGACGGCCACTGAGGGCCTCCCCTCGTCGCCTGTCACGGCGACCAGCCCCGAGGACAGCGACGTCGTGATTGAACCCCAGCGTCGTGACCAAGCAGGCCGAGGCATCTACGACGCTTCGACCGAGATGATCGTGAAAGAGCTAAGGGAAGCCGGAGTTCGAGCATCGTTCCTTGATCCTCCGGCAACTCGCCTGTTCAACGTGCAGCACAGCGCGTGGGCGGATCTAGTGCTAGCAATTGTCATCAACTTCGGCTCCAGTGCGGCCTGGGACGGGCTCAAGGCGCTCATTCGTAAGTCTTCCCCACCAAGCCGGCATGTGAGTCTCTCGCTAACGGCCGTGGAGGCCGATGGTTCGCGAAGGGAGCTTCATGCCAGCGGCTCGGGCGAAGACGTCATCGCTGTGATCCAGGGTCTTCGTGAACGCCCGCGCGGCTGAACCCCGACCTCCGGAAGGCAGGCTTGGCGCACTCACCTTCGTAGAAGCCGGAGGTGACGGTGACTTACGGGAATACTTCGAACGCGGTCAACGTCAAACCACCTTGCGTAACGCGGAGAAAACCCTGCACGAGGCTCGCCAACTCGTGGGCCAGGCGACGGCAACCACCGATCGAGCGCGACGCGACAGTCTGCGGTCGACGGCTGAGGGCACTGCCCGTGACGCGCTGGCGGCTTTCCGCGCCGCGTTGGATTACGCAGAGGACTCAGAAGACGAGGAGGGTTTCCACAAAGCGCTTGACGCGGCGGGAAGATGGGTGCGGACCACTTTTGGTTGCCAATTGACACAAGACGGCCTCGCGTACCAGCGGACCTGTCCAGTTGACTTGGGGCACAATCGCATAGGCCTCAGCATTGGCGGGCCGGCAGTTCGAAAGTGTAGCCTGTGTGGTGATCATCTTTCGGAATGCGCTCACGTACAAGGGCGGGCTTACATGGTCCCCGGCGGTCCTGACGACCTCGGATGGTGCCGTGTCTGTCAAGAGGAGTCGTGCCGTCACTCAGCCGACCAGCTCTACCGCGTCGGCGTGACTGCGATCATCACCAAGGTTGACCTCGAGGAAGTAAGCTTTGTCTCTAAGCCGGCCGACCCCCTTGCTCGCATAAGAAGCGTACCGGTGAGTCTGGAAGACCTCAGGCTGCAGCTCGGGCCCACTTTCCTGCCAGGGGTACTTGTTTCCTGCGATCAGTGCCTAAGTCGTTGTGGCGGTCTCCGCAAGTACCCACGTGACCTTCACTCTCAAGGCCCCCTCACGTAAGTTGAGTATTTGGCTTGATGGAAAGCGTGACCACTGCCACCAGGTCAGGCCAGTGGCGAACTGTCAGCGGGACGTTGATCGTCCAGCGATGTCAGCAGGAGGCTGACCGGACGGCGGTCGTGAGCGGGACGTTGACCTTCCGAGACCACCGCTAGTCGGCCAGCCCTCGGAGGCCCGGATGGTGACCGGGTTCAGTCCTCGTGGCTCCCGTTGCCGCGGATGCGGCGACGTCGCGCGACGAGGATCAGGACGACGAGGCATGCGAGTCCGACGCAACCGCCCGCGACGACGGCCTCTCCACCGTGAGGAATGACCACCTCAACGGAGCTGGTCTGGGCCATCACGGCAGCGCTCATGGGTACAGCAGGGGACCCCTCTTGCCGGCAGTAGCACCGAGTGCCTCGATCTCACCCGATCAGTGAGCGAGACGACCACGTATGGACGAGGCGCCGATCGACGTCGATACCGGGAAGGCGCTGACCGGCTGACGATTGTCAGCGGGACGCTGACCGGCCAGCGGCTGGGAGTGGTCGTCAGGTCCGGCTGGGCAACAAGCATGCAGGCCTTGAAGACGGTGCAATCCGAGGTCTTCCCCGCCGAGCACGACCGGTGGATTGCGGTCATCGACGACCACGACTTCCCGACGGAGGCGTCATCGCCCCATGAGGTGCTCTCCGCGGTCCGGTCGACAGTTCGAAAGGTGCTGGGCTGGGACGACGTGGCCGTCAAGCTGCTCGAGTGCGCAGGCTGTCCCTGGCGACCGTCGGACGCGTCCGCGTAGGCGCGTCGCATGGGATCCGAGTGCGACGCGATGGGGAGCGGCGGTAGTGCCGTCGCGACGCCGCGGTCGCGCCGGCAGGGGACGGCAGTGGGACGGCCAAGCGCCGTGGCGACCTGAGTACTCAGGTGGTCGCGGGTGTTGCCCGCCAGCGCCTGGCGCTACTCGCCATCGTTGAGCACTATGGCCACTATTAGGTCACAGACAAAAGTCTGGAGATGAGCGGCTCTCAGGCCCACAGCGTCTCGCGACGGACGCTCCGCGTTGCCGTGAACCAGAGTGCTTCGCAAGCCGTAACACCTTGTGAAGAACTTGCCAACAGGCTCGTCGAAGTACGCCTTATCGCCCAATTGCTGCTCTGCCAAGCGTCGCCCCGCCTGACCAATTGACTCTTGGCGGATCCACTTCACCGACCCAATGATGGACTGCTTCGTAGAATGCGGTAGACCGCTGTCCCGGGTCATCTGGACCATATCGTCGACGAGCACTTGGACATCCTGTGCACGCCGTTGCGGCTCGATGAGGGTCTCCAATGCCATCATCAACATTATGAACTGGGCGTCGGCGCTGGCTTCATTCTGGGAAGCTGCGTAGAGGTCGTATGCAAGTCGTTGCTGCGGCTTCATTGTCACATCGGCCTCGAGCACTGATGCGAAGGCGGTGGCTAAGCTGTGAGAACTGCTGATTCGGTTGGCTTCGCCGCTCATGCTGAGGAATACCGGTTGTGGCTCGCACCTGAAAGCCATCAGTCCATGCACGTCGTTCAGGGCTCGGAGGCCACTCGCCTTTTGGGCTATCTCAAGTCCGGCTTCCGTAAAGCCGCCCCCCGGGGCCCGGTCGCCGAAGTCTGCGCCAATGTTCACCATGGCGAAGGCGACAGTAATTCGATCGCGCCATCTCTCCCCAGCTGCAAGTGCATCAGACTTGCTGGCGTAAGCGCTTCCCCGTGCAACTAGACGTCGTGATTGTTGTAGACTGTCGGCGCCGTCGGCTGGCGTGACACCTATTACATGCTCGCCGGATTGTATCTCCCAATGCGCCTCGGTCGACTGAAGTCGAACTCCGCCTGCCAGGTTGAAGCGCAGTCGGAAGCACCAAGTCATTGCTGCATCTTTGCAGTAGTCGCCTAGTGCGCACCTCATTGGGCCCCGCTGCGTGTCGCTGACCGGACGACGATCGTCAGCGGGACGCTGTCCGGACGACGATCGACAGCGGGACGCT
>NZ_JBBHZF010000023.1:527590-539784 GCF_037482365.1 Pseudokineococcus sp. 1T1Z-3
GGGTAGCGGGACGGGCGGCGCCGAAGCGCTTGAGCTCGGTGGCGGCGCTCGAGGCCATGCCACGGGTGGTGGGTCTCCTCGGCCGCCGTCGTTGTAGGAACCCTCCTGTTCAGGTGTTCGCGGCGTCATTCGATCGTTGGAGCGACAGCCAGCTCGACCCGCGCGGGGTCCGGCGTGTCGGCGTCCGCAACTCGCGTCCGGAACCGAGGTGTCGCTCTACCTCGACGGGGACGGTTCTGGACGGTGGGCACGGCCGAGCCGGGTAACGACCGTTTGTCGACCTCGGTCGTCGACGGCGCCTGAGGTGGCGAAGAGGTCGGGGCGGTGGCCAAGAAGTCGTGCGGAGAATCTAAGGCCGGGAACCGCCAGTCACGGACTTTTGCTGGCTCGATGGGTAGACTCAGGGTCATCGTCGAGGTCAGGGGTGTCCGGTGTACGAGTCGATGTGGACACAGCGGTTCCCCGAGCACTTCGCCCGGCTGGACGACGAGGGTCGTTTCGCGCTGACGCAGACGTTGGCTGATGGGTACCTGGAGGGCTGGGAGCCGACGTCGCAGGAGGTCGCCAACCTCGTCGACGTCGAGCTCGGGGTGATCGACCGGGCGGAGTACATGCGCCGGACGCTGTCCGCCGGGCCGGACGCCGCCGCGGCCGGCTGATGCCGTCCGCAGAGTGGGAGAGCTACTTCTGGCCGGGAACCGCGGTCCTGCGCAACCGGTTCGGTGTGCGCGACGGCGTGGAGCTCGCGCGTCTGGAGTACGCCGCCACGGCGGTGCGTCGGGGGGAGCTCTCGCGTGGCGAGGCCCAGGTGGAGGCGACCTTCGACGCCGAGCACCTGCGGGGTCTGCATCGGCACCTGTTCCGGGACGTCTACGACTGGGCGGGTGAGTTCCGCAGCGTCGACATGGCCAAGGACGGCCTCCCCTTCGCCCCCACGCGTCTGGTCGGGCACTACCTGGCGCAGACCCGCGACGCCGTCGCCGGCGTGAACTGGGCCCGGGTGGACCGGGCCGGCTTCGCCCACGCGATGGCGGCGGTCTACGCCCCGCTGAACCAGGCGCACCCCTTCCGGGAGGGCAACGGCCGCACCGGCCGGGCGTTCCTGGACGACGTCGCACAGTCCTCGCCCTTCCGCCTGGACCGTTCCAGGGTCACACCGGAGGTCTGGAACCAGCGCTCGGCCATGTCCGGCCCCGACCAGGGGTACCTGCTGGTCCACCCGCAGTGGCTCGAGCCGGTGTTCGCGCAGATGACGGTCGAGCGGCCGGCGGGCGCCGCCGGTCAGGCCATGACGCCCGAGGAGCAGCGCCTGGCCGGGCACTACCGCTCGCTGCGCCAGGGCCTCGGCCCGGTCGGCGGGTACCGCCCGCCAGAGCCGGGAAGGGGCGGGGACGAGCCGGCGGCAGGAGCCCGACGTCACTACGGCCGCGGGCTGGGCAACGGGGCCGAGGACAAGGGGGCAGGGCGGTGAGCGTGGTCGGGTACGCCCGGGTCTCCACGATCGAGCAGGACCCCGCCCTGCAGCACGACGCCCTCACCGCGGCCGGCGCGGTGCGGGTCTTCACCGACTACGCCTCCGGGGCCACCACCGCCCGACCGCAGCTGACCGCCGCGCTGGACTACCTGCGCCCCGGCGACGTCCTGGCCGTCTGGCGGATCGACCGACTCGGCCGCTCGGTCACCAACCTCGTCGCCCTCGTCGAAGACCTGTCCGACCGCGGCGTGCAGTTCCGATCCCTGACCGAGGCCATCGACACCACCACCCCCGGCGGAGAGCTCGTCTTCCACATCTTCACCGCCCTGGCCCAGATGGAACGACGCCTCATCTCCGAGCGGACCCGCGCCGGCCTCGCCGCCGCCCGCGCCCGCGGCCGCAAGGGCGGGCGACCCACCGTCATGACCCCGACAAGCTCGCCGCCGCCCGGTCCCTACGCGCGTCCACCGACCTGCCCCTGGCCCAGATCGCCGCCCAGCTCGGCGTCGGCCGCTCCACCCTCGTCACCCACTTAGCGGCGTCCCGGCGCGCCGATGGCGAGCCGGCTTCACCTCCGGCGGTCGCGCCCGGAGAGGCTCCTATTCGTAATGGTCCACGGGTGGGTGGCCATACAGTGTGGCTGCCGGAATGGCGCGTTGGTAGGCGTACTCCCCTCTCATCGCCGACGCATGGCTCACAGGCGGAGGGCCACGCCCCCTGGCAGGAGGCGTGGCCCTCGCGAGTGGGACTCTCGATCAGCGTCGCTTCTTCTTCTTCCCCGGAATCGGCCCGAAGATCGCCTCGGCCAGACTCATGGAGGGGGTGCCGCGCGGGCCCGGTCGGCTGAAGGTCGTGAACCCGTTGCCGGTCTTCACCTTATGGCTGTGGCCCGGCCCTCCGTTGTTGGAGTAGATGTCCTTCTTGGGGGTCATGGGTCCACCCCAAGTGCTGCCCGAGTTGTAGCTTCGGGTCTTGAAGCCCCCGTTGTAGCTGTTGGTCACGGGGCCGCGCCTCTCGTACTTGCTGGCCATGATCATCTCCCAACTCGCGCCTCTGGCCTCTCCATCGGCGATGGGGAAGACGTTGCCGCTCACTGAGATGGAGGACAACCCCATCTTGCAAAGATGGGCCAAGTTGGATAAGGTTCCAGTTTGGTCCATGTGGCATCATCGATGGAGTGACTATGTCGACACGGGGCTCCGAAGACGGTCGTCGACGTGGCCATCAAACGCGAGTAGCCCGGTCGCGCACAGCGCTCGTAGAAGCGCTCGTTGAACTGGTCGCCGAGGACGTGGCGCGTGGTGGGACGGGTCTACACCTCTCGCCCGCCTCCGTCGCGCGGCGAGCCGCCGTGTCAACATCCACATTGTATAACAGGTTTCCTAAGGGTTTGCCCGAGGTGGCTTCAGAAGCCGTCGGCAGGGCGAGGCAGGGGCGCGAGTACCCCATTGCGGCGTTGGAAGTGCTCGCCGCTACGTATAATGAGACGTCTCGTGTGCGAGGATCAGCTGATGGGCGCCTTCGCGCTGCCCTAGCGCGATGCCCAATAGATCCCTTGGACGTCAGAGAAGACGACCTCGACCATCTGAAGGACACCTGTTTGAAAGCGCGTGCGGCCGCTTCTCCAGAGGTCGCCGCACGTGCCATGTTATATCTAGCGCAGGTGCGCGGTCCTGCGTCAGGTGACTCGCTGGCTCTGGCAAGAGCGGCTTGCGGCTACCTTCAAGGTGCTGCTGGCTATGAGGAAGAGCACAGGACGGCGTTACGTACCGCAGTTCGTGTCGGTAGAGTTTCTTTCTTTTCGGACGATGACTGGGCCTTCGTGGCGCATGCGTTGGGCCAGTTGTCGGTACCGCACCACCCGTCCGATAAGCAGCACTGGCAGTGGAAGCTCGACGCTCTTCTAGTACAGCGTGCCGTCAGCGGAGATCCGTTGCAGCGGATCGAAGATGCTGTCTTGTCCTTCACTAAGGAAGTGTTGGAGGCGCCTCGTGTGGTTCTGAGTGATGCTGTAGTGAGTGGTTATGCCCGAACTTGCAGCATAGTTGCCCAGGCGGGTCTCCTGGGTAGAGAAGCCATCGTGACTACCGCTACTACCGCTTACGAGCTGGATCAGCGGCTCCAAACAAACTACCTGGATACGCTTACGTGCGTTTACCGGCTGCAGCTCATCCGTAACGCAATTGCCCTCGATCTTCCACCTGAGGAGATCTTCGATCCGACGGAACATCACATACCAAACGCTGGAGGAGTTCTCTGGGCGCCCTATGCGGCAGTGTTACGGCGCCGCCTTGGCTTCTCCAATACCGCGCGCTCGGAGCGGGCGTTCTTGGATACAGTGGCGGACTACGCTTTTCTAAAGCCTCAGGAATTATCTGAGGTTGCTGATCGTATAGGACTGATTGGCGTCGACGAGCGAGTTGTGGCCGCCCGGACGCTTGACCCCGCGGCTGATCCGGCGCTGGTGCTAGTGGATGAATTAGCCAGTCTGGTTCAGAAGCTTATGGTCACGCAAGCACAGTCGGAAGAGGTGCGTAGGCGCGCGCGTACATTGTCCATGCTGTTACATGATGAACTACTAGAGCCGTTTGATTCTCTCAGCGTGGACGACGGTGGCTGACGGATAAATGCGCGGCTGTGTGGTCGGCCGTCGAGGTGGTCAGGGGATCAGGAGCGAGTAGGTCTTCGCCCTTGCGCCCGCGCTGGGTGGTCTCAAGGTTGCGGTCGGGTTGTTGCTTTGGCGGACGGCGTCAGGATGACCGCATCCATGGGCGATCTTGGGCGCATCTTCTCGGGGTCGCTGGGGCCCGTCGGTGCCGACGCGGGTGGCCGCGGAAGTGTCGGGGCTCACGCGGTCGTGGCTGCGGGTGACTCGTCCTGGTGGGACGCGAGGCGCCGATCCGACAATGGAGACTGGAGCCATGCCCGCACCTCGTAAGTTCGATGAGGAGACCCGCGCCCGAGCGGTGTGCATGTACACCGACTAACTGGCTGATCATCCCGGCTCGAAGCTGGGCGCCCGCCAGCACGTCGGGGGCCTTCTCGACCCACCCGACGATCGCCCTGGATCAGGCGCCTGCGATGAAGCAGACGTAGGCGACCCCGGCCCAGGTCGGCACGCACGTCAGGTCGGTGACCCACAGCTGGTTCGGTGCGGTCGCGGTGAAGTCCCGTCGGACAAGGTCGGGGTGGCGGGCCGCGGCCGGGTCAGCCCTCGTGGTCCGCACCCGCTTGGTACGGCGGGCGCCTTCGCTGCCCATCGCCCGCGTCAGCCGGGCGACCTGATCGCGCCCGAGGTCCATGCCGGCGCGGCGGGCGGCCGTACACAGCTTCCGGGCGCCGTAGACGCGGTAGTTGTCCTCCCACAACGCCCGCGGCGCCGGCCCGGTGGCCTCGTACCGTCGGGCCCTCGCCGACGGCTGACGGGCCTTGGCCGCGTAGTACGTGTTCAGGGGCACGTGCGGGACCCTGCAGATGGGCTCGACCCCGAGCTCGTGCCGCTTGGCGTCGATGAAGGCGACTAGCTCTTGTGCTGGCGGTCGAGCTCCACCCCCAGTCGAGGTTCTCCCCGCTGGCGGCGCTGGGTCGTCGGCAGGGGGTGCCGTCGGGGCAGGTCGGGCGGGACGCCTACGAGGTGGCCCAGCGGTACGCGCTGGGGGAGCAGACCCGGGAGCAGATGCTGGAGTCGTTGACGACGTGGCCGTACGAGCCGAGCCGGGGTGTGCAGGCCGGTGAGTGGGACCTGGCACCGGCCTCGGAGCCGGCGGGGTCCTTCGAGGCCACGGTCGGTCGTGCCCTGGACGACGGCTCGCTGACGGGCGAGGACTACGACGCCGTCCTGAATGCCCTCGCCAATCGAGCGGGCCCGGAGTCGTGGACGTAGCCAGGGATGCTCTTGGCGGGGTGTGCCGCCGGCCAGGCCGGGACGTTGAGTCGGCGGCTGGGGTAGGTCTGCCCTCGTGAGTGAGGACGAGTCGACGGGAACGGCAGCCGTCGCCGAGCACCGAGCCCTGCTCGTCCGGTAGGGCACCGAGCGCCTGACGCCGCGGCGGCAGGGGTCGGCGCGTCGGCCGGTGCGGGGTCCGTCGATGCGGGGCCCGTTGAGGCGGGGCGGTGTCGAGACCCGGAGCTGGGCACGTCAGCGCCCCGGCTGGGCGCCCTCGTCCTCGACGGTGCTCCTGTCCGTGCACGTCGACCTCGGCTGGCCCGAGCCGGCGTGGCCCGGCGGCGCGCCGCGGCTGGTCGGAGCAGGCGCCGTGGCCCACGCCCTCTACCCCGACCCCGACAGCGCGGCCGGCGACGTGGAACGCACCCGCCAGGGCCTGACCGCCGACCTCGCCTCGCTCCGCCGTGACGCCGCACGGACCACCACCGCGGACGGACGCGGCTCGACCGAGCCGCTCGCCCACGGGGCGGGCGCCGGCGGGGCCCACCGCTCCCTGCCCACCCGCGGCGGCTGGGGACCCGGCGACCCACCGTTCTGACCCCGCGGGCTGACGGGCCGCCCCCGCGCTGCTCGACCCGCCGCTGCTCGACCCGCCGCGGCCCGACCCGCCGCTGCGCGGGCCGCCGCCTCGGGCGCACACTGGCGGCGTGCGTCGCGCTGGTCACCCGGAGCCGCTGCCCGCCGGCCCGGGGCAGGAGTCGGTGTGGGACTACCCGAGGCCGCCCGCGCTCGTGCGCAGCGACCGGCTCGTCGAGGTGCGCCTGGGCCCAGGAGGCCCGCTGCTCGCTCAGACGCGGCGGGCGTGGCGGGTGCTGGAGACCAGCCACCCGCCGACCTGGTACGTCCCGCGCGAGGACGTGGCGGCCGGGGTGCTGGTGCGCTCGGACGCCGCCGCGACGACGTGCGAGTGGAAGGGCCGGGCCACCTACTGGGACGTCGGCGCGCCCGCCGGGGCGGGCGGGTCGCCTGCCCGGCTGCACGCCGCGGCGTGGTCCTACGAGGACCCGACCGCCCGCTTCCGGGAGGTCGCCGGGGCGGTCGCCTTCGCGCCGTCCCGGGTGGCCGCCAGCGTCGACGGCGAGGTCGTCCGGCCGCAGGAGGGCGGCTTCTACGGCGGCTGGGTCACCGACGACGTCGTCGGTCCCTTCAAGGGAGGCCCCGGCACCTGGGGCTGGTGAGGGCCCGTGGCCGTCCGGCCGCGGGACCGCTCAGCCGAGGAGCATCTCCACGTCCCGCCGCAGCCGGACGTCGGCGGGCTCGCGCGGGTCGGTGCCCGGCCCCCCGCCGGGCTCGGCCTTCTCGAAGACGACGCGCGCCGAGCGGCCCTCGAGCGCCAGCGTCGCGAAGCCGTTGCCGAACAAGGGGCCGGTGCGTGAGCGCCACGAGACCTCCAGCGGCGCGACACCGACCGAGCGGCGCAGCAGCCGTCCGAGGACGCGCGCCGGGGCCGTGTGCATGACCCGGTAGGCCAGCGGCAGCCCGGTCGGCATGGCGTTGCGCAGCGGCGAGCTCGTGATCTGCACGACGGGCGAGCGCACGCCCCGCTCGGCGGGGTACCGCAGCGGGGCGACGTACCCGTGGTGCACGTCCCCCGACAGCAGCAGCACCGTGCTGGGCTCGCGGCCCAGGCGCCCGGCGGCGACGTCGCCCAGGCGGTCCACGAGCCGTCGGAACGAGACCTCGAAGGCGCCCCAGTGCTCCAGGTCCACGCCCTGGCGGATGGCCTCGGCGACCGGTCGGAACCGCTGGCCCCACCGCCCCGCCGAGGCCGTCTCGGCGTTCCACACCTCCAGGTCGTGCAGCGCCGGCTCCAGCAGCACCGGCAGCGAGGCGGCCACGAGCAGGTGGTCGACGTCCCCGCCGAGGTGCTCCTCGACGTGGGCCCACTCCTGCTCGTCGAGCATCGAGCGGTGGTCCTCGGACAGGACCCGGCCCGAGCGGGTGTCGACGACGACGAGACGGGTGCGCCCGAGGTCGCGCACGTAGGACCACTCCGACGTGCCGCCGCCGTCGATCTGCTCGTCCGCGGCGACGGCGAACTCGCGCAGCACCTCGGCGGCGTCGCCGTCCTCGCCGACCTCCCGGACCCGCGCCCACAGCTCGTCCTCCGCGAGCCGGTCGGGCATGAGGTTGCCCAGGTGCTGGTAGAGCCAGTACGAGGCGTAGGCGCCGACGATGCGCTCGCGCCACCACGGCAGCTGCTGCACCTGCTCGCGCCACGTGCGGCTGGTGTTCCAGTCGTCCCGGACGTCGTGGTCGTCGAAGATCATCGCCGAGGGCACGGTCGCGAGGAGCCAGCGGACCTCCGGGTCGGCCCAGCTCTCCCGGTACAGCCAGGTGTACTCCTCGAAGTCCGCCACCTCGCCCCGCGGGGCCGCGTCGCCGCGCTTGGCGTCGATCCGCGCGCGCATGGACGGCGAGAGGCCCTCGTCGGCGTACACCTGGTCCCCGAGCATGAGCAGCAGGTCCGGCGGCTCCCGACCCTCCTGGCACGCCGTCGACAGCGCCACGAGCGCGTCCACGCCCACGCCGTCGGGGTGGGCGTCGCCGGTGCGGGTGAACGGCGCCGCCTGCGGGCGGTCTACCCGGCACGAGCCGAGCGCGATGCGCAGCAACGACGTGCCCGCCGTGCTGGCCGTCGGACCTCCTGCGCCCGGCAGCGGCCGGATCGTCGGCGCCGGGCGGGGGTCGCCCGGGCGCGGCCACGCCCGCTCGCCGTCCACCTCGACGACGTAGGGGACGGCGTCTGCCCCGTGCAGGCCCTCGACGACGACGACGGCGTAGTGGTGGCCGCCGACCGTGACCGTCCGCGCCCGGCCGCTGGCGTCCCCCGCGCTCACCACGACCTCGCCGCGCCGGGCCGTCTCCACCCACACCGTGGCGCTGGCGTCGTCGACGTGCCGCAGCATCGGGCCGAGGACCAGAGGACCGTCGTCGCCGGCGAGGTCGTCGGGGCTCGTCACCGCACCACCCTCGCAGCCCACGGCGGGCGCGCCTGCACCGGACTGCCGCGCGGGGCGCGTCTGCACCGGACTGCCGCGCGGGGCGCGGCGGGGCGACGCACGCCCCCACGCGGCGTCCAGGGCGCCGCTCCGCGAGGCGGGGGCGCACACCGACCAGGGTGCCACCTGCGGCGCGGTACGGCAGGCGTGGCCTAGGGTCGCGGGCGTCCGGCGCCACGACCCGCAGCCCACGCAAGGCGCCCGCACCCGCGAGGAGGCCAGTCGTGAGCGTCGTCGTCGGGTACGTCCCGAGCCCGCAGGGCGCCATGGTCCTCGAGCGTGCCGTCGCCGAGGCCCGCTCCCGCGGCACCCGGCTGGTCGCCGTCAACGTCGCTCGCTCCCCGGAGTTCGCGCAGGACTACAACGCCGACGACGCCGACCTCGACACCCTCGAGAAGCAGCTCGCCGTCGCCGGCGTCGAGCACGAGGTGCGTCACGCCGCCGGCGACCAGACCCCGGCGGACACCCTGCTCGACCTCGTCGACGAGGTCGGCGCCGCCCTCGTCGTCATCGGCCTGCGACGCCGCTCACCCGTCGGCAAGATGATGATGGGCAGCACCAGCCAGCGGGTCCTCCTCGACGCGCCCTGCCCCGTCCTCGCCGTCCAGCACGACTGAGACGCCCCCGCGCGGCATACTGGCCGGGCTAGACCTGCTGCGCAGCACCACGTCTGGTCGCCCCGGTGAGCCGGGGGCGGCGCCGAGAGGGGCCGCCCGGCCCGGGAAGCAGGACCCATGGCCCTCCCCAGGACCCGCCGCGGGCACGTGACCGCCTCGCACACCGTCTGGGACGCCACCCTCGAGCCCGTCGCGGTGGTCAGCTCCGGCGACGAGGTCGAGGTCGTCACCCAGGAGGCCTCCGGCGGCGGCATCCGCCCCGAGAGCACCGCCGCGGACATCGCGACGCTCGACCTGCGCCGCGTCAACCCCGTCACCGGCCCCTTCGCCGTCGAGGGCGCCCGCCCCGGCGACGCCCTCGTCGTCGACCTGCTGTCGGTCGACCTCGACACGTGGGGCTGGACCGCGCTCATCCCCGGCTTCGGGCTCCTCGCCGACGAGTTCCCCGAGCCGTACCTGCGCACGTCCGCCGTCGACTCCACGCCCGGCGGCGGCGGCGTCCAGGTGCTGCCCGACGTCGTCCTGCCCCTGTCGCCGATGGTCGGCACCATCGGCGTCGCACCGCCCGAGCCCGGCCCGCACAGCGTCGTCCCCCCGCGGCGCTGGGGCGGCAACATGGACATCCGGGACGTCGGCCCCGGCGCCCGCGTCGTGCTCCCGGTCGGCGTCGAGGGGGCCCTGTTCTCCCTCGGCGACGTCCACGCCACCATGGGCGACGGCGAGGTCTGCGGCACCGGCGTCGAGACGACCGCGCTCGTCCGGGTCCGCCTCACCGTCGCCCCCGGCCGGGCGCCGGCGTCGCCCGTCGTCATCACCGACCAGCGCAGCTTCCGGCTGGAGACCGCCGTCGCGACGACCGGCATCGGCCCCGACCTCTACGAGGGCGCCCGCGACGCCGTCCGCCAGGCCGTCGACCTGCTCTCCGACGAGCGCGGCATCTCCCGCGAGGACGCCTACCTGCTGCTCTCGCTCGCGGCGGACCTCAAGATCTCCGAGGTCGTCGACGCGCCCCACTGGGTCGTGACCTGCCACGTGCCCCGCCGGCTGCTGCCGGGCTGGCCGCACGTCTGAGCCCCCCGGCCGTTCAGCGGCGTCGGCGTCGTCGGCTGAGCAGGAGGAGGGTGGCGCCGAGCAGGAGCGACGTCGCGGCGACGAGGACGGGACGTCCCGTCTCGGCGCCGGTGCGGGCCAGCGCCGTGGGTGAGGGGCTCGACCAGGCGTCGGTGCCGGCCTGCTGCGTCGAGGTGGTGACGACGGTGCTCTCGTCGTGGTCGGTCGTCCGGTCTGCGGTGGGCGTCGGGGGCGGCGCCGGCTGCACGCCGGGGTCAGAGGTCGGCGGGTCGGTGGTGGGCGGGTCGGTGGTCGGCGGGTCGGTGGTCGGGGGGCTCGGGTCGACCTGCGTGCCGGTGACGGTCATGGCCAGGGTGCCGGTCGTGGTCAGCCCGTCCCGGTCCGCGACGGTGTAGGTGACGACGTCCTCGCCGGTGAAGCCCGCGAGGGGGGTGTACCGCAAGGAGCTGCCGTCGACGACGACGGTGCTGCCGGCCCGGCTCACCGCCCCGACGAGGGTCAGGCCCTCGTCGTCGTTCGCGAGCACCGGCACCAGGACGGATCGGCCCGGGGTCGTCGTCGCCCGGTCGGGGTGCGTCTGCGCGGCCGTGACGAGCGTGACCGTGAGGGTTGCGTGGTCGGTGCCACCGGCGCCGTCGGCGACGGTGTACGTCACGGTCACGGGGTCCCTGCGTCCGGTGGCGGGCGTGACCTGGAGGCGGCCGTCGGGCAGGAGCGCGGCGGTGGCGCCGGGGCCGGGGGTGGCGCTGGTGACCACGAGGGCCTGGCCGGGGGTGGCCGGGACGTTCGGGTCGGCGTCGTTGGCCAGGACGTCGACGGCGACGGGCGTGGCGGGTGTGGTGGTGGCGGTGTCGTCGACGGCGGTCGGGGGGGCGTTGGTGACGGTGACGGTGAGGGTGGCCGGTGCGGAGGTGAGGCGGCCGTCGTCGGCGCGGTAGGTGGCGGTGACCGTGCCGGCCCACCCGTCGGCCGGGGCCGTGTACAGGAGGCGGCTCCCGGGGCCGAGGGTGAGCGTGCCGCGGACGGTGCCGCCGGCGTCGACCGGCTCGCTGAGGTCGGCGACGGCCAGGGGGTCGCCGTCGGGGTCGGCGTCGTTGGCGAGGACGTCGACGGAGGTGCTGCCGCGGGTGGCGACCTCGTGGCCGGTGTCGTCGGTGGCGACGGGGGCCTCGTCGCTGACGGTGACGGTGAGGGTGGTCGAGCTGGTCCCGCCGGCGCCGTCGGTGATCTCGTGGTCGACGACGACGTCGCCGAGGTAGTCGTCGGCGGGGTCGACGAGCACGCCCAGGCCGTCGGGGGTGACCGAGACGGTGGCCCGGCCGGAGCGCAGGGTCGCTGAGGTGACGCGCAGCTGCTGGTCGGTGCCGGGGATGTTGGGGTCGGTGTCGTTGGCCAGGACGAGGTAGGTGGCCGGCCCGGTGGTGGTGGTCCCGGCGACGTCGGGGACGGCGGTGGGGGCGGCGTTGGTCACGGTGACGTCGACGGTCGCGGTGCTCGTGGAGGTCCCGTCGGACACGGTGTAGGTGAACGTGTCCGGCCCGGCGTAGCCGGTGGCGGGGGTGTAGCGGACGGCGCCTGTGCCGGCGAGGGCGACGACGGTGCCGTGGGCGCCGTCGGTGACGGCGACGACGGTCAGGGGGTCGCCGTCGGGGTCGGCGTCGTTGGCCAGCACGGGGACGTCGACCGCGGTGCCGGTGCCGGTCGTGGCGGTGTCGCCGACCGCCACCGGCGGGCCGGAGACCACGACGGTGACGGTCACCGGTGAGGACGCGCTGACGCCGTCGGCGGCCCGGTAGGTGAAGGTGGTCCTGCCCGCGAAGCCGTCGGCGGGGGAGAAGGTGCCGGTCCCGTCCGGTTGCAGGGACAGCGTCCCCGCGGAGGGGGGCGGCGACGTCACGAGCTCCGCGGCGAGGGGGTCGCCGTCGGCGTCGGTGTCGTCGGCCAGGACGCTGCGGGGGAAGGTCAGCGAGGTGCCGGCCGGGGTGGTGAAGGTGTCTGGCGTGGCGACGGGCGTGGTGTTGGTGAGGGTGATGGTCGCGGTGCCGCTCGCGCGGCCGCCGCGGGTGTCCTCGACGACGTAGGCC
>NZ_JBBHZF010000023.1:539804-567947 GCF_037482365.1 Pseudokineococcus sp. 1T1Z-3
GCGGGAGGGGGCGGCGACCGAGAGCAGCGTCAGGGCGTCCCCGTTGGGGTCGGTGTCGTTGGCGAGCACGTCGAGGAGGACGGACGACCGCCAGTGCGTGCTCGCCGCGTCGTCGGCGGCCACCGGCAGCTCGTTGACCACGTCGACGTGGACGACCTCGGTCGCCGTCGCCCCGGAGGCGTTGCGGACGGTGTAGGTGAAGGAGTCGCGACCGGCGAAGCCCGGCGCGGGCGTGTAGGTGACGGTGCTGCCGCCCGCGCTCCAGCCGACCGTCCCGCTCCCGACGTCGGTGACGCCCACGAGCTCCAGCCCGGGCTCGTCGTTGGCGAGCACGGGCACGACCACGGACGGGTTCGCGGTGCTCGGGCGCAGGCTCACGACGTCCGGCGCGGTGGCCGGGACGCCGCCGGGCGCCGTGCCGTCGACGGCGGCGACGACGTCGTTCGAGCTGACCGATGAGGCCGTCCCGGTGCTGCCGCCCCGGAAGGTCAGCTGGGCGATGTTGAGCAGGCGCGCGCCGTCGGCGACCGTGCCGTCGACCGTGACGTCGAAGCTCAGGGCCCAGTGCGTGCGCTCGCCGGGCCCTGCCCCCGAGGCGGTCGGGACGCGGCCGCCCTCGGCGGGGGTGGCGCCCTCGCCGACGAAGGCCTCGACGACGCCGCCGTGCTCGCCGGTGCGGTAGCGCCCGAGGTCGTCGCCGTCCGCGTCGGTGGCTGCGGTGTAGACCAGGTCAGAGAAGGACGAGCCTGCGCCGACGCGGATCGAGCCCGGGACGAAGGTGGTGCCGGTGGGCACGGCGTCGACGACGCGCGAGCGGATCGCGGCGTCCAGGCCCGTGTTGGAGACCGGGACCGTGTAGCGCAGCACGTCGCCGCGCTCGACGAGGCCGCCGTCCACGTCCTCGACGGTCTTGGACCCCTCCAGCTGCGGCTCGTACAGGTCGGTCACGAAGGTGACGACGCCGGGGTAGAAGGTCTCGTACGTCGTCGTCAGCCGGAGCGTGGCCGAGGTGTCGTCGTTGCCGAGCAGCCCGTCCGCGCTGAAGGTGTCGATGTCCAGGCCGAGCTGGTTGGCGTACCGGGGGGAGCGGGGCGGCGTCGCGAGGCTGCCCCGGGCGCTGATGGTGGAGTTGAAGACGTTGTCCACCGGGTTCTGGGCGTCGGAGACGTCGACGAAGTCGGTCGCGCCCTCGCGCCGGACCTGCAGCCTGTCCCCGGAGAAGCCGCGGTCGCCCTCGTAGACGACCGTGCCGAGGGTCGTGGTGACGGCTCCCTGCTCCGGGGTGAGGAAGCCGCTGACCGGGATGTCGAGCGAGGTGCCCGCCGACGTCGAGACGCTGCCGAACCCCTTGTAGACGGTGAGGTTGCGGGCGGGCGCCGTCGGGTCGGCGACCGCCACGACGAGCGACCAGCCGGCGTAGCGGTCGTTGCCGGTCGCGGCCTGCACGTCGGCGACGGTGTAGGTGCCGGAGCCGGCCGCGCGCACGAGGTCGGTGACGTCGACGAAGCCCTGGTAGGCGCCGGCGTCCCCGGACGCCGGGCTGGGGTCGGCGAGGGAGGTGTACCCGCTCGCCCCGGGCGTGCGCAGCTTGACGGTGCCGATGGCCGACGGCGTCGGCGGGGCGGTACCACCCGCGCCTGCGGTGGTCCGGGCGCTCCACGCCAGCGCGGCGAACAGCACGGTGCCCTGGGTGGGCAGGACGAGGTCCGCGGAGGAGGACGCGAAGGTCGACGGGTCGCCGTCCACGTCGACGTGCCGCATGGCGTGGTCGTTGTTGTTGAGGGGGCCGCCCGTGCCGGCCCGTGCGGTAGTGCATCCCGAGCTGTCCGGGCAGGTCATCAGCGTGTTGCCGACCAGCAGCACGTCGCCGTTGGTGTTGGCGGAGAACTGACGGGTGAAGGCCTCGCTCATGGACGCCGACGCCGACGGCGCCGCGACGACGGCGAGCAGGGGGCCGGCGAGCAGGCTCAGCACCAGCGCAGCAGCGCCCGGCCGGCGCCACCACGGGCGACGGCGGGTCCGCCGAGGCGGGTCGGTGCGGGCGGTGCGAGGGCCAGGCATGCCGGTGCGTCTCCTGTGGTCGGCGTCCCCGGACCATCGGCCGCCGTGCCGCACTCCTTGACCCGTTCGAGGGAGCCGATCGCCGTGGCGCCTAGGTCTCGGTGACGCTGCCGCCGGCCACGACCCACCGCCGGGTCAGCCGCACCGCCTCGAGCATCCGCCGGTCGTGCGTCACGAGCAGCAGCGTGCCGGTGTAGGCCTCCAGCGCCGCCTCCAGCTGCTCGATCGCCGGCAGGTCGAGGTGGTTGGTCGGCTCGTCGAGCACCAGCAGGTTGACCCCGCGAGCCTGCAGCAGCGCCATCGCCGCGCGGGTGCGCTCGCCGGGGGAGAGCGACGACGTCGGGCGCAGCACGTGCTCGGCGCGCAGCCCGAACTTGGCCAGCAGCGTGCGCACCTGCGCGGTCGGCTGGTCGGGCACCTGCGCCGCGACGGCCTCGAGCACCGTCGGAGCCGAGCCGGCCCGCTCCAGCGAGCGGCGGGCCTGGTCGACCTCCCCGACCGCGACCGAGGAGCCCAGACCGCCCGAGCCCTCGTCGAGCGGCGTGCGGCCCAGCAGCATCCCGAGCAGCGTGCTCTTGCCGGCCCCGTTCGCGCCGGTCACGCCGACCCGGTCGCCCACGTCGAGCTGCAGGTCCAGCGGCCCGAGCGTGAAGCTGCCACGACGCACGCTCGCGCCCCGCAGCGTCGCGACAACAGCGCCGGAACGCGGCGCCGCGGCGATCTCGTACCGCAGCTCCCACTCCTTGCGAGGCTCGTCGACGACCTCGAGCCGCTCGATCATCCGCTCGGTCTGCCGGGCCTTGGCGGCCTGCTTCTCCGAGCCCTCGCGGGCCTTCGCGGTGATGTGCTTGTCGGGGTCGCTCTTCTTCTTGACGGCGTCCCGGACGCCCTTGGCGAGCCAGCCGCGCTGGGTCCGGGCCCGCTCGGTGAGCGCGGCGCGGCGGTCGTCGTACTCCTCGTAGGCCTCGCGGGCGTGCCGGCGCGCCGTCGCCCGCTCCTTGAGGTAGGCGTCGTAGCCGCCGCCGTAGACGGCCACCTGCTGCTGCGCGAGGTCCAGCTCGACGACGCGGGTCACGGTGCGCGAGAGCAGCTCCCGGTCGTGGCTGACGAGCACTACGCCGGCGCGCTGCTCGTGCAGGAACCGCTCGAGGCGCGCGAGGCCGTCGAGGTCGAGGTCGTTGGTCGGCTCGTCGAGCAGGACGACGTCGAAGCGGGACAGCAGCAGCGCGGCGAGGCCGACGCGGGCCGCCTGCCCGCCGGAGAGCGCAGTCATGGTGGCGCCCAGGCCCAGCCCGCCGCCGACGTCGGCGAGGACGGCGTCCGCCCGCTCCTCCAGGTCGGCCCCGCCGAGGGCGAGCCAGCGCTCGAGCGCCTCGGCGTAGGCGTCGTCGGCACCCGGCTCGCCGTCGGCGAGCGCGGCCGCCCCGGCGTCCATCGCCTCCTGCGCGGCAGCGACGCCGGTCCTGCGGGCGAGAGCGGCGAGCACGCTCTCGCCGTCGCGTCGCTCCACCTCCTGCGGCAGCCACCCGCGCGCCGCGGTGGGCGGCGTCGTCGTGACCGAGCCTTCCTGCGGCTCGTCGACGCCCGCGAGCACCCGCAGCAGCGTCGACTTGCCCGCGCCGTTGACGCCGACGAGCCCGACGACGTCCCCCGGGGCGACCACGAGGTCCAGGCCGGAGAACAGCGTGCGGGCGGCGTGGCCGGCGCCGAGGCCGCGGGCGACGAGGGTGGCGCTCACCGCGACATCTTCTCGCGGGAGGGCGACCCCTCAGCCCGGCGCCGGGTCGCGCCGACGACGGCCCCCGCGACCGGGGGCCTGCGGGGCTGCCAGCACCTCCTCGGGCCCGAGCGCGCCGCTGATGACGTCGGCGGCGACGGCGGACAGCGGGCGGCCGTGGCGCCGGGCGTGGCGGCGCATCGCGTCGAAGGACTCCGGGATCGACAGGCCGGCACGCGCGGCGAGCACCCCCTTCGCCTGCTCCACGGCGATGCGGCTGGCCAGCGCGCTCTGCAGCTGCTCGGACAGGCGCGTCTGCTCGTCCAGGGCGCGCTCCTGCAGCAGGCTGATGGTGGCGATGTCGGCCATCGACTGCCCGACGGAGGTGTCCTCCTCGCTGAGACGCCGCTCCTCGCGGGTGAAGAGGTTGAGCCCGCCGAGGACCTGGCCCCGCAGCCGCAGCGGCAGGGCGTGCGTGCTGCTGAACCCGGCGGCCTGCGCCGCGACGGCGAAGCGGGGCCAGCGCCGGCTGGTGTCGGCCGTGCTGAGGTTGAGCACCTGACGCCCCGTCCGGAAGGACTCGACGCACGGGCCCTCGTCGGACTGCAGCTCGAAGACCTCGAGCTGGCGCGACTCGTGCGCGGTCGAGGCGACCAGCCGCAGGTTGCCCCGCTGGTCGGCCAGCATGAGCCCGGCCGCGTCGGCGTCGAGGAGCTCGACGCACCGCTCCGTGAGCATCGTGAGGAACTCGACGACGTCGAAGTCGTCGACGAGGGTGTCGGCCAGCTCGACGAAGACCTCCGCGATCCGTTGCTGCCGGCTCATCGTCTGTCCTCCCACGTGTCGGGGTGCTGGTGGTGCCGCGTGCCGCCCGCCGGTGTCGGCGGGGCGGGCCGGCGCCCGCCCGGCGCTCGGGGGCGGCCGATCACGGCTCCCCCCTCGAGACGTTCAGGGTGCCCGCCAGCACCTCTCGGGCGACCTGCAGGACCGGTCGGTCCAGCGCGTACGCGCGCGATCGCAGCACGACCAGGGCGACCGCCAGCGACAGACCGGTCTGCACGGCGATCACCCCGGTGGCCTGGTGGATCTCGGCCCGGCCGTCGTGCAGCTCGAACGGCGAGGCCGGGTCGCCGGAGGTGGAGGCCTCGGCCTGCGCCTGCAGGTGCAGCAGGAGCGCTGTCGCGGCGTCGGCGAAGGCCAGCGCCTCGGCGAGGTCGCCGTCCAGGAGAGGCCCCGGGCTCTCGCGGTAGAGGTCCATCACGCCGAGCCGGATCGCCCCGACGCGCAGGGGCAGGGCGAAGAGCGCGCGCGCGCCGAGGTCGAGGGCGCCGTTGGCGTAGGCCGGCCACCGGTCGGCGTCCACGCGCAGCAGGTCGGGCACGAGCACCGACCTGCCGCTCACGGAGGACTCCACGCAGGGTCCCTCGCCGAGGACGAACTGCAGGTCCTCCAGCCCCATCGCGACGCTGTCCGTGGCCGCCACGGTGCTGGCCGGCTGGTGCGCCACCATGACGACGATCCCGGCGCCCGACACCGGGAGGCTGCGTGAGCTCCACGCGGCCAGCTCGTGCGGCAGGCCGCCGGGCTGGGGGTCCCCGTCGAGCAGGGTGGCGAGGATCTGGCGCGTGCGGTGAGAGGTCATGCGTGCCCCGCCCCGGACCCTCGCTCGTTCGACGTCGCCGCGGCGACACCCGCAGGCTCACCGACGAGTGTGCACCCGCCCGACGGGCCGGCACCAGAGGGTCGCCGCCGGCCCTTGTCGGTCCGTGGCCTCAGGCGTACTTTCTGCCCGTGGTCCGCCGGTGCGGACCCCGCCCCGGACCCGGCGGTCGACCGTCGACCCTGCGGGGGGGGGGCAGATGGACGCGGGCCTGGGAGCTGCGGACGAGAGCGCAGGGCGTCGCGTCGTCGGACCTGACGCGGCCACCGCGACGAGCCGTTCCCGTGCAGGGGCGGTCCAGCCGCCGGAGGGCCGCTCGCCGGAGCCGGGCTGGGACGCGACCACCCGTCACGCCTTCGTGCTGCTGCGCCGCCTCGTCCCCTCGAGCGCGTGGGCGCTCACGCGGCTAGAGGAGCCCGTGGCGGCGCCATCACCGTCGGCCCGGGCGCTGGTCAGCGCGCCGGTGGAGCGACTCCTGCTCGCCGAGGGCTCGGTCGTCGGCGTCCTCCACGGCAGCGCGCGACCAGCGGACGCGCACGCGACGGAAGGCGTGGACGCCGTCGCCGCGCTCCTGTCCGCCGCCCTCGCGGCGGACCGGCGCGAGAGGGCAGCCCGGGCCGCGCTCGAGGTCGCCCACGCCCTCGCGGAGGTGGACGCCCTCACCGGCCTTCGCAACCGGCGCGGATGGCAGCACGCGGTGGCGCGGGCGCAGGAGCGGTGCCGGGCGGGTGAGCGCGCCGTCATCGCCGTGCTGGACCTCGACGACCTCAAGGGGGTCAACGACGCCGAGGGTCACCTCGCGGGGGACGACCTCCTGCGGGCAGCCGCCCGCGTCATCTCCGCCGCCTGCCGCCCCGACGACGTCGCCGCCCGGACCGGCGGGGACGAGTTCGCCGTCCTGGCCATCGGAGCCGCCCGGACCGGGGCCTCGGCGCTCGAACGACGGCTCCGCCGGTCCCTGGCCGACGCCGGCGTCCGCGCCACCGTCGCCGCCGAGGCCTGCACTCCCGGCCAGGACGTGCTCTCCACGTGGGCGACGGCGGACGTGCAGATGTGCGCGCGCAAGCGCCAGCGGCGCGCTGCACGACCTTGACGGGCGCTGGCGCCGTCGGCGTCGGGTCGACCAGCCGTCGGGCGGTCCCCTCAGGCGGCCTCTCTCAGGCGGCCCTGCCGCCCTGGCGCTCGAGCTTCGCGTCCCGCTCGGCCGGCGGGGTGTCGGAGGCCTGGCGGCCCTTCAGCGGCACCGAGCGCGGCTCGCCGGGGATGACGTTCTGCTGGGCCGACCGGCTCACGTAGTGGCTGACGATGCCCGCCAGCGCCGTGACCCGGTTGCGGAAGGAGTGCAGCAGGGCGATGTGCAGCCCCATCCACATGAACCAGCCGATCGCGCCGGTGAACTTGCCGGCGAAGGGCCACTTGACGTCCGCCACCGCCGACATCCGCCCGACGATGGCCATGGTGCCCTTGTCGGAGTAGGAGAACGGCTCGGTCGGCAGGCCGCCGACGAGGCGCTTGATGTTGGCGGCCGCGTGCTTGCCCGTCTGGATGGCCGGCTGCGCGAGCTGCGGCAGCGGGTCACCGTCGACCGCGCCGACGTCGCCGACGGCGAAGACGGAGTCGCTGCCCTGGACCCGCAGGTCGGGCTCGGTCTGCAGCCGCCCACCTCGGCCCTGCGGGAAACCCCACTCCGACAGCGACTTCGGCGCGGACACGCCGCTCGTCCACACCGTCAGCGCCGAGGGGATCTCCTCGCCGCCCTTGAGCACCACGGCGTCCTCGCGCACCTCGGCGACGGCCGAGCCCAGGCGCAGCTCGACGCCGCGCTCCTCCAGCGAGCGCTTGGCGTACTGGCGCAGAGAGTCCTCGAACGGGCCGAGGACGAAGTCGAGCATCTCGATGCAGACCACCCGCACGCGCGAGGGGTCGAGCTCGGGGAAGGACTGCGCGACGTAGGTGTTGCGCAGCTCGGCGATGGCACCGGCCATCTCCGTGCCGGTCGCGCCGCCGCCCACGACGACGACGCAGGGCGCCTCGGCGCCGCCGTCCTCGGCCGCGCGCTCGAAGGCGGTGAGGAGCCGGTCGCGCACCTCGATCGCGCCCTTGCGGGTGTACATCGTCAGCGTGTGCTCCTCGGCCCCCGGGATGCCGAAGTAGTTCGCGGCGATGCCGGAGGAGATGAGCAGGTAGTCGTAGGCGACGTCCTCGCCGTCCGCCATCCGCAGGACCTTGGCCTCGGCGTCGACGCCGGTCGCCGTGCCCTGGCGGAAGCGCACGCGGCTGCGGCCGCCGGTGAAGGAGCGCAGCGAGTAGGTGACGTCCCCGGGGTTGAGCCCGCCCGTCGCCACCTGGAAGAGCAGCGGCTGGAAGGTGTTGTAGCCGTTCTTGTCGACGAGGAGGACGTCGGCGTCGACGCCCTTGAGCTCGCGGACGGCGGACAGGCCGGCGAAGCCCGCGCCGAGCACGACGACCTTGGGGCGGCCCGCGGTGCGGCCCTGGGGCGGCGCCGAGGTGGCGGTGGTGGTCATGGGACTCCTCCGGGCGCGACGGGTGCTGGTAGGGCGTTCAGCCCGAGGGCTGCGTACGGCTGTGCGCGGGTCGGGTGCTCGTGCGTCGTCGAGCTCCAGGCCGCGTGCAGGGGCTCCGACCTCTGCAGGGTGGAGCACAGCCTAGGGAAGGCGGACGACGTCGTCTCCCCCGGGTGGGGGAAACCGGTGGGCGCCTGCCCGACGACCCGGAACAATCCAGTGCTGCAGGTAACTATCCTTCTCGCTGGCCGCCCGCCGACGGCCTGACCGCCCGAGCCCGAGGTCGCCATGAGCACCAGTCCTGCCGCCACGTCCCGCACGCCGTCACCGAGCCCGCAGCTCGCACGGGGAGGTCCCGCCGGGCCGGCGCAGCACCTGCCGGCCGGCGCCGACGGCGGCTTCACCCACCGCCAGGTGCTCACCGTCCTCGGCGGGCTCGTGCTGGGGATGTTCCTCGCGGCGCTGGACCAGACCGTCGTCTCGACCGCCATCCGGACCATCGCCGACGACCTCCAGGGCTACGACCTGCAGGCGTGGGCGACGACGGCCTTCCTCATCACCTCGACGATCTCCACGCCCCTGTACGGCAAGCTCTCCGACCTCTACGGGCGGCGGCCCTTCTACCTGCTGGCGATCGCCGTCTTCGTCGTCGGCTCAGCCCTGTGCGGCACCGCGACCTCGATGTACGAGCTGGCCGGCTTCCGCGCCCTGCAGGGCGTCGGTGCCGGCGGGCTCATGTCGCTGGCCCTGGCGATCATCGCCGACATCGTGCCGCCCCGGCAGCGCTCGCGGTACCAGGGCTACTTCATGGCCGTCTTCGGCACCTCCAGCGTGCTGGGGCCCGTCATCGGCGGCTTCCTCGCCGGCCGGGGCGAGCTGCTCGGCGTCGCGGGGTGGCGCTGGATCTTCTGGGTCAACGTCCCGCTGGGCCTGCTGGCCTTCCTCGTGGTCTTCCGGGTGCTGCACCTGCCGCACGAGCGCCGCCAGCACCGCATCGACGTCCTTGGCGCTCTCGCGCTGGTGCTCACGCTCGTCCCGGCGCTGCTGGTGGCCGAGCAGGGGCGCACCTGGGGCTGGGCGAGCACCGCGGCGCTCGTCTGCTACGCCCTCTCGGTCGCCGGCCTGGTCGCCTTCGTCGTCGTCGAGCGGAAGATGGGCGACGACGCGCTGCTCCCGCTGGCGCTCTTCGCCAACCGGACCTTCCTCGTGGGCGGCGTCGGCAGCGTGCTCGTCGGCATGGCGATGTTCGGCGGCCTGCTCCTCCTGCCGCAGTACCTGCAGGTCGTCGGCGGCTCCAGCCCGACCGAGGCCGGGCTGCAGATGGTCCCGCTCGTGCTGGGGATCATGGCCGGCGCCATGGGCGCGGGCGTCGTGATCTCGCGCACGGGGCGCTACAAGGTCTTCCCCGTCACCGGCGCCGTGCTGCTCACCGGGTCGCTGCTCGGGCTCTCGCAGGTGGTGGCGGCCGACACGCCCTACTGGCAGCTCGTCCCGCTCATGGTGGCCCTCGGGCTCGGCCTGGGCTTCAACTTCCAGCCCGTCGTCCTGGCCGTGCAGAACGCCGTGGGGCCCAGCCGGCTGGGCGTGGCGACGTCGTCGGTCACCTTCTTCCGGCAGATGGGCGGGACCATCGGCACGGCCGTGTTCCTCTCGGTGCTCTTCTCCCGCCTGCCCGGCGAGATCTCCACGGCCGTCTCCGACGCGGTCGCCGCCGACCCCTCCCTCGCCGCGGCGCTGCAGCAGGCGCCGACCGGGGAGGCGGCGCTCGCGGACACCTCCTTCATCGCCGAGCTGCCCGACGCCGTCGCCGAGCCCTTCCGCGTGGGCTTCTCGACGTCGATCGACACGGTCCTGCTCATCGCCGCGGTCGTCGTCGCCGCGGCCGTGCTCGTCATGGCCTTCCTGCCTCAGCTGGAGCTGCGCGGCGGCTCCGGGCTGCAGGAGCGCGCGGCCGGTGACGGCACCGGCCAGGCGGCGCCGGCGCAGCAGGCCGTCGTCGCGGAGGTGGGCGCGGAGTCGGCCCTCACCGGCCCGAGCTCCTTCGGCGGGTCCGACGGCGTCGTCGCCCCCGGACGGGCGCGGCACGCGTCGCCGGCTGCCACGGACTCCGGGGCAGAGGACGGCCGGGACGCCCCGCGGCACGCGCGGCAGGAGGCGGCCCCCCGTCGGTGAGGCCGGGTCGTCGGTGAGGCCGGGTCGTCGGTGCGGCCGGGCGGGTGACGGCGCCGCAGCAGCGTCGTCTCCGGGTGGTGGTTGCCGATGGAGGGGGGCACCGTCCCGCCGTCCCCAGGAGCACCCGATGACCACGTCCCGCCCCGGCCTGCGCCGCCTCGCGCGCCGCGCCGCCGCGCTGGCCCTGCTCGTCCCGGGCCTGGGTGTGACGCTGATGTGCCTGTCCGCCAGCGCCGCTGACGGTGGCGCGGGCGAGGCCCCGGAGCAGGACGGCGTCACCTTCGAGCTCGTCGAGCTGCACGCCCCCCACGACGGCGAGGCGCAGGACGGCGAGGAGCAGGCCGGCGAGGCGCAGGCCGGCGAGGCGCAGGCCGGCGAGGCGGAGGCGGGCGACGAGGGGGTCGGTGAGCAGGAGGCTCCCGCGACGACGGCCGACGAGGCCGAGGCGCCTGCCCCGGCCGTCTCCGTCTGGGTGCCCGTGCACGTCGAGGCCCCCGCCGGCGGCGAGGTCCGCGTCCCGCTGGACGCCGTCCGGCCGCAGCCGGGCCAGGGCGCCGACGGCCTGCTGGCTGTCGAGGAGTCAGAGGCCGGGGACGTCGAGCTCGTCGTCACGCTCCCGGTCGAGCCCGGCGAGGTCGAGGCGAGCTACGTCGTCGTGGACGCCGAGGGGCTCACCAGCGACTCCGTGACGCTGCACGTGAGCGCCCTGCCGGCCGAGGAGCCGGAGCCCTCGCCCGAGGCCGAGCCCCTGCCGGGCGAGCCGGTGGCTGACGTGCCCCCGGCCGCGGAAGAGCCTGCGGTCGACCCCTCGGCCCCCGAGGTCGACGGCGAGCCGGCGCGCGGCACCTCTCCCGAGATCGCGACGGAGGAGGACGCGGACGCCGCGGAGGACACCACGTCCTCGACCGTCCTCCCGCAGGACCTCTCGACGGTGGCCGCCGCGACGTCGACGACCATGTCGACCGCCGGGTCGACCGGTACGGGGTCGACGGATGTGGCGTCGACCGTGTCGGCGACCGGGACGACGGGCCTCGAAGCGACGACCGCCGGGTCGAGCACCGCCACCCCGACCACCCCCGGTCTCGTCGTGCTCGACACCTTCACCACGAGCGGCTCGACGACGACCCCCACCACGACGACCACCACGACACCCAGCACCACCACGACCCCCAGCGCCACCACGACCCCCAGCGCCACCACGGCGTCGACGGCGCCGACGACCGTCGTCACGACGCTGCCCCGCACGGGCGGCGAGCTGGCGGTCGGCGGCGGTCTCGGCCTCGCCGTCCTGCTCGCCGGCGCCGGCCTCCTGCTCGCCTCGCGCCGCCTCTCGCTGCGGGCGCGCACGGCCTGAGGGCCCGGCGCGTCGAGCCCGACCGGCGCGGTGCAGCACCGGTCCCGGGCATGCAGCGGTGGCGACGGACGCCGCCCGCCGCCGAGGCCGCCGCGCGGCATGACGCGACCCCCGCTCAGGCCGAGCTGTCGCCCGACTGGCGCGCCGGCAGCCGCAGGGGCAGGTGCCCCGCCGTCCGGTGCTCGACGGCGGGGCCCTCCACCCCCTGCATCGAGGCGCCGTACCGGGCGCTGAGCGGGGCTGCCGTCGTCCCGTGCAGGACGACCGAGAGCAGGATGGCCGTCGCGGCGACGGCGAAGACCTCGTCACCGCCCGGGACGCCGGCGTCCGCGACGACCACCGCGTACACGATCGACGCCAGTCCCCTCGGACCGGCCCAGGCGACGAAGCCGACGGTCCTGCGCCGCAGGCCGCTGCCGAGCAGCGCGACCACCACGGCGACCGGCCGTACCAGCACCAGGCTGAGGACGGCGTAGACGACGACGCGCCAGTCGAGCGCCCCCAGGACGTCGGCGACGACCACAGCCCCGAACAGCAGGAAGGTCACCTGGGTGAGCAGCTGGCCCTCGGCCTCGGCGAACTCCGTGGTGCGGGGCAGGAGCGAGCGGGCGCTCGTGCCGACGACGAGGCCCGCGGCGAAGGCGGCGACGAAGCCGTTGCCGCCGAGCAGCTCGGCGCCGCCGTAGGCCAGCGCGGCCAGGGCGACGGTGGCCAGGCGCTGCGTCGTCTCCGTCGCCCAGTCGCGGCCGGAGCTCCACTCGAGCAGGCGCCCGCCGAGCCAGCCGACGAGGGCCCCGACTCCCACGCCGAGACCGACCAGCTGCAGCAGCAGGACGACGTACCCGCCGACCGACCCGGCGTCGCGGGCGGCGAGGTCGAGCGCCACGGTCAGGAAGGGCACCGCCAGGCCGTCGTTGAGGCCGCTCTCCACGTTGAGCGTCTGGCGCACCCGGGGCGGGACGACGTCGCTGACGAAGGACTGGCCGAGGGCGGCGTCGGTCGGGGCGAGCGTCACGGCGAGCAGGGCGACGGCCGCCACGGGCAGGTCGGGCAGCAGCAGGACCCCGACGACCGTCCCCGCCGCGATGGCGAGCGGCAGCCCGAGCCCGAGCAGCCGCAGCGCCGGGCCGTGGTGGCGCAGCACCGTGCGCAGGTCCATGCGAGAGGCGTCCGTGAAGAGGACGACGACGAGGGTGACCTCCGCGAGGACGCTGACGAGCTCGTCGCCGACCTGGAGGTCGAGCACGCCCAGCATCCCCGGGCCCAGGAGCAGCCCGAGGGCCGTGAACACCATGGGCATCGTCACGACGGAGCCGCTGAGGCGGCCGGCCAGCAGGGAGAAGGCGAGCACCGCCAGCGCGACGACCACGACGTCCTGCTCCACGAGCACCTCTCCGTCCGGTCCCGGCGAGCGTTCCGCCCGCGGCCGACGACGGTGGCAGGGGCGCCGGCTCCCGGCACGTCGGCACCGGGTACCGGGCACGTGGGCACCGGGTACCGGGCACGGGGCACGTGGGCACCGGGCACGTGGGCGTCCGGCGCCGTCGGTCGGCCCCGGTCCCTGCCGTCCGGCGTGGCGGCCGTCGGTGCCGCCTGCCAGCATCCCCGCGTGGTCGAGGGCGGCGCGGTCGACGGCGAGCAGGGTCCGACGTCCGTGCCGGCGCACCTCACCTCGCGCCGGTCCTACGCCGCGCCGAGCGCGACCTGCGACGTCGTCATGCGGGGCGGGGTGACGAGCGGTGTCGTCTACCCCTGGGCGGTGTGCGAGCTGGCGCTGCGCTACCGGCTCGTCAGCGTGGGCGGGACCTCGGCCGGGGCCGTCGCCGCTGCCGCGGCGGCGGCCGCGGAGCACGGCCGCGACGGGGGCGCGACCGGGCGAGGGGGCTTCCCCGTCCTGGCGCAGGTCCCGGGCCGTCTGGCGCAGGAGCGCGGGGGCCGCTCACGCCTCGCGTCCCTCTTCGAGGCGCCGGCCGGGACGGCGCCGCTGCTCGCCCTGCTGCTCGCGGTGCTGCGGGCCCGGCGGGGCGGGGGGTGGTGGCGGGTCGTGCTCACCGCCCTGTCCTCGGCCCTGCGGGCGCCGGGCGGCGGCTGGCGGGTCCTCCTGGGCCTCGTGCCGGGGGTGCTGCTCGTCCTCGCCGGGTCAGCAGGTGCCTCCGGGGTGGCCGCCGTGGTGGTCGTCGTCCTCGGCGTGGTGGCCCTGGTGCTGGGCGGGCTGGCCGGCGCGGCCGCCGTGCACCTGCGGGCGCTGCGGGTCGAGGTGCCGCGGGCCTTCCACGGCGTCGTCACGGGGATGCCCGCGCCGACGGCGGGGCCGGGCGGCCCAGGGACACGTCCGGACGACCCCGCGCAGACCCTCACGCCCTGGCTCGTCGAGGTCATCGACGAGGCGGCGGGCCTGCCGGACGACGAGGGGCCGTTGACCTTCGGTCACCTGTGGGCGGGGCCGGGCCGTCCGGCGGCGCGTGGCCTCGCCTCCCCTCCACCGGACGCGGCGGTGGACCTGCGGGTCGTCGCGACGTCCGTGGTCTTCGGCCGTCCGGTCTCCCTGCCCGTCGACCTCGCGGCCCCGGAGCTGCCGACCTCCTACCTCGACCCGGAGGAGCTGCGGCGGCTGCTGCCCGAGCGCGTCGTCGCCGCGCTGCTCGACCGCCCGCCGCCGCTGCCGGCCGACCCGACGGCGCGGCTCGTCCGGCAGGCCCTCGACGCCGCGGTGGCGCCGCTGGCGCCGCTGCCTGCGGCCTCGGACCTGCCGGTCGCGCTCGCCGTCCGCATGAGCCTCAGCTACCCGCTGCTGCTGAGCGCCGTGCCCCTGCACGCCCTGCGGGGCGAGGCGGCGGCGCTGGTGCGGCTGCGCGCCGCCGCGCAGGAGGTGCTCGCGACCGGCGGCGGGAGGACGGACGACGACGTCGCCGAGGTGCTGCGGCGCGTCGGTCCGCTGCCGACCCGGACGCTCTGGTTCACCGACGGCGGCATCACGAGCAACTTCCCCGTCAACCTCTTCGACGTGGCGGCGCCGCGTCGCCCGACCTTCGGGGTCACGCTGCGTCGGCGGCCCACGGGGGCAGGCCCGCTGGACCCGGGCGACCCCGGCCCGCAGGACGACGCGCGGGCGCCCGTCGTGCACCCGCTCGCCGGTCCGCCCGGCAGCACCTGGCGGTTCCTGCGTGCCGTGCTGGCGACGGCGGTGGACTGGGCGGACACGGTCCAGCTGCCGCTGCCCACGGTGCGCGACCGGGTGGCCCAGGTGGAGGTCGACCCTGGCGACGGCGGGCTGGACCTGCGGATGCCGCCCGAGGCCGTCGTCCGGCTCGCCGAGCGCGGCCGCGTCGCCGGGGCTGCTCTGCGCGAGCGATTCTCGACCACGGGGGCAGACGGGTGGACGGGGTGGGAGCGCCACCGGTGGACACGTCTGCGCGCCACCCTGCCGCTGCTGGAGGGCGCGGCTGCCGAGGTCACCGCCGCGCTGGCCCCCGGCAGCACCGGCGCGGGGGAGCGGGACCTGCGCGACCTGCTGCGGCTGCCGGTCGACGAGGCCCCGCTGCTGCCGTGGGCCAGCCCCGGGCAGCGTCGTCGGGCCCAGCACGCGGTCGCGGGGCTGCTCGCGGCGGCGCCGGAGGGCGTGCCGGCGCCAGAGCGCCTGGGCGCGGGGGCGCCGCGGCCACCGCTGGACCTGCGGTACGTCCCCCGCTCGGGTGGCTAGTTGGGACGTCTAGCGGCTCGAGGAGCCCGACGGCTCGTCCACGGCGGCCACGACGTGGTCGCCGGCGGCGCGCTCGAGCAGCAGCAGGACGACGACGAGGGCGACGCCGAGGGCCGCGAGGCCGAGGACGGGCAGCACGTCGCCGTCGGGCGACATGAGCGTCCGGTCCTCGGTCTGCCAGGGCCACAGCGCCCGCAGCGACCCGGCCATGAGGCCCGTCATCACCGCGAGGGTGGTCGCGCGGTGGACCGAGAGGAGGTGCTGCAGCAGCCGCACGAAGAGGCTCAGGCCGACGGCCGCGCCGAGCGCGAAGGCGCCCAGGTAGGCGAGGTCACGGTCGTTGACCGCCTCCAGCGTGGGCTCGTACAGGCCGACGGTCGCGAGCAGGAACGAGCCCGAGACGCCGGGGAGCACGAGCGCGCAGATCGCGACCGCCGCCGCCAGGGAGACGACGGGCAGCGCCGGGTCGGCGGCCGAGGCCGGCGGCAGGCCCGTGAGCACGAAGGCCGCGGCGCCGGCGACCACGGCGAGGAGCACCAGCCGTCCCGTCCACGCGCGGCCGACCATGAGCGCCGGCACGGAGATGGACGCGAGCACGAGGCCGGCGAAGACGGCGCGCGAGCCCACCGGGTGCTCCTCGATGAGCGGCTCGAGCACCGACGCCCCGACGACGACGGCGACGAGCATCCCGGCGAGCAGCGGCACCACGAGCGACCAGTGGCCCTGCGCGAGCTGCTCGCGGGCGCCGCGCACGTCCCGGGTCACCAGCCGGCGGACCGCCGTGACGGTGTGGCCGGCGGTGTCGATGAGCCGCTCGTAGACGCCCGTGAGCAGGGCGATCGTGCCGCCGCTGACCCCGGGCACGACCTCGGCGGCACCGATGAGCGCGCCGCGCCCGACGTGCAGCGGCAGGTGGCTGACCGGCGTGCGCGTGGCGGGCCGCTGGGTGGTCATGGCACGAACGGTAGGCGAGATCGGGCGTTCGGCCGCGCGCGCCGGCGCCGGGGCGTCGACGATGCCGCGATGGCGAACAGGCAGACGCGACCCGAACCGATCGTCCGGCTCCGCGAGAGGTCACCGAAGGCGGGCCCGGCGGCCTACGCCGGCACGATGGTGCTGCTCGTCCTGGGCCTGTGCGGGCTCGGCGGGCTGGTCATCGGGCAGCCGCTGCTCTTCCCGAGCCTGGCGCCGACCGTGATGCTCTTCGTCGAGAGCCCGCACGCCCCGACGTCGGCGCCGCGCAGCGTCATCCTCGGCCACCTGGTCGGCATCGCCGCGGGCTTCGGGATGCTTCACCTCTTCGGCCTGGCCGACAACCCGCCCATGACCCAGGAGGGCCTGACGGGCGTGCGCGTGGTGGCGGCGTCGCTGTCGGTGGCGCTGACGGCCGTCGTCCTGTCGCTGCTCAAGGCGCAGCACCCGCCGGGCGGCACGACGGCGCTGCTCTTCAGCCTGGGCCTCTTCACCTCACCCACCGAGATCGCGGTCGTCGTCGGCGGCGTCCTGCTGCTCGTCGTCATCGGCGTCGCCGTCAACCGGCTCCTCGGCGTCCGGCAGAGCCTCTGGGGGCCGGAGAGCGAGGCGCATGCCTGAGGCCGGGCCCACGCCGGACGACGCGGACGGCGGTGTCCTCGTGCTGCTGCGGCACGGGCAGAGCACCTTCAACGCCGAGCAGCGCTTCACGGGGCTGCTGGACCCGGGGCTCACCGCCCGGGGCGAGGCGGAGGCGCGCCGGGCGGCCGCCGAGCTGCTCGACGCCGGGCTGGTGCCGGACGTCGTCCTCACCTCGCCGCTGCGGCGCGCGCGTCGTACCACCGACCTCGTCCTGGCGGGGCTGGCCGGGGGCAGGCCGGCCGAGGGCGGGGCCGTGGTGCCGAGGCCGGAGGAGGTGTGGGCCCTCGCCGAGCGGCACTACGGCGCGTGGTCGGGCCGCCTCAAGGCCCCGCTGCGCGCGGAGGCCGGGCCGGAGGACTTCCACGCGCTGCGTCGTCGCCTCTCCGGCGCACCGCCACCGGCGGGCCCGGGGCACGAGCGGCTGCCCGACCTGGCGCCGGCGCTCGCGCACCTGCCGGCCGCCCGCGCCCGTGGCGTGGAGTCCCTCGCCGACGTCGTCGCGCGCGTCGAGCCGGCCTGGCGCCCTCGGGTGCCCGACCTGCTGGCGGCCGGGCACACGGTCCTCGTCGTCGCCCACGGCAACTCCCTGCGCGCCGTCTGCGTCGTCGTCGACGACCTGTCCCCGGTCGAGGTGGAGGCCCTCGACCTCCCGACCGGCCACCCGCTCGTCTACCGCGCCGACGGCGCCGGCCACCTCACCCCGCGCGGGGGCACCTACCTCGACGCGGAGACCGCCCGCCGGGCCGCCGAGGCCGTCGCGGCGGAGGGCGGGACCTGAGGGCCCGAGGCCCGCGCGGCGAGACTGACGAGAGGTGGCGGCCCGGGCCCGTCCAGACGTCCGTCAGTCCTTTCGCGCTGCGTCCCGGGCTTCGTCGGTCTCGGCGTCGCCCTGCGGCTGCCGCGGCACCAGCAGCCCGATGAGAGCCCCGCAGGCGACGACGCAGGAGCCGACCAGCAGGCCGCGGTCGTAGCCGGCGGCCAGCGCCTCGACGCCGGCGTCCCCGCCACCACCGCCGCCGCCGGAGCCCGCCACGACCGCCGCCGTGTGCGCCGCGGCCACGGTCGACAGGACGGCGAGGCCGAGCGCGCCGCCCATCTGCCGGCAGGTCTGCAGCAGCCCGGAGGCCAGCCCGGCCTGCTCGGCCGGGACGCCGGCGGTCGCGGTGGAGGCGAGCTGCACCATCGTCACGCCGATGCCGAGGCCCGCGAGCATCGACGGGCCGAGCAGCTCGGCGGCGTACGTGCCGCCCGGGTCGGACGTCGAGAGCCACAGCAGACCGCCGGCGGCGGCGAGGGGGCCGGCCACGAGCAGCGGCCGGGGCCCGGTCCGGCGCCCGACGCGCGTGGAGACCGCCGTCCCCGCGACGAGGGCGAGGCTCGCGGGCAGGAAGGCCAGGCCCGCCCGCAACGGGTCGAACCCGTAGACCTGCTGCATCTGCAGGGAGAGCAGGAACCAGAACGAGAACATGCCCATGCCGACCGTCAGCCCGACGCCGTCGGCCGCCACGAGCGCCCGACGGCGGAAGATGGACAGCGGCACCAGCGGCCGCGGCGCCCGCCGCTCCACGAGCACGAAGGCGCCCAGCAGCCCGACGCCGAGCAGCACCGGCCCCAGCACGAACGGAGAGGAGAAGGACCGGGTCTCGGCGCTGACGATGCCGTAGACGAGCGCGAAGAGCCCGCCGGTCACCGCGAGGCTCCCGGGGACGTCGAGGTCGCGCAGCCGCCGCACCTGCGGCGTGGTCTCCACCAGCGCCCAGGCGGCCACGGCGGCGAGCAGGACGCCGATCGGCACGTTGACGAAGAGGACCCACCGCCAGCTGAGGGTCTCGGTGAGGACGCCGCCGACGAGCCCGCCCATCGCCCCGCCGGTCCCGCCGACGGCCCCCCACACCCCGAGCGCCTTCGCCCGCTCGGCGGGGTCGGTGTACGTCGTCGTCAGCAGGCTCAGCGTGGACGGCGCGAGCACCGCCCCACCCACGCCCTGGACGGCCCGCGCGGTGATGAGCCACGTCTCGGACTGGGCGAAGCCGCCGACCAGGCTGGCGGCGGAGAAGAGCGCGAGCCCGGCGAGGAAGACGCGCTTGCGGCCGAAAAGGTCCCCCGCGCGCCCGCCGAGGAGGAGCAGGCCGGCGAAGGTGAGGGCGTAGGCGTTGACGACCCACTGCAGCCCGACGGTCGACAGGCCCAGGTCGACCTGCACCGACGGCAGCGCGACGTTCACGATGCTGACGTCGAGGATGACCATGAACTGCGCGGCGGCCGCGACGACGAGGACCGTCCAGTGCGGTACCGAGCGTCGCTGTCGCACCGCCGGCCCGGCCGGGGGCCGCTCCTGCGAGCGCTGGGCTGCCGTGGTCATGCTCGCTCCGTCGGTGCTGGGGTCGCCGTCGCGGCTCCCGCGACGGGTGCCGCGGGCATCAGCCCGTGCGGGCGCCGTCCTGTTCCCCGCGACGGACGGGCGGCTCGTCCCGGCCCGGCTCCCGCCCCGCTTCGACGACCGACGACCGACCACCGGGGCTCAGGCGTCCGCTGCCTCCAGCGGCGCCCGACGACGCCGCGGGCGGGGCAGCGCCGGGGCGGTGGGGGCGGGGCGGGATGCCGGACCAGCCTCCTGGCTCTCGGCGGCGGCGAGCTCGGGCGCCCGCAGGCCCGGCGGCAACGGGCGGTGGAAGACGTAGCCCTGCACGAGCGCGCACGAGGCCGCGGCCACCGCGGCCAGCTGGGCCTGCGTCTCGACCCCCTCGGCGACCACCTCCAGGCCGCTGGCGCGGGCGGCTCCGACGACGAGGCGCACCAGGGCCTGGTCGGCGGGCTCGTCCGAGCCGGCGAGGCTGCGGTCGACCTTCAGGACGTCCGCGGGCAGCCGCTGCAGCTGGGCGATGGAGGTGAAGCCGGTGCCGAAGTCGTCGATCGCGACGCCGACACCCAGCGCGCGCAGCTCCGCCAGCCGGTCGTGGGCGGTGTCGAGGTCGACCAGGACCGTCTCGGTGATCTCCAGCACGAGGCGGGACGGCGCCAGGCCCGACGCCTCGAGCGCGTCACGGACGTCGTCGACCACCCGGGGCGAGGCGAGGTGGCGGCCGGAGACGTTGACGCCGACCCTGCGCCCGGTCACCGCACCACCCGCGGCCGACCACTGGACCATCTGCTGCGTCGCCTCGTGCAGCACCCAGCGCCCGAGGTCGCAGACGAGGGCCGACCGCTCGGCGACGCCGACGAAGGCCGACGGCGGCACCAGCCCGTGGCCCGGCCGGTCCCACCGCACGAGCGCCTCGTAGCCGACGACCTCCCGGTCGGCGGAGGTGACGACGGCCTGGTAGTGCAGCACCAGCTCCTCCTGCGCGACGGCGCGGGCGAGGGCCTCCTCCAGGTCGCGGACGGCGTCCAGCTCGGCGCGCAGGGCGTCGTCGTAGCAGCCGACGCCCCCTCGGCCGCCCGCCTTGACGCGGTAGGTGGCGAGGTCGGCCTCCGCGAGGAGCGCCTCCCGGTCGGTCCTGCCGGGGCGGCTCCAGGCGACACCGACGCTGGCGCCGACGCTCGCCGTGCCCTCCGCGAGGTCGACCGGTCGTGAGACGGAGGTCACGAGCTGCTCGGCCACCGAGAGGAGGTGGTCACGCCCCGCATCGGCATGCCCGGCCGGCTCGACGACGACGAGGAACTCGTCGCCGCCGAGGCGGCACACGACGTCTCCTGGGCGCACGACGGTGCGCAGGCGGTCGGCGACGACCCGCAGGAGCCCGTCGCCGGCGGCGTGCCCGAGGGTGTCGTTGACCTGCTTGAAGCGGTCCAGGTCGACGAAGAGCACCCCGACGGCCTGGCCGGTGCGGTCGGCTCGACGGAGGGCCTCGTCGAGGACGGCCATGGCGTGGGAGCGGTTGGGCAGCTCGGTGAGGGAGTCGTGGGTGGCCCGGTGCGTGAGGTCCTCCTGCAGCCGGTCCCGGTCGAGCATCGCGCCGACGAGGCTGGTGATGGAGGCGTGCAGGACCTCCCCGAGGGGGCCCGGCAGCGGGCGGGCGAGGACGGTGCTCGTGAGGTCGCCCGCTCGCACCGCGCGGGCCTGCGCCTGGACGCGGCTGAGCGAGGCGGCGGTCGCGGCCAGACCGGCCGCGACGGTGCGCATCTCACGAGGACCCCGCGGCTGGACCGGGGCGGCGAGGCGGCCCTGGCTGATGTGGCGCGCCGTGGTGGCGAGGTCGTTCAGCGACCTGACGAGCGTGCGACCCGTGAGGGCGGCCGTCACCGCCGAGACGAGGAGGGACGTCAGCGTCAGCGCCGACGCGTCCACCGCGTCGTCGCGCACCCGTCGCACCTGCGCGGCCGCCAGCTGGTCGGCGTGCTCGTCCGCCGCGACGACGAGCTGCACCAGGCCCTGCTGGCGTCCGGCGGCCCGCGAGGCCAGGTCACGGGCCGCCGCCCCGGTGCTCCGCACGGGCGTCGTGGGCGGCAGCGCGCGCGTGCTCTGCAGCAGCTCGGCGCTGCGGACGCGGACGCCTGCCGAGGTGGAACGGCCGAGGGACTCCAGGGCGGCCGACGTCGAGCCGTCCGTCGTCGTGGCCCCGCGGGCGTCCGGCTGCGTCGCCCCGGCGGTCGCGACCAGCGTGCCGATCATCGTGACGGCGTCCCGGCTGGCCAGCGTGGCGGCGTCCGCGGCCGTGCGGGTGTCCAGGGTCGCCGCGACCACCTCGCCGGCCATGCCGTGGGTCGCCGCCTCGTCGAGCACGTCCCGCTCGACGACCGAGAGCTGCCCGGTGAGCTGCTCGGCGGCGTCGGCGAGCCACGCCGAGTCCTTCCCGGCGTCCACGCCCGCCCGCAGCGACCCGACGTCACGGGCCACGGGGGCGAACCGGTCGGCGCCGACGCCGGAGGCGGCGAGGAGCTCGAGCGCGGCGTCGGTCTGGGTGCGGGCGCTGACGAGCTGGGGCGCCCCCAGCTCGGCGTCGACGGCGGCGGCGACGTCGGCGAGCCCCGCCGGCGCAGCGGCGACGGAGACGCGCGCGGAGGAGACGAGCAGCTCCAGCGCCACGGCCGAGCGCACGGCCGCCACCTGCCCGGAGACGACGACGGCGAGCTCGGCGCGGGCCGCGGCCCGGGCGTCGCGGGCACCGTGGGCGACCAGCGCGCCCGTCAGGGTCATCAGGCCGAGCAGGGGGACGAGGACGAGCACTACGAGGTAGGCGCGCAGGGGCAGACCTCTCCCTCGCCGGCGCCCGCGCTCTCCCACCCTCCCCCATCGACACCCCGGCCTGCGCTGTCAAGCCGGGTCTGGCCCTTCACCCGGTCGGGCCACACCCGGGGCCGACCTCCTGCGCGCGCACGGCCCCACGGCCCGCGGACGTCTGCTGTGCTCCTCCTGGTGGCGAGCCGCGCCGGGCCTGGCACCGGCCGAGGTGCGCGCCAGGGGCAGCAGCGCCGGCAGGTCCAGAGAGGTCACCAGGGGGAGGCCGTGTGGGTGCTCGCTTCAACGCGCCGCCGGGGTGGCCGGAGCCGCCGCGGTGGTGGACGCCCGGGCCGGGCTGGACCCCCGACCCCTCCTGGCCCGAGCCGCCGCCGGGCTGGTGCTTCTGGGTCGACGACGAGGTGCCGCCCGAGCTGAGCCGTCCGGCGGCGGGCACCGGTGTCCGTCCGGGCGGCGACGTCGCGACCCAGGTCGCGGGGTGGGCTGCCCTCGCGCTCGTCGCGGCGGCGACCGTGTGGGCGCTGGTGGTCGGCAGCCCCGGGACGGCCCTCGTCCTGCTCGGCCTCGCCGGCGGTGCCCTCGGCCTGGCCGCGCTCGTCCTCGGCCGGGTCCGGTGGGCCCGGGTCCGCAGCCGCCCGGTGGCCCTCGGCCTGCTCCTCGCGGCCGTGGTGGCGCTCGGGACGGGGCTCGACCTGCAGCAGGGCGGCCCGGGGGCAGGCAGCACCGTCGTCGTGCAGGTGCCGGAGGCGCCCTTCACGGAGCAGCCCGCCCCGTCCCTGCCCGCCCCGGACCCGCCCGCCCCGGACCCGCCCGCCCCGGACCTGCCCGCCCCGGACCCGCCCACCCCGGCGCCTTCCGCCGCTACCGGCGACGACCTGCCCGGCAGCCCCAGCCCCGCGCCGCTGCCCCCGCCGCCCTGACCCGTGCGGGCTCTCGCTGGCCCTACCGTCCTCGGTGTGGACGACGAGCCGATGACGATGCCCTCGAGCGCGGCGGCCGACCTGGTCGCGACGTTGACCCGCCACGGCGCGGACCTCGACAGCCTCGACCTCGCGACGGTCGCCGAGGCCCTCGGCCAGGTGCGGCGGGCCTCGGACGCGCTGCGGGAGGCGCTGCACGACCGCGGCTGGGGCACCGGCCTGGACGAGTGGGCGGCCTTCGACGAGCTGACCGGCGACGGCGTCGAGGACGTCGAGGACCTGCTCGAGGACGACGACGAGGAGACCGAGCCGCTCGAGGGTGAGCGGTTCAGCTGGCAGGCCCGGTACGACTTCGTCGTCACCGACCCGGCAGCCCTGCGGGAGCGGGCCCGCGCGCGCTCCCTGGAGGTCGACTCCGGCGTCGACCCCGACGAGGCCCTGGAGGAGCACGGCGGCCCGCTCGGGCTCCTGCTGCTGCTCGACGGCCCGCAGTTCCGCGGCTACGAGGGCGACGGCGCCGTCATGGCCTACGGCACGGACACCTTCGCCGCCGTCGAGCGCACCCTCGACGAGGTCGGCCGGGACGACGGGGAGCAGTCCTACCCGCTCGCGTGACCCGCTCGCCCGGATCGCTCTGACGGCCAGCTCGGCTGGCCCCAGCGGGCGGGGACGGCCAGGGGTGCCCCTCACCCGAGCAGACCAGCGCCGTCGTGGCGGAGCGTTACCGTCCTCCCCGGAAGAGGTCGGAGCCCGGGCAGGGCGACCGTCGACGTCGGGAGGAGGGCACGTGGCCCGCACGAGGCGTCGTCGCGTCGTGGCCCTCGTGCTCGCGCTCGCCGTCCTCGTCGTCGGGGTGGTGCTCCTCGGCGGCGGACGCGCCGCGCAGGTCGCCGCGGGAGCGCTCGTCGGCGGAGACGTGCAGCGGCTCGACGGGGTCCTCGACGAGCCGGCCGACGAGGCGGCCGACGAGGGCGCCGCTGGCGCGGGCGAGGAAGGCCCCGACGCGGTCGCGGGCGAGGAGGGCGCTGCCGCTGCCGGCTCCACCTTCCTGCTCGTGGGCTCGGACACCCGTGGCGACGGGCAGACCGAGGGCGACGGCGACTGGGTCCCCGGCGCCGAGCGCAGCGACGTCATGGTCCTCGGGCGGGTCCTCGACGACGGGACGGTCGCCCTCGTCTCCCTGCCCCGCGACTCCTGGGTGGAGGTCCCCGGCCACGGCCGCGCCAAGCTCAACGCGGCCTACTCCTGGGGCGGGCCGCGGCTGCTCGTCGAGACGGTGCAGCAGGAGACCGGCCTGACGGTGGACCGGGTCGCCGCCGTCGACTTCGACGGCGTCAAGGCGCTCACGGACGTCGTCGGCGGGGTCGACGTGTACTCCCCCCGCGCGTTCTCCGCGCGGGGGCACGACTACGTCGAGGGCATGAACCACCTCGACGGCGACGCCGCGCTCGCCTTCCTCCGCGAGCGCTACAGCCTCCCGCGCGGCGACCTCGACCGCGTCGAGAACCAGCAGCGCTACCTCGTGGCGCTCGCCGACGCGGTCGTGTCCCGCGACACGCTGGGCGACCCGCGTCGGCTGCTGGACGTCGTCGCGACCGCTCGCGAGCACGTCAGCGTCGACGAGCGCTCCACCTTCTCCGACCTGCAGGAGCTAGCCACCGCGGTGGGCACGGCGCGCCCGGAGCAGCTGCTCACCGGCACGGTGCCCGTCGCCGGGCTCGGCACCGAGAGCGGGCAGTCCGTCGTCTACGTGGACGAGGCCGCGGCAGCGCAGCTCTGGGCAGCCCTCGGGGCGGGGGACACGGACGCCGTGCGCGAGCTGCTCGCCCCGTGAGCACCAGACTGGCGGCGTGAGCGTCGCCGCACCCCGCGAGGCGAGGTGCCCCTGCGGGTGGGGCGAGCCGTACGAGCGGTGCTGCGGGCGGCTGCACCGCCAGCAGGCGCAGGCGCCGACGGCCGAGGCGCTCATGCGCTCGCGGTACAGCGCCTTCGCCGTCGGTGACGTCGAGCACCTGGTGCGGACCTGGCACCCGGCGACCCGCCCGCAGGGGCTGGCCGAGGACCTCGCCGTCGAGGTCGGCGCCGGCGGCGTCCGCTGGCTGCACCTGGCCGTCACGGCGGTCGAGGAGGGCGGGCCCTTCGACGACGCCGGCTTCGTGACCTTCGAGGCGGTGTCCCGGGCCGGCGGACGCCGTCACGTCCTGCGCGAGAGGAGCGCCTTCGCGAGGGTCGACGGCCGCTGGGCCTACGTCGCAGCGGTTGGTGCGACGCCCTGAGGAGGGCGCGGCCGGAGCGCCGCCTCCGGGGGTGGTGCTGCGACCGGGCCTGCTCTGCTCGGGTGACGCGGGCGCCGCCCGGCGCAGCCGAGGCCCTGGCCGGCCGACGGACCGGGTGGGCGCGGCAGATGCCACCCGGACGGGAAGAGGGCGCGGATGTCATCGGCAGCAGGCGCAGGTCCGGCGGGCCTCCGCGCGGTGGTCGAGGCCGGTGTCCGCAGCGACTTCCAGCCCATCGTCGACCTCGACTCCGGGTGCGTCGTCGCCTACGAGGCCCTGGCCCGCGGACCTCGCGGCAGCGCCCTGGAGACGCCCGCCGCGCTCTTCGCGGCGGCCCGCTCGCAGGGGCTGCTGGAGGAGCTGGACCGGGCCTGCCGTGCGGCGGCCTTCCGCGGCGCCGTCACGGCAGGCCTGCGGGCGCCGCTCACCCTCTTCGTGAACGTCGAGCCGGAGGCGCTCGACGAGGCCCCGCTGGACGAGCTCGCCGCCCTGGTCGAGGAGGCGCCCGAGCAGCTGCGGGTCGTCGTCGAGATCACCGAGCGGGCGCTGGCCGCCCGCCCGGCTGAGCTGCTGCGCACCGTCGACCGCGTCCGCGAGCTCGGGTGGGGTGTGGCCCTGGACGACGTCGGCGCGAACCCGCTCTCCCTCACGTTCATGCCGCTCCTGCGCCCCGACGTCGTCAAGCTCGACCTGCGCGTCGTGCAGGACCGCCCCGGCCCGGCCGTCGCCCAGGTGATGAACGCCGTCAACGCCTACGCCGAGGAGGCGGGCGCCCTGGTGCTCGCGGAGGGCATCGAAGACCAGAGGCACCTGCGCCGGGGCCGCGCCCTGGGGGCCCGCCTCGGCCAGGGCTGGCTGTTCGGCCGGCCACGGCCCGGCCCCGTCGAGGACCGCCCGGCCGGTGCCCTCACCCTGCCGGCTCCGCCCTCCGACCTGGGCGGCGATACCTCCCCGTTCGCGCTGCTGCGCCCCGGCACCGTGCTGCGCCGCTCGCCCAAGTCGCTGCTCGTCGAGCTGAGCAAGCAGCTGGAGCGGGAGGCCATGCGGCGCGGGGAGACGGTGCTCGTGGCCTCCACCTTCCAGGAGGCCAAGCACCTGACCCCCGGTGCGAGGGCCCGCTACCGCGACCTCGTCGAGCGCACCGGCCTGGTCTGCGCCCTCGGCGAGGGCCTCTCCCGCGAGCCGATGCCCGGTGTGCGGGGCGCCGAGCTGCACCCGCGGGACCCGGTCAGGGGGGAGTGGGACGTCGTCGTCCTCGGGACCCACTTCAGCGCCGCCCTGCTGGGGCGCGACCTGGGGGACCTGGGGCCCGACTCCGAGCGCGGCTTCGAGTACGCCCTGACCTACGAGCGCGCCACCGTCGTCGCCGCGGCACGCTCGCTGCTCTCCCGGGTCGCCCCCCGCTCCGAGCTCGGCGAGGGGGCGGGCCGCGCCGCAGCGCCCGCGCCGACGCGGCTCGCCGTCGCCGACCACGCCGTCGCCGACCACGCCGTCGCTGTCGCCGGACAGCCTGTCTTCGGCCACGCCGTCCCTGACGAGCCCACCCCCTACGAGCCCGTCCCCGACCAGCCCGTCCCCGGCCAGCCCGTCCCGGACCAGCGGGTGGCCGGTGCGCCGCTGGCTGCCCCGGTGGGGGCGTCGCGCCCGCCCCACTGGCCCAGTGACGAGACGTTGCTCCTGCGGGCCCTCGACGCCACGACGTCCGGGGTGGCCATCGCGGACATGACCCTCCCCGACCAGCCGCTCGTCTACGTCAACGCGGCGTTCGAGCGGCTCTCCGGGCTGCGGGCCGAGGAGGCCCTCGGGCGCAACTGCCGGCTGCTGCAGGGGGCCGACACCGACCGCCGTGTCGTCGACGAGATGCGCGCCGCGATCGCGGCGGGCAAGGAGCACCGCGCGACGGTGCTCAACCTGCGCGGCCCGGGCCGGGTGCCGTGGTGGAACGAGGTCTACCTCGCGCCCGTGCGGGACGAGAGCGGGCGCGTGGTGCAGTACATCGGCGTGCAGCACGACGTCACCGAGCGGGTGCAGGCGCAGCGCCAGCTGGAGCTGGAGCGCGACCGGGCGCAGAGCTACCTCGCGCGGATCGAGCGGCTCGCCTACACCGATCCGCTGACGGGGCTGGCGAACCGCCGCAGCGTCGAGGAGCGCATCGAGGTCGCCCTCGCCGACGCCGAGCGGGGCGGCCACGTGCTCGCCCTGCTGTTCTGCGACCTCGACGGGTTCAAGGCGGTCAACGACGCCCACGGGCACGCCGTCGGGGACGACCTCCTCGTCGCCGTGGCGAGCAGGCTGCGGGAGCGGGTGCGCCGCACCGACCTCGTGGCGCGCATGGGTGGTGACGAGTTCCTCGTGGCGCTGCCCGGTCTGGACCAGCAGACAGCCGCCCAGGACGCCTCCCGGCTGGCCACGGCGCTGGCGGCGGACCTCCTGCGTCCGGTCGTCATCGGCGGGGTCGAGGTCGTCGCGGGCGCGAGCATCGGCATCGCCCTGGCCCCGCGCGACGGCCGGAGCTTCGGTGAGCTGCTCCACCACGCCGACCAGCGCATGTACGTGTCCAAGCGGGCCCGACCCCCGCGCTTCGGCCTGCCCCGCCAGGCTGCGCCGCTCGAACGCCCGGCCCGGCCGGCCCGGCCGGTCGCGCGTCCCCGGCCCGCCCCTGCCGGGTAGGTCGACCTGCGTGGGCGGCTCCGTGGTCAGCGCACCCAGCGGTCGCCTTCGACGGGTGACTCTGTCGTCCCTCAGCTGAGGGCGCCCTGATGGCCAGTCGTCGGTCTCGCCGGGCCGGGTGGGGTGTTCCGTCGGTGTCGTCGGTCTCGCCCGTGTCGCGGTGGGCGGGCGCCTACTCGTGGAGGTCGGCGACGGGGGCGTTCGGGCCTTGGTAGGTGACGACGGGGTGGGGGTCGCTGTCGACGTGGGCTTGTCCGGGGATGGGGAGGTAGGGGCCGCCGGCGATGGAGTACTG
>NZ_JBBHZF010000023.1:568122-573080 GCF_037482365.1 Pseudokineococcus sp. 1T1Z-3
TAGGACGACGGGCTCGCCGCCGTCGGCTGGCTCGAGGTCTGCGGCCTCGGTGGGGCCCACGCAGACGCGTCCCTGCTGGACGTAGTCACCGGCTGCCGCACCATTGACGGCGTCGGCCACCCAGTTGAAGAAGAGCCTCTCGCCGGGTGGGCAGAGCGCCGTCGGTTGGGTGGCGCACTCGTTGACCATGCCGAGGTTCGGGTTCTCCCCGCCGCAGGCGGGCAGAAGCCGCGAGACGTGCGTTGGCGCCTCCGGCGGGGCTTGTCCCGTCCCGCCCGCTCCGTTGGTTATCTGCCCCGTGCCCACGTCCTCGGACTGAGGGGGCTGGTACTTGGCGGGGCGCTCGAGCAGGCCTTTCAAGTCAGCGCTGTCGCGGTCGAAGCGTGACGAGACATCCGGAAAGCCCCGGGAAGCTGCCGCCGCCACGTCGTGCTGGACCAAGGTCATTGCACAGAGACCTACTGCGAAAGTGATCGCTGCGCGTGATGTTGGCATCACTCGCCGAGCCCATACATGAGCCACCCGCCGTCTACGCGGACGATCACCGCGCCGAGCGCGATGTCTTCGCCCTCGGTCTCGCCGACCACGTCACCGTTGGCGTCGATCACGCGACTGGCTTCTTGTCGAGTTGCCAGGGCGACGAGGACGTTGCCCGTCCCGTCCGGCGCGGGAGCTACGGAGTCGATGACCTCGACCTGCCCGCCGTCGATGCGGTGCCCAGCAGGCAGGTTGTCGAAGTCTTCGACGAAGGAGTTGCAGACCTCGCAGTCCGGTCGACTCGCCGCCTCGAGAGGGCCGGTGTCGTTCGTGCGGTAGGCGTAGTTCAGCGTGTCGTACCAGTGCCGGACGAAGGCCTCTGCCCCGGCAGCGTCGTTGGTGGTCGCCTCGGGGGGCAGCGTCGGCGCTGTCTCGGTCGGTGCTGGGTCGGGCGCGGTCGATGCCTCGGGCGGCAGGGACGTGGTCGGTGCGGGCGCCGCCGATGTCGGCATGGGCGCGCCCGGCTCTGGCTCGCTGATGCAGCCGCTGAGGGTGAGGGCGGCTGCAGCGAGGAGGGCGAGGGGTCCCGAACGGCGCACCCGCCGACGCTAACCAGGTCCGGTCACCCCGATCGGGTGAAGCACGCTCCCCTGTGGATGACGTCGCGTGGTGAGTGACTCTGTGGATGGGAGGGCTCAGTCGCGGCGACTCCGACGCCCGGGCGGCCGTTCAAGTCCTCGGCTTCATGGGGCCCCCGGATCGCCGAGCACCTAGCCCTGGGCGGCGTCGACGGCCTCCAGGGCGGTGAGGAGGACGCCGAGGCCCTCGCGCGCCTCGTCCTCGGTGAGGGTCAGCGGCGGGGCGATGCGGATGACGTTGCCGTGCAGGCCGCCCTTGCCGATGAGCAGCCCGCCGGCGCGCGCCTGCTCCAGCACCGCCGCGGCGGCGGCGGGGTGCGGGGCGTAGCCGTCGGCGCCGACGAGCTCCAGCCCGATCATCAGGCCCTTGCCGCGGACCTCGGCGACGAGGTCGAGCCGCTGCGCGGCCGCGCCCAGCCCATCCTTGAGCAACGCCCCGAGCCGGGCGGCGTTGTGCTGCAGGTCGTGGTCGAGCACGTGGTCGAGCACGGCGTTCGCGGCCACGGTCGCCACCGGGTTGCCGCCGAAGGTGGAGATGCCGTTGGCGTCCAGGCAGTCCATGACGTCTCCGCGCGCCACGACCCCGCCGATGGCGTACCCGCCGGCCAGGCCCTTGGCGAAGGTCAACATGTCCGGCACGACGCCGGACGCCTCGATGCCGAAGAAGGTCTCGCCCGTGCGACCCCACCCGGTCTGCACCTCGTCGCTGATGAAGAGGGTGCCCGTCTCGTCGAGCACCTCCTTGTAGGCGCCGAGGAGCCGGTCCGGCGGGACGGCGAAGCCACCGACGCCCTGCACGGGCTCGGCGATGAGGCACGCGACGTCCCCCGCCGTCGCCACCGCCAGCAGCTCGCGCAGGTCGGCGACGCACGCGTCGACGTAGGCGTCGTCGTCCATCCCGCGGAAGCTGCTGCGGAACCGGTACCCGCCCTGCAGGTAGGTGGTCTGCAGCGGCGAGAAACTCGACGCCGACCACGAGCGGTTCCCCGTGATGCCGACGGTCGCGAAGCTGCGCCCGTGGTAGCTGTTGCGCAGCGCCAGCACCTGGTTCGAGCGCCGGTAGGTCATGGCGAGCAGCAGCGCCGCCTCGTTGGCCTCGGTGCCCGAGCTCGTGAGGAAGACCTTGGCGTCGGGGATTTTCGAGAGCCGGGCGATCTTCTCGGCGAGCTCGACCTGGCTGCGCAGCAGGTACAGCGTCGAGGTGTGCACGACGCCGCGGCTGATCTGCTTGGTGACGGCCTCGCGCAGCGCCGGCAGGTCGTAGCCGACCATGTTCGTGAGGATGCCGCCGAAGAAGTCGAGGTAGGTGCGCCCGCGGCTGTCGGTGACCCGGTTGCCCGAGCCGCTGACGAGCTCCAGCGGCTCCTCGTAGTACAGCGAGGTCCACGACGGCGCCACCGCCCGGTGGCGGGCCAGCAGGTCGTCGGCCGGCTCGCCGGAGGCGTGGGTGCCGCCCCGCGCGGGCTCGACCTCGGGCCGCTCCGTCGTGCTCGTCATCGTGTCCCCTGCTTCTCGTGGGCCTGCCCCCTCGTGGGCCCGCCGCCCATCAGGCGCCACCCTCCTCGAGGGTGACCTCCACAGGCTCGTACCCCTCGCCCGTGACGTCCAGGCCCATCTCCACGAGGGCCGCCTGCGCCTGGTCGACGTAGGTGTTGGTCCAGGCGTCGTCGTCGGGCTCCTGCGACAGGACCGTGGCGCCGTCGGCGTTGCGCGTGGCGAGGGAGGCCTCGACCGTCTGGTCCCAGGCGTCCTGCGTGATGGTGCCGATGCCCTCGGGGGAGGGCCAGACGAGCTGGTTGACCTCGTTGACCTGCCACAGCTGGTGGCTCGCCCCCAACGTGGAGCCGCGCTCGACGACGATGTCGCGGCACTCCTGCACGTTGTCGCGGCAGTAGATCCACCCCTGCAGGCTGGCGGTGAGGAAGGCGACGGTCTGCTCCTCGTACGCCGGGTCCGCCAGCCGCTCCGTGCTCGCCCAGACGGCGTCCTGCAGCATCGCGGTGCCCACGTCGTTCCAGTCCAGGACGGTGAAGTCGTCCTCCTGGTACAGCTCGCCCGTCGCCGGGTCGACGGCCTCGAGCACCTGGGCGTACTCGTTGTAGGTCATCGCCTGCGCGGCGTCGATGTCGCCGTTGAGCAGGGCCTGCATGTCGAACTGCTGCTGGACGAGGGTGACGTCGGTGGCCGGGTCGAGCCCCGCCTCGGTCATGCCGGCGAAGAGCTCGAACTCGTTGCCGAACCCCCAGTTGCCGACCGTGCGGCCCTCCAGGTCGGCGACGTCGTCGATGCCGGCGTCGGCGAAGGAGACCTGCAGCGTGCCCGAGCGATGGAAGACCTGGGCGACGTCGGTGATGGCGGCGCCCTGCTCGCGCGACGCGAGCGCCTTGGGCACCCAGGCGATGGCGTAGTCCGCCTGCCCCTGGGCCAGGACGGTCTGCGGGACGATGTCCGTGCCGCCCTCGGCGATGGTGACGTCGAGGCCCTGGTCCTCGTAGAAACCCTGGTCCAGCGCGGCGTAGTAGCCCGCGAACTGGCCCTGGGTGAACCACTGCAGCTGCAGCGTGACGGGCGTGAGGTCGCCGTCGGTGCTCGGCCCGTCGGCGTCGTCCGTGCCCGGGCCGGTCTGGCTGCACCCGACGAGCACGAGCGCGGCGGCTCCGGCGGTGGTGGCCCGCGTCGCCCCGGACCTGGCGGGACGGCGGGGCCGCTCGTGGCGGGCCGGGCGGCGGGAGTGGGGCACGGGACCTCCAGGGCGGGGCGTCAGGCCGAGGAGCAGCAGTCTGCGGCCCGTCGCCCTCGCGTGGGTCGGGTCGCCATCAGTCGGGGTCGCGTCGGTCGGGGTCGGACGACGTCCTGGACGTGGCGATCCGCGCCACCCCCGAGGCCATCTGCGCGGCGCTGGACCCCCAGCCTGGCGACGTCCTGCGGCGCGAGCCGGGGCCCGAGGAGCCGGGGGACGGGCCTGGCGACGACGAGGACCGCCGTGGAGCACCGGCGCCGGAAGTCTTTCGTGAGCGCTGAGAGGCGCGCGTCCGTCGGTTGACCTCGTCAGCCGGTGGCGCCTGCGCGATGTGGCGCCTCCAGCCAGGTGATGTCTCTCACCAGGTGATGTCTCCCACCAGGTGATGTCAGGGGCCGCCGAGGACTGTGACGACGAGGACGATCGCGGGCAGGAGCAGTACCGCCACGAAAGCGTTGGCGGTCGTCAGCCGCCACGAGAAGCCGACGAGGCCAAGGCCGGTCCCCAGCAGGCCGAGCAGGACGACGGCCAGCATGGCCACGGTCGGCGCCTCCGGGGCCACCAGGTGCGCGAGAGGCAGGCCTGCAGCCAGCAGGGAGGCTGCGACGAGCGTCGCGATCGAGCCCCGCGCGGCCGTGCGGCGGGTCCTCGGGGAGGTCATGGCGGTGCTCCAAGGTGGTCGACGCCGCCGGGAGTCTTATGACCGGGGCGCCGGTGGGATCAGGCGGTGGGATGCCGGGCCTGCGAGGTGGCCGCGTCCGGGTCAGGCAGGCGACGCCGGGCGGAGGCCTCGGGGACGTCGCCCGCCGGGAAGGTCCGCCATGCGGCGACCGTAGCGACGAGCGGGCGCCGGGCGGTGGTGATCTCCGCCGCGGCCCCCGTTGGGGCCGCTCGTGGTCGAAGGGGGCCGCGGCTGGGCGTCTGGGGACGCGGAGACGGGTGAAGTGGCATGGATGCCACGGTTGGGCGTCCCCAGTCGCCGGTGCGGGCGACGGGACGGCTCCCGACGCCCTCCCACGCGATCGTTCACACGTTCGAGTGAACCTGCGTCGTCGCAGGTCGGAGACCCGCCAGGGCATCTGTGGCGGGGTCTGGTTGTCGGT
>NZ_JBBHZF010000024.1:0-153241 GCF_037482365.1 Pseudokineococcus sp. 1T1Z-3
ACCGACGCGCCGTCACCAACCTCCGTGGTCAGTACAACTAGCCTGGCGCACGTGAGCGAGCCGACCCGCGAGGCCACCGGCGACGCCGGCGCCGCAGACCCCGGGGCCCCAGGGCCCGACGACGCGCCGAGCGGCCAGCAGGCCGAGCCGGTCCCGGGCCAAGAGCCCTCGGCCGCCCCCGGGGCGCCGGGGCCGGTGGCCGACGGCGGCCTGCCGCCGGGGGAGCGCACCGCCCGCCCGGTGCTCGTCGTCGACTACGGCGCCCAGTACGCCCAGCTCATCGCCCGGCGGGTGCGTGAGGCCGACTCCTACTCCGAGGTCGTGCCGGCCAGCTCGAGCGTGCAGGACCTCCTGGCCCGTGATCCGGCCGCGATCATCCTGTCCGGCGGCCCGGCGTCGGTGTACGCCGAGGGAGCTCCCCTCGTCGAGGCGGACCTCTTCGAGGCCGGGGTGCCCGTCCTCGGCATCTGCTACGGCTTCCAGGCCATGGCCAAGGCCCTCGGTGGGGACGTCGCCCGCACCGGCCTGCGCGAGTACGGCGGCACGGACGCCCAGCGCGAGCCGGTCGAGGAGGCCGCCGACGGCCCCGGGGGCAGCAGCGTGCTGCTGTCCGGGCAGCCGCAGCACCAGAGCGTCTGGATGAGCCACGGCGACGCCGTGCGCAGCGCCCCGCCCGGCTTCACGGTGACGGCGTCCTCGCCCGGGGCGCCGGTCGCGGCCTTCGAGGACCACGCCCGCCGCCTCTACGGCGTCCAGTGGCACCCCGAGGTGAAGCACTCGACCTTCGGGCAGGCGGTCATCGAGAACTTCCTGCGCGGTGCCGACGTGCCCGCTGACTGGACGACCGAGGGCGTCATCGCCGAGCAGGTCGAGCGCATCCGCGCCCAGGTGGGGGACGCGCGGGTCGTGTGCGGCCTGTCCGGCGGGGTCGACTCCGCCGTCGCCGCGGCGCTCGTGCACCGCGCGGTCGGCGACCAGCTGACGTGCGTCTTCGTCGACCACGGCCTGCTGCGTGCCGGCGAGGCCGAGCAGGTCGAGCGGGACTACGTGGAGGCGACGGGTGTCGACCTCGTCGTCGTCGACGCCGAGGAGCAGTTCCTGGCCGCGCTCGCCGGCGTCACCGACCCCGAGACCAAGCGCAAGGCCATCGGTCGGGAGTTCATCCGGGCCTTCGAGGGTGCGGCGGCCGACCTCGTCGCGGCAGCGGGCGCGGAGGGCACCGAGGTGCGCTTCCTCGTGCAGGGCACGCTCTACCCCGACGTCGTCGAGTCCGGGGGCACCGTGCACGGCGGCACCAGCTCGACGGCGACGATCAAGAGCCACCACAACGTCGGCGGCCTGCCGGAGGACCTGCAGTTCGAGCTCGTCGAGCCGCTGCGCACGCTGTTCAAGGACGAGGTGCGCGCCGTCGGGGCCGAGCTGGGGCTGCCGGAGGCCATCGTGTGGCGCCAGCCGTTCCCCGGCCCAGGCCTGGGCATCCGGATCATCGGCGAGGTGACGCGCGAGCGGCTCGACACCCTGCGCGCCGCCGACGAGATCGTCCGCGAGGAGCTCACGGCCGCTGGCCTCGACCGCTCCATCTGGCAGTGCCCCGTGGTGCTGCTCGCCGACGTCCGCTCGGTCGGCGTCCAGGGCGACGGTCGCACCTACGGCCATCCCGTGGTCCTGCGGCCCGTGTCCTCCGACGACGCGATGACGGCCGACTGGTCACGTCTGCCGCACGACCTGCTGGCGCGGATCTCCACCCGCATCACCAACGAGGTCGACGAGGTCAACCGCGTCGTCCTCGACGTCACCAGCAAGCCGCCGGGGACGATCGAGTGGGAGTGAGCTGACAGCTCGCCGAGCCCGGACAGGGCCGGAGAGTCCGTGAGCCGTCATGCTGCTGGTCAGGCCGGAAGAGCGAGCAGTGGGAGACCCTCATGGTCACGACGAGTGAGTCCGCGCTGACGGAGCTGTCACAAGTCGACCCGATCCAGGACGCCCGGATCCCCGTCCAGTCCGTGAGGGCGGAGCATCGCGAGGGGCCGGACGGTGCGCCGGTCTACGTGCTTGTCACCATCGGTCCGACACGGGGAGACTGGGACCTCGACGGCGCCTTCCACGTCCGTCAGGCGGTCAGGCGGCGTGCGGCCGAGCTCGGGCTTGTGGACGACGTCGTCGTCGTCCTGGCCTCCGCCGACCCTGACGAACAGCCGTCCGACGAGGACCAGGGGTGAGCGCACGTCCTCTCGACGCTGGAGAGCTGGTGGCTCAGGCACGGCGCCTGGCGGGCTTCGACGCTGGGAGGGGGCGGCCGAGGACTGTCGACTTGCGGTGCGCCATCTCGCGGGCCTATTACGCGCTGTTCCACGAGCTGACCACGCGCGCCGCGCAGGTCCTCGTCGACGGGGAGCTCTCCCGGCCGCCCTCGCGTGAGGCCATCTCGGCGGCGCGGTGGTTCTCCCACACGGACATGCTCACGCTCTGCCAGGCGGTGCTGGGCCAGAAGGGACTCCGAGCGCTGCGCTCCCTTCTCGTCGAGGCCCCTGATGACCTCGCCCGGGTGTGCGAGACCTTCGTCACTCTCCAGTCGTTGAGGCACCTGGCGGACTGCGAGCACTCGTTCGACGTCGACCGCAGGAGCGCGAGGTCGGCGGCGCTCAGTGCCGACGACGCGGTGCAACGGCTTCGGCGCCTGCGCGCCGGCGATGACGCTTCCTACGTCCGCTTCCTCCGGCTGGCCGGCGGAGCCGTCCGCATCGCCAAGGACCGGTGACGTCGTCGCTCAGCCCCTGACGACCGCCAGCGTCTCGCGGGCGATCTGCAGCTCTTCCGCGGTGGGGACGACGAGGACGGCGACGGGCGCGTCGTCGGGGGAGATGCGCCGCGGCTCACGGGAGCGCTCGGCGTTGCGGGCGTCGTCGAGGACGACCCCGAAGGCCTCCAGGCCGGCGAGGGCCCGGGCGCGCACCCCGCTGCTGTTCTCCCCGACGCCGGCGGTGAGCACGACGGCGTCCAGGCGGCCCATCTCGAAGGCGTAGGCGCCGAGGTAGTGCTTGATCCGGTGGGCCATGACCTCCAGCGCCAGCTCGGCGTCCTGGTCCCCGTCGGCGGCACGGCTCTCCACCTCGCGCACGTCCGAGGCGCCGGCGAGGCCCTTGAGGCCGCTGCCGCGGTTGAGCAGCGCGTCGAGCTCCTCGACGCTCACGCCGGTGCGGCGCAGCAGGTGCAGCAGCACGCTGGGGTCGACGTCACCGGAGCGCGTGCCCATGACGAGGCCCTGCAGCGGCGTCAGGCCCATCGACGTGTCCACGCTGCGACCGCCGAGCACGGCCGTGGCCGAGGCGCCGTTGCCGAGGTGCAGCACGACCATCGCGAGCTCCTCGACCGGGCGGCCCAGCACCGCGGCCGCCCGCGGCACCACGGAGGCCACCGACGTGCCGTGGAAGCCGTAGCGCCGCAGCTTCTCGCGCCGGGCGAGGTCGCGGTCGAGGGCGTAGGTGAAGGCCGCCGGCGGCAACGTGGCGTGGAAGGCGGTGTCGAAGACGGCCACGTGCGGCACGCCGGGGACGACCGCACGGGCGACCGAGATGCCCTCGAGGTTGGCCGGGTTGTGCAGCGGGGCGAGGTCGGCGAGCTCGGCGATCGCCCGCTCGACGCCGTCGTCGACGAGCGCCGGCGTCGAGAAGCGGTCGCCGCCGTGGACGACCCGGTGGCCGACCGCGACCAGGCCGGCCTCGGCCAGGTCGGGGCCGTGCTCGGCGAAGGCGTCCACGACGACCCGCAGCGCGGCGCCGTGGTCGGGGACGTCGACCTCGCGCTCGACCGGGTCGGCGCCGGCCACCTCGTGCTCAAGGGCGCCCGGGCCCTGGCCGCCGATGCGCTCGACCTGACCCGCGGCCAGCGACCGCTCGCCGTCGACGTCGAGCAGCTGGTACTTCACCGAGGAGGACCCGGAGTTGAGGACGAGGACGACGCTCACGCGCTCGCCCCCTGCTCCTGGTCGGCCTGCTGCTGCACCTGGGCCTGGACCGCCGTGATGATCACGGTGCTGACGATGTCGCGCACGAGGGCTCCTCGGGAGAGGTCGTTGACGGGCCGGCGCAGCCCCTGCAGCACCGGGCCGATGGCGACGGCGTTCGCGCTGCGCTGCACCGCCTTGTACGTCGTGTTGCCGGTGTTCAGGTCGGGGAAGACGAAGACGGTGGCGCGCCCGGCGACCGCCGAGTCCGGCAGCTTCGTGCGCGCGACGCCGACGTCGACGGCGGCGTCGTACTGGATGGGGCCCTCGACCTCCAGGTCGGGCCGCTGCTGCTTGACCAGGGCGGTGGCCTCCCGCACCTTCTCGACCCCGGCGCCGGAGCCCGAGCCGCCCGTGGAGTAGCTCATCATCGCCACCCGCGGCTCGACCCCGAAGGCCTCGGCGGTGTCGGCGCTGCTCGCCGCGATGTCGGCGAGCGCACCGGCGTCCGGGTCGGGGTTGACGGCGCAGTCGCCGTAGACGAGCACCCGGTCCGGCAGGCACATGAGGAAGACGCTGGAGACGACGTCACGGCCCGGGGCCGTCTTGATGACCTCGAAGGCCGGCCGCAGCGTCTCGGCGGTGGTGTGGACGGCGCCGGAGACCATGCCGTCGGCGTCGCCGAGGTGGACCATGAGCGTCCCGAAGCGCGTGACGTCGGTGAGCAGCCCTCGCGCCGCCTCCGCCGTGACGCCCTTGTGGGCGCGCAGGCGGGCGTACTCGGCGGCGTAGCGCTCCAGGTCGGGGGAGGTGGCGGGGTCCACCACGGCCGCGCCGCCGACGTCGGCGCCGACCTCCTCGGCGACCTGGCGCACCTCCTCCTGCGGGCCCAGCAGCGTGAGGTCGACGACGCCGCCGCGCAGCAGCTCCGCCGCAGCGTGCAGCACGCGCGGCTCCAGGCCCTCGGGCAGCACGACGCGCATCCGCCGGCTGCGGGCCCGCTCGTGCAGGACGGCGGCGAACATCCGCGGCGTCACGGTGACGACGTCGGCGTCCCTCGCGAGGGAGAGCAGCCGGTCGCCGTCGACGTGCGCGGCGAAGAGCTGCTGCGCCGCCCGCACCTGCTCGCGCTCGCGCTCGGTCCGCCGGGAGAGCCGCCCGCGCACCGCGAGGAGCCGTGCGGCGGTCTCGACGGTGCCGAGGTCGGTGGAGACGACGGGCGGGGTGGACTCCCCGAGCCCCTCGAGCAGCCGGACCACCGTCTGCGGCAGGGCGAAGCCGCCGGTGAGGACCACGCCGGCCAGCGGCGGGAAGGTCCTGGAGGTGTGCGCCGTCAGGAGCCCGAGGACGACCTCGCTGCGGTCGCCCGGGACGATGACGACGGCCCGGTCGACGAGGTGGTCGAGGGCGTTGGCCATCGACATGGCGGCGACGACGAGACCGCCGGACTGCTCGTCCAGGCCGGCCTCGTCGCCCAGCACGAGGCGGCCGTCGCAGGCCTCGACGAGCTCGCGGACGCCGACGGCGGTCAGCAGCGGGTCCTCCGGGACGGCGAAGGCCGGGCGGGAGGGCGGGGCCCCGCGCCGGCCCGGCTCCTCCAGGGCGGCGACGACGTCGGCGAGCGCGTCGGGGTCGGCGCGGGTGGCGACGACGCCGACCACGGTGGCGTGCTGGGCCTCGACCTCCCCGCGGGCGACGGCGGCGACGTCGCGCACCTCTTTCGGCGAGCGCCCGAGGGCCTTGACGACCAGGAGGACGGGGGTGCCGAGGTCGGCGGCGATGCGGCCGTTGGCGGCCAGCTCGGTCGGGCCGGCGACGTCGGTGTAGTCGCTGCCGAGGACCATGACGTCGTCGACGCCCGCCGCCAGCGCGCGGTAGCGGCCCAGCACCTCGTCGAGGGCGGCCTCGGGGTCCACGCGCATCGCCTCGTAGCCGACGCCGACGCTCGCGGCGTAGGCCTCGTCGTCGACCTCCCCGCCGGTCAGCTCCGAGAGCAGGACGTCGAGGACGTCGTCGCGGCCCTCTCCGTCGCGCACGAGCGGGCGGAAGACGCCGACCCGGCGCCCGGTGGCGCACATCGCGGCGAGGACGCCGAGGGCCACGGTGGACTTGCGGGTCTCGCCCTCGACGGAGGCGACGTAGAGGCTGGCCACGGCCTCGACGCTAGTAGCCGTGGCCGGGCGGTGCCCAGTTCTCCGGCCGGCAGCCGTGCGGGCCGTCGGCTGTCCTCACCCCGGGGCGGCCGCCCCGACGGTCAGCCGGTGCTGCTCGTCGCCCGCGCGGACGACGTCGACGAGGTGCTCGCCCGCGTCGACGACCGCACCGTCCCAGACGACGCACCGCTCGACCTCGCCCTCGACCCGAGCCCGAGGGTCGACGACGCTGCGACCGCCGGAGGCCGCCAGGTTGGCGGCCAGGTACCGGGCTGGCGTCCCGCAGTCGACGGCCGCCTGCAGGCTCAGGTGCAGGTCGAGGCGGCCGGCGTCGCGCTCGGCGCGCCAGAGCACCTCGAAGAGGCCTGTCGGCTCCGGGTGCAGGTCGCGGACGAGCCGCCAGGGCAGGGCGCAGGCGCCGACGTACCGGACCGCCGGCGGAGGGGGGCCAGCGGCGGGGGCGGCGTGCAGCGGGTCACCCGGGCCGTGGCCCTCGGGCACGACGAGGAGCCGGCAGCGCTCGCCGTCCCACCCGTCGAGGAGGCCGTCGAGACCCGCCGGCAGCCAGGCGTCGGCGTTGGTCAGGACGAGGTCGCGCCCGTCGAGCCAGCTCCGCAGCGCGCCCAGCGCCCCGGCGGTGCCGAGGGCCACGGGGGCCTCGACGGACACGTGGGCGCGCCCCGCCACGGCACCGAGGACCTGCGCGGCGTGCGCGTGGGCGTTGACGGCGAGGTGGTGCCTCGGGTCGGCGACGGTCGGCAGGACGGCGGCGAGCCGGTCGAGGGCGTGGTCGAGCAGCGGGCGACCGCCGACCGGGCACAGCGCCTTGGGACGCAGGTGCGTCAGCGGGGCGAGGCGGGTGCCGGCGCCCGCGGCGAGGACGACGCCGGCGAGGGCGGTCACGACGTCGACGGCGCCTCGGCGACCACGCGCCCGTCGTAGCAGCCGACGTCCTGCGTGCGCCGCAGCAGCTCGACGATCTCGCGGGTGGAGTCGTCGGCGTCCTCCAGCGCGTCGAGGGCCATCCAGCGGTGCTCCTTGGCCTCGCCCCCGGCGACGACGTGGGGTCGCTCGGAGGTGCGAAGCCGGTAGATGACGTCGACGCGGCGGACGCGGGCGTTGACCTGCGTCGTCACCGGCAGGCCGACCTCCACCCGCATCGCCGTCTCCTCGTGGACCTCGCGGACGACGCCCTGCTCGGGGCGCTCGCCGGCGTCGAGCAGGCCTCCCGGCAGCGACCAGCCCACGCGGTGGGGCTGGCGCAGGAAGAGCACCTCGCCGTCGTGCTCGATGGCGACCACCGCACCCACCGTGAAGCCCGGGGTGGCCGCCCGCACGACGGCGCGGCGCACGGGCGCCGGGGAGGCGCGGAAGGCGAGCAGCGCGGCGGTGTAGGCGCGCCGCCGCAGCACGGCCGGGGCCAGGCGCGCCAGCCCGGTCTCCCCGCCGGGCGAGGCCCGCCGGGCCCGGCCGTCGCGAGCCGCCGCCGACGAGGCCGCGTCGGGGGGTGCGTCGTCGGCCATGGTCACGAGCGTAGGGCTGCGCCGCCTCGGGCGCGGGTGGGCGTCGGGCGGGGTGGGCCCGGCGGGCGACCGGGCCCGGCGGGGCGGCGGTAGCGTCGCCGACGTGCGGACGGACCGGCGGGCGGGCGGCGACGGCAAGGCCGAGGAGATGCAGGTCGCCGGCGAGCCCGGTGGGTGGCCGGTCGAGGTCGACCCGTCAGGCGTCACGGGGGAGGTGGCGGTCCCGCGGCAGCGGGTCGGCGCCTACGCGCTCTGCCTGCGCGGCGACGCCGTCCTGCTGTCGCGGCTGGCGCCGGGCACGCCGCGGCCGGGGCGGTGGTCGCTGCCCGGCGGCGGGCTCGACCACGGCGAGGACCCGCGCGACGGAGCCCGCCGCGAGGCGCACGAGGAGACCGGCCTCGACGTCGTCGTCGGCCCCGTCCTGCAGGTCACCTCGGCGCACTTCACGGGGCGCTCGCCGGCGGGGGTGCTCGAGGACTTCCACAGCATCGCGATCGTCTTCCGCGGCACGTGCGAGGACGAGCGCGAGCCCACGGTCACCGAGGTCGGCGGCACGACGGACGCCGCCGCCTGGGTGCCGCTCGCCGACGTCGCCTCAGGTGCGGTGCCCGTCACCGACGTCGTCGAGGCCGCGCTCGCCGCCGCCCGCGACGGCTGAGACCTCCCCCTGCCCGCTCTCCTCCCTCAGCCCGCTCCTCTCCCGCGACGACCTCGCCGCCGTCCCCGCCCCCTCACCGCGATGTGTGACCTCCTCGCGTGGTGCTTCCGCGATGCGACCTTCATGGCGCGGCGGACGCGGCCGGGCTCCCGGGCTGCCGACGTCGCCGGGCGTGCGCGTCGGTGGGCGGTCGTAGGCTCGAGGGCGCCATGAGCACCCTCTTCGACGACCTCCCGCTGCCCGGCCTGCGACCGCGGGGCAGCGGGTCCGGCCCGTCCGGCGCCGCGCCCGCGCGGGGTGCCGCCGGGGTCCGCGAGCGGCTGCGGGCGGCACGGGGCGAGGCCGCCAGCGCGACGTCGCAGGCCCCTCGCACCGGGCCCGGGTCGCCGCGGGCGCTGGCGCTGCTCGACGGCCTCAACCCGCCGCAGCGTGAGGCGGTGCTGCACCGCGGCGGCCCGCTGCTGCTCGTGGCCGGAGCCGGCTCGGGCAAGACCCGGGTGCTCACCCACCGCATCGGGTACCTGCTGGCCGCCCGCGCCGTCCACCCCGGCGAGGTCCTCGCCATCACCTTCACCAACAAGGCCGCGGCCGAGATGCGCGAGCGGGTCGAGGCGCTCGTCGGGCCGGCTGCGAAGGCGATGTGGGTCTCCACCTTCCACTCGGCGTGCGTGCGGATCCTGCGGCGCGAGGCGACGTCCGTCGGCCTGCGCAGCAGCTTCTCGATCTACGACGCCGCCGACAGCCAGCGGCTCATGGCGCTCGTCTGCCGCGAGCTCGACCTCGACCCCAAGCGGCACCCGCCGCGGTCCTTCAGCGCGCAGGTCTCCAACCTCAAGAACGAGCTGGTCGACGACGAGACGTACTCCTCGCGCGTGGCGGCCGAGGGCACGCCCGCCGAGAAGGTGCTGGCCGAGGCCTACCGGCTCTACACGGCGCGGCTGCGCCAGGCCAACGCCCTCGACTTCGACGACATCATCATGCTCACGGTCAACGTGCTGCAGGCCTTCCCCGAGGTGGCGCAGACCTACCGGCGCCGGTTCCGGCACGTGCTCGTCGACGAGTACCAGGACACCAACCACGCCCAGTACGTGCTCGTGCGCGAGCTCGTCGGCGGCGCCGTGCACGGCGCGGAGGCGGAGCGGGCCACCGACGGCTCGACGCCCGGGACGACGGGGGCGCTCGCGCCGTCCGAGCTGACCGTCGTCGGCGACGCCGACCAGTCGATCTACGCCTTCCGCGGCGCCTCGATCCGCAACATCGAGGAGTTCGAGAGCGACTACCCCGACGCGACGACGATCCTGCTGGAGCAGAACTACCGCTCGACGCAGACGATCCTCTCCTCGGCGAACGCCGTCATCGCCCGCAACCCCGACCGGCGTCCGAAGAACCTCTGGACGGCGTCGGGCCAGGGCGAGCCGGTCGTCGGCTACGTCGCCGACACCGAGCACGACGAGGCCGCCTTCATCGCCGAGGAGGTCGACCGCCTGCACGACACCGCGGGCGTGCGGTACGGCGACGTCGCGGTCTTCTACCGGACCAACGCCCAGTCCCGGGCGCTGGAGGAGGTGCTGATCCGCACCGGCGTGCCCTACAAGGTCGTCGGCGGCACGCGCTTCTACGAGCGCCGCGAGATCAAGGACGCGCTCGCCTACCTGCGGGTGCTCGCCAACGCCACCGACACCGTCAACCTGCGCCGCGTCCTCAACGTGCCGAAGCGCGGCATCGGGGACCGCGCCGAGGCGAGCATCGCCGCGCTGGCCGAGCGCGAGCGCATCCCCTTCGCCGCGGCGCTCGGCCGGGCCGAGGACGCCCCCGGCATCGCGACGCGCAGCCTCGCCGCCGTCTCACGCTTCCGGGACCTGCTCGAGGAGCTGCGCACGGTCGTCGAGGGCGGCGCCGGCCCCGCGGCCGTGCTCGAGGCGGTGCTGGACCGCACCGGGTACGTCGACGAGCTGCGCCGCAGCGGGGACCCGCAGGACGAGTCGCGGGTGGAGAACCTCGCCGAGCTCGTCGCGGTGGCGGGGGAGTACGAGACGACCAACCCGCAGGGCTCCCTCGGGGACTTCCTCGAGCAGGTCTCGCTCGTCGCCGACGCCGACGAGATCCCCGACGAGCCGGACGGCGAGGCGCACCCCGACGACGTCGCCGCGGCTCAGGCGGCGGCGGCGCAGGGCGTCGTCACGCTCATGACCCTGCACACGGCGAAGGGGCTGGAGTTCCCCGTCGTCTTCCTCACCGGCATGGAGGAGGGCGTCTTCCCGCACCAGCGCTCGCTGGCCGACCCCACCGAGCTGGCCGAGGAGCGGCGCCTGGCCTACGTCGGGCTCACCCGCGCCCGGGACCGGCTCTACCTCTCCCGGGCGGCGGTCCGGACGGCGTGGGGCCAGCCGCAGTTCAACCCGGCGAGCCGCTTCCTCGACGACGTCCCGCCGGACCTGCTGCACTGGCGCCGCGGCGCGTCGAGCTCGGTGGCGCCGAGCTCGACGCCGGCGGTCGCGCGTCTGGCGCAGCGGCCCGGCGTCCGCTCGCCGGGCAACCGCGAGGTGGTGCACCTGGAGGGCGGCGACCGCGTCACGCACGACGCCTTCGGGCTGGGGACGGTCGTGCGGGTCGACGGCTCCGGGGACAAGGCCGTCGCGCACGTCGACTTCGGCGACCAGGGCGTCAAGCGTCTGCTGCTGCGCTACGCGCCCGTCGAGAAGCTCTGACCCTCCCGCCCGCTGCTCCACCTCGCCCGCCTCCGCGACGTCACGCGAGGCGCTGGCCGTCGCCCGGTGACGGGGCGGGGGAGCAAGGGGAGCCAGGGGTGTGCCGTGGGCGGCGGTCCAGCCTGCTCACAGGTACGGTCCGTCCACCGCGCCGGGGCGTCCGGTCGGCAGATCGACGACGACCAAGGAGCCCGCGTGCTGCCAGGTTTCCTCCAGCGGTCCCGCACGGTCGCGGGACCCGGCTTCAACCGGTGGATCATCCCGCCGGCGGCCCTCGCGGTCCACCTGTGCATCGGCCAGGTCTACGCGACCAGCGTCTACAAGCAAGCCCTCGTCGACCACTTCGGCACCGGGCAGACGGCGATCGGCGTCGTCTTCTCCATCGCCATCGTCATGCTCGGGCTCTCGGCCGCGACCTTCGGCTCCTGGGTCGACAAGAACGGCCCCCGCGCCGCGATGTTCGTCTCCGCGTGCTGCTGGGCCACCGGCTTCCTCGTCGGCTCCCTCGGCATCGCGACGAGCCAGCTGTGGCTGCTCTACCTCGGCTACGGCGTCATCGGCGGCATCGGGCTCGGGATCGGCTACATCTCCCCGGTCTCGACCCTCATCAAGTGGTTCCCCGACCGCCCGGGCCTGGCCACCGGCATGGCCATCATGGGCTTCGGCGGCGGTGCGCTCATCGCCAGCCCGCTCTCGACGCAGCTGCTCACCGTCTTCAGCGGCGGCGACATCGCGGACGTGGACGGCGGTGCGGTGGCCCGGCTCTTCCTCACGCTCGGCGTCGTCTACTTCGTCGTCATGATGTTCGGCGTCTTCACCGTCCGCGTCGCCCCGCCGGACTACGCCCCCGCCGGCTACGACCCCTCGACGAAGAAGCAGAAGTCGATGGTGACCACGGGTCAGGTCACGGTCCGCAACGCCATGAAGGCCCCGCAGTTCTGGCTGCTGTGGGTCGTGCTGTTCTGCAACGTCACCGCCGGGATCGGCATCCTCGAGCAGGCCTCGCCGATGATCCAGGACTTCTTCCGCGACGGCGGGACCTCCGCCATCACCGCGGCCGCCGCCGGCGGCTTCGTCGGCCTCATCGCCCTCGGCAACATGGCGGGGCGCTTCGTGTGGAGCTCGACGAGCGACGTCATCGGCCGCAAGAACATCTACATGGTCTACCTGGGCGTCGGTGCCGTGCTCTACGCGCTGCTGGCGCTCTTCGGGCAGACGTCGACGGCGCTCTTCGTCCTCTTCGCCTTCGTCATCCTGTCCTTCTACGGCGGCGGGTTCGCCACCATCCCGGCGTACCTGCGGGACCTGTTCGGCACCCTGCAGGTCGGCGCCATCCACGGCCGGCTACTGACGGCCTGGTCTGCCGCCGGCATCGCTGGGCCGCTCATCGTCAACGCCATCCTCGACGCGCAGGGGCAGCCGGGCTCGCTCAACGCGGCCGACTACCGCCCGGCGCTGCTGACGATGGTCGTGCTGCTCGTCGTCGGCTTCATCGCCAACCTGCTCGTGAAGCCGGTCTCCGAGGCGCTGCAGGAGCCTCCCGCGTCCTCCGGGCCGACCGGGGCGGGCGCCTCGACCGACGACGCCACGAAGGCGGGGAGCCGTCAGCCCGAGTCCTCGGGCAGCCGCGGCTGACCGCTGCTGGGTGGACCTGCCTGCCCGGCGGGTCCACCCGGCAGCACCGATCTCTCCCACCAGGAGGCGGGCCGCGCCCGTCTCGACCCAGGAGGACCCATGAGCTCTGCCGACGCGGCCGTCGAGCCCGGCGCCAACGACCCCGCCCCGTCCGTCCAGAAGATCTTCGTCGCCGTGGGGTGGACCGTCACCGGTGTCCCGCTGGTCTACGGGCTCGTCCAGACGGTCCGCCGGGCCCTCACGCTCTTCACCGGCTGAGCGGCGCTCCCGTCGCGGACGACGAAGGGCCCCACCCGACTCGGGTGGGGCCCTTCGTCGTCGGTCAAGCGCCCCGGCTCCCTGCGCCGGACTGCGACGACTGCCTCGACGCGGCGGAGGCGGTGCCGGTCAGCTCGGGACGCGGGGCTGGACGTCGTGCTTCTTCTTCCAGCCGTCCTCGACCTCGCCCGTGTCGTGCGGCCGCTCGTCGCCGTGGTGGGGCCGCGAGGGGTGCACCGTGACGACGACCGACTTCGACGTCGGGCAGTTGCTGCCCTCGGCCGCCGACTCCAGCGGCACCAGCGGGTTGGTCTCGGGGTAGTAGGAGGCCACGCAGCCCTCGGGCGTCGGGTAGGCGACGACCCGGAACTCCCGGGCCCAGCGGTCGGCCTCGCCCGGCCAGTGGCTCGCGATGTCGACGACCTGGCCGTCACGCAGGCCGTGCGCCGCGATGTCCGCCTCGTTCATCATGACGACGCGGCGGGCGAGCTTGATGCCCCGGTAGCGGTCGTCGAGGCCGTAGATCGTCGTGTTGAACTGGTCGTGGCTGCGCAGGGTCTGCAGCAGCAGCCGGCCCTCGGGGACCTCGATGGTCTCCAGCGGGCTCGTGCTCATGACGGCCTTGCCCTGCTTCGTCGGGAAGGTGCGCGAGTCCCGCGGCGGGTGGGGCAGCACGAAGCCGCCGGGCCGCTCGACCTTCTCGGCGTAGGCCGCCGCGCTCGGCACGACCCGCGAGATGGCCCGGCGGATCGTCGTGTAGTCGCTGCGGAAGGCCGACCAGCCGATCGAGCCCAGCGCCGCGCCGTCCCCGGCGCCCGGGCGGTCGGCCAGCCGACGGGCCAGGGCCTCGCCGAGGGAGCACACGACGTCGACCTCGCTCTTGAGGTGCGGGCTCGCCGCCGGCAGCCGGCCGCGGGAGGCGTGGACGGCCGACATCGAGTCCTCGACCGTGATGGCCTGCTCGCGCCCGCCCGTCATGTCCTTCTCCGTCCGGCCCAGGACGGGGAGGATGAGCGCCTCCTGGCCGCAGACCGCGTGCGAGCGGTTGAGCTTGGTGGACACGTGCACCGTCAGCCCGGCCCGCCGCATGGCGGCCTCCACGACGTCGGTGTCGGGCGCCGCGGAGACGAAGTTGCCCCCCATGCCCATGAAGACCTTGGCCTCGCCGTCGCGCAGGGCGCGGATGCCGTCGACCGTGTCGTGCCCGTGCTCGCGCGGTGGCTCGAAGCCGAACTCCGCCGCCAGCGCGTCGAGGAAGTGGTCCGGCACCTTCTCCCAGATCCCCATCGTCCGGTCGCCCTGGACGTTGGAGTGCCCGCGGACGGGGCACAGCCCCGCGCCGGGGCGCCCGATGTCGCCCTTGAGCATGGCGACGTTGACGAGCTCCTTGATGGTGGCGACCGCGTGCCGGTGCTGGGTGATGCCCATCGCCCAGCAGACGACCGTGGCGGGGGAGTCGCGGAACATCCCCGCCGCCGTGGTGATCTGCTCACGCGTGAGACCGGTGGAGCGGAGCACGAGGTCCCAGTCCAGGTCGCGGACGTTCTCGGCGTAGGACTCGAAGCCGGTCGTGTACTGCGCGAGGAAGTCGCGGTCGACGACGCCAGGCCCGCCCGCGGCGCGGGACTCCTCGTCCCAGCGCAGGAGCAGGTGCCCGATGGCCTGCCACAGCGCCATGTCCCCGCCGATGCGGATGGGCAGGTACTCGTCGGCGAGGTCGATGCCGCGCACCACGCCACCGACGTGCTGGGGGTTCTTGAAGCCCATGAGCCCGGTCTCGGGCAGGGGGTTGACCGCGAGGATCTTCGCCCCGTTCTTCTTCGCGATCTCCAGCGCGGAGAGCATGCGCGGGTGGTTGGTGCCCGGGTTCTGGCCGACGACGACGAGCAGGCCCGCCTCCTGCACGTCCTTGAGGCTGACGCTGCCCTTGCCGATGCCGATCGTCTCGGCGAGCGCCACCGACGTCGACTCGTGGCACATGTTCGAGCAGTCGGGCAGGTTGTTCGTGCCGTAGGCCCGCACGAGCAGCTGGTAGAGGAACGCGGCCTCGTTGCTCGTGCGCCCCGAGGTGTAGAAGAGGGCCTCGTCGGGGCTGTCCAGGCCGGCGAGGCGGTCGGCGAGCAGGTCGAAGGCGTCCTCCCAGGAGATCGCCTCGTAGTGCTCGGAGCCGGCGCGGCGGACCACCGGGTGGGTGAGGCGCCCCTGCTGGCCGAGCCAGTAGTCCGTCTTCTGCGCGAGGTCGGTGATCGAGTGCCGGGCGAAGAACTCGGGGCCGATGCGACGCAGCGTCGCCTCCTCGGCGACGGCCTTGGCGCCGTTCTCGCAGAACTCCGCCAGGTGGCGCTCGCCGGTGGCCGGGTCGGGCCACGCACAGCTGGTGCAGTCGAAGCCGTCGACCTGGTTGAGCCGCGACAGCGTCCTCGCGGTGCGGACCAGGCCCATCTGCTCCACCGACCGGGAGAGCGCGACGGCGACGGCGGTGACACCCGCGGCCTTGTCGTGCACGTGGCCGCGCTCGAGGTCCAGCTCGTCGATGTCCTGCACGGGTGCGTCGGTCGCCATCGTCCTGCCTCTCGCCGTGCCGCCCGGGGTGGCCCCGAGGGGTCTGCGCGTCGTCGGGCACAGCTGCGCCCGCGACCACGGTAACCGCGGGGGCCGACAGGCTCCCGTCGGCCGGCCCGTGGGCGTGCGCCCGCCCCCGCCCGGGCCGGCGGCGGGGGACGGCGTCCGTGGGCAGCACCTCGCGGCGGCCTGTCGCCCGCGAGGAGGGGGCAGGGGCCTCGCCACTAGGGTCGCCCGCGGTGCCGCCGACCGGCGGCAGGACCCCGAGGTGAGGATCGCTGGTGGACCTCTTCGAGTACCAGGCCCGGGACGTCTTCGAGCGGCACGGCGTCCCCGTGCTGCGCGGGGTCGTCGCCACGACGCCGCAGGAGGCGCGCGAGGCGGCCGAGCAGCTCGGCGGCGGTGTCGTCGTCGTCAAGGCGCAGGTCAAGACAGGCGGTCGCGGCAAGGCGGGCGGCGTCAAGGTGGCCAAGGGGCCCGAGGAGGCGCAGGCGCACGCCGAGGCCATCCTCGGCATGGACATCAAGGGCCACACCGTGCACCGCGTGATGGTCGCCGAGGGCGCCGCCATCGCGCAGGAGTACTACTTCTCCCTCCTCCTGGACCGCTCCGAGCGCCGGCTGCTCGCGATGGCCTCCGTCGAGGGCGGCGTGGAGATCGAGCAGCTCGCCGTCGAGCGGCCCGAGGCCCTGGCCCGCGTGGCCGTCGACCCGCGCACCGGCGTCGACCGGGCGAAGGCCGAGGAGATCGCCGACGCCGCCGGCTTCCCCGCCGACGTGCGCGAGCAGGCCGTCGAGGTCTTCCAGAAGCTGTGGCTCGTCTACCGCGAGGAGGACGCGACCCTCGTCGAGGTCAACCCCCTCGTGCGCACCGAGGGCGGCGACGTCGTCGCCCTCGACGGCAAGGTGACGCTCGACGAGAACGCCGGCTTCCGGCACGAGGACCACGCCGGGCTGGAGGACGCCGAGGCGGCCGACCCCCTGGAGGCCAAGGCCGCGGCCAAGGGCCTCAACTACGTCAAGCTCGACGGCGAGGTCGGCATCATCGGCAACGGCGCGGGGCTCGTCATGAGCACCCTCGACGTCGTCGCCTACGCCGGCGAGGCGCACGGGGTGAAGCCCGCCAACTTCCTCGACATCGGCGGCGGCGCCTCGGCGCAGGTCATGGCCGACGGCCTCGACGTCATCCTCGGCGACGAGCAGGTGCGCAGCGTCTTCGTCAACGTCTTCGGCGGTATCACGGCGTGCGACGCCGTCGCCAACGGCATCGTCTCGGCGCTGGAGATCCTCGGCGACGCGGCCACCAAGCCCCTCGTCGTCCGGCTGGACGGCAACAACGTCGTCGAGGGGCGACGGATCCTCGACGAGGCGGCGCACCCGCTGGTGACCCTCGCCGACACCATGGACGGGGCCGCCGCGACAGCGGCCGAGCTCGCGGCAGCGAAGTAAGGACGGCACAGACATGGCGATCTTCCTCGACGAGAGCAGCACCGTCGTCGTCCAGGGCATGACGGGCTCGGAGGGCACCAAGCACACGACGCGGATGCTGGCCTCCGGCACGCGCGTCGTCGGCGGCGTCAACCCGCGCAAGGCGGGGACCTCGCAGGACTTCACCTACACCGACGCGGGCGGCCAGGAGCAGACGACGGCGGTGCCCGTCTTCGGCTCCGTCGCCGAGGCCATGGCCGAGACCGGCGCGGACGTCACGGTGCTCTTCGTGCCGCCGCCCTTCGCCAAGGCCGCCGTCGTGGAGGCGGTCGACGCGGGCATCGGCCTGGCGGTCGTCATCACCGAGGGCATCCCGGTCAAGGACACGGCCGAGTTCTACGCCTACGCCGCCGAGAAGGGCACCACCCGGCTGGTCGGGCCGAACTGCCCCGGCCTCATCAGCCCCGGCAAGGCCAACGCCGGCATCATCCCGGCGGACATCACCGGCCCGGGCCGCATCGGGCTCGTCTCCAAGTCGGGCACGCTGACCTACCAGATGATGTACGAGCTGCGGGACCTGGGCTTCTCCACCGCCGTCGGCATCGGCGGCGACCCGGTCGTCGGGACGACGCACATCGACGCGCTCGCGGCCTTCCAGGCCGACCCCGACACGGACGCCGTCGTGATGATCGGCGAGATCGGCGGGGACGCCGAGGAGCGGGCTGCCGCGTACATCGCCGAGCACGTCACCAAGCCGGTCGTCGGCTACGTCGCCGGCTTCACCGCCCCCGAGGGCAAGACGATGGGCCACGCCGGCGCCATCGTCTCGGGCTCGGCCGGCACGGCCGAGGCCAAGAAGGAGGCCCTGGAGAAGGCCGGCGTCCGCGTGGGCAAGACGCCGACCGAGACGGCGAGGCTGCTGCGGGAGGCGATCGCCGGCTGACGCGGCGTGGCGGGCCGCCCGCCGCGTCCGCGCGGGCGACCATGGCCGTGATGAGCGAGCGCACCCGCCCCTCCGGGGCCTCCGACGTCGACGACGAGCCGGCCGAGGAGCTCGACGACCTCCTCGGCGCAGAGACGGAGGATCCCGGCGGCGAGGAGGTCGACGAGCTCCGCGACGAAGAGGTGGACGAGGAGCCGTCGGAGGCACGGGGGCGGGCGGGGACGCCTGCCGTCGTCACCGCCGGCAGGGCGCGCTCTCGCGGCGACGCCGCACCGGGCGGGAGCGCCGTCCTCACCTCACCCGCGCTGCTGGGCCTCCTCGCGGGCGCCCAGGCGGTCCTCGGCTCGCTGCTCTGCGTCGTCGGGCCCGTCGCGGCGACGTGGCTGGTGGCCTCCCGGACCGGCGCCACCTGGGACGACGCCCTCCGGATCGCCGCCGACGGGTGGCTCCTCGCCTCGGGCGCCGTCCTCGCGGTGCCGGGCGGGCGCGTGGGGCTGTGGCCGCTCGGGCTCGCGCTCCTGCCCGTCGCCTGGTTCGTCTCGGCCGGACGCCGCACCGCGGTCGCCCTCGAGGAGACCCACCCGGCCGGCCGCGCCCGCCGGGACGGCCTGGACGGTGCCCTCGTGGCCGCCCTGCTGGGGGTCGTGGCGTCCTCGGTCGTCCTCGCGGTGGTCGTCGCGCTGCTCGCCGGCTCGCCGGTCGTCCGCCCCGTGCTGGGCACCGTCGTCCTCGGCACGGCCCTGGTGGCCGGGGCCTCCTCGGGGCTCGCGATGGCGGCGGCGCGGCTGCGCCTGGCGGCGGCGCACCCCTCCCGCACCCGGCGGCCGGCCGGCCGACCCGGCCCACCCGTCGGCCGCACGCCCGTCGGCCGCGCCCCGGCGCGCGAGGCCTCCGGCGACGTCGGCCTCCCCGGTGCCCTGGCCGACCTCGTCCGCCTCCCCGCGCCCGGCCGGGCGGTCGTGGCAGCCGGTGCCCGCTCCCTGCTCCTGTGCCTGCTCGGCGCCGCCGTCGTCCTCGTGGTCTCCCTCGTCGCGGGCGCCGCGCGGGTCGCCGACCTGCACCAAGCGCTGGACGCGGGAGCCGTCGGCGGCGTCGTCCTCGTCGCCGGCCAGCTGCTCCTGCTGCCGACGGCGCTGGTGTGGTCGCTGTCCTGGGTCGCAGGCCCTGGCTTCGCCGTGGGCGAGGGGACGGCCGTGACCCCGGGCTCGACCGAGCTCGGGGCCCTGCCGGCACTCCCGATGCTCGGGGGGCTGCCGGAGCAGGGCATGGGCGGGGGAGCCCTGTGGGTCGTCCTCCTGCTGCCGGTCGCCGCCGGCGCGGTGGCCGTGCTCCGGCTGCGGCGGGCCGAGCCCCTCCTGCGCCCCGACCCGGGCGAGGTGGTCGGCACGCGGTGGCAGCGCACCCGCGACGAGCTGGCCCGCCGCTGGCGCCCCGCGCTCGTCCGCTCGTCCGGCGTCGGTGCCGTCGCCGGTGCCGGAGCAGCGCTCCTCGCCGCGGCGTCCTCGGGCCCGGTCGGGCCGGGTGTGCTCGCCGTCGTCGGCCCCGTGTGGTGGCAGACCGGCGCGGCCCTGGGGGGACTCGTGCTCGCCGGGGCGACGCTGTGCCTGCTGCTGCCCGGGTGGCGTCATCTGCGCGGCGCCTGAGGCCGCGCCCGCCCGCCGGCAGGCCCTCAGCCGCCCGGCGCCGACCCACCCAGCCGCTCGGCCCAGGACGTGACGTCCTGGGTGAACTGCTGCTGGCACGCCGCCTGCGCCTGCGTCGTCACGGCGCCGGCCAGGCAGTCCCTCAGGTCGCCCTGGAGGGGGTAGATCAGCAGCGCGGCGCTCTGGGACACCAGGACGAACCCGGTGAGGACGAGGCCGCCGGCGAGGACGGACACGCTGCCGCGACGCCGCGCCCTCCAGGCGGCGGCCAGCGCGAGGCCGCCGACGACCAGGGCGGAGACCGTGAAGAGCAGCCCGACGGCGGACCACAGCCCCGGGAGGCGGGAGGCGAGCAGCGCCCCCAGCAGCAGCAGGGAGAAGACGAGCGCCCGGCCGGCCGCCTCGCGGGCGGCGTCCCGGTCGTCGTCCCCACGCTGGCCCCGGCCCTGCTGGCCCCGGCCCTGCTCGTCCTGCTGGCCCTGCCCCTGGTGACGCGGACCGGGCGTGCGGGCGCCGTCGCCCTGCGGTCCCGGCCGCCCCGGTGGCGGTGTGGGGGCGGTCACGGCGTCCTCCGGGGTGCTCGTCTGGTGGCCCGGGGTGCTCCGGGCACACCGCTATGGTCTCCGACCGTGGCGGCAGGCGGGACGGCGACCCCGGAGGACGCGCCGGATCGCACCCGGCTCGTCGTCCTGGTCTCGGGCACGGGCACCAACCTCGGTGCGCTGCTGGAGGCCGCGCAGGACCCGGCGTGGGGCGCCGACGTCGTCGGCGTCGTCTCCGACCAGGCGGCCGCCGGGGCGCTGGGGCGGGCCCGAGCCGCCGGTGTGCCGACCGACGTCGTCCCGCTCGACGCGCACGCCGACCGGTCCGCCTGGGACCAGGCGCTCACCCAGGCCGTGCTCGCCCACGAGCCCGACCTCGTCGTGCTGGCCGGCTTCATGCGCCTCGTCGGGCCCGCGTTCCTCGCCCGTCTCGGCGGCCGCGTGGTCAACACCCACCCGGCGCTCTCGCCGTCCTTCCCCGGCGTGCGCGCCCCCGCCGACGCGCTGGCCTACGGCGTCCGCGTCACGGGGGCCACCGTGCTGCTCGTCGACGAGGGCGTCGACACGGGCGCCGTCGTCGCCCAGACCGCTGTCCCCGTGCTCGACGACGACGACGTCGCGTCGCTGCACGAGCGCATCAAGGCCGTCGAGCGGCCGATGCTCGTCGACGTCGTCGGCCGGATGGCCCGCCACGGCTGGTCGACCTCTCCCACCAACCCCCGGAAGGTGCTTCTCCCGTGACCGTCCCCGCCCCTCCGCAGGCCCCGACCCCCGCGGCCGCCCCCGACGCCCTCGCGCAGGGCCGGCGGCCGCTGCGCCGAGCGCTCCTGTCGGTCTGGGACAAGAGCGGGCTGGAGGACCTCGCGCTCGGCCTGCACGAGGCGGGCGTCGCGCTCGTCTCCACCGGCTCGACGGCCGGGCGCATCGCCGCCGCCGGCGTGCCGGTGACGGCCGTGGAGGAGCTCACCGGCTTCCCCGAGTGCCTCGACGGGCGGGTGAAGACGTTGCACCCGCGGGTGCACGCCGGGATCCTCGCCGACCGGCGCCGGGCCGACCACGAGGCGCAGCTGGCCGACCTCGACGTCGAGCCCTTCGACCTCGTCGTCGTCAACCTCTACCCCTTCGAGCAGACCGTGGCGAGCGGCGCGGACGTGGACGCCTGCGTCGAGCAGATCGACATCGGTGGGCCGTCGATGGTGCGCGCCGCCGCCAAGAACCACCCCAGCGTCGCCGTCGTCACGTCCCCGGACGCCTACCCCGAGGTGCTCGCCGCGGCCGCGGGCGAGGGCTTCTCGCTCGCCGAGCGGGCACGGCTCGCGGCGCGGGCCTTCGCCGCCACGGCCGCCTACGACGCCGCCGTCGCCGCGTGGACGCGGGACGTGCTGGTGCCGGCCACCTCGGGGGAGGCCGTCGACGCCCCCGCCCCGGGAGAGGACGGCGAGCAGGTGCAGGACGGCCCGCCGGCGCGGCTGGAGCAGGTGTGGGAGCGCTCGGCCGTGCTGCGCTACGGCGAGAACCCCCACCAGCAGGCGGCGCTGTACGTCCCCGCCGGGGCGGCGGCGGGCGGCCTGGCGGGGGCCGAGCAGCTGCACGGCAAGGAGATGAGCTTCAACAACTGGACCGACGCCGACGCCGCCTGGCGGGCCGCGCACGACCACGACGCGCCCTGCGTCGCCGTCATCAAGCACGCCAACCCGTGCGGCATCGCCGTCGCCGACGACGTCGCGACGGCGCACCGCGCGGCGCACGCGTGCGACCCGGTCTCCGCCTTCGGCGGCGTCATCGCCGTCAACCGCCCGGTCAGCGTGGCCATGGCCGAGCAGGTCGCCGAGGTCTTCACCGAGGTCGTCGTCGCCCCGGCCTTCGACGACGGCGCGCTGGAGGTCCTCACCCGGAAGAAGAACGTCCGGCTGCTGCGCGCCGGCTCGCCGGGCGGCGGCAGCCCGCTCGAGCTCAAGCCCGTCGACGGGGGGCTGCTCGTGCAGACCGCCGACCGCCTCCAGGCGCCGGGCGACGACCCCGCCACGTGGACGCTGGCGACCGGCACGGCCGTGGAGGACGAGGTGCTGGCCGACCTGGCCTTCGCGTGGCGGGCCGTCCGCGCCGTCCGGTCCAACGCCGTCCTGCTCGCCCGCGGCGGCGCCACGACGGGCGTCGGCATGGGCCAGGTCAACCGGGTCGACTCCGCCCGGCTCGCGGTGGCGCGCGCGGGGGAGCGGGCCGCCGGCTCGGTGGCGGCCTCCGACGCCTTCTTCCCCTTCGCCGACGGGTTGGCCGTGCTGCTCGACGCCGGGGTGCGCGCCGTCGTGCAGCCCGGTGGGTCGGTGCGCGACGAGGAGGTCGTCGCCGCCGCGCAGGCGGCCGGCGCCGCCATGTACCTCACGGGCGCCCGTCACTTCACGCACTGAGCGGCACGGGCACGCAGGCGTGGCGCAGGACGAGCACCACCCGCGGGAGGACGACGTCGTCGCCGTCCGGCGGCACGGCACACGGGTGCTCGTCCTCGTGACCGCCGTCGTCGTCGCCGCGCTGCTCGCCGGCGTGCTCGTGGGCTTCCGTTGGACGGGGTTGCTGCTGGGGGCGGGTCTGGTCGGGCTGGCCGTCGCGCGGCTGCTCGGCCCGGCCCGCCTGGTGGGTCCTCTCGCCGTCCGCTCCCGCATCGTCGACGTCCTCGTCGCGCTCGTCCTGGCCGCGGGCCTGCTCGCCCTGTCGCTGACGACGCCCGGCGTGCCGCCGGGGGTCGGCCCGCCGCCCTGAGACGGGCTCCGCGCGAGCGGTCCCGGGGCGGCGGGCCGGGCGCCGTCGTCAGCCGAGCAGACCCATGCCGGCGACGGTGTCGCGCTCCTCGGCGAGCTCGCCGACGCTCGCGTCGATGCGGCTGCGGGAGAAGTCGTCGACGTCCAGGCCCTGGACGATCTCCCACTCCCCGTCCTTCGTCGTCACGGGGAAGCTCGACACGAGGCCCTCGGGGACGCCGTAGGAGCCGTCGGAGCGCACGGCCATCGACGTCCAGCCGCCCTCGGGGGTGCCCGTGAGCCAGGTGCGCACGTGGTCGATGGCGGCGTTGGCCGCCGATGCGGCCGAGGAGGAGCCGCGCGCCTCGATGATCGCCGCGCCGCGCTTCTGCACCGTGGGGATGAAGTCGCTCTCGACCCACGCCTGCTCCACCAGCTCGGGCGCGGGGCGGCCGCCGACGGTGGCCTGGGTGATGTCGGGGTACTGCGTCGCGGAGTGGTTGCCCCAGATGGTGAGGCGCTCGACGTCGGCGACGGGCGCACCCGCCTTCTGCGCGAGCTGGGTGACGGCCCGGTTGTGGTCCAGGCGCGTCATCGCCGAGAACCGCTCGGTCGGCACGCCGTCCGCGTTGTTCATCGCGATGAGGCAGTTGGTGTTCGCCGGGTTGCCGACGACGAGGACGCGCAGGTCGTCGGCGGCCGAGGAGGCCAGGGCCTTGCCCTGGCCCGTGAAGATCGCGCCGTTGGCCTCCAGCAGGTCGGCCCGCTCCATCCCCTGCGTGCGCGGGCGGGAGCCGACGAGGAGGGCGACGTTGGCGCCGTCGAAGGCGACGGTCGCGTCGTCGCTGATGTCGACGCTCTCGAGCAGCGGGAAGGCGCAGTCGTCGAGCTCCATCGCGACGCCCTGCGCGGCGCCGAGGGCGGGCGTGATCTCCAGGATGCGCAGGCGCACCGGGACGTCGGGCCCGAGGAGGGCGCCGCTGGCGATGCGGAAGAGCAGGCTGTAGCAGATCTGCCCCGCGCCTCCCGTGACCGCGACGGTGACGGGCTGGCTGCTGGTGGTGCTCGCGGTCACGCTGCACTCCTTCGTGAGGGTCTGGCGGGTCTGCGGGCCGGTACGCCCGCGGCGACGCTATCGGCCCCGGCGCCGCCGCGCGGTGTGACGTGCGCCGCTCCCGGGCCGCTCCCGCCGCCGGTCGGGGAGGCGCTGCCGCAAGGGCGTGCGGTGGGCCCGTCGGTGCCGTGCCGCTAGTTTGACGTCGAGACACCCGCCCGCTCGCGACGAGGAGAGCCACCAGCATGTCCAAGATCAAGGTCGAGGGGACGGTCGTCGAGCTCGACGGCGACGAGATGACGCGGATCATCTGGCAGTTCATCAAGGACCGCCTCATCCACCCCTACCTCGACGTCGACCTGGAGTACTACGACCTCGGGATGGAGCACCGGGACGCCACCGACGACCAGGTGACGGTCGACGCGGCGCACGCCATCGCCAAGCACGGGGTCGGCGTCAAGTGCGCGACGATCACGCCCGACGAGGCGCGCGTCGAGGAGTTCGGCCTGAAGAAGATGTGGCGCTCCCCGAACGGGACGATCCGCAACATCCTCGGCGGGGTCATCTTCCGCGAGCCGATCGTCATCTCGAACATCCCGCGCCTGGTGCCGGGCTGGACCAAGCCGATCATCGTCGGTCGTCACGCCTTCGGGGACCAGTACCGCGCCACCGACTTCCGCTTCCCGGGCGAGGGCACGCTCACCGTGTCCTTCCAGCCCGCCGACGGCTCCGAGCCCATCGAGCACGAGGTCTTCCAGGCGCCTGGCGCCGGCGTCGCGGTGGCCATGTACAACCTCGACGAGTCGATCCGCGACTTCGCCCGCAGCTCGATGAACTACGGCCTGGACCGGGGGTACCCGGTCTACCTGTCGACGAAGAACACCATCCTGAAGGCCTACGACGGGCGCTTCAAGGACATCTTCGCCGAGGTCTTCGAGGCCGAGTTCAAGGAGAAGTTCGAGGCGGCGGGCATCACCTACGAGCACCGCCTCATCGACGACATGGTCGCGGCGTCCCTCAAGTGGGAGGGCGGCTACATCTGGGCCTGCAAGAACTACGACGGCGACGTGCAGTCCGACACCGTCGCCCAGGGCTTCGGCTCGCTCGGCCTCATGACCTCGGTCCTCACCTCGCCCGACGGCCGCACCGTCGAGGCCGAGGCGGCGCACGGCACGGTGACGCGGCACTTCCGCCAGCACCAGGCGGGCAAGCCGACGTCGACGAACCCGATCGCGTCGATCTACGCCTGGACCCGGGGCCTGGCCCACCGCGGCCGCCTCGACGGCACGCCCGAGGTCACCGAGTTCGCCGAGACGCTCGAGGACGTCGTCGTCAAGACCGTCGAGAGCGGCAAGATGACCAAGGACCTCGCCCTGCTCGTCGGCCCCGACCAGGGCTGGCTCAGCACCGAGGAGTTCCTCGCCGCGCTCGACGAGAACCTGGCGGCCCGCCTGGGCTGACGACTGCGTCCGCGACGGGGGAGTCCGTCTCCCGCAGCAGGGCCCGTCACCGGTGGTGGCGGGCCCTCGCGGTGCCGGCGTCCTGGCGGCCGTGCTGCCGGGCGGCCACCCCCGAGGTCGGCGGCCGGCCTCAGGCCGTGAAGACCTCGTCGTCGAGGCGCTCCCCGAGCTGCTCGACCCGCAGCGCGAGCCGGGACATGCCGCCGGAGGTGCCGACCTCCATCGGCAGGCCGGTCTCCCGGTGCAGGACGAGCGAGGTGGCGTCGTCGTCGCCGTGCTGGTCGACGCCGGGCACGGGCAGCCCGCGGACCACCACGAGCAGGGCCGGCTCGTCGTCGCAGGTGACCTCGTTGACGCTGACGACCTCGAGCGAGGCGGCGGCGGCCTGGCGCTCGGAGGAGGGGACGGCGCCGGCCGCGGCCGGCAGCCCGGTGGCGAGGGCGAGCGGGTCGAGCAGGGCGCCGAGGTCATGGCCCACGTCCGCGCGCGTGCTCTGGTCGGCCAGCTCCGGCCCGAGCCCCTGCGCCAGGACGGCGCCGCTGACGTCCTCGACGCGGACCCCCGCGGGCACGCCCATGAGCGGGCGGCGCAGCAGGAGGCGGGCGGCGCCCTCGGGCAGCAGCCCCCCGTCGTGGCGCACGGTCAGCGCCGCCGAGCTCCACCAGCCGGCGGTGCCGTCGAGCAGGGACCGGGCGAGGACGTCGTCGTCAGTCACGGCAGTCACGGTCGGGCAGGCTAGCTGCCGCCGGCGGGAGGGACCCTCGACGGGGCGGCCGGCCGCGGCGCCGCGTCCAGGCGGTCGGGTGCGACGAGGCCTCCTAGGGTCGCGCCCATGGATCTCGGGCTGGCAGGGACGAAGGCGCTCGTGACGGGCGCGAGCCGTGGGCTAGGGCTGGCGATCGCCGACGCGCTCGCCGCGGAGGGCGCGGACGTCGCGCTCGTCGCCCGGGGCGCGGACGGTCTCGCGGCGGCCGCCGAGCGGGTGGGCCGGCACGGCACGCGGGTGCGGACCGCCGCGCTCGACGTGACCGACTTCGCGGCGCTGGCCGCCGAGGTCGACGCCGCCGCAGCCGACCTCGGCGGGCTCTCGCGCGTCGTCGCCAACGCCGGCGGCACGGTCGGCGGAGGCAACCTGCTGACGGGCACGCCGCAGGAGTTCGTCGACACCTACGCGCTCAACGTCGGCCACGCCGTCGCGCTGCTCGGCGCCGCCGCCCCGCACCTGGCGGCGGCCGGGGGAGGGGCGGCCGTCGTCGTCTCCTCCATCACGGGGCAGCGACCGGCGCCGCGGACGGCCTACGCCGCCGCGAAGGCGGGGGAGACGCACCTGGCGGCGACGCTGGCGCGAGAGCTGGCGCCCCAGGGCACGCGGGTCAACTCGGTGAGCCCCGGCTCGATCTACTTCGCCGGCGGTGGCTGGGAGTCCTTCGAGCAGAAGAACCCCGAGCGCTACGAGGACTTCGTCGCCCGCGAGTTCCCCCTCGGCCGCCTGGGGAGGCCGGAGGAGGTCGGCGAGGTCGTCGCCTTCCTGCTCTCCGAGCGCGCCTCCTGGGTCTCGGGCACCGACGTCGTCGTCGACGGCGCCCAGGGCTACCCGAGCGGGCGGCGCTTCACGGACTGACCGTCCGTGCCGGCTGCGCGCCGTCCGTCCGGTGCGCCGGCACCTCGGAGGCGTTATAGCCGATTGGGGCGGGAATGTGCTAGGCGTCTAGTCCACCGCCATGGGGCATTCTGCTCACCGCGGGCGGCGGTAGAGGCGGGACTTCAAGGTAGAGCGTACCTCGCGGTTAGGGAATTCCGCCCGGCCGCTTGGTGCTGCCATCCTGGCACGCTTCGCCGGCGACGTGCGTTATCGCGGCTTGGCTTAGGTCGGTTCCGCGGAGGTCTACTTCTGAAGTGCCTCGGGTCGGGTGTACCCATCTAAGCCGGGGCACGCCGGGCACGAGCTGCGGATCCGCGCCAACGCCGACGAGCCGATCCAGGTCATCCGCCTCGTGATCGGCGCATGTGAGTGAGGACGGCCGACTGGCTCGCCGAAGGTCTTGAGCTCGCCGGTTGGGCTCGGGCGAGGGTCCAGGAGAGGATGGAGACCGTGGGACGAACGTCAGCGGCACGCCAGGAAACCGAACGGCTGCTGCTCGGCGGGGCCTGGCACCCGCTCACCAAGAGCCTGACGTTCTTCGCCGCCGACGTCGAGGAGTGCGTCGCCAGCTTCCTGGATTGGCGCGGCCGCGGCGTGATTGAGCGCACCGGCCACCCGCTGCGCCGACGCGACCTCACCGGTGACCTCGAGACACTGCTCGCCGAGCTGACACCAATGGAGGTGGCGATGGGACGGCGCAACCTCTTCGTGCCGGTCGCCACCGACGGGCCCTACCGCACCATGATGCTCCGCAGCTCGTGGCTAGGCACGGACCCGGGCTCGGAGCGGGCCGCCTTCGCCACCCGCGGGGTCGGGTCGGTCCAGGTCACCAGCTCCCCGAACGACCCCCGCGGGCTGATCTGGCCGCGAGGCTTCCACGGCATCCACCACCTCGGGGTGATGCGGCCGGTGCCGGTCGAGCAGGACGACCGCGGCTACACCGGGCGGTCCGTCGGGGTCCGCATCAGCGACCGCGGAGGGTGGATCTTCGTCGATCTCGGAGATCGACTGCCGTTCGAGGACGCCAGCGCCTACACCGCGCCCCGGGTCAAGAACCGCTTCACCCAGCAGACGCTTATCGACTACGCCGCCGAGCTCGGCCTGCGTCCTTTTGACGCCGACTTCTACGCCTCCGACCGCACCGCCGTCTTGGTCGAGCACACCGGACCCGCCATCTGGAGGGAACGGCTGGCCAGCATCGCGGACGCCCAGAGCAACGGAAACCCCGACAGGATCGGCATCCCCCACCCCGACGCGACCACCATCGAGCCCGAGTCCCGCACCATCACCGTCATCGACGGCATCGCCTACCACCGCGGCGAAGCTATCTGGGACCCCAGCATCTTGGGTACCCGACCACCCCCGGGATGGACACCGAAGATCTGACCCAGGTCGATGCTCGGACGTCGAACAGGCACGACGCATCCCATCGCGCGCGAGCGGCGCTCCTACCAACACGCCACACACCGCCCCGTGCCCTCTCGTCGGCGCTGGCGGTGGGGTCAAGCGTGGCGCGGAGGGGCCATCGCGCAGCGACGCGGCAGGCGCTTCTGACGCTGCCGGCGGCGGCGCTGACACGACCCGACGTCGGGAGAGGACGGCTTCCGCGTCCCCTCATCTGATGGGGAGGGCGCGTGTGGTCGTCGAGCCGAGATGTCGCTCGTCGTGGCCGTCGACCCCGGCGCCCGGCCCGGTCGAGGACGGGGTGGCTTGGGTCTTGGCTCAGGCGCTGCCCGGCCGGCCGGAGAGGTGGGTGCAGAGGGTGCTGCCGCGGGTGCGGATGGTCGCCCGGCACGCGGTCCCACCGCTGTCGCTGGTGGCAGCGGTGGGCGTTGTGGAGGGCGGCCCGGTGTGGACCGCCGAGGAGGCCCAGGTCCCGGCCCGGCGCGAAGGGCTGCTTGCCCAGCGCCAGCGCTCCGAGGTAGGGCACCACCCAGAGCCAGGGCGCGACCGCCGTCAGCCCGACGGCCGTGACGCCTTCCTGCACCAGCCGCGCGCTGCTGAGGCCGAGCGAGACGAGGCCGAGGACGGCGACGGCGGCGAAGAGGCCGCGCCACCGGCGTGACCGCGTCCGCTCACGCTGGAGGTCCAGCAGCCCGAGGAAGGCGTGGGCGTAGCGGACCGCGCTGCCCGCCAGGTGCGTCGGCACCGGCCGGCCTCGCCGCACCGACCGCTCGACCGTCCGCCGGTCCTCGCGCGAGAGGGTCCTGCGTTCCTCCCGCCACCGCGGCCACGTCGTCTGCGCAGCGACCACTCGTCGCTGCCGTCGGAGGAGGACGACGGCCACGACGACGACCGGGGCAGCGGTGAGCAGCCCGACGAGCACGGCCACCAGCAACGGGCTCATGGGCGCGCGGTAGGTACGGCCCTACCGGGACGAGGGGCCTTGGCCGGAGCCGTGCCCCGACCGGGGACGCGCGTCGCCCGCCCGCGCCGCGTCAGCGGAAGACGACCGTCCGGTGCCCGTCGAGGAGCACGCGGTGCTCGGCGTGCCAGCGGACGGCGCGGGCGAGCACCTGGGCCTCGACGTCCTGGCCGATGCCGACCATCTCGCGCTCGGTCGAGGCGTGGTCGACGCGGTGGACGTCCTGCTCGATGATCGGACCCTCGTCGAGGTCGCCCGTCACGTAGTGCGCCGTCGCGCCGATGAGCTTGACGCCGCGGTCGTGGGCCTGGGCGTAGGGGCGGGCGCCCTTGAAGCTCGGCAGGAACGAGTGGTGGATGTTGATGGCCCGCCCGGCCAGCGCCCGGCAGGTCTCGTCGGAGAGCACCTGCATGTAGCGGGCGAGGACGACGAGCTCGACGTCGAGCTCGTCCACCAGCGCCAGCAGGCGCGCCTCCGCCTGCGCCTTGGCGCCCTTCTCCACCGGGACGTGGGTGAAGGGGACGCCGTAGGAGGTCGCCATCGGCTCCAGGTCGCGGTGGTTGCCGACGACGCCGACGACGTCCACGGGCAGCCGCCCCGAGCGCTGCCGGAAGAGCAGGTCGTTGAGGCAGTGCCCGGCCCGCGAGACGAGCAGCAGGGTGCGGACGGGCCGGCCGACGGCGTCCAGGCGCCAGGTCATGCCGAAGCGCTCGGCCACCGGCGCGAGCCGACCGGCCAGCTGCTCGCGGCCGACGGCGACGTCGACCGACACGCGCAGGTGGAAGCGCCCGGTGCCCGCGTCGCCGAACTGCTGGCTCTCGGTGATGTTGCCGCCGGCTTCGGCCAGGGCGCCGCTGACCGCGTGCACGATACCGGGCCCGTCGGGGCAGGTGAGCACGAGGACGAAGGAGGCCCGCTCGCCCGTGGGCCGGTCGTCCGTCGGTGGCTCGTCGGCGGGCTCGGGGGTCACGGGCGCAGGGTAGTGCGCGGCCTCGGCGGCCCCCGCCGACGGCTACCCTGGGCCGCGCCGCGACTGGCGAGGGTGGACACCACCGGGGAGCGGCAGCGAGGCCGGTGCCCTGTGCGCCGGCCTGCGCGACGCGGTCGACCGCCTGGGCCGCGTGCGCGAGCCCTGCCCGTGCCCGCCAGCCACGAGGAGACGCCGCCGATGACCACGCTCGAGCCCGTCCAGCCGTACAGCCCCGACCAGGTGCACGAGGAGCCGCCGCCCGCGACCGGTGCCCGGACCCCGGTGGGCGGGGGCGTCACGGACCGCCCCCTCGCCGACCTCGACCCCGAGATCGCCGAGGTCCTGCAGCGCGAGCTCGGCCGCCAGCGCGGCACGCTGGAGATGATCGCCAGCGAGAACTTCGCCCCGCGAGCCGTCCTGGAGGCCCAGGGCTCGGTGCTGACGAACAAGTACGCCGAGGGGTACCCGGGCAAGCGGTACTACGGCGGCTGCGAGTTCGTCGACGTCGCCGAGGACCTGGCCCGCGACCGCGCCAAGGCCCTGTTCGGCGCCGAGCACGCGAACGTCCAGCCGCACGCCGGCGCGCAGGCCAACGCGGCCGTCATGCACGCGCTCATCCGCCCCGGCGACACGATCATGGGCCTGGAGCTGGCCCACGGCGGCCACCTCACGCACGGCATGAAGATCAACTTCTCCGGGCGCCTCTACGACGTCGCCACCTACGGCGTCGACGAGCGCACGTCGCTCGTCGACATGGACCGGGTGCGCGAGACCGCGCTCGAGCGCCGGCCGCGGCTCATCATCGCCGGCTGGTCGGCCTACGCCCGCCACCTCGACTTCGCCGCCTTCCGCGAGATCGCGGACGAGGTCGGCGCGCTGCTCATGGTCGACATGGCGCACTTCGCCGGCCTCGTGGCCGCCGGGCTGCACCCCTCGCCCGTGCCACACGCCGACGTCGTCACCTCGACGGTGCACAAGACGCTCGCCGGCCCTCGCAGCGGCGTCATCCTCTGCCGCGCCGAGCACGCCAAGAAGATCGACTCGGCCGTCTTCCCGGGCCAGCAGGGCGGCCCGCTCATGCACGCGGTCGCGGCGAAGGCGGTGGCCTTCAAGATCGCCGCGAGCGAGGAGTTCCGCGAGCGGCAGGAGCGCACGCTGCGCGGCGCGAAGGCCGTCGCCGCGGCGCTGACGGGCGAGGCCGGCCGCGCCGCGGGCGTCGACGTCCTCACCGGCGGCACCGACGTCCACCTCGTCCTGGCGGACCTGCGCGCCAGCGAGCTCGACGGCAAGCAGGCCGAGGACCGGCTGCACCGCTGCGGCATCACCGTCAACCGCAACGCGGTGCCCTTCGACCCGCGGCCGCCGATGGTCACCTCGGGCCTGCGGATCGGGACGCCGGCGCTCGCCACCCGCGGTTTCGACGACGTCGAGTTCGCCGAGGTGGGCGACGTCATCGCCGCCGCCCTGCAGCCCGAGTGCGACGAGGGCGCGTTGCGCGCCCGGGTCGCCGACCTCGCCGAGCGCTTCCCGCTCTACCCGGGTCTGGAGCAGTGGTGAGCGCCCCGTCCCCGGCTGTCCCGGCAGGTGACCGCGCCGTCGTGCTCGACGGGCGCGCAGCGGCCGCCGCGATCAAGACCGACCTCGCCGAGCGCGTCGCGGCCCTGCGCGAGCGCGGCGTGACGCCCGGGCTCGGCACCGTGCTCGTGGGGGACGACCCCGGCAGCAGGACCTACGTGGCGGGCAAGCACCGCGACTGCGCCCAGGTCGGCATCGCCTCGATCCGGGTGGACCTGCCCGGTGACGCCACCCAGGCCGAGGTCGAGGAGCGCGTCGCCGAGCTGAACGCCGACCCTGCCTGCACGGGCTTCATCGTGCAGCTGCCCCTGCCGGGGGGCATGGACGCCAACCGGGTGCTCGAGCTCGTCGACCCCGCCAAGGACGCCGACGGCCTGCACCCGACCAACCTGGGGCGCCTCGTCCTGCGGGTGCGCGAGGAGGTGACGTCGCCGCTGCCGTGCACGCCCCGCGGCGTCATCGACCTGCTCCAGCGCCACGAGGTGCCCCTGGACGGCGCGGAGGTCGTCGTCGTCGGGCGCGGCACGACCGTCGGGCGCAGCATCGGGCTGCTGCTCACCCGCCGCGACGTCAACGCCACGGTGACGCTCTGCCACACCGGGACCCGGGACCTGTCCGAGCACCTGCGCCGCGCGGACGTCGTCGTCGCGGCCGCGGGCGTGGCCGGGATCGTGCGCCCCGAGGACGTCAAGCCCGGCGCCGCCGTCCTCGACGTGGGGGTGAGCCGCGTCGTCGACACCGCCGGCGTGGCCTCCCTCGTCGGCGACGTCGCCCCCGGCGTCGAGGACGTCGCCGGCTGGCTGTCGCCCAACCCCGGCGGCGTCGGCCCGATGACCCGTGCCCTGCTGCTCGCGAACGTCGTCGAGGCGGCGGAGCGCGCCGCCGGCTGAGGCACGGACGACGAGGACGACGAAGCGCAGCCCCGAGCACCTGCGGGGGCTGCGCTTCGTCGCTCTCGTCGTCGTCCACAGGCCCGCAGCGGGCGCCTCACCGACCGGGCACCCTCAGGACGAGCCGCCCGAGCACCCGACGCCGACGAGGGAGCTCCTCCGGCGCACGACGCCCGCGCTCCCGCGCAGCCGAGAGGGGCTGGTGGTGCGCCGCTGCCGGCTGGAGCCGCACGAGCTCCGGTGGTCAGCGCGAGGCTGGGTGACGACGCCGGTCCGGACGACGTGCGACGTCCTGCGGGCGCTGCCGCGCGGCCGGGCGGTCCGCACGGCCGACGCCCTGCTCCACCGCACCGGTCTCGCCGTCGAGGAGGTGGACGCGGTGCTCGCCGCGCTGCCACCACGGGCGCGCGGGGTCGCCCTGGCCCGCGAGCGGCTCGAGCGGCTGGACGCCGCGGCGGAGTCGGCCCGCGAGTCGGACCTGCGGCTGCTGCTGGTCGACGCCGGGCTCCCGGCCCCCGTCAGCCAGCACGAGGTCCTCGACGCCCAGGGGCGCCTCGTCGCCCGCCTGGACCTCGCGTGGCCCTGGGCGCTGGTCGCCGCCCGAGTACGACGGGGCCCACCACTGGGGCGCGGAGCAGCGCAGCCGCGACCTGGAGCGGCACGACCGCCTGCGGGCGCTCGGGTGGACGGTCCTGCAGGTGGACGCCCGGATGCTCGCCTACCCGCAGGCGCTCGTCGCCCAGCTGCACGCTCTCCTCGGGTGACGAGAGCGACGAAGTGCACGCCCCTGACCGTCCTGGGGCTGCGCCTCGTCGCCCTCGTGCCCGGCGGCGGGGTCAGCCCTCGCGGTGGACGCGGTGCTGGGCGGCCTGGGCGAGGGGGCGGACGACGAGGAGGTCGACGTCGACGTGCGCCGGGCGGGTGACGACGAAGGAGACGCAGTCGGCGACGTCCTCGGCGACCAGGGGCTCGGCGACGCCGTCGTAGACCTTCGCGGCGGCGTCGGCGTCGCCGCGGAAGCGGTTCGCGGAGAACTCCTCCGTCTTGACCATGCCGGGGGCGATCTCGCTGACCCGCACGGGCTGGCCGAGCAGCTCCAGGCGCAGCGTCTCGGCGAGCGCCTTCGCGCCGTGCTTGGCGGCCGTGTACCCGCCGCCGCCCTCGTAGGTGACGCGGCCGGCCGTCGAGCCCATGACGACGACGTGCCCCTGGCCGCTGGCGACGAGCGCCGGCATCATCGCCTGGATGACGCGCAGGGTGCCGAGGACGTTGACGTCGTACATCCAGCGCCACTCCTCGACGTCGCCGTCGACGACCGCGTCCATGCCGACCGCGCCGCCGGCGTTGGCCACGAGCACCGAGCAGTCGCCGACCTCCCGCGCCATCGCCGCCACGGAGGCGTCGTCGGTGACGTCGCAGACGACGGCGCGGCCGCCGACCTCCGCGGCGAGCGCGGCGATGCGGTCCTCCCGGCGGGCGGCGAGGACGACGTCGAAGCCGTCGGCGGCCAGGCGGCGCGCCGTGGCGGCACCGATACCGCTGCTGGCGCCCGTGACGAGCGCGGTCCGGCGGGCGGGGGATTCGTCGGTCGTCATGGGTGCTGCCTAGCATCCGCGCGTGCCTGACGCAGCCCCTGGACCCCTGACCGCCGCCCCGCTCGTGCTCGCCACCGCGAACGTCAACGGCATCCGGGCGGCGGCACGGCGCGGCATGGGCGCCTGGCTCGCCGACCGTGCCGCTACGGGGCGTGGGGTCGACGTCCTGTGCCTGCAGGAGGTGCGTGCCGACGACGCGACGCTGCGCTGCGTGCTGGCCGAGATGGCCGACGAGGGCGCCGAGCAGGGCGCCGACCGCCCGGCGGGCGAGGATCCCGCCCAGGGCGAGGTCTCGGGCGGCTGGCACCTCGTCCACGTCGAGCCGGCGGACGAGGGCACCAAGGGCCGCGCCGGGGTCGCCGTCGCGAGCCGGCTGCCGGTGACGGCGGTCCGCACCGACCTGGGCGACGCCGACCCCGAGGGCCGCTTCGCCGCTGCGGGGCGCTGGGTGGAGGCCGACCTCGCCCTGGTGGACGGCCGCACGCTCACCGTCGTCAGCGCCTACGTGCACTCCGGCGAGGCCGGCACGCCGAAGCAGGAGGACAAGATGGCCTTCCTCGCCGCGACGACCGACCGGCTCGCGAAGCTGGCCGCCGAGGACGCGCTCGCCGTCGTCACCGGCGACCTGAACGTCGGCCACACCGAGCGCGACATCAAGAACTGGAAGGGCAACCGGAAGAAGGCCGGCTTCCTGCCCGAGGAGCGCGCGGCCCTCGACCACTGGCTGCGCGCGCCGCAGGACGGCGGCCTCGGGTGGGTCGACGTCGCCCGCCGCCTCGCCGGCGACGTCGACGGCCCCTACTCGTGGTGGTCCTGGCGCGGGCAGGCCTTCGACCGGGACACCGGCTGGCGCATCGACTACCAGCTGGCCACGCCGGCGCTGGCCGCCGCGGCCACGGGCTGCGTGGTCGACCGGGCCGCCACCTACGCCGAGCGCTGGAGCGACCACGCCCCCGTCGTGGCGACGTACGCCCTCTGACCGTCCAGCCCCCGCAGCGGCGCGCGCCGGCCGCCGTCACGCCGCTGTGTGCGTGACCTCCGCCGCGCCCTGCGTCGGCCTGGGCAGCACGCCGCGCCGCTCGCGCACCTGGTCGCGGGCGCTCTCGACGGCCGGCTGCAGCAGCTCGCCCCACGCGGGGAAGGGGTGCACGACCTCGGACAGCAGCTCGACGTCCAGGCGCGCGCGGACGGCGAGCACCAGCTCCCCGCCCCAGCTGTCCGCCTCCGGCCCGACGGCCGAGGCCCCCAGCAGCACACCGGTGTCCGCGTCGACGACGAGCTCGACCGTGCCCGGCCCGTCGTACTCCTCGACGTGCGCGCGCCCGGTGTCGTGCGTCTCCTGCACCGCGACCACGACCTCGTGGCCCTTCGCGCGGGCGCCCTCGGCCGTCAGCCCGGTCGCGAGCACCGCCGGCTGCACGTAGACCGCGCGCGGCATGCCTGTCTCGTCGCCCGCCCGGCGGTGGCCCACGAGGGCGTCGGCGACGACGCGCGCCTGGTAGTTGCCGCCGTGGGTGTACGGCGCGCGGCCGTTGACGTCGCCGACGGCGTAGACGTCGTCCAGCGGCTCGCCGCCCGAGAGCACCCGGTAGGTGTCGTCGACCGCGAGCGCGCCGCCGTCGGTGACGTCGAAGCCCTGCGTCTGCACGCACTCCAGCCGGGGCTTGCGGCCCGTCGCCAGGAGCACCCGCTCGACGGTCAGCTCGCTGCCGTCGTCGAGCTCGAGGACGACGCCGTCGCCCCCAGGCCGGGCGCGCGAGGCCGTCGTGCCTGTCCGCACGTCGACGCCCGAGGCGACGAGGGCCTTCTCCACCGCCGCGCCGACCGACGGCTGCTCGGTGGACAGCAGCCCGGAGGGGGTGGCCAGCGTCGTCCGCACGCCGAAGGAGGCGTACACCTGCGCCAGCTCGCAGCCCACGGCGCCGCCGCCCAGCACGAGCAGGCTGGCCGGTCGCTCCTCGCTGGAGAGGGCCTCGTCGCTCGTCCACGTCGCGACGTCCTCCAGCCCCTCGACCGGCGGGGCCGACGGCGTGCTGCCGGTCGCGACGACGAGCGTGCGCCAGCCGACGACGTCGACCAGCTCGCCCGGCTCCTGCGCCGAGGTGCCGACGCGGCGGACCCGCACGAGCCCGCCACCGCCCTCGAACCGCTCGACCTCGCCCCAACCGCGGACCAGCTCGACGCCGGCCTCGGCGAGGCCCTCCGCCTTGCCGCTGTCGTCGCGCCCGGCGGTCGCCGTGCTGCGCCGCTGGATCGCGGCCATCCACGCACCCTCGTGGTCCTGCGACCCGCTCCTGCGGTGGGCGTGGGCGGCCAGCAGCATCGCCTTGCTCGGCACGCACGCCCAGAAGGGGCACTCCCCGCCCACGAGAGCGGCCTCGACGACGACGACCGACAGCCCCGCCGCCGCTGCCCTCGGCCCTGCGGTCTCGGCGGCCGAGCCCCCGCCGACGACGACCACGTCGACCGTGCGCGAGGGGCCGTCCTGCTGCGGTGCGGCGGCGGCCGTCCCTGAGATCGTCGTGGGGCTCGTCGTGGCGGCGCTCATGGCTCTTGAGTGTGGGGTGGGTGCGGGCCGGTCGCACGGCCGCGACCCGAGCGGGTGACCTGCTGGGGCAGCCGCCCACGACTGCCATGATGGCGACATGCCCGCCCCGCTCTCCGGCACCGAGGTGGCCGCCGGTGCTCCCGCCCAGCAGACGACCCACCCGACGTCGCAGCAGGAGGGGTCGCAGCAGGCGGAGCGGGTCACCGGCGCCTCCCGCCGCCCCCGCATCCTCTCCGGGATGCAGCCGACGTCGGACTCCCTCCACCTCGGCAACCTGCTCGGCGCGCTGCGGCAGTGGGTCTCGCTGCAGGACACGCACGACCCGCTCTACTGCGTGGTCGACCTGCACGCCCTGACGGTGGCGACGGACCCGGCCGTCCTGCGCCGGCGCTCGCGCCTGACGGCGGCCCAGTACCTCGCGGCCGGCGTCGACCCGGCGCGCAGCTCGCTGTTCGTGCAGAGCCACGTGCCCGAGCACGCGCAGCTGGCGTGGGTGCTCTCCTGCCTCACCGGCTTCGGCGAGGCGGCGCGGATGACGCAGTTCAAGGACAAGAGCCAGCGGGTGGGCGCCGACTCGGCCAACGTCGGCCTCTTCACCTACCCGGTGCTCATGGCCGCCGACATCCTGCTGTACGAGACCGAGCAGGTGCCCGTGGGCGACGACCAGCGCCAGCACCTGGAGCTCACCCGCGACCTCGCCGTGCGCTTCAACAGCCGCTTCGGGCCGACCTTCACCGTGCCGCAGGCCTACCTCCCGCCGCGGACGGCGCGCGTCGCCGACCTGCAGGACCCCACCGCCAAGATGAGCAAGAGCGCCGCGAGCGCCGCGGGGCTCGTGGACCTGCTCGACGAGCCGAAGGTCGTCGCCAAGAAGATCCGCTCGGCCGTCACCGACACCGGTCGCGAGGTCGTCTACGACCCGGCGGGCAAGCCCGGCGTCTCCAACCTGCTGGCGATCCACAGCGCCCTGTCCGGGACCGGTGTGCCCGAGCTGGAGGAGCGCTTCGTCGGCCGCGGGTACGGCGACCTCAAGAAGGAGGTCGCCGACGTCGTGCTGGAGACGCTGACGCCGGTCCGCGAGCGCACGCTGGAGCTCATGGCCGACGAGGCCGAGCTCGACGCCCTGCTCGCCGTCGGCGCCGAGCGCGCCCGCGAGCTCGCCTCCGGCGTCCTGGCGCGGGTGCACGACCGGGTCGGCCTGCTGCCGCCGTCGCCCGTCCCCGCGACGCCGCCGCGGCGCGGGTGAGGGGCCCGGCTGTCGCCATGAGCCTCTCGGGGGCACCGGACGCCCGCGGCTCCGACGCCACGGCGAGGACAGGCGTCTCCGACGCCACGATGAGCATGGACCTCGGGCCCGTCGCGGCGGGCACCGTCACCGTCGGGGTCTTCGTCGCCGTCCCCGACCCCCACGGCGCCGACCTGCAGCGCCACCGCCGCGACTTCGGCGACCCGCTGGCGGACGCCGTGCCCGCGCACGTGACGCTGCTGCCGCCGACGACGGTGCGGCGCCTCGAGGTGGACGACGTCGTGGAGCACCTGCACGCCGCCGCGGCCCGCACGGAGCCCTTCACGCTGCGGCTGCGGGGGACGGGCACCTTCCGGCCGGTCTCGCCCGTCGTCTACGTGCAGGTCGCCGAGGGCTTCGCCAGCTGCGAGCGGCTGGAGCGGGAGGTGCGGTGCGGCCCGCTGGAGCGAGCGGTGGACTTCGACTACCACCCGCACGTCACCGTGGCCCACCACCTGCCGGCCTGCGACCTCGACCGCGCGCAGGCGACCCTCGCCGACTACGACCTGTCCTTCTCGGTCGACTGCTTCTGGCTCTACCGGCACGACGACGACCTGTGGCGACCGCACCACCGCTTCTCCCTCGGGGGCGCGGCGAGCAGGACCGGCGAGGACGCCGGTCGGAGGGGGCAGGCATGAGCGCGACCGCCGAGGAGGCGCCTTCCGGGCTGCTCGGGAAGGTGCTGCACCTGAAGCCCGTCCGGGCCTTCCTGCAGTACAGCGGCAACCGCGGCAACGTCCTGGCCGGCGGCGTCGCCTTCGTGGGGCTGTTCTCGCTCGTGTCCCTGCTCGTGGTCGCCGTCACCGTCCTCGGGCTCGTCTTCGGGGCCAGCTCGGGGCTGCAGCAGCAGGTCTACGCGCAGCTGAACGTCGCCGTGCCCAACCTCCTGCAGACCCCGGGCAACGCCGACGGGCTGCTCGACCCCGAGCAGCTGCTCCGGCCGGACGTCCTGAGCCTCGCGGGGGCCGTCGCGCTGCTCGTCGCCCTGCTCACGGGATTGAGCTGGCTGGACGCGTTGCGCGAGGGCATCCGCGCCGTCTTCACCGAGCCCCCCGACACACGTCCGTTCCTGCGCAAGAAGGTGCGCGACCTCGGCGTCCTGCTGACGCTCGGCCTGGCGGTGCTGGTCTCGGGGGTCGCGGCCGTGGTCGTCGGGGCTGCCGCCGGCCCGATCCTGCGGGCCGTGGGTCTGGAGGGCTCCCTCGTCGGCTCGCTGGGGCTGCGCGCGGCGACGTTCCTGCTCGTCGCCGCGCTGGACACCGGCGTCTTCCTCCTGCTCTTCCGCGTGCTGTCCGACCTGCGGCTGCCGCTGCGGGACGTCCTCGGCGGCGCCGTCGTCGGGGGGGTCGCCCTCGCCGTGCTGACCAGCGCCGGGGGGACGCTGCTGCAGCTCGTCGGCGGGGACAACCCGGTCGTCGCGGCCAGCGCGACGCTAGGCGCGATCCTCGTGTGGCTCGGGCTGCTCTCGCGGGTGACGCTCGTCGCGGCGGCCTGGGCGGCGACGACGGCCGAGGACGCCGGCAGCGTCGAGCTGGAGCGCCGGGCGAGCGTGCCCACCGGCGCGCGGCGAGGTGACGCCGAGGTGCCCGTGGGCCCGCGGCCGCGCACCGCCGTCAGCTTCGACCAGCGCACGACCGACCGGACGACGCTCGCGGCGGGGGCTGTCCTCGGCGTCGTCGGCGCGACCCTGGTGCACCTCTTCGCGGGTGCCGGCCGGGCCGTCACCGAGGGCCTCCGCCGCCGCGACTGACGCCCAGCGCCTGCACCCGGCGGAGAAGGACTACGAAGTCCGCGCAGCGCGCCCCCTCTGGCGGAGAGAGGCTACGAAGTCCGCCTGCGGCGCCCCGTTGGGCGGAGAGAGGCTACGAAGTCCGCCCGCCAGGGCCGACCGTCAGACGGTGCGGGTGAGCAGGGCGCGCTTGACCTCGTGGATGGCCTTGGTGACCTCGATGCCGCGCGGGCAGGCCTCGGAGCAGTTGAAGGTGGTGCGGCAGCGCCACACGCCCTCACGGTCGTTGAGGACCTCCAGGCGCACGTCGGCGCCCTCGTCGCGGCTGTCGAAGATGAAGCGGTGCGCGTTGACGATGGCGGCGGGGCCGAAGTACTGCCCGTCGGTCCAGAAGACCGGGCACGAGGAGGTGCAGGCGGCGCAGAGGATGCACTTGGTCGTGTCGTCGAAGCGCTCGCGGTCCTCGGGGCTCTGCAGCCGCTCCTTCGTGGGCTGGTGGCCCGAGGTGATGAGGAACGGCATGACCTCGCGGTAGGACTGGAAGAAGGGCTCCATGTCCACGATGAGGTCCTTCTCGACGGGCAGGCCCTTGATCGGCTCGACCGTGATCGGCTTGTCGGGGTTGACGTCCTTGAGCAGCACCTTGCACGCGAGCCGGTTGACGCCGTTGATCCGCATGGCGTCGGAGCCGCAGACGCCGTGCGCGCAGGACCGGCGGAAGGACAGCGAGCCGTCCTGCTCCCACTTGATCTTGTGCAGGGCGTCGAGCACCCGGTCGGTGCCGTGGACGGTGACCGTGAACTCCTGCCAGTGCGCCTGCGGCGTCACGCCGTCGGCGGCGTCCTCGGCGTTGTAGCGGCGGACCTTCAGGGTGACGTCGAAGCTCGGGACGGCGCCCATCTGGCCGTCCTCGGCCGAGTTCTCCTCGCCGGCGCGGCCGCGGGGGCCGTCCTCGTCGAAGGGCTCGTCGTTCCGCTTCGCCGCGGCCTTCTCACGCTCGGTGGTGCTCATCGGCGGGCGGCTCTCCTCGCGTCGTCGTCTGGTGCGGTGCGGTGTGGCGGGTGGGGAGGTGGGCTCAGCCGGTGCAGAAGCTGGCCGCAGCCGGCAGCAGCTCGCCGTCCAGGTTCACCGGGCAGGGCTCGAAGGTGAAGATGACGAGGGTGCCGAGGACGACCGTGAAGACCAGGGCCACCGCGACGCCGGTCTTGAGGACGATGCGGGTCATGTCCCGCTCGGCGTAGTCGTTGATGATGGTCCGCACGCCGTTGCTGCCATGGATCATCGCGAGCCACAGCATGGCCAGGTCCCACACCTGCCAGAAGGGGCTCGCCCACTTGCCGGCGACGAAGCCGAAGTCCAGGGCGTTGATGCCCTCGCCGACCATGAGGTTCACGAAGAGGTGACCCAGCACGAGGACGACGAGCACGACGCCGGACAGCCGCATGAAGAGCCAGCTGTACATCTCGTAGTTGGAGCGCCGCGAGGCCGACCGGCGGTACGGCGTCGAGCGCGGGGTCTCGAGGGCGGGAGCAGCCATGGTCAGCCTCCGAAGACGTGGCCGAGGTGACGGACGAGGAAGGGCACCATGAGCAGCACCCAGACAGCGCCGACGCCCCAGAGCAGCTGGCGGTGGTAGCGCGGCCCCTGGGACCAGAAGTCGACGAGCATCACGCGGAGGCCGTTGAAGGCGTGGAAGACGATGGCGCCGACCAGGCCGGCCTCGCCGAGCCCGACCACCGGGTTCTTGTACGTCTCGATGACGGCGTTGTAGGCCTCGGGCGAGACGCGCACGAGCGAGGTGTCGAGCACGTGCACGAGGAGGAAGACGAAGATCAGCAGGCCGGTGATGCGGTGGCCCACCCAGGACCACATGCCCTCCCGGCCGCGGTACAGCGTCCCCTGAGGCTTCAGGCCCCGGCTCGTCCGGCCCGGTCGGCCGGTGTCGGAGACGGACTCCGGCCCGCTGCTGGAGGTGGTGGCTGTGGCCACGAGCGCTCTCCCCGGTGAGGTGGCTCCCAGCGGCCGGCGGCCGGCGGGGTCGTCACCGTGAGACCTCGCGGTGGAGGCCCGGGCGACGACGACCTGACCATGCTACGGAGGCGGTCGGGTGGTCTCGGCACCGGGAGGGCCGAAGTCGGCAGACTGTGACCCATCTGACCCTCGCCGGTCTGCGAACCTGGCCCCATGAGGACAACCGGGGGACCGCTCGACCACTTCTGGGCCGTCGTGCCGGCCGGCGGGTCGGGGACCCGGCTGTGGCCGCTCTCACGCGCCGGGGCGCCGAAGTTCCTCCACGACCTCACCTCCTCGGGCCGCACCCTCGTGCAGTCCACCTGGGACCGGCTCGTGCCGCTCGCCTCGCCCGGGCGGCTGCTGCTCGTCACGGGCGAGGTGCACGCGCGCGCCGTCAGCGAGCAGCTGCCGCAGCTGGAGCGCGGCAACCTCCTGCTGGAGCCCTCGCCGCGCGACTCCATGGCCGCCATCGGCCTGGCGGCCGCCGTGGTCGCCCGGCGCGACCCCGACGCCGTCGTCGGCTCCTTCGCCGCCGACCACCTCATCCCCGACGCGCGCGCCTTCGGGGCCGCCGTGCGCCAGGCGGTCGCCGTGGCCCAGGACAAGCACGTCGTCACCATCGGCATCGAGCCGACGAGCGCCTCCACCGCCTTCGGGTACGTGCGCACGGGGGAGCCGCTCGGCGTGGCGGGCGCCCCCGACGCCGTGCAGGCGACGGGCTTCACCGAGAAGCCGGACGCGGTGACCGCCGAGCACTACCTCGCCACGGGCGAGTACCGCTGGAACGCGGGCATGTTCGTCGCGCGGGCCGACGTCCTGCTCGGTCACCTGGAGGCGCAGCTGCCCCAGCTCCACGCGGGGCTGCTGGAGCTGGCCGAGGCGCACGAGGACCTGCCCGCCCACAAGGCCGCCGCCGTCGTCGAGCGGGTCTGGCCGACCCTGACGAAGATCGCGATCGACCACGCCATCGCCGAGCCGGTCGCCGCGACCGGGGGCGTCGCCGTCGTGCGCGGCTCCTTCTCCTGGGACGACGTGGGGGACTGGGACGCCCTGGCCTCGCTCGTGCCCGACCTGGGCTCCGGCTCCGACGTCCGCGTCCTCGGGGACATGGAGTCGGTGCTCACGCAGGACTCCACGGGGGTCGTCGTGCCGCGAGGGCACCGGACGGTGGCCGTCGTCGGCCTCTCCGACGTCGTCGTCGTCGACACCGACGACGCCGTCCTGGTGACGACGCGCGCCCGCGCCCAGGAGGTCAAGCAGGTCGTCGAGGCGCTGCGCGCGAAGGGTCGCGCGGACCTGCTCTGAGCCCGCCCGGGACGTCTCCGGAGACCTGGCCCTGGCTGCCGGCCGGTGGCGTCGGCGGCCGCCGACCAGGGGGTGCTTCGGACGGGTGACGTGCCGTCCCTGGGGGGTGACAGGGGTCTCGGGGACGCCGAGGGTGGCGGGCGCCCCACCTAGCGTCGTCCGGTGCCTGCCCCTCGCGTCGCCCGTCGCGCCGTCTCTCGTGCCGCCCCGGGAGGCCGCCCCCGCGGGGTGCCCGGCCCGCGAGCGGGCCGCCCGGGCCTCGTGGGGGCTGCCGCGGTCGTCGGCCTCGTGGCCGCCTGCTCCGCCCCCGCGCCGGTGGTGGACGTCCCCGACGGCCCGCCGGCCGTCACCACCTCGGACGCCGACCCGACCCCGCAGCCCGAGCCGGCGTCGGAGACGGGGACGGGGACGGGGACGGCGACGGGGGAGGGGACGGGGACGGTCTCTGACGTCGCGGGTGTCGTCGTCCACGACCCGGCCGTCGTGGCCCCGGACCTGCCTCCGCACGAGCTGGAGGTCGAGGTCCCCGCGCCGGTCGAGGGGGAGTCCGTCGCGGTCGTCGACGCCTGGGCGGGCTTCTGGAAGACCTTCACCGCCGCGGCGGGCGTGCCCGCCGCCGACCCGGCCGCCCTGGGCCAGGTCGCGACGGGCGAGGCCTTCGGCAGCGCCCAGGGCTACGTCGACCACCTCGTCGAGACCCGGCTGCGGATCGCGGGTCGCCTCGTCGTCGGCGCCGAGGAGGTCACCGTGTCCGAGGGCGCGGCCGTCGTCCTCGGGTGCTCCGACGCCCGCGACTACGAGGTCGACGGCGCGGGGGTGCCCCAGGAGGCCGCCGCCGGGCTCGCCGTCCTGCGCACCGAGCTCGTGCAGGAAGAGGGTGTGTGGAAGGTCAGCCGCTGGCGCGAGGAGGGGCCGTGCTGAGGCGCCGGCCCACGCTGGCGGCGGTCGCCGCGCTCGCCGTGGGCGGGGCGCTGCTGCCCGCCTCGACGGCCGTGGCGTCCGCCCGCGGGAGCTGGGCCGGCTCGGACGGCAGCGGGTACAGCGTCGAGACGTCCTTCACCCGCAGCGCGGGCGGGAGCTCCGGGGGCGGCGGTGGTCGCGGCGGGGGCGGCGGCAGCCGCACGGCCAGCGCCGCGGCGACGGCGAGCTGCTGGTGGACGCCGGTCCCGGGCGCCCCCGCCGACGACGCCGCGGCCATGGTGGGCTGGTTCGAGGACCGCGCCGAGGTGCTGGTCGGCCCGCTGGAGGTGGCCCGACCCATGCTCGGCACGCCGCAGGAGTGGGCCGCCGCCGCCGAGCAGGAGGCGTCGGGCCAGGACGTCACCTGGTACCACGCCCAGTGCCGCGGCGGCGCCGCCGGTGACGCCGGCAGCGGGGTGCCGGGCGCCCAGGCGCAGGTCGACGGCGGCGAGCACCTGCAGCGGCTGGCGGAGTACACCGGGCGCACCTACGAGGCGGGCGAGGCCGGCACGCTGCCCGTCACCTACGGCGCCTACCCGGCCGGCCGGCCGCCGCAGGCGCTGGTCGACGCCCGCACCCTCGTCGAGCTGGCCCGCGGCGAGCTGGACCTCCCCGCTCCCGAGGTCGAGCGCAACCCGCGCTCCCAGGGCCTCGGCGCGACCTTCGTGGGCCTGCCGACATGGTTCTGGGTGGTCGACCCCGAGTCCGTCGGAGGCATCAGCGGCACGCGCACCATCCGGGCCCAGGCCGGCAGCTCGTGGGCCGAGGTCACCGTCGAGACCGCGGGCATCACGGTGAGCAGCCCCGCGGGGGCGACGACGTGCGACCCGCAGCAGGCGACGACCCCGTGGTCCCCGGGGGCGCAGGACGAGAGCGGCTGCACGCTCGCCTTCACCCGCTCCTCGGCCGGCTTCCCCGGTGGGCTGCCGGTCGAGGTCAGCACCCGGTGGACGGCGACGTGGCGCTCCAGCGACGGCGCGGGCGGCCCCCTGCCCGGGCTCGTGCGGACGGCTCAGGACACCGTCCCGGTGATGGAGTCCCAGACCCTCGTCCGTGGCCTTCCCTAGGCGGGCCGGCGGCGGCCGCCCCGGGCACCGGACCGGTATACCGTCGCCGCCTGTGACGAGCCCCGACCCGAGCGACGCGCCTCCCGCCCCCGCCCCGGTCGTGCCCGCCCCGGTCCTGCCGTCCTCCGTGCCCGCGGGCCTGGCCCGGGACGAGGTCGTCGCCGGGCTCGTGGAGGAGCTGGTGCCCCCGCTGGTCGCCGAGCTCGTCGAGCTGCGCCGGGACCTGCACGCCCACCCCGAGCTGGGCCGCCGGGAGCACCGCACGACCCAGGTGCTCGCCGACCGGCTCGTGGCGGCCGGCCTGCGGCCCCAGCTGCTGCCCGGCACCGGGCTCGTCTGCGACGTCGGCGACGCCGACGCCGCACCGGTCGTGCTGCGCGCCGACCTCGACGCCCTGCCCCTCACCGAGACGAGCGGCGTCCCCTTCGCCTCGACGTCGCCCGGGGTGGCGCACGCGTGCGGGCACGACGTGCACACGGCGGTCGTCCTCGGCGTCGGGCTGGCGCTGGCGCAGGCGCAGGCCCGCGGGGCCGTGCCCGGTCGCGTGCGCCTGCTGTTCCAGCCCGCCGAGGAGATCACCCCCGGCGGGGCGCTGGACGTGCTCGCGACCGGCGTCCTCGACGGGGTCCACCGCTTCTACGCCGTGCACTGCGACCCCCGCCTCGACGTCGGCGGCGTCGGGCTGCGGCACGGGCCGATCACCTCGGCGTCCGACCACGTGCTCGTGCGCCTGAGCGGGCGCGGCGGGCACACCTCCCGCCCGCACCTCACCGGGGACCTCGTCTTCGCCCTCGGGCAGGTCGTGACGTCGCTGCCCGGCGTCCTCTCGCGGCGGCTGGACCCGCGGACGGGCGTCAACCTCACGTGGGGCCGGATCGAGGCCGGTGGGGCGGCCAACGCCATCCCCGCCGAGGGGTGCGTCGAGGGGACCCTGCGGGTGCTGGACGTGGCCGCCTGGAAGCAGGCCGGCCAGCTGCTGCAGGAGGTCGTGGCCGGCGTCGCCGCGCCCTACGACGTCGAGGCGACCGTCGAGGTCACCCCCAGCGTGCCGCCGGTCGACAACGACGAGGAGAGCGTGCGGGCCCTCCAGCACGCCGCCCGCCTCGTGCTGGCCGAGGGTGCCGAGGCCCGTACCGAGCAGAGCCTCGGCGGCGAGGACTTCGGCTGGTACCTGCAGGACGGCGCGCCGGGCGCCCTCGCCCGCCTGGGCACCCGCACCCCGGGCGGTCGCTCCTACGACCTGCACCAGGGTGACTTCAGGGCCGACGAGGACGCGATCGAGGTCGGCGTGCGGCTGCTGCTGGCCGTGGCGCTGCTCGGCTGAGCCGCGGCCGCCCGCCCCGCCGAGGCCGCCCGCCCCGCCGACGCCGCCCGCCCCGCCGACGCCACCCGAGTCACGGTCCGGTCTCCCTCGCACCGACCGGGGGCGGCGGTGCCCCGCGGGCCGTCGCCGCTGCCTATAGTCCGGCGATCCCGAGGACCGACCCGGGAGCGCGAGGAGGACCCACCGTGACGAAGACCCTGCGCGGCGCCGCCATCGTCGGCGCGCTCGCCCTGACGCTCACCGCCTGCGGCGACGCCCCCGAGCCTGACGCGACGACCCCCGACCCGGGCGCCGACAGCGACGCCGGCAGCGACTACACGGCCTGCCTCGTCTCCGACCAGGGCGGCTTCGACGACCAGTCCTTCAACCAGTCCGCCAGCGAGGGCGCCAGCGCCGCCGAGGAGTCCCTCGGCGTCACCGTGCAGGAGATCGAGTCCCAGACCGCGGCGGACTTCGAGCAGAACATCGACCAGACGGTGCAGCTCGGGTGCGACCTCACCGTCGGTGTCGGCTTCCTGCTCGCCGACTCGACCGCGGAGGCCGCGCAGGCCAACCCCGACCTCAGCTACGCGCTCGTCGACGCGGCCACCGAGGAGTCCTACGACAACCTCAAGCCGCTGCTCTTCGACACCGCGCAGGCCTCCTTCCTCGCCGGGTACGTCGCGGCGGGCATGACCGAGACCGGCACCATCGCCACCTTCGGCGGCCTGCAGATCCCGTCGGTCACCGTCTTCATGGACGGCTTCGCCCTCGGCGCGGCGTACTACGACGAGGAGAACGGCTCCGACACGACGGTGCTGGGCTGGGACGTCGACGCGCAGACCGGCTCCTTCACCGGTGACTTCGAGAACCAGACCAACGGCGTCAACACGACCCAGAACTTCATCGACCAGGGCGCCGACATCATCCTGCCGGTGGCGGGGCCGGTCGGGCTCGGGGCCGCCTCGGCCGCCCAGGGCGCTGACGGCGTCAGCGTCATCTGGGTCGACACCGACGGCTTCGAGAGCACCGACTACGGCGACATCATCCTCACCAGCGTCATCAAGGAGATCGGCGCGGCCGTCGAGGAGGCGATCTCCGAGGGCGTCGAGGGCAGCTTCACCAGCGAGCCCTACGTCGGGACGCTGGAGAACGGCGGGGTCTCCCTCGCGCCCTACCACGACTTCGCCGACGCCGTCCCGCAGGAGCTGCAAGACCAGGTGGCCGAGCTGCAGGAGCAGATCATCTCCGGCGAGGTCACGGTCGACTCGGCCTCGTCGCCGGGCTGATCGACCACGCGCCAGGGCGGCGCCGACCCGAGCCGGGTCGGCGCCGCCGAGGCGTCCAGGCCTCGGCCGAGGGCGCCAGCACGACGGGGACGCACGCACGAGGAGCGGGAGGACGCCGGTGAAGCTGGAGCTGCGAGGCATCACCAAGCGCTTCGGCTCGCTGACGGCCAACGACAGCATCGACCTCGTCGTCGAGCCCGGCGAGATCCACTGCCTGCTGGGGGAGAACGGCGCCGGCAAGAGCACGTTGATGAACGTGCTCTACGGGCTCTACCAGCCCGACGAGGGGAAGATCCTCGTCGACGACGAGGAGATGACCTTCGACGGCCCGGGCGAGGCCATCGACGCCGGCATCGGCATGGTCCACCAGCACTTCATGCTCGTGCCTGTCTTCACCGTCGCCGAGTCCGTCGTGCTCGGTCACGAGAAGACCAAGGGCCTGCTGCTCGACCTCGACGCCGCCCGCGCCCAGGTGCGGGAGGTCTCCGACCAGTACGGCTTCGGCGTCGACCCCGACGCGCGGATCGAGGACCTGCCCGTCGGGGTCCAGCAGCGCGTGGAGATCATCAAGGCGCTCGTCGGTGACGCGAAGGTGCTCATCCTCGACGAGCCGACCGCCGTCCTGACGCCGCAGGAGACCGACGAGCTCATCGAGATCATGCGGCAGCTCAAGGCGGACGGGACGTCGGTCGTCTTCATCACCCACAAGCTGCGCGAGGTCCGCGAGGTCGCCGACCGCATCACCGTCATCCGCCGGGGCGCGGTCGTCGGCACCGCGGACCCGGAGACGTCGGAGAACGAGCTGGCCTCCCTCATGGTGGGCCGCTCGGTGAGCCTGGGGGTGGAGAAGGCTCCCGCCCAGCCGGGGGAGGCACACCTGGTGATCTCCGACCTGGTGGTGCGCGACCCCCGCGGCGCCCGCGCCGTCGACAGGGTCTCCCTGTCCGTGGCGCGCGGGGAGATCCTCGCCGTGGCGGGGGTGGACGGCAACGGCCAGAGCGAGCTCGCCGAGGCCGTCCTCGGGCTCGTCGACGCCGAGTCCGGGTCGGTGACGCTCGGGGGCCGCGAGCTGCTCGGCCTCGGCGTGCGCGGCGTCCTGGACGCCGGGGTCGGCTTCGTCCCTGAGGACCGCTCGACCGACGGCGTCGTCGCCACGTTGACCGTGGCCGAGAACCTCGTCCTCGACCTCACCCGGTCACCGGCGTACCGCAGCGGTCTCAGCCTGCGCCGCACCGCGATCCGGGAGAACGCGGAGAAGCAGGTGCAGGAGTTCGACGTCCGCACCACCGGAGTCGAGGCGCCCGTCGGCACGCTGTCGGGCGGCAACCAGCAGAAGGTCGTGCTCGCGCGGGAGCTCTCGCGGGACCTGGAGCTCTTCATCGCCTCGCAGCCGACCCGGGGCCTCGACGTCGGGTCGATCGAGTTCGTGCACCAGCGGATCGTCGCCGAGCGGGACGCGGGGACGCCCGTCGTCATCGTCTCCACCGAGCTGGACGAGGTGCTGCAGCTGGCCGACCGCATCGCCGTCATGTACCGCGGCACGGTCATCGGGGTCGTCGACGGCGACACCGAGCGGGACGTCCTCGGCCTCATGATGGCGGGCGTGCCCGAGGACGAGGCCCGCGAGCAGGTCCGGGTCCAGGGGGGCCGGGCCCGTGCTGGTCGGGCCGACGACCGCAGCACGGGCACGGACGAGGCGGCGGCGGTCGCCGCGGCCGGCGGCCGACCCGAGCGGCAGGAGAGCGCGTGAGCAGCGCCCAGCAGACGCAGACCCAGGGCGAGCAGCCTGACCAGCAGTCGCCGCCACCCGGCCGCGAGCCGGGGCGCTTCGCCACGGCGCTGGCCGAGCTGCGGGACGGGCCGGTGCTGCTGTCGGTGCTCTCGGTCGTCCTCGCGCTCGTCGTCGGGGCCGTGCTCATCGCCGTCGCCGACCCGGACGTCCAGGAGACGGCCACCTACCTCACGGCGCGCCCCAGCGACTTCTTCGTCGCCCTCGCCTCCGCGGTCGGCGGGGCGTACACGGCCTTGGTGCAGGGCGCCGTCCTCGACTGGACGGCCGCCACCCCGGCGCGGGTGGTCCGGCCCCTCACCGAGACCCTCACGGTCGCGACGCCGCTGATCGCCGCGGGGCTCGGGGTGGCGCTGGGCTTCCGCGCCGGCCTCTTCAACATCGGCGCGCAGGGGCAGATCATCATCGGGGCCCTCCTCGCGGCCTACGTCGGCTTCGCGCTCGACCTGCCGGTCGGGGTGCACCTGCTGCTCGCGCTGCTCGGCGGCATCGTCGGCGGGGCGCTGTGGGGCGGGGTCGTCGGGGCGCTGAAGGCCCGCACCGGCGCCCACGAGGTCATCGTGACGATCATGCTCAACTACGTGGCGCTGCGGCTGGCGGACTACCTGCTGACGCTCGAGGCCTTCCAGCGCGAGAACCAGGCGAACCCCATCACCCCGCCCGTCGCGGACTCCGCACAGCTGCCGCTGCTGCTGGGCCCGAGCTTCCGCCTGCACGCCGGCTTCCTGCTCGTGCTGCTCGCGGCGGTCTTCGTGTGGTGGTTGCTGGAGCGCAGCACCATCGGCTTCTCGCTGCGCGCGGTGGGGGCCAACCCGGCCGCCGCGCGGACGGCGGGGATCTCGGTGCCGACGTCCTTCGTCGTCGTCATGCTGTTCTCGGGCGGCCTGGCGGGGCTGGCCGGGGCCGTGCACCTGCTCGGCACGGAGGACTCCCTGACGGCGGGCATCGCCGGCTCCTTCGGCTTCGACGCCATCACGGTGGCCCTGCTCGGCCGCTCCCGCCCGCTCGGCGTCGTGCTCGCGGGGCTGCTCTTCGGGGCGCTGCAGGCGGGCGGCATCTCGATGCAGGCGCGCACCGGGACGCCGGTGGACATCGTCCTCGTCGTCCAGTCGCTCATCGTGCTCTTCATCGCCGCGCCGCCGCTGGTGCGGGCGATCTTCCGGCTCAAGACCCCGCGGGGGGCCGGCGCATGAGCCTGCCGTCCGCGACGAGCACGGCGCCCAGCGCCGGCTCGCAGACCGCCGCCGGGCCTGACGGCCCGCGCCCCTCGCGGCGCGGCGCCGTCGTCATGTCCGCCTTCGCCGTGGTCGGGGTCCTGTTCTTCGTCGTGCTCGCCGAGGGGGGGACGACGACCTTCGTGGTCGCCAGCGCGCAGGACGTCGTCCAGCTGCCCGACCTGGTGCTGCCGAGCCGCTGGGCGGCGCTGGTCCTGCTGCTCGGGTGCGCGGGGCTCGCGGCCTTCTCGGTCGCGTCCACGGCCGCCGGCAGGCTCACCCCGAGGTGGGTCGTGCCGGTCTACGGCGTCCTGCTCGTGCTCGCGTTCCTCGTGTGGGTGGTCACCGGCTCGCGGATCTCCTTGGTCAGCCTGCTCGGCGGCACCTTGCTGCTCGGTGCGCCGCTGGTCTTCGGGGCGATGGCCGGCGTCGTGAGCGAGCGCTCCGGCGTCGTCAACATCGCCATCGAGGGGCAGCTGCTGCTGGGGGCCTTCCTGGGCGCGGTCGCGGCGTCGCTCGCCGGGACGGCCTACGTCGGGCTGCTGGCCGCGCCGGTGGGGGGGATGTTCATCGGCTTCCTGCTCGCGGTCTTCACCGTCCGGTACCTGGTCAACCAGATCATCGTCGGCGTCGTCCTCAACGTCTTCGCCATCGGCCTGACGAGCTTCCTCTTCTCGACGGTCCTCGCGGACAACCCCGGGTGGAACTCCCCCACGGGGCTGCCGCAGATCCAGGTCCCGCTGCTGTACTCGATCCCCGTCGTGGGGCCGGTGCTGTTCGGGCAGAACCTGCTCGTCTACCTCATGTACGTCGTCGTCGCCGCACTGACCGTCATGCTCTTCCGCAGCCGGTGGGGCCTGCGGGTGCGGGCGGTGGGAGAGCACCCCAAGGCCGCCGACACCGTCGGCATCCCCGTGCAGCGCACGCGCTTCCGCTCCGTGGTCCTGGGCGGGGCCATCGCGGGGCTGGGCGGCGCGTCCTTCACCCTGGGGGCGTCAGCCGCCGGACTCGCGTTCAACCGGGAGATGACGGCGGGCAACGGGTACATCGCCCTCGCGGCCATGATCTTCGGCCGGTGGCACCCGCTGGGGGCGCTGGGCGCCGCGCTGCTCTTCGGCTTCGCGTCGAACCTGCAGAACATCCTCTCGGTGATCGGGACGCCGATCCCCAGCCAGTTCCTGCTCATGGCGCCGTACCTCGCGACGATCTTCGCCGTCGCCGGGCTCGCGGGCCGGGTGCGCGGCCCGGCGGCGGCCGGGACGCCGTACGAGAAGTGAGCGACGCACCGGCCGGCGACGCCGCCCACGCCCGCGACGTCGACTGGGACGCCCTGCGGGCGGCTGCGACCGACGTCATGGCGCGCGCGTACGCGCCCTACTCCGGGTTCCCGGTCGGGGTGGCGGGGCTGGTCGACGACGGGCGCGTCGTCGTCGGCTGCAACGTGGAGAACGCCGGGTACGGCGTCACGCTGTGCGCCGAGTGCGGCATGGTCAGCGCGCTGCACGCGACCGGTGGCGGGCGGCTGGTCGCGGTCGCGTGCGTGGACCGGTCCGGGACGGCGCTGATGCCGTGCGGGCGGTGCCGCCAGCTGCTGTGGGAGAACGGCGGCCCCACGTGCCTGCTCGACACCCCCGAGGGCGTGGTGCCCATGACGGCGGTGCTGCCGCAGGCCTTCGGCGTCGAGGACCTGCGGGGGCGGTGACGGCTCGGCGTCCGCCGCGGCCCTCCGAGAGCCCTGTGCCTCGTGCCTGCCTGTTCGTGGACGCTCCCCGGTGACGCCGCCGGGTCAGCTGTCCTGCGGGGGCAGGTCGCCGGGGTAGTCCCGCAGGCGCGCGACGGCGGCGGCCACGGTCGAGGTCAGGTCGACGGCGTCGGCCACACCCGGGCCGTCGACCTGGACCACCGCGACGCGTCCGTCGACGATCACGTAGGCCCGCCAGAGCTCGTCGATCGGGCGGCGCAGCACCCGGACGTCGTCGACGGGGACCTCGGCGGCCGCGGCGACCTCGTCGGCGGCCTGCTGGTCCAGCTCGACCACGATGTCGGACAGGCACGCGTCCGGGGCGGCGTCGAGGTAGGCGGGCAGGCGCTGCAGCACCTCCGGCTCGGGGGCCAGCGCCGCGGACATGAGGCCGCCGTCCACGTCCTGCCCGTCCTGGCGGTCGGTGACCTCGTAGACCACGTAGTCCCCGCTCGAGCCCATGTCAGGCTCCGGGGCGCCCCGCACGTAGCAGGGCGCCCCGCGGCCGAAGGAGAGCGTCGTCGGCTCGTCGAGGACGACCTCGACGTCGCCGCGACTGACGACGTCGCCGGGCTGGAGGTAGGGGCTGGGCGCCTCCTCGGTGGCGCAGCCGGCCAGCAGGACGGCGACGGCGAGGGCGACGGGGCCCAGCGGAGTTCTTCTCATCACTCCTCTTCGCTCCCTTTCCGTGTCGTCGCAGGAGTGGACGGGCTGTAGTCGGTGGTCGACGTCGTGGCTGGGGCCTTGCGGGCCGTGCCTGGTGGCCCTGGGGGGTCAAGGGTCAGCGGTCGTCGAAGTCGGGGATGTCGTCGTGATCGGGCACGTCGTCGATGGTGCGGGCGCTGGTGACGGCAGTGGTGGTGATCTGGGCGAGGTCGTCGGGGTCCTGCCCGTCGGGCTCGTCGGACATCGTGACCATGACCAGGCGTCCGTCCCCGAGGGAGACCACGGAGCGGCCCGAGCGCCGGACGACGGTGGACAGGTCGACGACGTCGTACCAGAGGCTGCGCTGGACGGTCACGTCGTCGGGCTGGACGCCGGTGGCGTGGGCGATGGTCGCGGCCATCATCGGGTCGTCGGCGAGCGTGTTGTGCTCGCGTGAGCACGGTCCGGTCGAGTCCTGGACCTCCGCGACGAGGTCTTGGGCCCGTTCGGCGTCGGTGAGGTCGCTGAGCAGGACGGCGACCACGCGGGTGTCGGACAGGTAGACGACCTGCGCCCCGCGGAAGGAACCCAGGCCGCCCACGACCTCGACGTCGAAGGGGCAGACGCCCAGGTCGTTGAGCTGGTCGCCGGCGTAGACGTGCACGTCCGGTGGGGCGCCGAGGTCCTCGGGGTGGGGGAAGCCCGCCGGGACCCGCGGGCCGGAGGAGCACCCGAGGAGGAGCCCGGCGCACACGAGAGAGAGGCCGACCGAGGACCACCGGCTCACCTAGTGCGGAGGGAGGGGCGCCTTCATGGGGCGGTCGGGTTCTCGTGGTGGTCGCGCAGGTGGCTGACGGCGGCAGCGGTGGTCGCGGGCAGGTCGATGGCCGCGACGACGTCGGTGCCGCCGGCCTGCACGACGACCAGGCGGCCGTCGTCGAGCAGGACGTAGGCGCGCCAGTTCGGTGTCCAGCCGGGCCCGGACCTCAGGACCCTCACGTCGGCCTCGTCCACGTCTGCGGCGTCGGCGACGGCGGCCGCGGCGCCCTCGTCGAGGACCACCTCGACGTCTGAGCGGCAGGCGCTGGCCGCGCCGTCGAGGAAGTCCAGCAGCTCGGTGGCGAGCTCGTCGGCGGGGGCGAAGGCACCGCTGATGACGAAGCCGGCGGCGTCGTCGACCTCGACGCGGTACTCGACGTGCACACCGGTGCCCCAGACATGGCGCTGGGGGTCACCGAGGACCTGGCAGGGCAAGAAGCTGCCCATCGGAAGGACGGCCTCGACGGCCTCGACGACCTCGACGCCCTCCAGGTCCGCCGGCTGCAGAAGGAACGCCGGGGCCTCGGGCAGTCTCGCGCACCCGAGGAGCAGGGAGACGGCCAGGGCGGGGGCCAGGTAGGAGCGCCTCACCTCTCGTCCCAGGTCTGCCGTCCCTCGTAGACCTCTTCCGCTTCGAGCTTCATGTGCACGTCGACTAGTCCGCTCAGCACAGAGATGGGTCCCGTCGTGGTCAGGTGGTGCGGCCCGTCCGTGGGTCCAGCCGGCGGATCGGGGGTCGGGCGACGTCCGTCAGAGCCGGACGGTGAACTGCTGGTCGACGCTGGCGAAGGCCTCGGAGGCCGAGCCCAGGTAGCTGCCCATCGTCTCCAGCTCGACGACCGTGGCGCGGGCCGCCGTCGTCCAGCGCTCGTGCGCCTCCCCGAAGCTCACGGACGCCGAGTCGGTGACGAACCCGCTCGACACGAGCTCCTGGATCTGCCCCTGCAGGCGCGTCAGGACGGACTCCAGCTCGCCCTTCGTCGCCGCCAGGTTGCTCGCCTGCGCGGCGAGCGCCTCGTGCTCGACGTGCACCCCACCAGCCATGTGCTGCCCCTCCCTCTGTGGTCCCCGCGGCTGCTGCCGCGAGGCTGGCTCGACGGTAGGAGGGCGACGCCGAGCGGGGGAAGGCTTGCCGCGCAGCGTCACCCACCTCGGTGGCGTGCAGGCCCCACGTGCGCCCGGACGGGCGAACTCCTCGCCCGAGGGTGACGGGAGCGGGCGCCGGCGCCCTAGCGTCGTCACGGCGGGTGACCGGCTCGAGCGTCTCGACCGGACCTGCCGACAGGTGCGCGGGGGGCCGCGCCCGACCAGAGGAGGCGCCGATGGCGACGAGCACGCAGCAGGCGGGCATCCCGCAGAGGGGTACCCAGCAGGCGGGCACCCGGCAGCGGCGCGCCGAGGCGGGTGACGCCCCGCGCGACCGCCAGCGCGCCCGGACCGCCCGCGGCCTGCGCAGCGCCCGCGAGGCGGAAGCGTCCGAGCGGCTCCCGGCGCCCCCGCGGGAGCGGCGGCCGGCGATGGCGGCGCTCGCCGTCCTCCTCGTCGTCGGGGGCGCCGCGGTGGCCGGCCTCGTCGCGCTGCGCGCGGACGACCGGGTCGCCGTGCTGGTCGCCGCGCGCGACGTCGCGGTGGGCGAGCGCCTCACGGAGGCCGACCTCGTCGAGCGCCAGGTCTCCGCCGAGGGCCTCGACCTCGTCCCGGCCGCCGGCGTCGCGTCGGTCGTCGGCACCTACGCCGTCCAGGAGATCCCCGCCGGGCGGCTCCTCGACACCGCCATGCTCAACCGGCAGGACCCCTTCGCCGGGGGCTCCGTCGCCGTCGGCGTGCCGGTGCCCGGCGACCGCGTGCCGGCCCAGGGGCTCGCCACCGGCGACGTCGTCCAGCTCGTGCGTGTCGTGGACGGGACCGGGGAGGTGCTCGTGGACCGGGCGAGGGTCTCGGCCACCAGCAGCGGTGCGCAGGAGGGGACGACGGCGAGCGGCACGCCCGTCGCCACCGTCCTCGTGGACGCCGTCGAGGCGCCGGAGGTCGCCGCGGCGGCGGCGGCTGGCCAGCTCGCCCTCGTCCTGGTCGAGCGGGCGGGCTGAGCCGTGCTCGTCGCCGTCGCCAGCGCCAAGGGCTCCCCGGGGGCGACCGCCCTCGCCGTGCTGCTCGCCTCCCTGTGGCCCCGGGAGGTCGCCCTCGCCGACGTCGACCCGGCGGGCGGGGACGTCGCCCTGCGGTACCGGTCGCCGGAGGGCACGCCGCTGCTGGAGGACCGCGGCCTGCTCTCCCTCGGCGCGGCCGTGCGCCGGGGCGCCGACGTCGCGCTGGCACCGCACCTGCAGCCCGTCGCCGGCGGCCTCGACGTCCTCGTCGGCGTCAGCGCCCCCGAGCAGGTCGCCGGGCTCGGGCCCGTGTGGGGCAGCGTCGCGGCGGCGCTGCACCCCGCCGACCGGGACGTCGTCGCCGACTGCGGCCGGGTGCTGCCCGGGGCGGCGCTCATGCCGGTGCTCGCCGGCGCGGACGCCGTCGTGCTCGTCGTCCAAGCCGACGTCACCGCGCTCGCGCACCTGCGCGAGCGCCTCGCCACGCTGGCGGAGCCGCTGCGTCTCGGCGAGCCCGGCGGGGTGCCGCTCGGGGTCGTCGTGCGGGCCGGCGAGCGCGACCCGCGCGCCGCCGCCGACGTCGAGGCGCTGCTGGCCAGCGGCGGGGCGGGCGTGCCGGTGCTCGGGGTGATCGCCGAGGACGCCCGCGGCGTCCGCGCCCTGGAGACCGCCCGCCCTGGCGCCGGTCGCACGTCCTTCGTCCGGTCCGGCCGGAGCCTGCTCCCGGGCGTCCTCGCGCTCGCCGAGCGGCGCACGACCCCCGCCCCGGTGCTCGCCCGCCGCTGAGCAGCCCTGCGGTGCAGCCCGACCCGACCTGACCCAACCTGACCTCACCCGGAGGAGTCCCCGTGGACCAGCTGCTCCTGCGCCGCCTGCGCGAGGAGACCGCCGACGTCCTCGCGCGCCAGCGCCGCGAGGACGCCTCCTCCGGCGTCGCCCCCATGAGCGGGGAGGACGAGCGCCAGTTCGCCCGCGCCGTCATCGGCCGCGTGCTCGACCAGCACGCCCGCGGCGAGCTCGCCGGCGGACGCTCGCCGCTCACCGCGGCCGAGGACGAGGAGCTGGCCGCCGGCATCCACGCCGCGCTCTTCGGCGTCGGGCGCCTGCAGCCCCTGCTGGACGACCCGATGGTCGAGAACGTCGACATCAACGGCTGCGACCGGGTGTTCGTCGGCTACGCGGACGGGCGCGAGGAGGCGATGCCGCCGGTCGCCGACAGCGACGACGAGCTCGTCGAGCTGGTGCAGCTCCTCGGCGCCTACTCCGGCCTCGCCTCGCGGCCCTTCGACTCCGCCAACCCCCAGCTGGACCTGCGGCTGCCCGACGGCAGCCGGCTGTCAGCGGTCATGGGCGTGTGCGCGCGGCCGTCGCTGTCGATCCGGCGGGCCCGGGTGACGCGCGTGAGCCTCGACGGCCTCGTCGACGGTGGCTCGATGACGGCCGAGCTCGCGGGCTTCTGCTCGGCCGCGGTGGCGGCGCGCAAGAACATCATGGTCGCGGGCGCCACCAACGCCGGGAAGACGACGCTCCTGCGCGCCCTGGCGCACGAGATCGACCCGGCGGAGCGGCTCATCACCGTCGAGCGAGCCCTGGAGCTCGGGCTCGGGGACTACCCCGACCTGCACCCCAACGTCGTCGCCCTCGAGGAGCGGCTGCCCAACTCCGAGGGCGGCGGCGCGGTGACCATGGCCGAGCTCGTGCGGCGCAGCCTGCGGATGAACCCCAGCCGCGTCATCGTCGGGGAGGTCCTCGGCGACGAGATCGTCACGATGCTCAACGCGATGAGCCAGGGCAACGACGGCTCCCTGTCGACCATCCACGCCAACAGCTCCCTCGAGGTCTTCAACCGCATCTCGACGTACGCCATCCAGTCCCGCGAGCGCCTGCCCGCCGAGGCGACGGCGATGCTCGTGGCCGGCGCCGTCGACTTCGTCGTCTTCGTCGAGCGCCGCAACGACTACGCCGCCGGCGGCACGCTGCGGCGCACCGTGACGAGCGTGCGGGAGGTCAACGGCGTCGACGGCCGGGTCCTGTCCAGCGAGGTCTTCGTCGCCGGGCCTGACGGCCTGGCCGTCCCCGCCGCGCCGCTCGCCTGCGCCGCGGAGCTGGCCGAGCACGGCTACCGGCTGCCGGTGGGCGTGCTGTGAGCGGCGTGCTCGCCGTCACCGCAGGCCTGCCGGCGGTCGGGGGAGCGACGACGACGTCGCTGGTCCTCGCGGTCGCCGCCGGCGCCGCCACCGGCGGCGGGCTGCTCCTGCTGGCGCGGGCCCTCGTGCCGGCGCTGCGACCGGCGGAGGGGGCCTCCAGCGGGTCGTCGTCGCTGCTCGCGCAGGCGCGGCGCGTCGCGGGTGCGGCCGGCCGGCGCGTGCCGCTCGCGCTGGTCGCCGGCCTCGTCGTCCTCGCCGTGACCCGCTGGCCCGTCGCCGCCCTGACGGCCGCCGGGCTCGGGCTCGTGAGCGGGCAGCTCTTCGGCGGGGCGCGCGAGGAGCGCCAGCAGGTCGAGCGGTTGGAGGGCCTCGCCGCGTGGACGGAGTCCTTGCGCGACACCATCGCCGGGGCGGTCGGGCTTGAGCAGGCCATCCCCGCGACGGCCTACGCCGCAGCACCCTCGATCGCCCCGCCGCTGCGGACCCTCGCCGACCGGCTCGCCGTCAGGACGCCCCTGCCGCAGGCCCTCCTGCGGTTCGGCGACGAGCTCGACGACGCCACGGCCGACCTCGTCGTCGCGGCGCTCGTGCTCAACGCCCGGCTGCGCGGTCCGGGCCTGCGGATGGTGCTCTCCTCGCTCGCCGCGTCGGTGCGCGAGGAGATCGACGCCCGTCGTCGGGTCGAGGCCGACCGTCGCAGCACCCGCCGCAGCGTGCTCATCATCATGGTCGTCACCATCGCCTTCGTCGGCGGGCTCTCGGTGCTCAACCGCACCTACGTCGAGCCGTACTCCACCGCGCTCGGGCAGCTGGTGCTCGCCGTCGTCGTCGCCCTCTTCGTCGCCGGCTTCTGGTGGATGCGCCGCCTGGCCACGCACGTGACGCCGGCGCGGCTGCTCACCGGCCCGGCGGGCGAGCAGCTGGCCGGCCGGGCCCCCGCGCCCGCGGGCCGGCCGCCGCGGCAGGTCGGCGTCCGCGGCGCCGGCGAGGTGACGTCGTGATCGGCGTCCTGCTCGGCGGCGCCGTCGTGGGGGCGGGCCTCCTGCTGCTCGTGCGCACGCTGGTCGGGCCGACGGCCACCGGTGCCGCCACGCTCGCGCGCCTGGACGCCGACCGGCTGCGGGCCCGCCGCACGAGCGCGATGGAGGCCGAGGAGGGCCGCGCGGGGGAGCGCCGCGTCGTCCGCCGGGTCGGCGCCGTCCTCCGAGAGGTGCTGGAACGCAGAGGTGTCCGGCTCGGACGGGTCGGGGCGGACCTCGCCGTCACCGGGACCTCCGTCGAGACGCACCTCGCGACGAGCGCGCTCGCCGGCGTCCTCGGTCTCGTGCTGCCCGCCGTGCTCGGGGTCCTCGCGGTGGCCACCGGCGTCTCCGTGGGCGCCGTCCCCGTGCTCGCCTCGCTCGTGCTCGCCGTCGGCGGGCTGCTCCTGCCGACCCTCGTCGTCCGGAGCCAGGCCACCGAGCAGCGCCGGGCCTTCCGGCACGTCGTCGGCGCCTTCCTCGACCTCGTGGCCATGAGCCTCGCCGGCGGGCGCGGCGTCCCCGAGGCGCTGGCGACCGCGGCGGCGGTGAGCGACGCACCGGCCATGGCGGCCATCCGTCGCGCGCTGCTGGACGCCCGGCTGCAGGGCACGACGCCGTGGCACGCCCTCGGTCGTCTCGGCGCCGACGTCGGCGTCGAGGAGCTCGTCGACCTCGGTGCGGCCCTGGCGCTGGTCGCCGAGGACGGGGCCAAGGTCAAGGAGTCGCTCTCGGCCCGCGCGGAGTCGTTGCGCCGCAAGGAGATCGCCGAGCTCGAAGGCGCGGCCCAGGAGCGCTCGCAGTCCATGGTCGTGGCCCAGCTGCTGCTGGCCGCCGGCTTCCTGCTCTTCCTGCTCTACCCGGCCCTGGCCCGGATCACGCAGTGAGCGCCGACCGACGCCAGCTCGGCCTGATCCCCGTCCCCCTCTGATCCCCGTGCCACCCGACGTCCGGAAACCTCCAGGAGAGACCCATGAGCCCCGCCCGCACCGCCCTCGACCTGCCGCTCGCCCTCGTGGTCGCCCTCACCTGGTGGTGGCACGCGGTGCTCGAGCCCCGACTGGCTGCCCTGCGCGCCGCCCCGCAGCAGGGTGCCACCGCCATCGAGTGGGTGCTCATCACCGCCGTCGTCGTCGTGGTGGTCGGGGTCGTGGCCGTGGTCATCCGCGACCTCGTCGTCTCGAACGCCCGCTCGATCACCGTCGACATCCCGAAGGGCTGAGCTTGCCGTGACCCCCGTCGTCCTCGCCGGGTGCCCGGCCGCGGCGACGTCGCCGTGGACGCGGCGGCCCCGCCGACGGACCGCCGCGCCGCGTCGCGGCGGGGACCGCGGGGCCACCTCGGTCGAGCTCGTCGTCCTCGTCCCGCTCCTGCTGGCGCTGCTGTTCGCCGGCGTCCAGGTGGGTCAGGTCATGCTCGGCAACCAGGCGGCGCTCGCCGCCGCCCGCGAGGCCGCGAGGGTCGCCCGCACGGGCGGCGGGGACCCGGCGGCCCTGGGGGCGGCCGCCGCCCGGGGGCAGGCCTACGCCGAGACCGTCGGCGCCGGCGTGCTCCGCAGCGCCGACGTGCAGGTCGTCGCGGGTGACGGCGGGCTCACGGTGCGCGCCACCGTCACCGCCGAGGCGAACGCGCTCGTACCGGCGCTGGGCGGGCGCATCACCCAGGTCGCCGAGGGGCCCGTGGAGGTGTTCCGCGGTGACACCTGAGGCACTGTTCCCCCCGGCCCGCAGGCGGACGGGGGACGACGCCGGCGACCGCGGCTCGATGTCGGCGGAGGTCGTGCTCGTCGCGCCCCTGCTCGTGCTCCTCGTCGTCCTCGTGCTCGCGATGGGGCGGGTCGCGCTCCTGCAGGGCGACGTCGACTCCGCCGCCCGGGACGCCGCCCGCGCCGCGTCCTTCGAGCGCACCCCGCAGGCAGCCGGCGCCGCCGCGCAGGCGGCCCTGGACGCCGTCGCGACCCCCGACTACGTGTGCGAGCCGGCGACCACGGGCGGGCGGTTCGCCCCCGGCGGCCTGGTCGAGGTGACCGTCCGCTGCACCGTGCCGATGCGGACGCTCGCCGGTCTGGGCCTCGGGCCGTCGCTGACCCTGGAGGCCACCGGCGCGGCCCCGCTCGAGACCTACCGGAGGACCGGCTGATGACGCGCCCCGACCTGAGACCGGCTGCGACGCAGCACAGGCTGCCGCAGGAGACACCCGGGGACGGCGTGCGTGCACGCGTGCGCCGGGTGCGTGGGACCGAGGAGCGAGGCGCCGCCGCCTCCACCTTCCTCGTGCTCGCGGCCCCGTTGCTGCTGCTGCTCGGCGGGCTCGTCCACGACGGCGGCCAGGCCATCAACGCCCGGGCGAGCGCCGCCGACGACGCCGAGCAGGCGGCCCGGGCCGGCGCGGACGCCGTCGACGTGCTGGCCCTGCGCGCCACCGGCGAGGTGCGGCTGGACCCGCAGGTCGCCGCCGCGGCCGCCTCGGCCTGGTGCGGCCAGCGGGGGTACGGCCCGGCCGACTGCACCGTGGCTGCCGGCGAGGACGCCGTCGTCGTCACGACGCGTGCGCGCGTGCCCACGGCGGTGCTCTCGCTCGTCGGCGTGGGCGACTTCTCCGTCGAGGCCACGGCGCAGGCCGCCCCGGCCGTCGGCATCACCACCGAGGGGAGCTGATCGGCGTGGCGCACGACGTCTCGCGCACCCGCCCACGAGCGCGGCGGGAGCAGCCGGCCGGCACGACCGGCGGGGGGCGGCCCAGAGGTCGTGGGGCCGAGCGCTTCGCCGCGGTGCCGCACGAGGGGCGACGCTCCCCGGTGGCCGCCGCCGGCGCCCTGCTGGCGCTGCTCGCCCTGGTGGTGGGCGTCCCGGCCGGGCTCCTGGCGCTGGAGGCGGTGCCGCCCGTCCCGCGGTCGCTGCCGACGCGCTCGGACCTCACCGGCGTGCTCGGCGCCGAGCAGCTGCTCGCCGTGCTCCTGCTCGTGGTGTGGCTGGCGTGGCTGCAGTTCTGCGTCTGCGTCGCCGTGGAGGTGGTCGCGGCGGTCCGCGACGGCGGCCTGCCGCGCCCCGTGCCTCTCGCCGGGGGGAGCCAGCGGCTGGCGCGCGTGCTCGTCGGGACCCTGCTGCTCTCCGGCGTCGTCGCCGGGCAGGCCTCTGCCGCGGTCCCGCTCGTCAGCTCGCCGGAGCGCGCCGGGTACGCGGCGAGCGCTCAGGCCGAGCTCGGGGAGCAGGCCGCCCCGGCCTCGGAGCGGTCCGTCGGCGGAGGTGGTCCGGCCGAGGGGGACCGGGCGACCGGGGAGCCGGCCACCGGAGAGCTGGCGCGCGGCGTGCCGACGCTCCCACCCGAGCTCGTCGAGCTCGTGGGCCGGCGGGTGTACACCGTCGCGCCGCCCCAGGGCCGCTACCACGACAACCTCTGGGACATCGCCGAGCGCGAGCTCGGCGACGGCCGCCGCTACGCCGAGATCTACGCCCTCAACGAGGGCCGGGTGCAGGCCGACGGCCGGGAGCTGGAGCTCGCCCGCCTCATCCAGCCCGGGTGGCAGCTCGTCATGCCCGAGGACGCCGTCGGGGTCGAGCGGGTCGTCGCGCCGGCAAGCCCGCCGGCGCCCGAGGTGGCCGCACCACCCGCTGAGCCACCTGTCGAGCCACCCGTCGAGCCACCCGTCGAGCCACCCGTCGAGCCGCCGGTGCACCCGCCGGTCGAGCCGCCGGGCGCCGACGCGCTGGGCGAGCCGGGCAGCAGGAGCGGGCACGAGACCTCGTCCGGTGCCACCTCTGAGGCCTCGTCCGGGGCCACAGATGGGGCCGCTCCCCAGCCCACGCCCGGGGCGGTCGACGCCGCCGCCGACGGGATCCCGACGGCGCAGGGGGCTCTCGGGCTGGGCGCGCTGGCCGCCGCCGGACTGCTCGCCGTGCTGCGTCGGCGACGTCGCAGCGTCCCCGGGCGGGACCCGGGGGCGGCGGCCGCCGACGCCGAGGCCCAGCTGCGGGTCGGCGCCGACCCGGCGCGCCAGGCGCTGCTCCTGCGGGCTCTCGCCACGTTCGACCGTCGCGGTCCAGCCGTCACGGGGGCGTACGCCGTCGTCCTGGACGACGACGCCGTCGAGGTGCGGCTCGCACCGCCGCGCCCGGACGCGCCGTCGCCGTGGACCGCCGCGGACGGCGGCGCCCGTTGGGTCGTGACGGCGGCTGACCTGGGCTCGCGGGCCGCGGACCACCCCGTCGAGGACGGCACGGCTTCCGGGCCGTTCGCCGCGCTCGTCGGGCTGGGCCGGGACGTGGCGGGCCGCGACGTGCTCGTCGACCTCGCCGCCGCCGGCGGCCCCGTCGAGGTGAGCGGCCCGGCCTCCCACGAGGTCGTCGCCGCGATGGCGGCCGAGCTGGTGACGAGCCCGTGGGGGCGCGGCCTGGACGTGGGGCTGTGGCACCTGCCGCCCGCGCTGGCCGACCTGGGCCCACGGGCGCAGGTGGTCGCCGAGCCCGCCGACCTGCTGCCCTCCGCGTCGCGCGGCGTCGACGTGCTCACGGGGCTCGGGGCGCCGCCGGGGTCCGCGCCCCGTCGCGCCGTCGTCCTCGGCGCGCCACCGCCCCCCGGCGTCGCCGAGCCCCTGGCCCGCGACGGCGCGGACGCCGTCCTCGTCGCCGGGGACGCCGCCGGCAGCGTGCTCGGCGCCCGGTGGAGCCTGCGCGTCGACGACGGCGGCTCGATGCAGGTCGACGCCCTCGGCCTGCAGCTCACCGCGAACCGCCTGGGGGAGGGGGCGCTCGAGAAGGTCGCCGACCTCTTCCGCGCCCTGGCGCCGGCCGACGACGGCAGGTCGGGTGTCGACCGTCCACCCGTGCCGCCGGGCCCGGGCGTCGACGAGGCCGCATGGGTGACCGCCTACGTCCGCGTCGGCGTCCTCGGCGGGCTGCGCGTCGAGGCGCCCGGTGCGGTCGACCCCTCCCGCCGCGAGCTCGTCGAGGAGGTCGTGGCCCACCTCGCCCTGCACCCCGGCGGCGTGCACCCGACCGTCCTGGGCGGCGACGTGTGGCCGCAGGGCGCTGGGCTCGCCGTCCGCGCCGCCGTGGTCGAGCGGGCCCGCGACGTCCTCGGCAGCGAGCCGGACGGCAGCTACCGGCTGGGGGAGGACGACGACGGCCGCCTCGTGCTGGGTCGGGGCGCCGTCGTCGACCGGGACGTCCTCGTGCACCTGCTGCGGCGCAGCCGGTCGGCCCCGCCGGAGCAGGAGCGCGAGCTGCTGCGCCGGGCGCTCGCGCTCGTCCGGGGGCCCCTGCTGGAGGACCGCCCGCCGCGGCGGTACGCCTGGCTCGCGCGGACGGGGGCCGAGCGCAGCACGGCGACGCTCGTCGTCGACGCGGCCTTGCGCCTGGGCCGGCTGGACGGAGGGCGCGGCGAGCACGAGGGGGCCGAGGCCGCAGCCGTCGCGGGTCTGCGTGCCGTCCCGGCCTCCCAGGAGCTGTGGCGGCTGCTCCTGTCCTCCCGCGCCGCCGCCGGCCAGGACGTGCGCGAGACCGAGCGGGCGCTGCGGGCGGCTCTGGCGGCGGCCGACGCCGAGCCCGACGGCGAGACGCTGGCGCTGCTCGTGGAGCTGGCGCTGGGGACGCCGAGCGGCTGAGGCGCCCTCGGCGCCGGCGGGTCCGGGGCCGGCGGCGGCGCACCAGGTGCACGCACGGGCGTGCGTGACCGACGCGCAGCGAGCCCTCTCAGGAGGGCGTCGGTCGGCGACCACCCGCTGGCTCGATGGGGCGCCCGGGCGACCGTCCGAGCCGCCGGCCCTTCATGCCCCGTTCACAGGCCGTCGGCCTGGCGGTAGACGACCCCTCTAGCATCGTCGAGCGGTCGACACCGGAAGGGGAACGGGTGACCTCTGCTGTGCAGGCCGAGCTGGAGCGGGTTCGCGTGCGTGCGCGCCGGCGGCGGCAGTCCAAGAACTGGTCTCTCTTCCTGCTCCTCGCAGGGCCCAACATCCTGCTGATCCTGGCATTCATCTACTACCCGCTCCTGTCCAACATGTACTACTCCACGCTGGACTGGCGGCTCGGGTCCTCCACCGCCACGCCGGTGGGGCTGGAGAACTACACCACCTTCTTCACCTCCGACTCCGGCCTCGAGGTGTGGCGGGTCACGGGCATCTTCACCGCCGGGGCGGTGCTGGGCTCGATGGTCCTCGGGCTGCTGGTCGCGCTGGTGCTCGACAAGAAGATCCCGGGCACGACGGCGGCCCGGACCGCGGTCTTCTCCCCCTACGTGCTCTCCGGGGTCGGGGTGGCCCTGGTGTGGAACTTCATCTTCGACCCCACCCGCGGCGGTCTCTCCTACCTCCTCGGCTTCCTGGGCGTCAGCTCTCCGGAGTGGTACCTCGACGCGGACTGGTCGCTGGTCATGGTGGTCCTCGTCTACGTCTGGAAGAACCTCGGGTACTGCGCGGTGGTCTTCCTCGCCGGGCTGCAGACGATCCCCCGCGACCTCCTCGAGGCGGCGATGATCGACCGGGCCGGGCCGGTCCGCCGCTTCGTCTCGGTGACGTTGCCCCTGCTGACCCCCACGGTCTTCTTCCTGCTGGTCACCAACGTCCTCTTCTCGATGACCAACGCCTTCGACATCTTGCGCACCATGACCCCGACCGGCCACGGCACGAACACCATCATCTTCGAGATCTACCTGCAGTCCTTCGGTGCCTACCAGCGCGCGGGCTACGCCGCCGCCATCGCCGTGGTGCTCTTCCTCACCCTCTTCCTCGTCACCGCTGCCCAGCTGCGCTTCGTCGAGCGGAAGGTGCACTACTCATGAGCCTGACCCGGCCGCGGACGTCGAGGCAGGACCGGTCGACGTCGGACCGGCGGAGCCGCGGGGGCGACCCGGGCCAACGGGCGTCGACGCAGCCGCCGAGCGGGGCCGGGCCGAGGCGCAGGCGCACGGGCGGCTGGCGAGACGCCTTCAGCGCCAGGAACCTCGCCGACACCGTCCTCACCGGGTACCTGCCGATCCTCGTCGCGCTGGTGGTGGTCGTCCTGCCGCTGGCGTGGATGGTCTCCTCGAGCTTCAAGCCGCCCACCGAGATCCTCACCATCAACCCCACCCTGCTGCCGCAGGACCCCACGGCGANTTTTTTCAACCCCACCCTGCTGCCGCAGGACCCCACGGCGAGCAACTACGGCGACGTCGTCGACCGGGTCCCGCTGCTGACCATGCTCGGCAACAGCGTCTACGTGACGGCGGTCGGCTCGGCCATCAAGGTGCTCCTGGCGGTGACCACCGCCTACGCCCTGGTGTTCATCCCGGTGCCCGGCCGGAACCTGATCTTCCTGGGGATCCTCGTCGCCCTGATGGTGCCGCCCGAGGTGTCGATGCTGCCGAACTACCTGACCATCACCGGCCTCGGCGGACGCGACACCCTCTGGGGGATCATCCTGCCGGGCCTGGGCACCGCCTTCGGCACCTTCCTGCTGCGCCAGCACTTCAAGGCCCTGCCCAAGGAGATCTTCGAGGCCGCCGAGCTCGACGGGGCCGGGCACGTGCGCAAGCTCTTCCAGATCGCGGCACCGGTCTCCGTCCCGGCGATCGCCACCGTCGGCCTGGTCACCGTGGTCAACGAGTGGAACAGCTTCCTGTGGCCGCTCGTCATCACCGGCAGCGCCGAGAAGATGACGCTCCCCGTGGGCCTGAACCTGCTGCAGTCGGTGGAGACCCAGGCCGGCAGCTACGGGGTCCTCATGGCCGGCGCGGTCATCGTCATCGTGCCCATGCTCGTCATCTTCGCCGCGCTGCAGAAGTACATCGTCGCCGGCCTGACGCAGGGGTCCGTCAAGTGATCCGGGTCGTGGTGCCCGGGCGCCTCGCGCCCTGGACGCCGACCTGTCACCAGCCCTCACCACCGACCGACCATCGAGGAGCAGCATGAGAAACCCCACAAGCCGCCGGACGACGACGGGCATGGCCGCCCTCGGCACCGCGGTCCTGGCGCTGAGCGCCTGCGGCGGTCCCGACACCTCGGGGGGCGACCAGGTCGCCGGCGAGGCGGTCGACTGGGCCCAGGTCGAGCCGGCCGAGGAGATCGTCTTCTGGTCCAACCATCCCGGCGGGTCCGTGGAGCAGGAGGAGGCGCTGATCGCGGCCTTCGCGGAGGAGACCGGCATCTCCGTGCGGCTGGAGAACTCCGGCGCCAACTACGAGGAGACCTCGCAGGCCTTCCAGACCTCCCAGGGGACCGGCGCGACCCCCGACGTCGTCGTCCTCTCGGACGCCACCTGGTTCCCCAACTACCTCGCCGGCTCGCTCCTGCCAGTCGACGAGGTGCTGGAGGCCGCCGAGGTCAGCACCGACGGCTACGTCGAGGCGCTCTACGAGGACTACCTCTACGAGGGTGCCCACTACGGCGTGCCCTACGCGCGCTCCACCCCGCTCTTCTACTACAACGTCGAGCACTACGAGCAGGCCGGCATCGAGGCGCCTCCCGAGACCTGGGAGGAGGTCGCCGAGGTCTCCGAGCGGCTCGTGGAGGCCGGGACCGCGGGCTCCGCGTTCTCCTTCCCGCCCCAGGACGAGTACCCCGCCTGGTGGATGCAGAACCTGGTCTGGGGCTACGGCGGAGCCTGGTCCGACGAGTGGGACCTCGCCCCGGTGGCCTCTGCGGAGACCGTCGAGGCGCTCCAGTTCGCCCAGGACGCCACCGACAGCTGGGCCTCTGTCTCCTCCGGTGACCCGGCCGACGACTTCAGCGCCGGCGCCACCAGCCAGATCGTGCAGTCCACCGGGTCGCTCGGCGGCATCCTCGACACCGCCGGCTTCGAGGTGGGCGTGGCCTTCCTGCCGGGTGGTCCGCAGGCCGAGGGCCAGACCCCCACCGGCGGTGCGGGCCTGATGGTCTCGGCGGCGTCCGAGCCCGAGGAGCAGATGGCGGCGGCGATGTTCGTCGGCTTCATGACGGACGCGGAGAACACGGCGACGTTCTCCGCGGCCACCGGCTACATGCCGGTCCAGCAGGACGCCGACATGTCGGCCGTCTACGCCGAGACCCCGCAGTTCGAGGTCGCCGTGGACCAGCTGGAGCGGGCGCGCTCGCAGGACAACGCCCGGGTGTTCCTCCCCGGGGGCGACCTGGAGCTCTCGCAGGCCCTGCAGCGGATCCTCACCAGCGACGTGGACGTCGCGACGGAGATGGAGTCCGTGCAGGCCTCCCTGGAGGAGCTCTACGAGCGAGACCTGGCCTCTGAGCTGGAGTGACCCGCTCACGCCGGACCCGCCGCCCGACCCCGTCGGGTCGGGCGGCGGGCCTCGTCCGGTCCGGGAGCGGCGTGCGTGCGCCCGCGCCCGTCAGCGCTCACGCAGGGACGCGCCGCTGCCGCGGGGCGCCCGTAGGGTCCGGCGGGTGAGCCAGCAGAGCGAGGCCGAGACCGTGGAGCCCTTCGACGCCGTCGACGTCATCCGGGCCAAGCGGGACCGGGGCGAGCTCACCGGGGAGCAGGTGGACTGGGTCGTCGACGCCTACACGCGCGGCGTCGTCGCCGAGGAGCAGATGTCGGCGCTCGCGATGGCGGTGCTGCTCAACGGCATGAGCCGGGCCGAGACGGCGCGCTGGACGGCGGCGATGATCGCCTCGGGGGAGCGGCTGGACCTCTCCGCCGGGCTCTCGCGCCCGACCGCCGACAAGCACTCCACGGGCGGGGTCGGCGACAAGATCACCCTGCCGCTGGCGCCGCTCGTCGCGGCGTGCGGCGTCGCCGTGCCGCAGCTGTCCGGCCGTGGCCTCGGGCACACCGGCGGGACGCTCGACAAGATGGAGGCCATCCCCGGGTGGCGGGCGAGCCTGTCCACCGCCGAGGTGCGCCGCCAGCTGGAGGACGTCGGCGCCGTCGTCTGCGCCGCGGGCGCCGACCTCGCGCCCGCGGACAAGCGCCTGTACGCGCTGCGCGACGTCACCGGCACGGTGGAGTCGGTGCCGCTCATCGCCAGCTCGATCATGAGCAAGAAGATCGCCGAGGGCACCGACGCGCTCGTCCTGGACGTCAAGGTCGGCTCGGGCGCCTTCATGAAGGACCGCGCCTCGGCGCGGGAGCTGGCGCAGACGATGGTCGCGCTCGGCACGGACGCCGGGGTGCGGACCGTCGCGCTGCTGACCGACATGGCGACGCCGCTGGGGCTCACCGCCGGCAACGCCCTCGAGGTGGCCGAGTCGGTGGAGGTGCTCGCCGGCGGCGGGCCGGCCGACGTCGTCGAGCTCACGCTCGCGCTGGCCCGCGAGATGCTCTCCGCCGCTGGGGTGCACGGCGTAGACCCGGCCGCGGCGCTGGCCGACGGGCGGGCGATGGACGCCTGGCGGGCGATGGTCGCCGCGCAGGGCGGGGACCCCTCGGCGAGCCTGCCGACGGCGCGGGAGAGCGACGTCGTGCTCTCACCGGCCGACGGGGTGCTGGCGCGCCTGGACGCGCTCGCCGTCGGGGTGGCCGCGTGGCGCCTGGGCGCCGGCCGGGCCCGGCGCGAGGACCCGGTGCAGGCCGGCGCCGGCGTGGAGCTGCACGCCAAGCCGGGCGAGGAGGTCCGGGCGGGGCAGCCGCTCATGACCCTGCACACCGACACGCCCGGGCGCTTCGCCCGCGCCCGCGAGGCGCTGGAGGGCGCCGTCGACGTCGTCTCGGCGGGCTCGGTCGTCGACGTCCCCGACCTCGTGCTGGAGCGTGTCGGCGACTGAGCTGGTGGCCGGGGCCGCCAGTGCCCGCCGTCCGGTCGCGCCCAGGGGGCGGAGCGCCCAAGGTGGGGCGGCGGGCGCGTGCCCGCCCAGTCCACGAGGAGATGCGTTGAGCGAGCAGGCACCCGGTACCGGTACCGACGGCACCGAGGAGGACCCGACCGAGGAGCCCCGCGACGTCGACGTCTTCACCGGCACCGAGGTCGAGACGGTGCAGGGCGAGCAGACGAACTACGTCTCGCGCGCCTCTGCCGGCGGCTCGCCCCCGGAGGACCAGGACGAGAGCACCCACCTGCCCGACGACACCGGCACCTCCGGCGGCAACCCGCTCGGCGGCGTCCTCGCCGGCGAGGACGCCCCCGGCACCGACGAGGCCGTCAGTGGCGACACGGGCCCCGAGCACCCCGGCCAGCACGGCGACGGGTACTGACGGGCGGCAGGCTGAGCCCGGCCGGCCGTCGGCCGCCGCCGGGGACTCGCGTCAGACGTGAGCCGTCGGACTCGCGACAGGTGAGCGGGACGGCTCGCCGAGCAGCCGGTTGGTCTGGCACCGTGCCGGCGTGCGAAGAGCCGTGCTGGGTGCGCTGGTGGTGACGGGCCTCGGCCTGCTGACGTCCGCGGGCTTCCTCGTCGCCTCCGGCGTCCATTACCGGCTTCAGGAGGACCGGGGTCTCGAGCCCGGAGTCGCCCCGGTGCTGGTCGTCGGGCTCGACGTCGGGCTCCTCGTGCTCGGCGTCGGGGTGGCCGCGCTCGTAGCCCTGGGAGTCGGCGCCCTGCTCCGGTGGCCGGGTGCCCGGACGAGGGCAGCGGACCTCCCGCGGCAGGGAAGCGGGCCGCAGACGCCACCGGGCCGACCTCGGGGCTGACCTCTCGGCCGCCGCCTCGTCGACCGTCGCGCCGGTGGCCGTCCTCGTGGCTGGCGGTGGGACCCGCCGCGGGCTCAGGCCCGCTCGACCGGGTGCCCCAGGGTGATCCGGAGCAGCTCGTCGTGGCCCAGCGTCAGCACCGTGCCCGCCCGTCCGGCCGGGGTCCACAGCCGCTCGTGGGCGCCGAGCGTGGTGTCGACGAGGACGGCCTCGACGACGAGGCGTCCGTCGGCGGCGGTGCCCACGGGAGGCGTCTCGTCCGGGTCGGTGCCGGTGAGGTCGCGGACGACGTCGCCAGGTGCCGGGCGGACGACGACCGCGCCGAGCCCGGCGGCCGCCTCGGCCACGTCGGCGGCCCGGACCGGGCTCTCGGCGGGGGCCAGCACCATGACGGCGCGCACCGGCCGGGTCGTCGGCCCGGCTCCGGCGTCGTCCCGGAGGTCGCCCTCGGCCTCTGGCTGGGGGGTGGGGGCGAGGGGCAGGGCGGGATGCTCGCCGTGGTGGACCTCGGCGCAGGGGTCCTCCGCCACGAGCAGGAGCGTGCAGCGCACCAGCGCGCCGGCGGGGGCGCCGACCTCGGCGGCCAGGTCCTCGAGCGAGCGGGGGGCGTGGTCGAGGACGACGACGTCCGCCTCGGCGCCTACGTCGGCGAGGGCCTGGCGCACGCGGGTGACGACGGGGTCGGCCTGCGCGCCGGCGACGACCTCGTCGTCGAGACCCTCGGCGAGGCCATCGGCGAGGCCCTCGGCATGACCCTCGACATGACCCTCGACGTGACTGGGCGTCCCCGGGAGCCCGCCGGCGGCCGTGACCATGCCCGGAGGTTAGGTCCGCCGCCGACCGGCGGCCCGCGGATCTCGGGCACGGCGCGCCGAGGCGCCGCCGGGCCGAGGTGCCGGTAGGCCGGGCGCGGTCTCCTCTTGACGGGCGTCGTCGTGAAGGCTTCACTGGGCCTGCGGTCGAACTGGTGTTCGACCCACGGGAGGTCCGCCACGTGCGGGGTGGAGGAGGCACAGAGTGGCACGCACCTACGACGACGCGGTGGCCGTCCGGACCGCCGCGGCGCAGGCGCCCGCCCACGCCGGTGAGGAGCAGCCCGACGCCTTCCTCTGGCACGGGCGGCTGCACGTCGTCCGCGCCGTCCTGGGGCGCTGGTTCGAGCGCCGGGCGTGGTGGGAGCAGGACCCCCAGCGCGCCCCAGACCCCTCTCCTGCCGACCCCTCTCCTGCGGACCCGTCCCGGGCGCTCGCCGCCGTCGGGGCGGCGGCAGCCGGGGCGGCGGAGACGTCCGACGGCGGCCAGTCCGGGCGCGGGCCGCAGCGGTCGCCGTCGCTGGACCGTGTGGTCTGGCGGGTGGAGGCCAGCACCGGCCGGTCCGCCGCCAGCGGCGTCTACGAGCTGTGCCGGGAGGACCCGGCCCGGCCCGGCGGCTGGAGCCTGCGCCGTGTCGACGACTGAGGTGGCGACGACCCGGTCGACGAGCAGAGCAGGACGCTCCAGGAGAGAGGCAGGGTCGAGCGGGGCAGGGTCGAGCGGGGCGGGGCCCGTGCTCGCCGGCGCGCCCGCGGCTGCGGCGGTCGACCTGCTGGTCCGCGCCCGCCAGGGCCTCGACGCCGCGCGCACGGCACCGTCCGTCGGGCAGCGGTACGTCGCCGCCCACCTCTCGGCGCTGCGCAGCGCCGCCGCCGTCCTGGCCGTGCGGGGGCGGCCGCGGCGTGGTGCGGCCCTCGGCGTCTGGGACGTCGTGCCCCGGGTGGCACCCGAGCTCGCCGAGTGGGCGTCCCTCTTCGCCGCCAGCGCCCCGCGCCGCGCCGCCGTCGAGGCCGGGCGGGCCGGCGTCGTCACGGCCCGCGACGCCGACGACCTCCTGCGCGACGCCGAGACCTTCACCGGCGTCGTCGCGGCGCTGCTCGGGCTGCCCCGACCCGAGCCGGCCGCTCCTGCCGTGCTCGCCGGACGCCGGTGAGCACCCCGTCCGGAGGAGTGGCCTTCCCGCACCTGCACGTGGCGTCGGGCTACTCCTTGCGCCACGGCGCCTCGAGCCCCGCGGCGCTCGTGGCGCGGGCGGCCGAGCTCGACCTCGACACCCTGGCGCTCACCGACCGCGACGGTCTCTACGGGGCGGTCAAGCACGTGACGGCGTGCTCGGAGGCGGGGATCGCGCCCGTGCTCGGCGTCGACCTCGCCGTCGAGCCGTCCGGGCTCGCAGCCGGCCTGCCCGGGTGGGCCGACCCCGCCCGGGCCGTGCGCGAGCGGGCGGCGGCGGGCGGCCCGGCCCGCGGCGGGGCGGTCGTGGACCCGCGGCTGCCCCGCGTCACCGTCCTCGCCCACGCGGGGGGCACCGACGCCGACGGCCGCCGCCCCTCCCGGCGCGAGCGGGCCCGGCGGGGCGCGGCCGGGAGCGTCCACGGGGACGTGGGCGGTGACGTGCTGGCTCCCGGCGAGGGATGGGCCGCGCTGTGCCGCCTGGTCTCCGCGACCCACCTGCGCGGCGAGCGCGGGGTGCCCGTGACGACGACCGACCTCGTCGCCGGGCACGCCGTCGGCGCGCGCACGGGCGCCCCGGCGCTCACCGTGCTGCTCGGGCCGGGCTCCGAGCTGGGCCGCGCCGTCCTGGCCCGCCGCGACGACCTGGCCCGCGCCGTCCTCGCCCGCTGGTACGACGCCCTGCCGCTGGGCTCGCTGGCCGTCGAGGTCGTCTGCCACGCCGGCCCGCCCGGCAGCCCCGCCAGCGCCGCCCACGCCGGACGGATGCTCGCGCTCGCCCGGGCTGCCGGGCTGCCCGCGGTGCTCACGGCCGCTGTCCGGTACGCCCGCCCCGAGGGCGCCCGCACGGCCGACGTCCTCGACGCCACCCGTCGCCTCGTCCCGCTGGACCTGCGCCACCTCGACCGCACGAGCGCCCGCGGGCACCTCGCCGGCACCGCGGCGATGCACGCCGTCGCCGCCGAGGTCGAGGCTGCCGCCGGCGCCGAGGGGAGCTCGACGGGAGGCCCGGTGACAGGACTGGGCGGCACCGGCTCCGGGCTGCTGCGCGACACCGAGGCGCTCGCCGCCCGCTGCCGCCTGGACCCGGCGGGCGACCTCGGCATCGGCCGGGTGCACCTGCCCGAGGCCTCGGTCCTCGGCGTGGCCGACGGCGACCTCGACGGCACGCTGCGCCGGCGCTGCGAGGCCGCGGTGGGCGACCGCTACCCCGGCGCCTCGGCGGCGCTGCGGCGCCGGGTCGAGGAGCGGCTGGAGGACGAGCTCTCCGTCGTCCGCCGGCTCGGGTACCCCTCCTACTTCCTCACGGTGGCGGAGGTCTGCGACGAGATCCGCGCGCTCGGGGTCCGCGTGGCCGCGCGCGGCTCGGGCGCCGGCAGCCTCGTCAACCACCTGCTCGGCATCTCGGGGGTCGAGCCGCTGTCCCACGGGCTGCTCATGGAGCGCTTCTGCACCGTCGAGCGCGCCCAGCTGCCCGACATCGACGTCGACGTGGAGTCCGCGCGGCGCGAGGAGGTGTACGCGCGCGTCGTGGAGCGCTTCGGCGGCGAGCGGGTCAGCGCCGTCTCGATGATGGACACCTACCGGGTGCGGCACGCCGTGCGCGACGTCGGCGCGGCCCTCGGCATGCCGCCGGCCGAGGTGGGCGCCCTGGCCACCGCCTTCCCGCACGTGCGCGCCCGCGACGCCCGCGCGGCCATCGCCGAGCTGCCCGAGCTGCGCGCCTCCGGCCTGGGCTCGGACCGGCTGGCCCTGCTGCTCGACCTCGTCGAGGACCTCGACGCGCTGCCCCGGCACGTGGCCCTGCACCCCTGCGGCGTGCTGCTGTCCGACGCCGGGCTGGGCGACCGCACGCCCGTCGAGGCCAGCTGGGCCGGGTTCCCCATGAGCCAGCTCGACAAGGACGACGTCGAGGTGCTCGGGCTGCTCAAGCTCGACGTCCTCGGCATCCGGATGCAGTCGGCCATGGCCTACGCCCTGGAGGAGGTCGAGCGCGTCGACGGCGCCGGCGCCGCCGCTGCGGGTGGGCACGCCACCGACGCGCCCTACCTCGACCCCGCGACCGGGCGCATCGACCTCGACGCGGTGCCGCTGGACGACGAGCCCACCTACCGGCTCGTGCGCTCGACCCGCACGCTCGGGTGCTTCCAGATCGAGTCCCCCGGCCAGCGCGAGCTCGTGGGCCGGTTCGCGCCGCAGGACTTCGGCGACCTCGTCACCGACATCTCCCTGTTCCGGCCCGGACCCGTGAAGTCGGACATGATCACGCCGTTCCTGCGGGCCCGGCAGGGCTGGGACCCCCCGCAGCGGGTCCACCCGCTCGTCGACCCGGCGCTGGCGGAGACGTGCGGCGTCGTCGTCTTCCACGAGCAGGTGATCCGGCTCGTGGCCGCGACGACGGGCGTCGAGCTGGGGGAGGCCGACGAGGTCCGCCGCCGCCTCGGCACCCGCGCGGGCCAGGACCAGGTGCGCGAGCAGTGGTTCCCCCTGGCCGCCGCCCGCGGCCTCGACGGCGCGCAGGCCCAGCGGGTGTGGGAGGTGCTCGCCGCGTTCGCCTCGTTCGGGTTCTGCAAGGCCCACGCCGCCGCCTTCGCCCTGCCGACCTACCAGTCGGCCTGGCTGAAGACCCACCACCCGGCGGCCTTCCTCGCCGGCGTCCTCACCCACGACCCGGGCATGTACCCCAAGCGGCTGCTGCTCGACGAGGCCCGCAACCTCGGCATCGCCGTCCTCGGGCTCGACGTCAACGCCTCCGACGCGACCTACCGGGTCGAGCGGGTCGAGGTGCTGCCCGAGGCCGAGGGCGGCCCGCCGCGGCCGACCGTGCCCGGTGGCGCCCAGACGCACCTGTGCCCGCCCGTGCCCCCGCCGTCGTCGGCCGCCCCGGGGGAGCTCTCGGCCCAGGATGGCGGGCCGGTGCCCGGCCGGGACGGCGAGCCGCCGTGGCGCGGCGCCGCGCTGCGGGTCGACGCCGCCGTGCCGGACGGGCGCGGCTACGGCATCCGGCTGGCGCTCACCGACGTCACGGGCATCAGCGAGGCCGAGGTGGCGCGCGTGGTCGCCGGCCGGCCGTACGCCTCGCTGGCCGACCTGTGGCAGCGGGCCCGCCCGAGCCGGCCCGTGGCCGAGCGGCTCGTGCTGGCGGGGGCGCTGGACTCCCTCTACGGGCTCGGGGTCCACGGGTCTCGGAGGCCGGGGGCGGGTGCTGGCGGGGGAGCCGGCTCTGCCGGCCCGGTGCGCCGTCGCGGCGCGCTGACCCGCCGCGACCTGCTGCTGCAGCTGGGAGACCTGGACCGGTGGACCCGCGGCCTGGAGCGCGCGGCGCGCGGCCCGCGCCGACGTCGTGCCGCCGGACCCGCGGGCGTGCCCGGGCCGAGGGGCGAGGTCGACGTCGCGGCGGCGGCGGCGCGCCAGTCGCGGGCGGCCGCGCCGGTTCCCGGGGTCGGCGAGCTCGCGGTGCAGCTGGCCCTGGACGTCGGCGGCCCCGGCGACGCACCACCGTCCGGGCTGCCGGAGATGACGGGCGCGGAGCGGGTGCGGGCCGAGCTGGAGGTGCTGGGCCTGGACGCCAGCGCCCACGTCCTGGACTTCTACGCCCCGCTGCTGCGGGCGCTGGGGACGACGAGCTCTCCGCAGCTGGCGTCGCGTCGCACCCGCAGCGAGCTGCTCGTCGCCGGCGTCAAGGTCGCCACCCAGACCCCGCCGGTCCGCTCGGGGCGGCGGGTGGTCTTCCTCACCCTCGACGACTCGACGGGCCCGGTCGACGCGACCTTCTTCGAGGACGTCCAGGGGCCCTACGCCGCCACGGTGTTCGGCTCGTGGCTGCTCGTGGTCCGCGGGGAGCTGCGGCGCACGGGGCCGCGAGGGGTCTCCCTGCGCGCCACGGGCGCATGGGACCTTCCCCTGCTGCAGGAGGTGTGGTCGCGGGCGTGCGCCGCCGGGGGCGCCGCCGCCGGGGCCGTGGCGCTGCGGCAGGCCCTCGGGACGAGCGGCCCGGCCGACGTCGACGGTGCGGCCGAGGCGGCGGGTGAGGGCTGGGCCGGCCGGGAGGCGGCGGTGGCCGGGGCGGCCGGGGCGCGGGCGCTGCGACCCGTGCCGGTGCGCAGCGCGGACCTCGCGCCGGCGGCGACCCGGTGGGCGGCGGTCGAGCAGCGCACCGGCCGGACCGTGGCCGTGGGACGCGACGACGGGGCGGTCCGCGACGACGGGGCCAGCCGGGCCGCCGGGGCGGAGGCCGAGCGCCGCGCCGCCGCCGCCCACCGCCGGGCGACGGCGGTGGCGGCCCGGTCGGCGGCCGCCGCGGCCGCGCGGGCGGAGGCGGAGGAGGCCCGGGAGCTCGACCGGGAGACGGCCCAGAAGGGGACGGCCCAGGAGGGGACGGCCCAGAGGGGGAGGGTCCAGGAGAGCGTGCAGGAGAGGGCCCGGGGACGGGAGCGGCAGGGCGCCGGAGGTCAGCCAGGGGCCGGGAGCCCGGGGCGCACCCGTCGGGTGCTCGTGCACGCCAGCGGGTTCCGGCAGTCGCCGTACAGCGACGTCCGGGGGCCCGGCGGGGACGTCCGCGACACCCGTGGCATGGCTCGCGACGGCCAGACCGCAGCGGTCGGGGATACCCGGCGGTCGGCTCCCACGGCCGACCAGGGCGGCGTCGGCCCGGCCGGTCGGCAGGGGCGGCCGAGCCCCTCCCACGACACCCAGGCTCCCCACGACAGCCAGGGCACCCCTGTCCCTCGGGGTTCCGAGGGGGCTCCGCGCAAGCTGTGGCACTCCAGCTCCGGCAGCTCGGGACGATGAGCGGGCTGCTGGCCGACGGCTGCCGGCGCCCGGCGTCGACCACCGGCACCTCCCGGCGAGGGCGGCCTGGGAGGGATCCCTCGCCTAGGGTGGAGACCGACGGGGTCCTCACGCGGTTCCTCGGCGAGCGCGACGAGGACGTCGGGCGGGGGCCGGGCGCCGCTGGCGGGCGCGCCGAGAAGAGCGCCCAGCGCACGAGGCGACGAGCGACGAAGGAGAGGCCACCGTGGCAGCGCAGCCAGCCACCGACGCCGTGAGCACCTCCGGCGAGACCGCCGCCGACGAGGCCACCCCCTGGTCGGGGCGGCGGGCCGGGGGCGGGACCCCCTCGGTGCTCCTCGACGGCGTCGTCGCCCTGGCCGCGTCCGCGGCCGGCCCCGCCCGCCTCGGGTCGGGCGGGGCTGGGGCTGGCGGTGCGAGGGCGGGCGGCGAGGCGCGGCCCGTCCGGGTCCTGGACCTGGGCGGGGGCACCGGCGGCCTCGCGGTCGAGCTGGCCAGCCGCGGCCACGACGTCGTCGTCGTCGACCCCAGCCCCGACGCCCTGGCCTCGCTCGCGCGCCGCGCCGACGAGATGGGTGTCGGCGAGCGGCTCACCGGCGTCCAGGGCGACAGCGAGGACCTCTCCGCCCACGTCCCCGACGCCAGCGTCGACGTCCTGCTCGCCCACGGCGTCCTGGAGGTCGTGGACGACCCGCGCGCCGCCCTCGCCGCCTGCCGCCGGGCGCTGCGACCGACCGGGCGCCTCAGCGTCCTCGTCGCCGGCCGGGGCGCCGCCGTGCTCTCCCGCGTCGCCTCGGGGCACCTGCGGCACGCCCGCGCCCTGCAGGTGGACCCGGCCGGACGCTGGGGGCCGGACGACCCGCTCCTGCGCCGGTTCGACGTCGACGGCGCCCGGGCCCTGCTCGGGGCGGCCGGCTTCAGCGTCCTGCGGACCCACGGCGTCGGCGTCCTGCGCGCCGTCGCCCCCCGCAGCGCCGCGGACCCCGCCGCCGCCGACGTGCTCGAGCAGATGGAGCGCAGCGCCAGCACCGATCCCACCCTGCTCGGCGTCGCCGCCGCGATCCACCTGCACGCCGCCCCCGTCTGACCCCCAGACCGCCCGCCCCCGGACCGCCCGCCCCAGACCGCCCGCCCCAGACCGCCCGCCCCAGACCGCCCGGTCTGGCGTCCCACGAGCCCGCCAGCGGCCGGTGCCACCACCACCCGTCGGCCCCGTCGTCGGAGGACCGACCCGAGGAGGCCTGCCCGTGAGCCGCTCCCAGCTGGACCGCACCCGCGGTGCCGCTCACGGCGACGCCGTGGTCGGGCCCGACGCCGACGACAGCGGCTGCACCGTCCTGCACGTCGACATGGACGCCTTCTACGCCTCCGTCTCGCTGCTGGACCACCCCGAGCTGGTGGGGACGCCCGTCGTCGTCGGGGGAGCCGGCGGGCGCGGCGTCGTCCTGTCCGCCACGTACGAGGCGCGCGCCCTCGGCGTGCACTCGGCGATGCCGATGAGCCGGGCCCGCCGGCTCGCCCCGCACGCCGTCGTCCTGCGCCCCGAGCACCGCCGCTACGCCGACGTCTCCGCCGGCGTCATGGAGGTCTTCCGGTCGGTCACCCCGGCCGTCGAGCCGCTCAGCCTCGACGAGGCCTTCCTCGACGTCAGCGGTGCGCTGCGCCGGGTCGGGCGGCCACGGGAGATCGCGGCGGAGATCCGTCGCCGGGTCGAGGACGAGCAAGGGGTCACGTGCTCGGTCGGGGTGGCGCCGACGAAGTTCGTCGCCAAGCTCGCCTCGTCCCGGTGCAAGCCCGACGGGCTGCTCGTGGTGCCGGTGGACCGCGTCGTGGACTACCTGCACCCGCTGCCGGTCTCGGCGCTGTGGGGGGTGGGGGAGAAGACCGCCGAGCACCTGGAACGCCTGGGGCTGCGGACCGTCGGGGACGTCGCCCACACCCCGCGGGCCACGCTCCTGCGGGCCCTCGGGGCTACCTCGGGCGCGCACCTCGCCGAGCTCGCGTGGGGGCGCGACCCCCGGCCCGTCGTCCCGCACGCGCGGGAGAAGAGCGTCGGCGCGGAGGAGACCTTCTCCTCCGACGTCGACGACGAGAGCGTCGTGCTGCGCGAGCTGCTGCGCCTGTCCGGCCTCGTCGCCTCCCGCCTGCGGGCGGCCGGGACGGTCGGGCGCACCGTCACCCTCAAGGTCCGCTTCGCTGACTTCGCCACCATCACCCGCTCGCGGACCCTCGACGAGGCCACCGACGTGAGCCAGGACGTCTACACGGCCGCCCGCCGGCTGTGGGAGGCGCTGCGCCTGGAGCGGGCCCGGATCCGGCTCGTCGGCGTCCGCGTCGAAGGGCTCTCGGCGGCAGCGGACGCCCACCGCCAGCTGCGCCTGGACGAGCGCGAGCACGGCTGGCGCGAGGCCGACCGGGCGACCGACCGCGCAGCGGCCCGCTTCGGCGCGAGCAGCATCACGACGGCCAGCCTCCTGCGCGGACGCCGGGGAGACCCCGGCAGCGGCGTCGACCGCTGAACCGGCCGGCCGCGCCGGCGCCGCGGACGGGCCCCCGGACGGGGCACCGGGGGTCGCCCTCGGGTCGGAGGTCGCAGACCGCCTGCGCCAGCGGGTGTCTCACCACCCCGCGGGGTGGCTGCGCCCCCTCCCGGGACTCACCGCTCCTCGGTCGGACGACATCGGCCGCCGACGTGCTAGGGGCGGCTTTCCCCGGCGCCCGGCGGGACCTATCCTTCTGGAGGACGCATCGCCCTCGCGACTGCGTCGTCCTGACCGGGGAGGTCCTGTGCCGCTGTCCGAGCACGAGCAGCGCCTGCTCTCGCAGATGGAGCAGCAGCTCCTCAACGACGACCCGAAGTTCGCCTCGGCGATGAAGGGGTCGGTCCGCCGCGGCGGCGGGTCCGCCGGTCGCCTGCTCCTCGGAGGCGCGGGCATCCTGCTGGGGCTCGTCCTCCTCGTCGTCGGCGTGGCCTACCAGCTCGTCATCGTCGGGGTCCTCGCCTTCGCGCTCATGCTCGGTGGTGCGGCGTGGGCGATCTCCAGCCCTCGTCGTCCCTCCGGCCCGGGCCCGCGCGGTGTCGTCCGCGGAGACGGCTCGACGGGGCCCCGCCCGTCCGGGAAGGGCGGACGAGGCACCAGCCGTGGGTCGTCCTCCTTCATGGAGCGCATGGAGGAGCGGTGGCAGAAGCGTCGCGACGAGGGCGGCGGTCGCTGACCCTGGCCGAGCGCCTGCCCGTCGACGACGACGGCACCGCCCGCACGGCTGGGCTTCTGCGACAGGGCTCCCGCGACAGGGCTCCCGCGACAGGGCTCCCAGGACCGGAACCCCGCGACAGGCCTGACGCCGAGGCCTGACGACTGGACCCCGTTGCCCGAGCCCCGCTGACCACCGCGCCCTCGCCACCTCGCGGGGGCTTCGTCGTACCCGTCGGAGTCGGACGCGACGAGGGCCGGGTCGTCGACGGGCGGCCACGTCGGGCTCTGCTCCGAGCGCCCGTCGCGCTCACGGCGCCTGGGTCCGACGTCGTCGTCGAGCCCTCGGTGTCAGCGACGGAGGTGGGCGAGAGGGACCCAACGGACGCGCCAGCGGCGGGGCCGGCTGACGGAGGCCGCGACGGCAGCCAGGACGCCGTCGACGTCGGCGCGCAGGTCGCCGTCTCCGGGGCCGGTGCGGCTGCCGGCAGCAGGGGCTCGACGGCCGCCGGGGCGCCGGGTCTCGGCGTCAGGTCCACGGTCACGGCCACGGTCGCGGTCAGGGCTGGCGGCGGAGGGTGGCAGGGCGACCGGTGCGTACCGCGCTGCCTCTTGGGCCGCGCGCAGGCGTGCCAGCCGGGCTCCGAGGGCGGGATCCGCTGGGGTCGCGGCCTCCAGGCCGTCCTGGGCGACGTCGGTAGGACTACCCTCACCCTGGACCTCAGGTCGAGGGTGAGTCGACACGAGCGCGGCCAGCCGAGTCTCCTCCGAGCGTGGCGTGGCCCCGGGCGACGCGGGGGCGCCCAGGTCGGCGAGCCCCCGGCGGAGGTCGTCGTCGGCGCGGTCGACGAGCGCGAGCCGGTTCCCGGCGGCGGCCTCCTGCTCGGCGCGCCGCCAGCGCCGCCGCCGCAGCGCCGCGGCCGCCCCGGCCGGGGCCAGGAGCAGTCCCGCGAGCCCGGCGACGAGGGCCAGGGGAAGGAGGACCGCGCGCAGGGGCAGGCCACCGGCGCCGTCGCCGCCGCCCTCCGGCGCTCCCGGCGCCTCGGGGGCCGGTGCGGGCTCCGGCTCCGGTGCGGGCTCCGGGACGGCCTCCTCGGCCGCCTCGGCCTCCTCGACGGCAGCGTCCGCGCGGCCCACGTCGGTCCAGGCCGGCGCCGCGCCCGTCCGCACGCCCGGGGTGGGCTCGAAGCGGACCCACCCCGTGCCGCCGACGTAGACCTCGGGCCAGGCGTGGGCGTCGCTGAAGCTGACCTCGTAGCGCCCGTCGGGCTGCCGCGTGCCCGGGAGGAAGCCGACCGAGACCCGCGCCGGCAGGTCGAGGGAGCGGGCCATGAGAGCCATGGCCGAGGCGAAGTGGACGCAGTACCCCGACCGACGCTCGAGGAAGGCGCTGACCGATCCCGTCCCCGTCCCGCCGGGCGCCTGCTCGCTGTAGGTGAAGCCGCCGGTGGAGCGGAAGAAGGCCTGCAGCCTGGCCGCCTGCTGCAGCGGCTCGCCCTCACCGGCCACCTCGGCGGCGATCTCGGCGATCTCCGGCGGCAGGTCCTCCGGCAGCGCCGTCCACGTCGATCGCACCGGGCCGGGGACGGGGCCGCCGTCCACCAGGTCCTCCTCCCGCGGCTGCAGCCGCAGCACGTCGACCTCGTAGGACTGGCCCCTGGTCGTCGTCGTCCCGGGCGCCGCGAGCAGGTCGAGCGTGCCCGGGTCCACGAGCCAGCCGTCGCCGGCGAGGTCGACGGACGTGGCCGGGTAGGGCGCCGGCAGGTACTCCTGGCGCAGCCCCACCACGCTCACCGACACCCGCTGCGGCGCCGCGGTGCCGCCCGCGAGCGCCGCGTCGACGTCGAGGCCGGGGGGCTCGGGCAGCTCGGCCCCGGCCTCGAGGGGCTCGGCGGCGGCGCCCTCCTCGCGGGGGCGCCAGGTCTGGCCGTCGAAGGCGTCGACCGAGACCAGCCGCAGGGGCTCGACCGCGTCCTCGCCCTCCAGCAGCTCGTAGGTCAGGGCGGTGGCGTCGGAGCGCTGGTCGAGGTCCTGGGCCAGGTCGAGCAGCGGGTTGACGCGCCCGTCGACGGCCTCGTCGTCCACGCCGCCGCCCGTCCCTCCCAGCGCGAGCGAGCCGGTGCTGCGCCAGGGGCCGAGGGCCGGCACGACCAGCGCCGCCGCCAGGGCGCCGACGAGGACGACCGCCACGGCCGCCCCCGCGGACCCGCCGGCCGCCCCGCCCGCCTCGCGGCGCCAGCGGGTGGCGGTACGTCCCCACCGCGTCGTCTGCCCCGGCCCGTCGGCGGCGAGGAGCAGGAGGTAGGGCAGGGCGGCGGCGGCGAAGAGGCCTGCCGGCATCCCCTCCCGCAGCAGGGCGCCGGCCGTGACCACGACGGCGAGTAGCGGCAGGCCGGCCAGCGCCGGCCGCCGCAGCGCCGCTGCGAGCACGTCGACGCACACGGCGAGCAGGGCCACCGCGCCGACGAGGAGCAGCCGCAGGCCCGGCGGGTCGGCGACCGGGGGGACGGACTCCTCGACCACCGCCCAGCCGTCGGCGAGCAGCTGGCGCGCCGCCGACACCGACGCCGGACCGGGCACCACCCCGAGCGCCGCGCCGCCGGGCAGGTGCAGCGCGGTGAGGGCGCACACGACCACGACGACCTGGGCGCCCACCCGCAGCAGCACCGAGCCGGTCACCTGCCCGACGAGCGCCCCGGCCAGGACGACCAGCGCGACGACCCCGACCGTGTCGAGGTACCACCGCGAGCCCTCGACGAGCGGCAGCAGCGGGGCGGCGGCACCGAGCACCGCGAGCCCGCCGAGCGCACCCACGGGGACGGACGTCGACCCGGAGCTCCCGGCGGGGCGTCGCCCCGGCCCGGCGCCGCCCCGCCGGGCAGGGGCCGGGGGCCGCTCCGTCGGGACGCTCACGCGGGTGTCCCGACGCCCGTGCGACCCGGGCCCGCACGTCCAGGGTCCGTGCGCCCAGGGTCCGTGCGTCCAATGTCCCTGCGCCCAGGGCCCGGACGACCAGGGCCCGCGCCCTTGGACCCGGCCCGGTCGTCGGCTCGGCCGGTGGAGGGCTGCCCGGCGGCCCCGACCGGACGTCGCGGGGTCGTCGCCGCCACCGCGCGGGCCCACGCGTCGGCCATCGCCCCCGCCTCGGGCCGTCCGGGGGCGAGGTCGGCGGCGCCCCAGCCCGCCGCCACCAGCTCGGCCAGGGCGCGGTCGGCGGGCTCGCCCCGCTCGTCGCCGCGCGTGACCACGAGCGCCACGGCGCGGGCCGGCCGGGCGCGGGCCGTGGCGGCCGCGAGGGCGCTCCCCGCGCGGGGGCCGACGACCGCGACGACCACGTCCTCCCGGCTGCGCCCCAGCAGGCGCAGCACCTCCTGCCAGCCGGGCGACCGGTCCGCGCGGTCGGCGCCCGCGCCGTCCTCCTCTCGGACCCGCGGGTCCAGCAGCGCGAGGCGCTCCAGCCGGTCGGCGCGCCCCCGCCGCCCGGCCCGCACGACGTCCTGGGGAGCGCCGGTGAGCAGGCGGACGGCGACGCCGTCCGCGGCCAGCCGCTCCGCGCCCGAGGCCGCCGCCGTGACGGCGAGCTCGAAGACGTGCCGCCCCACGGCGTCGTCGCCGTCGAGCACCTGGCCGGCGTCGAGGTCGAGCAGCACCGAGCCGCCTGCACGACGCGGCCGCTCGTCGCGGCGCACCATCAGCTCGCCCGCCCGCGCGCTGGTGCGCCAGTGCACCCGCCGACGGTCGTCACCGGGCCGGTACTCGCGCGGGACGACGTCGTCCTCCCCGGCCCCGGGGTCGGCCACCGCCGACCCTGCGGCTGCCCCCCGCACCCGCAGCCGCGGCAGCGGGTGCGTGGCCGGGACGACGAGGAGCGGGTCGGTCGCCGTCGTCGCCCGCTCCAGGGCGACCAGCCCGAGGGGGTCGCGGGCGACCAGCCGCAGCGGCCCGAGGTGGTGGCGGCCGCGGGTCTCGGCCCGCAGCGAGTAGCGCACCGACGCCGACGCGCCGGCGGCCAGGCGCGGGACGACGAAGCGGGGCGAGGCGCGCAGGCGGCGCGGGAGGACGTCCTCGGCCAGCAGCGTGCCGCTGCCGCGACCGCGCCCGTGCAGGTCCAGCCGGACGGCGACGCTCTCGCCGACCGCGACGTGCGGGGGCGAGAGGGTTCGCTCGACGAGCAGGGACGGCGGGCGCAGGCGCACCACGAGCCACCCCAGCAGCGGGAGCACGAGCAGCAGGACACCCAGGCGCAGCACGTCCCGGTGCGAGAGCCCGACGCCGAGCGCGACGACCACGGCGCCGAGGACGAGGAGGACGCCGCCGCGCGCCGTCAGCGCCCCCGGCCCGGAGCGCCACGCCAGGCCCCAGGCCCGGCGCAGCCGCCCGCGCCGGCCGGCCCCGTGCTCCCCGGTCCTCCTGCGCCGGTCCGTCCCGCCGTGACGTCCGGCGGTGGGCTCCGGGGGGAGCGAGGGCGCGCTCGTCCGCCCGGGCGCCGAGCCGTCGTCGCCCACCGCCGCGTCAGCGCGCCTCGGCGCGCAGCGGCGTCGTGGCGAGGACGTCCTCCAGGGCTGCGGCGGCGGCGCGCCCGCCCGCGGCCACGTCGACGTCGTCCCCGCTGACGAGGCGGTGGGCCAGGCAGGGCACGAGGAGTGACTGCACGTCGTCGGGCAGCACGTGCGGCCGGCCGTCGAGCAGGGCGCGGGCCCGCGCGGCGCCGAGCAGGTGCAGGGCCGCCCGCGGCGAGGCACCGAGGGCCAGGGCCGGGTGGGCCCGGGTCGCGCCGACGAGGTCGACGACGTACCGCACGAGCGCCGGCGCCGCGTGCACGCGGGACGCCAGGCCCACGAGGGCGCGCACGTCGGCGGCCGAGGCGACCGGGCGCAACCGCGCCAACGGGTCGTGCGCGGCGCCGCCGGAGCGGGCCAGCAGGACCTCGACCTCGTCCGCGGGGTCCGGGTAGCCGAGCGACAGGCGAGCGGTGAAGCGGTCTCGCTGCGCCTCGGGGAGCGGGTAGGTGCCCTCCATGTCACCGGGGTTCTGCGTGGCGACGACGAAGAAGGGGTCGGGCAGCGCGTGGCTCGTGCCGTCGACCGTGACGTGCCGCTCGGCCATGCACTCCAGCAGTGCGGACTGCGTCTTCGGCGACGCGCGGTTGATCTCGTCGGCGACGACGAGACCCGCGAAGACGGGCCCGCGCGTGAACGTGAAGTGGCGCTCCGAGGGGTCCCAGATGCTCACGCCCGTCACGTCGCTGGGCAGCAGGTCCGGCGTGAACTGGATGCGGGAGGTGGGCAGGTCGACCGCCCGCGCCAGCGCCGTCGCGAGCACCGTCTTCCCGACGCCCGGCACGTCCTCCACGAGGAGGTGGCCGCCGGCCACGAGCACGGTCACGGCGGCTTCGACCACCGCGTCCTTGCCGCGCACCACCGAGCGGACGGCGTCCGTGACGCCACCGGCGAGGCGCGCGGCGTCCTCGGCCTCGGTGGGCGAGGGCGGTGCCGGCGCGTCGCCGGGGCGGCTCGCGGCCTGCGCGGCGGGTGGCGCGCTCGTCGACGTCACCGTCGCACGGTACGTGAGGGGCCGCCGCGCCCGACCCTCGTGCTGGGACCTCTCGTTGGGTCTGCTCCCTGGGCGGCCCTCCTCGGCCTTCTCGCTGGGCCGGCCCGGAGCCGCTGCCGAGGCGACCCCTCCACTTCCCCCCACCGGCACGGGCCGCGGCGCCGTCCGCCTCCGGTCGGCCCCGCGAGAGGGCCCGGCGCGGCGGCCCGCCGGGCGCTCCGGCGGTCGTGGGGCGGCCGGGGTCGCGCTCGGGGCGGCGCGGCGGCCCGCGTGGACGTCGCGGGTGGGCGGGTCCTCCACCGCCCCCCACCGTCCACCGTGCGGCCCCTTGACGCGCTGACCTGCGGTGACGCTGTCCCGGCTGCTCCGTCCGGGTGACGGGCCGGGCCGATGGGGCGTTGACGGTGGAGGGAAGTGGAGTACGGTGGAGCACGTCGGAGCAGTTGGGGCGGCGTCGGCCTCGCCGGACCCGGGACCACCGGGGCGAGGTGGGGCAGACCAGGCCTCGGGGAGGAGCGGCCGGTGTTCCTCGGCACGCACTCCCCGCGCCTCGACGACAAGGGTCGGCTCATCCTCCCGGCGAAGTTCCGGGACGAGCTGGCCGCCGGACTGGTGGTCACGAAGGGGCAGGAACGCTGCCTCTACGTGTTCCCGGAGCGGGCGTTCGAGGAGCTGCACGAGCAGCTCCGCCGGGCGCCCGTGACGAGCAAGCAGGCCCGGGACTACGCGCGCGTCCTGCTCGCCGGGGCGTTCGACCAGGTCCCGGACCGTCAGGGGCGCATCACGGTGCCCCAGCCCCTGCGGGCCTACGCCGGCCTCGACCGCGACCTGGTCGTCATCGGCGCCGGGACCCGGCTGGAGATCTGGGACGCCGGCGCCTGGTCGACCTACCTGGAGGAGCAGGAGCCCGCCTTCTCGAGCACGGCGGAGGAGGTCGTCCCCGGCCTCTTCTGACTCTTCCGCCGACGGTCCCGCTGTCACACCTGTCACATCAGTCTCACTGGAGCGCAGCGGGTCCCGTCACCACGACGACGCGCCGCGCGCCTCCCCGCACCGCGCGGCGAGGCATCGCACGATCGCCCCGCACCGCTCAGCACCACCCCGCGCGACCCCAGCACCACCTGAGCACCACCGCACCACCGCAACACCTGCACCTCGGCGTCCGGCCCGGCCTCCAGCCGCTCCTGCCGTCCGGGACCTGGCGCACTTCCCCGGCGCCAGGCACCGGGCCGGCCGGAGCGGGTGGGGACCAGACCGTCCGGCGGGGCACCACCAGCACGGGTCCACCAGCACGGGTCCACCAGCACGGGGCACCACCAGCACGGACCAGCGGCGCGGCCGCGGAGGAGGAGGGGCGATGACCGACGAGCACGACGCCGTCCCGCCCGCCGGCGCTCCCGGGTCGGCGCGGCACGTCCCGGTGCTGCTGGAGCGGTGCGTCGAGCTGCTGGCCCCGGCGCTGCAGGAGCCGGGCTCGGTCGTCGTCGACGCGACGCTCGGCCTCGGCGGGCACGCCGAGGCCCTCCTCGCCGCGTGCCCGCAGGTGCGGCTCGTCGGGCTGGACCGCGACCCCCAGGCGCTCGCCCTCGCCCAGGCCCGCCTCGCGCCGCACGCCGACCGGGTGGACCTGCGCCGCACCGTCTTCGACGGCATCGCCGACGCCCTCGACGACCTCGGCATCGACCGGGTGCACGGGGTCCTGTTCGACCTGGGCGTCTCCTCCCTCCAGCTCGACGAGGTCGGGCGAGGCTTCTCCTACGCCCGCGACGCGCCGCTGGACATGCGGATGGACCAGGCCGGGGGCGTCAGCGCCGCAGACGTGCTCGCCACCTACCCGGCCGCCGACCTGGCCCGGGTGCTGCGCGAGTACGGCGAGGAGCGGTTCGCCCGGCGCATCGCCGACCGCGTGGTCGCCGCCCGCAGTCGTGAGCCCCTGCGGACGACGCAGCAGCTCGTCGACCTCGTCCGCGACGCCGTCCCGGCGGCCACGCGGCGGACCGGCGGGAACCCGGCCAAGCGCACCTTCCAGGCGCTGCGGGTCGAGGTCAACGGCGAGCTGGACGCCCTGCGGGCGGCGCTGCCCGCCGCGCTCGACGCCCTCGCGGTGGGCGGCCGCCTCGTCGTCATGAGCTACCAGTCGCTGGAGGACCGCATCGCCAAGCAGGTGCTCGCGGCCGGCGCGGCCAGCACGACGCCGCCCGAGCTGCCGGTCGAGCTGCCCGAGCACGCGCCCCGCCTTCGCCTGCTGACCCGCGGCGCCGAGACCGTGCCCGCGGCCGAGGCCGCCCTCAACCCGCGCGCGGCCTCGGTGCGGCTGCGGGCCGCCGAGCGCCTGCGCGAGGGCACCGTCGAGCGGGGGGTCGCGTGAGCGCCGCCCGCGCGGCCGCCGCGACGACGGGCGGCCGGCTCGTCGGCCGGTCCGGGGTGCGTGGTGCGGCCGGCCCCGGCGCGCTCGCGCGGACGGCGAGCGGCCGGGCCCCCGCCGCCCGGGCCGTGCGCCCGGGAGCCGCGGCCTCGCGCTCGGCCGCCCCGTCGCGGCGTCCGGAGCAGCGCCCCGCGGCCGAGCCGCGGGTCCGCCTCCTGCCGCCGCCCCCCTCCTCGCGCCGGCGCCTGCCCTTCGGCGTGCTCTGCGGCGTCCTGGTCCTGGCCTCGCTGCTGGCGGTGCTCTCGCTCAACATCTCCCTCTCCCACGGCGCCTACCACCTCCACGAGGTGCAGGCCCGCCAGCAGGCGGCGGCCGAGCAGCGCCAGGCCCTGACCGAGACGCTGGAGCGCACGTCCTCGCCCGAGGAGCTGGGCCGGCGCGCCGCCGGGCTGGGCATGGTCCCGGCCGGCGCGGCCGGCTTCGTGACGCTGCCCGACGGCACCGTCGTGGGCGAGCCCGTGCCCGCGCCCGAGCCCCCGCCGGCGCCGGAGGAGGCCGCGACCGACCCCGCCGACGGCCAGGCCGCCCAGGACGCCGACGAGCAGGTCACCGACGAGCAGGTCACCGACGAGCAGGCCGACGAGGAGGCCCAGCCCTGATGGCACGCGACACCCGGAGCCGGAGCACCCCGCCCGGCCCGAGCCGGTCGGGCACGTCCAGCGGCAGCAGGGCGGTCGCGCGCCCCCTGGTGCGGCCCGAGCGACGCGCCCGGCTGCTGCTGGCCGCGGTCCTCGCGCTGCTCGTCGTCTTCGCCGGACGGCTCGTCCAGGTCCAGGCGGTCGACGCGAGCGCCGTCGCCGACCGGGCCCTCGCCGACCGGATGGGCCTCACCACGCTCGTCCCCGCCCCCCGCGGGGAGATCCTCGACGCGGGGGGGCAGGTGCTCGCGACCAGCGTCGAGCGTCGTGACGTCGTCGCCGACCCGACCATCGTCGACGGCTACGTGCGCGAGGACGACGACGACGTCGTCGTGGCTCAGGGCGTCGACGGCGCCGTCACCGACCTGTCGGCGCTGCTGGGCCTGGAGCCCGACGCCGTCCGCGCCGCCCTCACGCGCGAGGGCACGCGCTGGAGCATGGTCACGCGCGGCATCACCCCCGAGCTGTGGGACCGCGTGGCCGCGCTCGGCGTCCCGGGCATCACCTCGGAGCGGCGCTGGTCGCGGGAGTACCCCGGTGGCCGGCTCGCCGGCAACCTCCTCGGGTACACCGGCTACGCCGACGGGCACGACGACGCCGGCCTGGGCGGTGTCGAGGCGGTCATGGACGAGGAGCTGCGCGGCGTCGACGGCTCCCAGCGGGTCGAGCGCGGCCGCATGGGCCAGGCCATCCCCATGGGGGAGAGCGAGCTGGTCGAGCCCGTCCCCGGCGGTGACGTGCGCCTGACGATCGACCGCGACCTGCAGTGGACGGCGCAGGAGCGCGCCACCACGGCGCGCGAGGAGGCGGGCGCCGAGTGGGTCGCCGTCGTGGCCCTCGAGGTGGGCACCGGGCACGTGCTGGCCCTCGCCGAGTCCCCCTCCGTCGACCCCAACGACTTCGCCGCCGCGCGGCCCGAGGAGCTCGGCAGCCGGGCGGTCTCGGACATCTTCGAGCCAGGCTCCACGAGCAAGGTCATCACCGCGGCCGCCGCGCTGGAGGAGGGGGTCGTCGACCCGCTCACCCCCTTCGTCGTGCCCTACCGCTGGGAGGCCTCGAACGGGCAGAGCTTCCGCGACTCCCACTACCACGACGTCGAGCACCTCACCTTCGCCGGCGTGCTGGGCACCTCGTCCAACACGGGCACCGTGATGGCGGGCGAGCTGCTCAGCCGTGAGCAGCGGCACGACTACATGGAGCGCTTCGGCTTCGGGCAGTCCACGGGCATCGAGCTGCCCGGCGAGGCGCGCGGCATCCTGGCCCAGCCGGAGGCCTGGGACGGCCGGCAGCAGTTCACCGTGCTGTTCGGGCAGGGCGTGTCGGTCAACGCCCTGCAGGCGGCCGAGGTCTTCGCGACCGTCGCCAACGACGGCGTCCGGGTGCCGCCCCGCCTCGTCGCCGCGACGGTCGACGCGGACGGCACCGAGCACCCCGCCCCGCAGGCGCCCGGCGTCCGCGCCGTGAGCGCGGAGACGGCGCAGCAGGTCTCGACCATGCTGGAGGGGGCCGTCGCCGAGGGCACGGGCGGCAACGCCGCCGTCGAGGGCTACCGCGTGGCCGGCAAGACCGGGACGGCCGAGGCGCCCGACGACCGGGGCGGCTACAGCGGCTACACGAGCTCCTTCATCGGCTACGCGCCGGCGGAGGACCCCGAGGTCGTCGTCGCCGTCATCGTCCAGCGGCCCACCAACGGCTACTTCGGCGGCCAGGTCGCCGCGCCCGTCTTCCAGGACGTCATGTCCTACGCGATGACCTCGCGGGGCGTGACGCCCTCCACCGAGCCGGCGCGCCTCTACCCGCAGGAGTGGTGAGCGCGCTCGTGCGCGGCCCGGCCCAGGAAGGGGACCGGCGGCGCGCCGGTAGCCTCGCCCGGTGCCGAGACCGACCCGGAGCTGCCTGCCCGGGGAGACCCGGCGGGAGCAGCCGGACATCTCGGTCACGGGGGTCGGCATGACCTCCCCGGGGTCGTCGTCGGTCGGACCGGTTGCCGCGCAGGGGGTCCGGCTGGTGGACCTGGTGGCCGCCCTCCCGGGGCCTCGGCTGCTCGGGCGCGCCCCCGACGGCGTCACCGTCACGGGCGCGGTGCTCGACTCCCGCGCCGCCGGTCCCGGTGACCTCTACGCGGCGCTGCCGGGGGCGCGCACCCACGGGGCGGACCACGCGGGCGGTGCGGTCGCCGCGGGCGCGGTGGCCGTCCTCACCGACCCAGGCGGCGCCCACCGCCTGGGTCCCGGGGTCGACGGCGTGCCGGTCCTCGTGGTGCCCGAGCCGCGCGCGGTGCTGGGCGACCTGGCCGCCCGCGTGCACGGCACGGGCGTGCACCGCCGCGGGCCCGGCCCGGTGCTGCTCGGGGTCACCGGCACCAACGGCAAGACGACGACGGCCTACCTCCTGGAGGGCGCGCTGGCGGCCACGGGGCGGACGACGGCGCTGGTCGGCACCGTCGAGACGCGCGTGGCGGGCGAGGTGGTCGCGAGCGTCCGCACGACGCCGGAGGCGACCGACCTGCACGCCCTGCTCGCCCGGATGGCCCGCGCCGGCGTCGACGCCGCCGCGCTGGAGGTCTCCAGCCACGCGCTGGTGCTGCACCGCGTCGACGGCCTCGTGCTCGACGTGGCCGGCTTCACCAACCTCTCCCAGGACCACCTCGACTTCCACGCCGGCATGGAGGACTACTTCGCCGCCAAGGCGAGCCTCTTCACCCCGGCCCGCGCCCGCCGCGGCGTCGTCGTCGTCGACGACGCCTGGGGCCGGCGGCTCGCCGCGACGGCGACGGTGCCCGTGGTCACCGTGAGCACGCGCCTTGACGTCGACGCCGACTGGCACGCCGTCGCCGGCGAGGCCGGCCCGGACGGCACCGACGTCGACCTGCGCGCCCGCGACGGGCGCACGTTCTCGACCCGCGCACCGCTGCCGGGCGCCTTCAACGTCGCCAACACCGCGCTCGCGGCGGTCATGCTGCTGGAGGCGGGTGCAGGGCTGGCAGGTCGAGGGCTGGGGGACCTCGACGAGGACGACGTCTCCCGCGGCCTCGCCGCGGCGGGCCAGGTGCCCGGCCGGCTGCAGCTCGTGCCCGGGCCGGCCGGCGCACCGCGCGTGCTCGTCGACTACGCCCACACCCCCGACGCGGTCGCCGCCGCCCTGGAGACGTTGCGCCCCAGCACCAGCGGGCGGCTCGTCGTCGTCCTGGGCGCCGGCGGCGACCGCGACCGCGGCAAGCGCGGTCCCATGGGCGCCGCCGCAGCCGCCTGCGCCGACGTCGTCGTCGTCACCGACGACAACCCCCGCTCGGAGGAGCCGGCGGCCGTCCGGGCGGCCGTGCTGGCCGGTGCCGTCGGCGTGCCCGGCGCCTCCGGTGCACCGGGGCCGGGGCCGGAGGGGCCGCCGCGGGTGCAGGAGGTCGGTGACCGGGCCCGGGCGATCCGGGTGGCGCTCGCCGCCGCCGGGCCCGACGGCACGGTGCTCGTGGCCGGCAAGGGTCACGAGCGGGGCCAGGAGGTCGCGGGGGTGGTGCACCCCTTCGACGACCGCGACGAGGTCCGGGCGGCGCTGGTCGAGCTGGGCGGGCCGGCCGGGAGCACGGACGAGGACCCGGGCAAGGACCCGGGCGACGACACGGACGGCGACACATGATCACCCTGACCCCCACCGCGCTCGCCGAGGTCGTGGGCGGCGCCCTGCGCACCGCCGCGACGTCGGCCGGCGACGGCCACCGCGACGTGAGCGCACCCGCCACGACCGACTCCCGCGCCGTCCAGCCCGGCGGGCTCTTCGTCGCGCGCGCCGGCGCCCACGCCGACGGGCACGACTTCGTGCCGGCCGCCGTGGCCGCCGGCGCCGCCGCGTGCCTCGTGGCGCGCGAGGTCACCGGCCCTGACGGCGCCCCCGTCGGGGTCCAGGTCGTCGTGGACGACGTCCAGGCCGCCTTCGAGGCGCTCGCCCGGTGGACCGTCGACGCCCTGCACGCCCGTGGCGCGCTCGTGGTCGGCCTCACCGGCAGCGCCGGCAAGACGACGACGAAGGACCTGCTGGCCGTCCTGCTCGCCGAGCTCGGCCCCACGACGGCGACGCCCCTGTCCTACAACGGCGAGGTCGGGCTGCCGCTGACGGTGCTCGCGGCCGACGAGGCCACGCGCTACCTCGTGCTGGAGATGGGCGCCCGCGGCGCCGGGCACATCGCCGCGCTGTGCCGGGTCGCCCCGCCCGACGTCGCCGTCGTGCTCAACGTCGGCTCCGCGCACGTCGGGGAGTTCGGCTCGGTCGACGCCGTCGAGGCGGCCAAGGGCGAGCTGCCCGCGGCCCTCGGCGAGGACGGCGTCGCCGTCCTGGACCTCGACGACGAGCGGGTCGCCCGGATGGCCGGCCGCACGCGCGCGCGGGTGCTGGGGGTGCGCGGCTCCGGCGCGCAGGCCGGCGCGGACGTCTGGGCGCACGACGTCGACCTCGACGCGAGCGGGCGGGCGACCTTCACGCTGCGCACGCGGCTCGGGGCCGACGCCCGCGCCGACGAGGCCGCCCCGCAGGAGGCGCCCGTCGCGCTGCGGCTCGTCGGCGAGCACCACGTCGCCAACGCGGTGGCCGCGGCGGCCGTGGCGCTGCAGGCCGGGCTGCCGCTGCAGCGGGTCGCGCACCTGCTCTCGACCACCGAGCCGGCGAGCCGGTACCGGATGGAGGTCACCGAGCGGGCCGACGGCGTCACGGTCGTCAACGACGCCTACAACGCCAACCCCGAGTCGGTGCGGGCCGCCCTCAAGGCGCTCGTCGCGATGCGCCGCGGGCCCGACGGGACGCCACGGCGGACCTGGGCGGTGCTGGGGGAGATGCTCGAGCTCGGGTCGGCGAGCACGCACGAGCACGACCTCGTGGGCCGGCTCGCGGTGCGCCTCAACGTCTCCCACCTCGTCGCGGTCGGCCCCGGCGCCCGCGCGGTGCACTCCGGCGCCCAGCACGAGGGCTCCTGGGGCGACGAGGCCGTCCACGTGGCCGACGCCGGCGCCGCCCTGGCCCTGCTGCGGGCCGAGCTGGCGCCCGGCGACGTCGTCCTCGTGAAGTCCTCGAACGCCGCCGGGCTGCGCGCGCTCGGCGAGCAGCTCGTCGCCGACGCCCCACCCACCGGCGGCGGGGACGCCTCGACCGCAGGTCGGCAGGAGGGCGCCGCGTGCTGACCGTCCTCGTCGCCGCGGGCGTCGCGCTCGTCCTGTCCCTGCTCGGCACGCCCGTCTTCATCCGCTGGCTGGTCCGCAAGGGCTACGGCCAGTTCATCCGCGACGACGGCCCCACGACCCACAAGACCAAGCGCGGGACCCCGACGATGGGCGGCTTCGTCATCGTCGCCGCGACCGTCCTGGCCTACCTGGCTGCGCACCTCGCGACCCTGGACCCGCCGACGGCGTCGGGGCTGCTCGTCCTGCTGCTCATGACGGGGCTCGGCGTCGTCGGCTTCCTCGACGACTACATCAAGATCTCCAAGCAGCGCAGCCTCGGCCTGCGGAGCCTGCCCAAGCTCGCCGGGCAGGTGGGCGTCGCCGTCGTCTTCGCGGTGCTGGCGCTGCAGTTCCCCAACGAGCGCTTCCGGACGCCGGCGTCGACCTCGGTCAGCTTCATCCGCGACACGGGCGTCGACCTCGCCTTCGCGGGCGCGCTGGTGGGGACGTTCCTGTTCGTCCTGTGGGCGCTGCTCATGGTGGCCGGCGCCAGCAACGGGGTGAACCTCACCGACGGCCTCGACGGCCTGGCGACGGGCGCGACGACGGCGGTGGCCGGCTCCTACGTCCTCATCGGGGTCTGGCAGTCCAACCAGAGCTGCCAGGCGGTCGCGACGGCCGGGCCCAACTGCTACGAGGTGCGCGACCCCCGCGACCTCGCCGTCGTCGCCGCGGCGCTCATGGGTGCCTGCTTCGGGTTCCTGTGGTGGAACGCCTCGCCCGCCAAGATCTTCATGGGCGACACCGGCTCGCTGGCCCTCGGCGGCGCGCTCGCCGGGCTCGCGATCCTCTCGCGCACCGAGCTGCTGCTCGTCCTGCTGGGCGGCCTCTTCGTCATCATCACGCTGTCGGTCGTCATCCAGGTCGGCAGCTTCAAGCTCACCGGGAAACGCGTGTTCCGCATGGCTCCGCTCCAGCACCACTTCGAGCTCGCCGGCTGGGCCGAGGTGACCATCGTCATCCGCTTCTGGATCGTCGCGGTGCTCTTCGCCGCGCTCGGCCTCGGGATCTTCTACGCCGAGTGGGTCGTGGGGACGGGGCTGTGACCGCGTCGCCCGACCAGCCGGTGACCCGGCGGACCGCCGGGCTGCTCGACGCGAGAGGGGAGTGGGCGGGGCTGCGCGTCGTCGTCGCCGGGCTCGGGACGTCGGGCTTCGCCGCCGCGGACGCCCTGGCCCAGCGCGGCGCGCGGGTGCTCGTGCTCGACGCGCGCGCCGGCGCCGACGAGGTCGAGAAGGCGCGGGTCCTCGACGTGCTCGACGTCCGCGTGCGGCTCGGCGACGACGCCGCGACCGCGCTCGCCGGTCGCCTGCCGGACGTCGACGGCACGGCCCCCGACCTCGTCGTCACCTCGCCCGGCTGGCGGCCGACGTCGCCGCTGCTCGTGGCGGCGACGGCGGCGGGCGTGCCCGTCTGGGGCGACGTCGAGCTGGCGTGGCGGCTGCAGGCCCCGGTCGGCAGCCCGGCGCGGGCGCCGTGGCTCGCGGTGACCGGCACCAACGGCAAGACGACGACGACGCGGATGCTCGCGGCCATGCTCGCCGCGGCAGGGCTGCGGACCGCGGCCGTCGGCAACGTCGGCGTGCCGGTGCTGCACGCCGTCGTCGACCCGCAGCCCTACGACGTCCTGGCCGTCGAGCTGTCGAGCTACCAGCTGCACTGGTCGGCGAGCATCGCGGCGCAGTCGGCCGCCGTGCTCAACCTGGCGCCGGACCACCTCGACTGGCACGGCGGCATGGGCGCGTACGCCGCCGCGAAGGGCCGCATCTACGAGGGCGTCGAGCGCGCCTGCGTCTACGACGTCGCCGACCCCGCGACGCAGGCCCTCGTGCGCGAGGCCGACGTCGTCGAGGGCGCCCGCGCCATCGGCGTCACGCTGGGCGTGCCGGGGGTCGGGATGCTCGGCGTCGTCGAGGACGTGCTCGCCGACCGTGCCTTCGTCGACGGCCGGGCGGACTCGGCCGCCGAGCTCGGCACGCTGGAGGACCTGCTCGGCGCCTCGGGCGGCACCGGCCCGGCCCCGCACGTCGTCTCCGACGCCCTGGCCGCCGCGGCGCTGGCCCGCTCCCACGGGGTGCCGCCCGCGGCGGTGCGGGCGGCGCTGCGCGGCTACCGGCCCGACGCGCACCGCATCGCGCTGGTCGGCGAGGCGGGCGGGGTCCGCTGGGTCGACGACTCGAAGGCGACGAACCCGCACGCCGCCTCGGCGTCGCTGACCGCCTACGACCCCGTCGTGTGGGTCGCGGGCGGGCTGCCGAAGGGCGCGGACTTCGACGAGCTCGTCGCCCGGCACGCCCGGCGGCTGCGCGCCGTCGTCCTGCTCGGGCTCGACCCGTCCCCGCTGCGCGGCGCGCTGGCCCGACACGCGCCCGAGGTCCCCGTCCTGGAGGTGCCCGCGACGGAGGATCACCCGGTGGGCGGGGCAGGTGGGCAGCAGGTCGGTGGGCAGCTGGAGGCTCGGCAGCTGGGCGGGCGCGCGGTGATGGACCGCGCCGTCGCCCTGGCCGGGGACGCCGCGCGTCCCGGCGACGTCGTCCTGCTGGCGCCCGCGTGCGCGTCGATGGACCAGTTCACCGACTACGGGGCCCGCGGCGACGCCTTCGCCGCCGCCGTGCGCGATCGCCTCGCCAGGCGGGGCTGAGCCGTGGCCACGCGCACGCCCAGCCCGAGCGCCGACCAGCAGGCGGACCGTCAGGCCCGCGGGGTCCCGCCGCAGCGCCGGTCGGGCGACGAGCAGGGCGGCGAGCACCGGCCGGCCGGTCGTCTCGCGCGGGCCAGGGGTTCCCTGGCGCACGCGGGGGACGTCCTCACCGGCTGGCTGGCCCGGGCCGACACCCCCGCCACGAGCTTCTACCTGCTCGCGGCGACGACCGGCGTGCTCGTCGTCCTCGGCCTCGTCATGGTGCTGTCGAGCTCCAGCGTCGAGTCGATGCAGGCGGACCGCTCGCCGTTCGCCGAGTTCACGAGCCAGCTCGGCTTCGCCGTCCTCGGCGTGCCCCTGGCCTACGCCGCCTCGCGGGTGCCCGTCGCGGCCTGGAAGGCGCTGGCGTGGCCCGCGGTCGGCCTCGCCGCGGCGCTCCTGCTCGTCGTCGTCGTCGCCGGCCAGGACGTCGGCGGCAACCAGAACTGGATCCGGGTCGGCGGCTTCTCCCTGCAGCCCGCCGAGTTCGCCAAGCTCGCCCTCGCCGTGTGGATGGCGGCGGTGCTCGTCCGCAAGGCACCCCTGCTGCGGGACTGGAAGCACGTCGCCGTCCCCGTCGTGCCGGTGGCCGGCGGGGTGCTCGGCCTCGTGCTGCTGGGCCGCGACCTCGGCACCGGCATGGTCATCATGCTCGTCATCGCGGCGGCGCTGTGGGTCGGCGGGGTGCCGATCAAGATCCTGCTCGCGCCCGCGGCGGCTCTCGTCGGCGTGGCGGCCCTGCTCGTCCTCACGAGCCAGAACCGGATGACCCGCATCGGGGACTTCCTGTCCGGCGAGTGCGACGTCCAGGCCGGCTGCTACCAGTCCGCCCACGGGCTCATGGCGCTGGCCAGCGGCGGGGTCACCGGGCTCGGGCTCGGCTCCAGCCGCGAGAAGTGGTCCTACCTGCCCGAGGCCCACAACGACTTCATCTTCTCGATCATCGGCGAGGAGCTGGGCCTGGTCGGCACGCTGCTCGTGCTGGCGCTCTTCGCCTGCCTGGCCGTCGGCTGCATGCGGGTCATCCGGCGGCACGAGGACCCCTTCGCCAAGATCGCGACGGCGGGGGTCATGGCGTGGGTGGTCGGCCAGGCGATGGTCAACATGGCCGTCGTCCTGGGGCTCGTGCCCGTCATCGGGGTGCCGTTGCCCCTCATCAGCTCTGGGGGTTCGGCGCTGGTCGCGACGCTCCTCGCGCTCGGCGTCGTCCTGTCCTTCGCCCGCACCGAGCCGGGCGCCCCCGAGCTGCTCGCGGCCCGGGCCGGCGTGGTGCGCCGCTCGCTCGTCGTCGCCTCGCCGCTCGGGCGGCGGGCGGGACGCCGGGCGGCGCGGTGAACGACGCCGCGCCCTCCGTCCTCCTCGCCGGCGGCGGCACCGCCGGGCACGTCAACCCGATGCTCGCGCTCGCCGACGCCGTGCGTCGGCGCCACCCCGACGCCGCCCTGCTGGCGCTCGGCACGCGCGAGGGGCTGGAGTCGCGCCTGGTGCCCGCCCGCGGCTACGAGCTCGCCGTCGTCCCGCGCGTCCCGCTGCCGCGCAAGCCTTCCCGGGACATGCTTGCCCTGCCGGGTCGGCTGCGCGCCGCCGTCGCCGCCGCCGACGAGGCGATCGGCCGGTGCGGGCCAGGTGGCGCGGACGTCGTCGTGGGGATGGGCGGCTACGTCGCCGTCCCGGCCTACCTGGCCGCCCGCCGCCGCGGCGTGCCCGTCGTCGTGCACGAGCAGAACGCGCGGCCCGGCGTCGCCAACCGCCTGGGGGCGCGGCTGACCCCGCACGTCGCGACGACGTTCCCCGGGACGCCGCTGCGGCGTGCCGTCCGGGTCGGGCTGCCGATGTCGCCGGCCGTCGCGCACCTGGACCGGGCGTCCCTGCGCGCCGAGGGGCGCGCGCACTTCGACCTGGACCCCGACCGGCCGACGCTGCTCGTCACGGGCGGCTCCCTCGGCGCGCAGCGGCTCAACACGGTCCTCGAGAGCGCGTGGCCCGACCTCGCGGCCGCGGGCGTGCAGGTGCTGCACCTGACGGGGGCCGGCAAGCCGGTGCGGACGGCCGAGGTCGCCGGCGGCCCCGTGCACCGGGTGCTGGAGTACACCGACCGCATGGACCTCGCCTACGCCGCGGCCGACGCGGCGCTGTGCCGCGCGGGCGCCGGCATGGTCTGCGAGGTCAGCGCCGTGGGGCTGCCCGCCGCCTTCGTGCCCCTGGCGATCGGCAACGGCGAGCAGCGGCGCAACGCCGCCCCCGTCGTCGAGGCCGGCGGCGGACTGCTCGTCGCCGACGGCGACCTCGACCCCGCGTGGTTGCGCGAGCACCTGGTGCCCGTGCTCACCGACCCCGCCGCGCTCGCGACGATGGCGGCCGCCGCCCAGGCCAGCGCAGTGCGCGACGCCGACGAGCGGCTCGCCGACCTCGTGCTGGCCGCGGCGGGACGGTCGTGAGCGTGGTGACCGGCGTGCCGCCGCTGCACGACCCGCTGTCGGGCGGCCCGGTGCCGCTGGCCTTCGACGTCACCGAGCCGGTGCCCGCCGCGGCCGAGCTCGGCGGGGTCCACCTGCTCGGCGTCGGCGGGGTCGGGATGTCCGGCATCGCCCGGGTGCTGCTCGCGCGGGGGCTGCCCGTCAGCGGCAGCGACGCGAAGGACGTCCCCGTCCTGGCGGCGCTGCGCGCGGTCGGTGGCCGGGTGGCGGTCGGCTTCGACCCCGCCCGGCTGGAGGGGGTCGGGACGGTCGTCGCGTCCTCGGCGGTCCGGAGCGACAACGTCGAGCTGGTCGCCGCCCGCGAGCGCGGGCTGCGCGTGCTGCACCGCTCGCAGGGGCTGCAGGCGCTCATGGCCGACCGGCGTGCCGTCGCGGTCGCCGGCACCAACGGCAAGACGACGACGACGTCGATGCTCGTCGTCACGCTGCAGCACGCCGGGCTCGACCCCTCCTTCGCCGTCGGGGGAGAGCTGACGGGCGCCGGCACCAACGCCCACGACGGCACGGGCGACCTCTTCGTCGCCGAGGCCGACGAGTCCGACGCGTCCTTCCTCGTCTACGCGCCCGAGCTCTCCGTCGTCACCAACGTCCAGCCCGACCACCTCGACCACTACGGCGACGCCGACGCCGTCGGGCGGGCCTTCGCCGCCTTCGCCGGCCGGGTGCGCCCTGGCGGGACGCTCGTCGTGTGCGCCGACGACCCCGGGGCGGCCCGGCTCGCGGCGGCGGTGCGGGACGCCGGCGAGCGTGAGCCGGGGGCCTGGCCGCGCGTCGTCACCTACGGGCTGGCGGCGACGGCGGACGTGCGGCTCGTCGACCTCGACCCCCGGGGCGGCCGGATCGCCTTCGGGCTGGTCGACGCCGCGGCCGGTGCGGCAGCGGACGCGGAGGACGGCGCGCCACGGCGGGTGCAGCTGGAGGTGCCGGGTGCGCACAACGCCCTCGACGCCGCGGCGGCGTACACGGCCGCCACCCGGCTCGGTGTCGCCCCGGACGTCGCCGCCCACGGGCTCGAGGGCTTCACCGGGACGCGCCGCCGCTTCGAGGCGCGCGGCGCCGCCGGCGGGGTGCGGGTCTACGACGACTACGCCCACAACCCCGCGAAGGTGGCGGCCGCCGTGGCCACGGGCCGGCAGGTGGCGGGGCAGGGGCGGCTCGTCGTCGTCTTCCAGCCGCACCTCTACAGCCGGACGCTCGACTTCGCGGTCGACTTCGGCGTCGCGCTGGGCGCCGCCGACGAGGTGGTGGTCATGGACGTCTACGCCGCGCGGGAGGACCCGGTGCCCGGGGTGTCAGGCGCGCTCGTCGCCGCCGCGGTGCCGCTGGCGCCCGAGCGGGTGGCGTACGTGCCGTCGTGGGGCGACGCCGCCCCTGCCGCGGTGGCGCGCACGCGGCCCGGGGACCTGCTGCTGACCGTCGGTGCCGGTGACGTGACGATGGTCGCGGGCGAGGCCCTCGCACGCCTCGGGAGGAGCTCGTGAGCGGGCGCCCGGTCGCCCCGCGCCCGCGGCCGCCGGCGCCGAGGGCCTCTGCGGGCCCCTCCGCCCCGGTGGAGGCCGAGGGCGTCGAGGGTGGCGGGCCCGCTGGAGCGGTCACGGTCGAGGACCGACTGCTGCTGGAGGAGCCCACGCCCGCCCTCGCCGGGGGCGGTGAGGGGCGCGACACCGACGGGCGCCCGGGGCCACCGGTCGCCGTGCACCTGCGGCGGCGGCCCGTGCGCCGGCCCGAGGGCACGTCGGCGCACGAGGTGGGGCCCGCCCCGGCGCGGGGCCAGCAGCTCGCCTCGGGGGTCGGTGCCACCTACCGGCGGGTCGTGCCGCCGGGCACGGCCCGTCGCTTCGCGGCGCGGGCCCGCCAGCAGCGGCGCGCGCTGCTCAAGCCCCTGCTCGTGACGCTGGCAGTCCTGGTCCTCGTCGGGGGAGCGGCCTGGGCGCTCCTGGCCTCGCCGCTGCTCGTCGTCCGTGACGTCGGCGTCCTCGGCCTGGACCGGCTGGACCCGGCCGCCGTCGCCGGCGTCGTCGACCCGTCGCGCGACGTGCCGCTGGCCCGGGTCGACGTCGGGGGCCTGGAGCGCCAGCTGGAGGACCTGCCGCTCGTGGAGTCGGCCGTCGTGGCGCGCGTGTGGCCCTCGACGCTGGAGGTGCGGGTCCTGGAGCGCGTCCCCGTCGCGGCGCTGCCGGTGCCCGGGGGCTTCGACGTCGTCGACCGCTCGGCCGTCACGGTGATGTCCACGCCCGAGCCGCCCGCCGACGTCCCCGTCGTCCAGGTGGACCTCGCGACCGCGGGGCCGGGCACGGTCGAGGCGGTCACCCGGGTGCTGGACGAGCTGCCGCCCGACCTGCGCGAGCAGGTCGCCACCGCCGGCGGCACGAGCCGCGACGGCGTGGTGCTGCAGCTGCGGTCAGGTGCGCAGGTGGTCTGGGGCTCCGCGGCCGACACCGCGCTCAAGGCCGAGGTCCTGGCGGCGCTGCTGCCCCGTGCCGCCGCGGTCTACGACGTCAGCGTCCCCGACTGGCCCGTCACCCGCGACGCCTGACACCGACCCCTAGCCGCGCGCGTGCGCGCCCGGGGTAGGGCGCGGGCAGGGGCCGGCCGCGCCGACCGTGCCGTCCGCCGCGGCGTGGTGCCCCCAGTCGGTCGACCCGCGGGGTCCGCGGTCCGCGGACATTTTGGGTTAGGGCTGGGTGAGCGCGGACCTCGCGGGTCTGGTGGCGGCGTGTCGACCCTGGTGGTCCGCGGTGGTGCGGGGGTGGTGGCGTGTGACGACGTCGTCGTCGCCCGCGTGTCGCGGCGTGTCCCGGCGCGGCGGTCGACAACGGCGAGGCGAGGCACCTACGGTTCACCCCAGCACGGACCGGACATAACTATAACCCTCAACTTGAGGGTGATGGTTGGCCCCGGCCGCCGACCGCAGCACCATCCCAAGCGACGCACCACATCAGACGACGCACCACCTCAGACGACGCACCAACTCCAGCGAAGGGCTCGCCTCGTGGCATCACCGCAGAACTACCTCGCCGTCATCAAGGTCGTCGGCATCGGCGGCGGCGGGGTCAACGCCGTGAACCGCATGATCGAGGTCGGCCTCAAGGGGGTCGAGTTCATCGCCGTCAACACCGACGCCCAGGCGCTGCTCATGTCCGACGCCGACGTCAAGCTCGACGTCGGCCGCGAGCTCACGCGTGGGCTCGGCGCCGGCGCCGACCCCGAGGTGGGGCGGCGGGCCGCGGAGGACCACGCGGAGGAGATCGAGGAGGCGCTGCGTGGCGCCGACATGGTCTTCGTCACCGCGGGCGAGGGCGGCGGCACCGGCACCGGCGGCGCGCCCGTCGTCGCCCGGATCGCCCGCGAGCAGGGCGCGCTGACGATCGGCGTCGTCACCCGGCCCTTCACCTTCGAGGGGCGCCGTCGCGCCAACCAGGCCGACAGCGGCATCGAGAGCCTCCGCGAGGAGGTCGACACCCTCATCGTCATCCCCAACGACCGGCTGCTGTCGATCAGCGACCGCGCCGTCAGCATGCTCGACGCCTTCCGCTCCGCCGACCAGGTGCTGCTGTCCGGCGTCCAGGGCATCACCGACCTCATCACGACGCCGGGGCTCATCAACCTCGACTTCGCCGACGTCAAGAGCGTCATGCAGGGCGCCGGCAGCGCGCTCATGGGCATCGGCTCGGCGCGCGGGGACGACCGCGCCGTCCTCGCCTCCGAGCAGGCCATCTCCTCCCCGCTGCTGGAGGCGAGCATCGACGGCGCCCACGGCGTCCTGCTCTCCGTGCAGGGCGGCTCGGACCTCGGCCTCTTCGAGATCAACGAGGCGGCCCGCCTCGTGCAGGAGGCCGCGCACCCCGAGGCCAACATCATCTTCGGCGCCGTCATCGACGACGCCCTCGGCGACGAGGTACGGGTCACCGTCATCGCCGCAGGCTTCGACGGCGGCACGCCCTCGCGCCGCCGGGACGAGCGGGCGGGCGCCGCGGCCCCGCAGGCGCGCCAGCAGCCGGCGCGCAGCGCGCCCCCGCGCCAGCAGCAGGCCCCGGCCGGCGGCGACGACGTCAGCTCGCCCTTCGGGTCCCGCAGGCAGGACCAGGGCGCGCCCGAGGGGGCGGACGCCGAGGTGGAGGCCGAGCCGGCCGAGGCCCAGGGGCGCCCGCAGTCCCTCGACTCGGGCCCGGCGTGGAGCCGCAGCGGGCGGGGCTCGGACGACGACCTCGACGTGCCGGACTTCCTGCGCTGAGCACCTCACCGCGGCCGGTGGCGTCCCAGGGCGCCGCGGTCGCCCGCGACGGGGGGACCGCCGGTGCCCTCGGCGTCGACCTGCTCCCGTGGGCGCGGGCCCTGCCCGGCGGTCGTGACGGCGCCCCCGGCGCGGTGCTCGCCCACACGTCGCGGCAGGGTCCGGGCTGGACGCCGCCGGGACGTCGCCCGGGCGGCGGAGGCGCCGCGACGGCCGAGGTCGTGCCTCCCGCCGGCCCCTACGCCGGCCTCGACCTCGCGCTGCACGTCGGGGACGACGAGCGCGCCGTGCTGGCCGCCCGCGCGGCCCTGGCCGCCGACCTCGCCGGCCGCGGCGCCCGGTCCGTGCAGTACCTGCAGCAGGTGCACGGGGCGGACGTCGCCGTGCTGCGGGAGGAGCCGGCGCCCCCGCCGGCCGCCGGCGCCGGCCCGGGGGCCAGGCCCGGGCGGGCAGCAGGGGACGTGCCCGCCGTCGACGCCGCCGTCACCGACGTCCCGGGGCTCGCTCTGGCCGTCCTGGTCGCCGACTGCGTGCCCGTGCTCCTCGCCGACCCCGCGGCCGGTGTCGTCGGCGTCGCCCACGCCGGCCGCCGGGGCGCCGTCGCGGGCACGGCCCTGCGTGCGCTGGAGGCGATGCGGGTGCTGGGTGCCCGCGACGTCGTCGCCGTGCTCGGGCCGAGCATCTGCGGGCGCTGCTACGAGGTGCCGCTCGCGCTGCGGGAGGAGGTCGCCGCCGTGAGCCCCGTGGCCGCGACGACGACGTGGGAGGGCGGCCCCGCGCTCGACGTCGCCGCCGTCGTCCTGGAGCAGCTGCACGGCGAGGGCGTCCCGGTCGAGCAGCTGCCCGGGTGCACGGCCGAGCGCGCCGACCTCTGGTCCTACCGCCGTGACGGCGCGGTCAGCGGCCGCCTCGCCGGGCTCGCCTGGGTGCCCGCGTGAGGACGGTGCACCGGTGAGCGGCGCGGCGGCCGGCGACGAGCGCGCCGCCCAGCTCCGGTCGGCGCTCGAGGGCCTGCACGCCCGCGTCGAGCGGGCCTGCGCGGCCGCCGGCCGACCTCCCTCGGGCGTTCGGGTCGTCGTGACGACGAAGACGTGGCCGGCCTCGGACGTGCTCGCCCTCGCGCGCCTGGGGGTGCGCGACGTGGGCGAGGCCCGCGAGCAGGAGGCGCGGGCCAAGCGGGAGGAGGTCCTCGCCGCCGGCTGGCCCGACGCGGCCGCCGAGGCGGTGGGGGGAGTGCAGGTGCGCGCCGACGACGGCCTCCGGTGGCACTTCCTCGGCCGGCTGCAGCGCAACAAGGCCGCGGCCGTCGCCGGCTGGGCCGCCCTCGTCCACTCCTGCGACAGCGTCCGCCTGGCCGACGCGCTGGCCCGGGGGGCGCGGCGGGCGGAGCGGGTGCTGCCGGTGCTGGCGCAGGTCGACCTCGACGGCGACGGGGACCCCGGGCGCGGCGGGGTGCCCGCCCCTGACCTGCCCGCGCTCGCCGACCACGTGGCGGCCACCCCCGGCCTGCGCCTGGACGGCGTGATGGCGGTGGCGCCGCAGGGCCTCCCGCCCGACCGCGCCTTCGCCCGCCTCGCCGGGCTGGCCGCGGCGGTGCGCGCCGACCACCCGGGCGCCGTCGTCCTGTCGGCGGGCATGACCGGCGACCTGGAGGAGGCCGTCGCGGCCGGGGCGACCCACCTGCGTGTCGGGCGCGCCGTCCTCGGCGAGCGCCCGCCGCTCGGGTAGCGTCCCGGCTGGCCGGCAGGGGCGGGACCGAAGAGCGGGCATCGAGGGAGTGACATGGCAGGCGCGCTGCGCAAGACGTTCGTGTACCTGGGGCTGGCCGAGGAGGACCCTCGCGACGACGAGCTCGACGGCTACGACGACGGGCGCCGGGAGGACCGGTCCTCCCGCAGCCACGACCGGGCGGCCGACGAGCGCGAGCAGCGGGCCGACGGTCGCGGCGACCGCGCCCTGACGGACCGCTCCGGGTCCGACCGCTCCGGCCCCGAGCGCCCTGCGTCCGACCACCGGGCCGCCGTCACGCCGATCAGGGAGCGTTCCATGTCACGCGTCGTGCCCGAGCCGCTGGGCGGCGACCTCAGCCGCATCACGACCATCCACCCCCGCAGCTACAACGAGGCCAAGGCCATCGGCGAGAGCTTCCGCGAGTCGGTCCCGGTCATCATGAACCTCACCGACATGGACGACGCCGACGCCAAGCGTCTGGTCGACTTCTCCGCCGGCCTGGTCTTCGGCCTGCGCGGCTCCATCGAGCGCGTGACGAGCAAGGTCTTCCTGCTCTCCCCGGCCCACGTCGAGGTGACCGCGGAGCAGTCGAGCCCGCAGCGGACGGGGAGCTCGAGCTCCTTCTTCAACCAGAGCTAGGCCGTCCGTGTCGCTGATCTTCGAGCTGCTGGCCTTCGTCGTCCTGCTCTACATCATCGTCCTGCTGGGGCGGCTGGTCCTCGACTGGATCCAGGTCTTCTCCCGCGACTGGCGCCCGACCGGTGTCGTCCTCGTCGTCGCCGAGGTCGTCTACTCCCTCACCGACCCGCCGCTGCGGTGGCTGCGTCGCTTCATCAAGCCGATCCGGCTCGGGCAGATCCAGCTCGACCTCGCGTTCATCGTGCTGTTCCTCGGCCTGACCATCCTGCGCAGCGTCCTGCAGTCCCTCGGCTGACCCGGCGGGCCCCTGGCCCCTCACCGCAGCGCCCAGGCCCCTCACCGCAGCGCCCGAGTCGTCGCACCCGCCGGTGCCCGTCCGCTACGGTCGAGCAGCCCTCGCGGTCGCGAGGCGACCGACGACACCGAGGTGCACCCGCATGGCTCTGACGCCCGAGTCCGTGGCGAGCAAGGTCTTCACCACGACCAAGTTCCGTGAGGGCTACGACCAGAACGAGGTCGACGAGTTCCTCGACGAGGTCGTCGCGGAGCTCGAGCGCCTCGCGGCAGGGTCCGCCTCGGGGCAGCCGGCAGAGGGGCCGTCCGAGACCGGCGCGTCGACGGCGGGCTCGCCGGTCGTCGAGGACGCCCCTGCGGCGGCAGCGCCGGTGGACGAGGAGCCCGCCCCCGCGGCCGAGCCCGCCGCGTCCGCCCCGTCGGAGGTGGACGCCGGAGGCGACGTCGCGCCGGCGTCGGCGGGCAGCGCCGCGGGCGTCCTGGCCCTGGCCCAGCGGCTGCACGACGAGCACGTGCGCGCGGGCGAGGTCGAGCGCGACCGGCTGGTCCTGGAGGCCCAGGTCGAGGCCGAGCGCCTGGTCACCTCCGCGCAGGAGACCGAGCGGACCACCCTCGCCGCCCTCGAGGAGCGCCGGGTCACCGAGCTCGGGGCCCTGGAGCGGGAGAGCAGCCTGCTCGAGCGCAAGATCGACGAGCTGCGTGGCTTCGAGCGCGAGTACCGCTCCCGGCTGCGGGCCTACCTCGAGGGCCAGCTGGCCGACCTCGACGGCTCCGCGGCCGTCGTCCCGGCCAGCGCCGACGGCGGTCACAGCTGACCGCAGGACGACCCGCCGCCGACGGCGCGGTGCCCACCACGGGCGCCGCGCCTCGTCGTCGTCGGCGGCTCCTCCTCCTGCTCGCGGCCGTCGCCGGCACGCTGTACGTCGCCGACCAGGTGACGAAGGTCCTCGCGGTCGCCTACCTCGTCGAGGGCCAGCCGGTCCCGCTCGTGCCCGGCGTCCTGGACCTGTACCTGCTGTACAACCCCGGTGCCGCCTTCTCCCTGGCCACGGGCCTGACGTGGCTGCTCACGGTCGTCGCGGTCGGCGTCGTCGTCGCCATCGTCCTCGTCGCCCGGCGCGTGGGCTCGCGCGGGTGGGCCACGGCCCTGGGACTCCTGCTCGGCGGTGCGGTCGGCAACCTCACTGACCGGCTGGTCCGCCAGCCGGGCTTCGCGGAAGGTCACGTCGTCGACTTCCTCCGCCTTCCCCGCTGGCCCGTCTTCAACCTCGCGGACTCGGCGATCGTCGCCGGCGCCCTGCTCGTCGTCCTCCTCACCGTCCGGGGCGTCGGCGTCGACGGGACCCGCGAGAAGGGCGGCGAGGCCGGAGGTGCGCAGGACGGTGACCCCGCCGGTGCGCAGGACGGCGACCCGGCCGACGACCAGGACGGCGAGGACGCCGGTGGCGGTGCCACCGGTGCCGGCGAGGGCCAGCAGGGCGACGCCCGTGGGTGAGGTCCGCGCCATGCCCGTGCCGGACGGGCTCGTCGGCCAGCGCGTCGACGCGGCCCTCGCCCGGCTGCTGGGGCTCTCGCGCACCGGCGCTGCGGAGGTCGCCGAGGCCGGCGGGGTGCGCGTGGACGGCCGCGAGGTCGGCAAGGCCGACCGGCTGCCCGACGGCGGCTGGCTGGAGGTCGAGATCCCCGACCCGCCGGCGCCGCCGACCGTGGTCGCCGAGCCGGTCCCCGGGCTGCGCGTCCTGCACGACGACGACGACCTCCTCGTCGTCGACAAACCCGTCGGCGTCGCGGTCCACCCCAGCCCCGGCTGGCGGGGCCCGACGGTGGTCGGGGGGCTCGCCGGCGCCGGCTACCGCGTCGCGACGTCGGGGGCGGCCGAGCGCCAGGGCGTCGTGCACCGCCTCGACGTCGGCACGTCCGGGGTCATGGTCGTCGCCAAGAGCGAGCGGGCGTACTCCGCGCTCAAGCAGGCCTTCCGCGAGCGGACGGTCGAGAAGACCTACCACGCGCTCGTGCAGGGCCACCCCGACCCGAGCGCCGGCACGATCGACGCGCCGACCGGGCGCCACCCCACCGCCGACCACCGCTTCGCGGTCGTCGAGGGCGGGCGCCCCAGCGTCACGCACTACTCGACGCTCGAGGCCCACCGGGCCGCGTCCCTGCTGGAGGTGCGCCTGGAGACCGGGCGCACCCACCAGATCCGGGTGCACATGTCCGCGCTGCGCCACCCGTGCGTCGGCGACCTCACCTACGGGGCCGACCCCGTCCTCGCCGAGCGGCTGGGGCTCTCCCGGCAGTGGCTGCACGCCGTCCGCCTCGGCTTCGTCCACCCCGGCACCGGGCTGCCGTTCGCCGTGGAGAGCACCTACCCGGACGACCTGGCCGAGGCGCTGCGGCGGCTGCAGGAGTAGCGCCGCCCCGCGCGCGGCGTCGGTCCTCTCCCCTCGCGGACGGCACGGACGCACGGACGCCCCCGACCTGGTGGTCGGGGGCGTCCGTGCGTCGCGGCGAGGCTAGAAGCTGATGCCGAAGGCCAGCCCGCCCAGCAGGTAGGTCGCCAGCGTGATGAGGATGACGCCGGTGATGTTGAGGACGATGCCGCCGCGCACCATCTCGCCGATGGTGACCTTGCCCGTGGCGAACACGATGGCGTTCGGCGGGGTCCCGACCGGCAGCATGAACGCGCACGTCGCCGCCAGCGCGGCGGGGATGAGCAGCGCGAGGGAGTCCACGCCCAGGCCCAGCGCGACACCTCCGAGCACGGGGATGAAGGTCGCCGCCGTGGCGGTGTTCGACGTCACCTCGGTGAGCAGGAGGATCAGGCCGACGACGGCCGCGACGAGCAGGATCAGCGGCAGCACGCCGAGCGGCGTCACCTGCGCGCCGATCCACACGTCGAGCCCGCTGCTCGCCACGGCGCCGGCGAGGCTGAGGCCGCCGCCGAACAGCAGCAGCACCCCCCACGGCAGGCCCTTCTGGGCGTCCTCCCAGCCCAGCGCCATCCGCCCGCCCTTCTCGGCGGGGATGATGAACAGGGCAAGACCGGCCGCGATGGCGATGGCGGTGTCGTTGAGCTCGCCGAGCCAGGGTGCGGCCTCCCCCAGGGCGGGGATGTTCGAGAGCAGGCCCGGGACGATCCAGAGGAAGGCCGCGGAGGCGAAGACGGCGGCGACGCACTTCTCGCCCCGGCTCATCGAGCCCATCTCGTCCAGCTGCTCCTGGATCATCTCCCGGCCGCCGTCGATCTCGCCGAGCGTGGAGCGGAACAGCACCCGGGTGATGAGCAGCCAGGCGACGACGATGAAGACGGCCCCCAGCGGGACGCCGAGGACCATCCACTGCAGGAAGCCGATGCTCAGACCCAGCTCGTCGTTGACGTAGCCCGCGACGATGGCGTTCGGCGGGCTGCCGAGCAGCGTCCCGAGCCCGCCGATGGAGGCGGCCCACGCGACGGAGAGGATGAGCCCGACGCCGAAGGTCTTCACCGCCGGGTCGGCGACCGCCTCGGAGATGGCGGTCTGGCCGTCGTGGATGGCGTCCTTGACCTCGGCCTTGTCCGCCCGCGAGCCGCCGGAGGCCCGGTCGACGACGAGCGTCAGGATGCTCATGGCGATCGGCAGCATCATCAGCGTCGTCGCGGTGTTGGAGACCCACATCGACAGGAACGCCGTCGACACCATCATCCCGAGGATGATCCGGCGGGGGTGGGTGCCGAAGGCCCGCAGCGTCATGAGCGCGATGCGCCGGTGCAGCCCCCACTTCTGCATCGCGATGGCGATGAGGAAGCCGCCGAGGAAGAGGAAGACGATCGGGTTGGCGTAGGGCGCGGTCGCCTCGGGCACCGTGAGCACGCCGAGGACCGGCAGGGCCACGATCGGGACGAGCGCCGTCGCCGACAGCGGGATCGCCTCGGTCATCCACCACGTCGCCATGAGCACGGCGATCGCGGCGACGAGACGACCCTCCTCGGGCAGCTCGGCCGCCCCGCCCAGGAGGAAGTACACCAGGACGGCCAGGGCCAGCCCGAGCCCGCGGAGCAGCCACGTCGTCCTGGTCGCGCGCGCCGGGCCGCCCTCGGCGTCGTGGGCGGGGCCCGTCGCGTTGTTGGTCGTGCGCCCGCTCGTGTCCGGTCGCGTGGCCGCCGGCCCCGGCGGGGCCGGGCGTCCGTCCGGCGTCCTGCCCTCGCCCCCCGGCAGCCCCCCGGTGCCGGTAGCACCCGCACCGCTGCTCGATCCCGTACCCGACGTCGTCGTCACCTGTTCGCCTCCTCGCGTTGGTGGGCACACGGTGGCACAGCCACGAGGCGATGCACCCACGTGGCGCGCAGATGTGTCCGACGTCGCACCCGCGGGCCCCGGTCGGCGCACCCGCGCCACGCGACGCGTCGGGAGAGGGCGGCGCAGGGCGGGCAGGGCGCGGCGGGGCGTCGGTGTCCGTGCCCGGACGTACGCTCCTGCCTGCCGCTCGAACCCCCCTCTCGACCCGTCCCTCGACCCCGTCCTCGAAGCCCGTCCTCGAAGCCCGCCGACCCGCCACCGCCCGCCGCCTGGGCGGAGCACCCGCACCCCTGAGTCCACCCCCCGCGCCCCTGGCCCTCTCCCGGGCCCTCTCCCCGGGGCGCACCCCTGGAGGCCCTCGCATGCCGTCCCCGTCCGCCGCGAAGGACCAGTTCGTCCACCTGCACGTGCACACCGAGTACTCGATGCTCGACGGCGCGGCGCGGGTGGACGACCTCATGGCGGAGGCCGCACGGCTGGGGATGCCGGCGCTCGCGACGACCGACCACGGGTTCGTCTTCGGCGCCTACGACTTCTGGCGTGCGGGGCAGAAGCACGGCGTCAAGCCGATCATCGGGCTCGAGGCCTACGTCGCCCCCGGCACCCACCGCGGGGACCGCACCCGCGTCAAGTGGGGGGCCCAGGGCACCTCCAGCCGCGACGACGTCTCCGGCGGCGGCGCCTTCACCCACATGACGATGCTCGCCGAGAGCACCGAGGGCATGCACAACCTCTTCCGGCTGGCCTCACGGGCCTCGCTCGAGGGGCACTTCTACAAGCCGCGGATGGACCGGGAGATCCTCGCCGAGCACGCGCGCGGGCTCATCGCCACCACGGGATGCCCCTCCTCGGAGGTGCAGACCCGGCTGCGCCTGGGCCAGTACCGCGAGGCGCTGCAGGCGGCCAGCGACTACCGCGACATCTTCGGCGCCGACAGCTACTACTGCGAGCTCATGGACCACGGGCTCGACATCGAGCGCCGCACGCGCGAGGACCTGCTGCGCCTGGCCAAGGAGCTCGGCCTGCCGCTGGTCGCGACCAACGACCTGCACTACACCCGCGCCGAGGACGCGACGGCGCACGCGGCGCTGCTGTGCGTGCAGTCGGGCTCCACGCTCGCCGACCCCAACCGGTTCAAGTTCGACGCCGACGACTTCTACCTCAAGAGCGCGCAGGAGATGCGGCGCACGTGGCGCGAGCTGCCCGAGGCGTGCGACAGCACCCTGGCCATCGCCGAGCGGTGCGAGGTGTCCTTCACCGAGGGCAACGGCACCTACATGCCGCGCTTCGACGTGCCGCAGGGGCACACCGAGCAGTCCTGGTTCGTCGAGGAGGTCCAGCGCGGCCTGCACCGGCGCTACCCGGGCGGCATCCCGCCGGAGTCCCAGGCGCAGGCCGACTTCGAGTGCCAGGTCATCGCCCAGATGGGCTTCCCCGGCTACTTCCTCGTCGTCGCCGACTTCATCACCTGGTCCAAGGAGAACGGCATCCGCGTGGGCCCGGGCCGAGGCTCGGGCGCCGGCTCCATGGCGGCCTACGCCATGCGCATCACCGACCTGGACCCGCTGGCGCACGGCCTCATCTTCGAGCGCTTCCTCAACCCCGAGCGCGTCTCGATGCCCGACTTCGACGTCGACTTCGACGAGCGCCGGCGCGGGGAGGTCATCCGCTACGTCACCGAGAAGTACGGCGACGACCGCGTCGCGATGATCGTCACCTACGGCACCATCAAGGCCAAGCAGGCCCTCAAGGACTCCTCGCGCGTCCTGGGCTACCCCTTCGCCATGGGGGAGAGGCTCACGAAGGCGATGCCGCCCACCGTCATGGGCAAGGACATCCCGCTCGCGGGCATCTTCGACCCCGAGCACAAGCGGTACAAGGAGGCCGAGGAGTTCCGCCAGCTGCACGCGGGCGACCCCGACGCGCAGAAGGTCGTCGGCACCGCGCGGGGGCTGGAGGGGCTCAAGCGGCAGTGGGGCGTGCACGCGGCCGGCGTCATCATGTCGAGCGAGCCCCTCGTCGACGTCATCCCGCTCATGCGCCGCGAGCAGGACGGCGCGATCATCACGCAGTTCGACTACCCGACCTGCGAGGGCCTCGGCCTCATCAAGATGGACTTCCTGGGGCTGCGCAACCTCACGGTCCTCGACGACGCCCTGGCGAACATCGTCACCAACGGCGGGCAGCCGGTCGACCTCGACGAGCTCACCCTCGACGACAAGAAGACCTTCGAGCTGCTGCAGCGGGGGGACACCCTGGGGGTCTTCCAGCTCGACGGCGGGCCCATGCGCTCGCTGCTGCGGATGATGAAGCCCGACGTCTTCGAGGACATCTCCGCCGTCGGCGCGCTCTACCGCCCGGGTCCCATGGGGGCGGGGTCGCACACGAACTACGCGCTGCGCAAGAACGGGCAGCAGGAGATCACCCCGATCCACCCCGAGCTGGCCGAGCCGCTCGCGGACGTGCTGGGGGAGACGTACGGCCTGATCGTGTACCAGGAGCAGGTCATGGCCATCGCGCAGAAGCTGGCCGGGTACTCCCTCGGCAAGGCCGACCTGCTGCGGCGTGCCATGGGCAAGAAGAAGCGCGAGGTCCTCGACGCCGAGTACATCGGCTTCCGCGACGGCATGGCGGCCAACGGCTACTCCGAGGCGGCCGTCAAGACGCTGTGGGACATCCTGCTGCCGTTCTCCGACTACGCCTTCAACAAGGCGCACTCGGCGGCCTACGGCGTCGTCTCCTACTGGACCGCCTACCTCAAGGCCAACCACCCGGCCGAGTACATGGCGGCGCTGCTGACGAGCGTGCGCGACGACAAGGACAAGTCGGCGCTGTACCTCGGCGAGTGCCGCCGCATGCGCATCACCGTGCTGCCGCCCGACGTCAACTCCTCGATCGGCACCTATGCGGCCGTCGGCGCCGACATCCGCTTCGGGCTCGCGGCCATCCGCAACGTCGGGCAGAACGTCGTCGACGCGATCGTCGCGGCCCGCGAGGCCAAGGGCGCCTTCACCTCCTTCGAGGACTTCCTGCGCAAGGTCCCGGCCGTCGTCTGCAACAAGCGGACCATCGAGTCCCTCGTCAAGGCCGGGGCCTTCGACTCCCTCGGCCACACGCGGGCCGGGCTCGCGGCCGTCCACGAGGTGTACGTCGACGCGCTCGTCGACGAGAAGCGGCAGGAGGCGATCGGCCAGGACTCCCTCTTCGGCGGGCTCGGCGACGACTCCGCCGTCGAGCTGGCCGCGCTGCCCCCGGTCGGGACGCACGAGTGGGACAAGCGCGAGCTGCTGGCCAGCGAGCGGGCGATGCTCGGCCTCTACGTCTCCGACCACCCGCTCTTCGGGCTGGAGCACGTCCTGGCGGGGGCCGCCGACTGCTCCATCTCCTCCTTCGTCTCCGACGAGTCCCGCCGTGACGGCTCGACGGTGACGATCGCGGGCATGGTCACCTCGGTGACGCGGAAGATGACGAAGCAGGGCAGCGCCTGGGCCATCGCGACGGTCGAGGACCTCGAGGGCTCGGTGGAGGTCCTCTTCTTCCCCAAGACCTACACCGAGGTCATGCACGAGCTGCGCGAGGACCTCGTCTGCGTCGTCCGGGGCCGGGTCAACCGGCGCGACGACGTCCCCACCATCTACGCGAGCGAGATGTCGCTGCCCGACACCTCGATCCCCTCGGGCGGCCCGCTGGTCATCGAGATGGCGACGAGCCGGTGCACGCCGCCGCGGGTGGAGAAGCTGAAGGACGTCCTGCAGATGCACTCCGGAGGCACCGAGGTTCACCTGCGGCTGCGCTCCTCGCCGGAGCGAGCCACCCTCATGCGCCTGGACCCGGGCCTCAAGGTGACGCCGTCGCCGTCCCTGTACGGGGACCTCAAGGCGCTGCTGGGCTCCTCGTGCCTCGGGTGAGCCCGTGCCCGAGGTGAGCGGGGCGACCCGGGACGCGCCACCCCTGCGCGCGGGGCGGGTCGTGCTCGGCTGGTGGGCGCTCGTGGCCGCCGCCGTGCTGGCGTGGTGGCTGCTCGCGCCGCAGCCCGAGGTCGTGACGGACGGCGCCCAGCGGGTCGCACCGGGTCTGCCCGAGCTGGCGGCGGCCCAGGACGGCACCTTCGTGCTCGTCACGGCGGCGGCGGGCGCCCTCATGGGCCTGGGTCTCCTGCGGGTCGGGCCGACGGCGGACCGGGTCGTCGTCATGGTGCTCACGGCGCTGGGCGGTGCCTACGTCACCTCGTTCGCGGGGACCTGGCTCGGCGGCTGGGTCGCCGGCCCGCGCCGCGCCCCGGCGCTGCCTGAGGACATCGGCGACACCCTCGTCGACGGCGCCTCCGTCGCGTCGTCCCAGCTGACCCTCTCCTCGGACGTCGCCCTCGCCGTCTGGCCGGTCGCGGCGGCGCTCGTCGTCACGGGCGTGCTCATCGCCCGGCTGCTGCGGGGGCCCGTCGTCCGCGAGGCGGAGGACGAGGACCAGTAGGTGTCCGTGTCCGTGCCCGTGCCCGAGCCCGTGCGTGGTCACGGACGCGCAGGCCTGCCGGGCGCAGTCCTCAGTTCGGCGTCAGGTAGCTGAGGTCCGGCGACGTCTGCGGCAACGCCCGGGTGGCCTGGAGCAGGGCGTCCTCGCGCGCGAGCAGGTGCTGGACGGCCTCGAGCCGGGCGACGGCGTCGGGCAGCTCGAGCAGCGCCTGGCGCTCGGGCAGGGAGAGCACCATGCCGGCGGTGGCGAGGTAGGACAGGACACGCGGGGAGGTGACGGCGACCGGCTCGTCGGAGCCGCCGAGCCGCGAGCGGTAGGCGCTGAAGGCCGCCGAGACGCGCACCGCGAGGGCGGCGGCGCGAGCCGGCTCGCCCTCGGGGTCCTCCATCGGCGTCACGAGGCCCGTCGCCCACGGGGTGTCGGCGCTCGCGTCCAGCTCATGGACGCGGAAGCGCAGCGCACCGCTCGTCACGAGCTCGAAGCGCCCGTCGTCCAGGGCGGTGAGGTCACGCACGACGGCGGTGCAGCCGACGTCGTAGAGGGCGCCTGCGCCCTCGCGGACGTCGCGGCCGGCGCGCAGGGCGACGACGCCGAACACGCGCCGGTCCTCGCGCTGGTCCTGCAGGTACCGGCACAGGGCGCGGTAGCGCGGCTCGAAGGCGGTCAGCGGCAGCACGAGGCCGGGCACCAGCACCAGCGGCAGGGGGAACAGCGGCAACGGCTGCACGCCAAGGACCCTACGTGGCCGCTCTGCGGCCGGAACGGCTGGTCGGGCCGTGGCGGCGCGCCCCTACCATCGGGGCGTGATGCGACGCCTGGACCTGCGCGGACGCCGGCTCGACGCGCGCGAGCTGCGCGGCACCCTCCCGCGCGCGCACGAGGACGTCGAGTCGGCCCTCGCCGTCGTCGCGCCGGTCGTCGAGGACGTCCGCGCCCGCGGGGCCGCCGCGCTGCTCGACCTCGCCGAGCGCCTCGACGGCGTCCGCCCGCCGCACCTGCGGGTGCCCGCAGACGCCCTCGCCGGCGCCCTGGAGCGCCTCGACCCGCAGGTGCGCGCCGCGCTGGAGGAGTCCGTGCGCCGCGCCCGGCTCGTCCACGCCGACCAGCGCCGCACCGACACGAGCACGCAGGTCGCCCCGGGCGGCACCGTCACCGAGCGCTGGGTGCCCGTGGGCCGCGTCGGCCTCTACGTCCCCGGCGGCGTCGCGGTCTACCCCAGCAGCGTCGTCATGAATGTCGTCCCCGCGCAGGAGGCGGGCGTCGAGCAGCTCGTCGTCGCGAGCCCGCCGCAGCGCGAGCACGGCGGGCTGCCGCACCCGAGCGTCCTCGCGGCGTGCGCGCTGCTCGGCGTCGAGGAGGTCTACGCCGTCGGCGGGGCACAGGCCGTCGCGATGCTCGCGCTCGGCGCCGACGCGGAGGACGGCACGCGTCTGTGCGCCCCCGTCGACCTCGTCACGGGGCCGGGCAACCGGTACGTGGCGGCCGCCAAGCGGCTGCTGCGCGGCGTCGTCGGCATCGACGCCGAGGCGGGGCCGACCGAGGTCATGGTGCTCGCCGACGCGGGTGCCGACGCGCGGCTCGTGGCCGCCGACCTCGTCAGCCAGGCCGAGCATGACGAGGTCGCCGCCGGCGTCCTCGTCACGACCTCGGAGGACCTCGCCGAGCGTGTCCTCGCCGAGCTCGCGGTCCAGGTGCCCGCCACCAAGCACGCGGAGCGGGTCGCGACGGCGCTGTCGGGCGAGCAGTCCGCTGTCGTCCTCGTCGACGACGAGGCGGGCCTGCTGGCCGTCGCCGACGGCTACGGCGCGGAGCACCTGGAGGTGCAGACGGCCGACGCGGCCGCGCTCGCCGCCCGCGTGCGCAACGCCGGGGCGATCTTCGTCGGCCCGCACTCGCCGGTCTCGCTCGGGGACTACTGCGCCGGCTCCAACCACGTGCTGCCCACGGGCGGCTGCGCCTGCTTCTCCAGCGGGCTGTCGGTGCAGACCTTCCTGCGCGGCATCCACGTCGTCGACTACTCCGCCGAGGCGCTCGCCGACGTCGCCCCGCACGTCGTCGCCCTCGCCGAGGCCGAGGACCTACCCGCCCACGGCCAGGCCGTGACGGCCCGCACCCGGGTGCCGGCCGAGGTGGCCGCGGGGACGCCGTCGTGAGCCCGTCGTGAGTACTGACCAGCCGACGACGACGACCGACCCGGTGGCGGTGCGCCCCGCCTCCTCCGCCGCAGGCAGGGCGACGACGGCGCTCGCCGACCTCCCCCTGCGCGCGGAGCTGCGCGGCGTCGAGCCCTACGGCGCGCCGCAGCTCGACGTGCCGGTGCTGCTCAACGTCAACGAGAACCCGGTGCCGCCGTCGGAGCAGGTCGCCCGCGAGATGGGCGAGGCCGTCGCCGCCGCCGCGCGCGGCCTCAACCGCTACCCCGACCGCGAGTTCCTCGACCTGCGCGCCGACCTGGCCGACTTCCTGGCCCTGGAGTCGGGTGTGCGGCTGCCGCCGGAGCAGGTGTGGGCGGCCAACGGCTCCAACGAGGTGATGCTGCAGCTGCTGCAGGCCTTCGGCGGGCACGGGCGCACCGCCGTGTCCTTCGCGCCGACGTACTCGATGTACCCCGAGTACGCCCGCGACACCGGCACCCGGTGGGTGGCGGGGCGCCGCGCGGAGGACTTCACCGTCGACCCCGACGCCGCCGTGGCGCTCGTGCGGGCCGAGCAGCCGTCCGTCGTCCTGCTCGCCTCGCCGAACAACCCGACGGGCACGGCGCTGCCGGCCGCCGTCGTGGAGGCCGTGTGCGACGTCGCCCCGGGCGTCGTCGTCGTCGACGAGGCCTACGCGGAGTTCCGCCGCGCCGGCGTCCCGAGCGCCCTCGAGCTGCTCGAGCGCTACCCGCGCCTGGCCGTGAGCCGGACGATGAGCAAGGCCTTCAGCCTCGCCGGCGCGCGCGTCGGCTACCTCGCCTCCTCGCCCGCCGTCGTCGACGCCCTGCGGGTCGTCCGGCTGCCGTACCACCTCTCCGGCGTCACGCAGGCGGTGGCGCGGGTGGCGCTGCGGCACTCGGCGGAGCTGCTGCGCGGGGTCGACGCCCTGCGCGCCGAGCGCGACGACCTCGTGCTCTGGCTGCGCGCCCTCGGCCTGGAGGTGGCCGAGTCCGACGCGAACTTCGTCCTCTTCGGCCGCCTGGCCGACCGGCACGCCGCCTGGCAGGGGCTGCTCGACCGTGGCGTCCTCGTCCGCGAGACCGGCCCCGACGGCTGGCTGCGCGTCTCCGTCGGGACGCCGGAGGAGACCACCCTCTTCAAGGACGCCCTGCTGCAGGTGCTCGACGAGCCTGCGGGGGCCCGCGTCGCCTGAGCAGTGGCACCTGGCTGCTCCCGTCCGCCCCGATCCCTGACTGCTGCCCCCGACCCCCGACGCCCGACCCCGGAGACTTCCCGTGACCGAGACCCCCAGCAGCGCAGGCGCGCTCGAGGAGCGCCCCGCCCGGCGGGCCCGTGTCGAGCGCCGGACGAGCGAGTCGCACGTCGTCGTCGAGGTCGACCTCGACGGCAGCGGCGAGTCACGCGTCAGCACCGGCGTCGGCTTCTACGACCACATGCTGACGGCGCTCGCGCGGCACAGCCTCGTCGACCTCGTCGTCGAGGCCGAGGGTGACCTGCACATCGACGCCCACCACACCGTCGAGGACGTCGCGATCTGCCTCGGCCAGGCCTTCCGGCAGGCGATGGGGGACAAGAAGGGCCTCGTGCGCTTCGGCGACGCGACCGTCCCGCTCGACGAGGCCCTCGTCCACGCCGTCGTCGACGTCTCCGGGCGTCCCTACTGCGTGCACACGGGCGAGCCCGCCGGCCAGGAGCACGTCGTCATCGGGGGCGGCCCGGGCAGCACGCCCTACCTGGGCTCGTTGACCCGGCACGTGATGGAGTCCTTCGCCGTCCACGCCCACATCGGCCTGCACGTGCGCGTCCTCGCCGGGCGCGACGCCCACCACGTCGTCGAGACGCAGTTCAAGGCCCTGGCTCGCGCCCTCAAGGCGGCCCTCGCCCTGGACCCGCGCGTCACCGGTGTCCCCAGCACCAAGGGCGCGCTCTGAGCGAGGACGCCGGCGCCGCCGAGCTGGGCGGGGCTCCCGAGAGCGTCGTCGTCCTCGCGCCGGTCGCCGACGCCGACCGCCTCGCGGGCGTGCTGGCGCTCGCGAAGGTCCGCGCCGACGTCGCCCCGCTCGGCGACCGCGGGTGCCTCGTCGCCGCCGTGGGGGAGGACGCGGACGCGGGTGGCCCGGCCGACGGTGACGCCCTGGCGAGGGCCGTCTCGCGCTCCCTCGGCGCCGTGCCCGTCCTCGTCCTGCGCAGCGACGCCGGTCCCGGCGGCGGGTCCGTGCGCGCCGAGCGCTGGCGCACGGGCGCCCGCGAGCACGGCGCGGACGTCGAGCGCTCGCCCGGCCTCGTGCTCGCCGGTCTGCCGACCGACGCCGAGCGCGTCGTCCACGGGCGCGCCCGCGTCGGCGACCTGGAGGGCGCGACGTCGAGTGCTGGTCTCGGTCGCCTGGAGGCCGCCCGACGCGCCTCCGCCGGTGGTCGTGGTGCCCGCCGTGGTGCGGGAGGTCGAGGGGCCGGCGGTCTGGCCGCGCCGCGGCTGCCCTCGCCCGTGCTGCCGGCCGTCCTCGCCGTCTCGGGCGTCCTCGTCCTGCTCCTGGAGGTCGCCCAGCTGCTCTCGGGCCGCGGCTCGGCGCTGGTCGCCGCGGTCGCCCTGCTCGGCGTCGTCCTCGGCACCTCGGTCGCGCTGCGCCGCCGGGCCGCCCGCCGCGAGGAGGCGGACGACGCCGGCTGAGCGCCTCACCGGGGCCCACGCCGCCGGCGCCGCAGGACCTGCCTCGGCGGTCCTCGCGGGACCGGCCTCACCCACACCTCGTCGCCGCGACGTGTGACCTCGTCGCCTCGGCGGGTCACGACGGGGCGGCCTGCTCGTCGTCGCAGCAAGACGAGCGGACGGCGCCGAGGTCGCCGGCGCCCCACCTCTAGGCTCGGGGTGTGGCTGCACCGCGTGTCGTCGTCCTCGACCACGGGTCGGGCAACGTCCGCTCGGCCGTGCGCGCGCTGGAGGCGACGGGCGCCGACGTCGCGCTGACGGGCGACCGTGCGGCGGCGCTGGCGGCGGACGGGCTCGTCGTCCCGGGCGTCGGCGCCTTCGCGGCGGTGGCGCGGGACCTGCGGGCGGTCGGTGGGGACGAGATCGTCGCCGAGCGGCTCGCGGCGGGACGCCCGGTGCTCGGCATCTGCGTCGGGCTGCAGGTGCTCTTCGCCCGGGGCCTGGAGCACGCCGCCGACGAGGACTCCGCCGCAGCGGGTCTCGGCGTGTGGCCTGGTGACGTCGCGCGGCTGCCGACCGGCGTCGTCCCGCACATGGGCTGGAACACCGTCGAGGCGCCGTCGGCGGCGGACGGCGGGTCGGTGCTCTTCGGCGCCGAGCCCGACCCCGAGGAGCGGTTCTACTTCGTGCACTCCTTCGCCGTTCAGGCGTGGTCGGGGCCCGCCAGCGCGAGGGTGACGTGGGCCGAGCACGGCACCCGTTTCGTCGCCGCCGTCGAGGACGGCCCGCTCGCGGCGACCCAGTTCCACCCCGAGAAGTCCGGTGACGCCGGTCAACGGCTGCTGCGGCGATGGGTCGGCTCGCTGGGGGACGCCGGGTGAGCGACCTCGTCACGGGCCTGCTGCTCGCCCTCCTCGCCGCCTTCCTCGGCGGGGGCGCGCTGTCGCTGGGCCGGCAGAAGCTCGTGCCCGGTGCCGTCGTGGTCGGTGTGCTCGCCGTCGCCTCGCTCGTGGCGGCGGGCCTGTACCTCGTCCCCGAGGTGCTCGACCGGTAGGACCACCACCGCGGCACCCCTGCGCCTCAGCGCTGCTCGCGGAGCAGCCGGCGCATCCTCCGGTGCCGCTCGCGGAAGGTCCTGCGCAGCAGCGGGCGCACCAGCACGCGGTCGGCCCGGGTGCCCAGGGGACCGACGAGGCGCAGCGTGTCGGTGTACCGGCTGCCGGTGCCCTCGTCGACGGCGGTGTGGGTGTGGTGGAAGTAGCGGAAGGGGCCGCGCACCTGCTGGTCGCTGAACCCCTGCCCTGCTTCGTGGTCGTCGACGAAGGCCACCCAGGTGATCGGGACGACGTCTCTCAGCCACCACCGGAAGCGGTACGTGCCGCCCAGCTCGCCCACCTCGGTGGAGCACCAGAGCACCTGCATCCGGTCCGGCATGATCGCCACGAAGTTCTCCCGCTGCAGGCAGAAGGCGACGACCTCGGCGGCCGGGCGTGGCATCCACGAGCTGACGACGACCTCGAGCGCGCCGTCGGGCTCGTCGAGCAGCGCCAGCCCGCCGACCCGGCTGCGCCCGGCGACGGCCCGCGCGACGGCCTTGCGCCGGGCGAGCGCCATCTCGGGCGGCGTCACCACGGCCCTCGACGAGCCGCCGAGCGGCCGCGGGCCCGGGCCAGGTGCAGCGGGAGGACGCTCGCGGCGAAGGCCGCGCCGAGGACGGCGCCGAGCCGGCGGTGCGCCAGCGGCGCCGCACCTGCGAGCCGTCGCCGGCGGGTCGGCTCGGCGGCGCCCAGCACCGCCGTCCAGGCGCCCGCCACCGCCAGGGTGCGCAGGAGAAAGGCGCGCTCGTGCGGCGGCGTCCCCGCCAGCGCCCACGCGGTGACGCCGCCCGGGTGGGAGGTGACCTCGGCGGCCGTGTCGACGCCCAGCTGGGCCACCCACAGCCCGGAGACCGCGAGGCGCCGGCGGCGGCGTCGTCGCGGGCTGTCGCCGTCGGTCGCGTACCAGCCGCCGACGAGCACGCCGTCGGCCAGCGTGGCGCTGAGCGCCAGGGCCAGGAAGCGCGACGACGGGCGCCCGCTCTCCTCGTCCGTCCTCGTAACCCGGTGCACGGGGCGACCGTACGGCCGTCGGTGCCCGCGGCGGCCTGGGAGGATGACCCCGTGAGCGCCCCCGACGACCTCTCCGCCTCCTCGACCCCCGGCGACGTCGCCGTGGACGCCCCCCGGCTGGAGCTGCTGCCCGCCGTCGACGTCGCCGAGGGGCAGGCCGTGCGGCTCGTCCAGGGCGAGGCCGGCTCGGAGACCTCCTACGGCGACCCGCTCGCCGCAGCGCTCGCGTGGCAGGAGGGCGGGGCCGAGTGGATCCACCTCGTCGACCTGGACGCCGCCTTCGGGCGCGGCTCCAACGCCGAGCTGCTGGCGGGGGTCGTCGGGCGCCTCGACGTCGCCGTCGAGCTCTCCGGCGGCATCCGCGACGACGCGTCGCTGGAGCGCGCGCTGGCCACCGGCTGCCGGCGGGTCAACCTCGGCACCGCGGCCCTGGAGGACCCGGAGTGGACCCGGCGGGCCATCGCCGAGCACGGCGACCGCATCGCCGTCGGCCTCGACGTGCGCGGCACGACGCTCGCGGCCCGCGGCTGGACCCGCGAGGGCGGTGACCTCTGGGAGGTCCTCGCGCGCCTCGACGCCGACGGGTGCGCCCGCTACGTCGTCACCGACGTCACCAAGGACGGCACCCTCCGGGGGCCGAACGCCGCTCTGCTGGAGCAGGTCTGCGCCGCCACCGACAAGCCGGTCGTCGCCTCCGGCGGCATCTCCAGCCTGGCGGACCTGCAGGTGCTGCGCGCCCTCGTGCCCTCGGGCGTCGAGGGCGCCATCGTCGGCAAGGCCCTCTACGCCCGCGCCTTCACCCTCGCCGAGGCGCTCGACGTCGCCGGGCGGGCGTGACGGCTCCCGGCGCCGGCCCGCACGCCGGCCCGGGCGGCGCGGACTCCGGCGGGGTGCCGTGGGCCGGCCGCACGCTGACCCCGAGCCCTTTCGCCGGGGACGACGGCGCCGCCGAGCCGGAGGTCGTCGCGGCGCTGGCCGAGCGGGACTCCCACGGGCCCGCGGCCGTGGTCGCCGCCCTGGCCGCGACCCGCGTCTTCGTGCCCGTCGTGGCGGTAGCGGCGGGGGAGGAGCCCACCGCCACCACCGGCGACGCGGGCGCCGACATGGCCGTCGTCACGCTCACGGCGCCCGACGGGCGCCGGGCGCTGCCGGTCTTCACCTCCACCGCCGCCCTCGCGGCGTGGCGGGCGGACGCCCGGCCCGTGCCGAGCGAGGTCGAGCGGGCGGCCCTGTCGGCCGTGGACGAGGGCTGCGCGCTCCTGGTGGTCGACCTCGGCTCGGAGCGTCCGTTCGTCGTGCCCCGGCCCGCCGTCGAGGCACTCGCGCAGCAGCGGCCCTGGACGCCGTCGTGGGCGCGGGAGGACGTCGCCGCCGTGGTCGCCGCGGCGGTGGCGTCCGAGGGCGTCGTGACCAGCGCCCGGGTCGAGCGCGGGCGACGGGCCGAGACCGCGGTCGTGCTGACGCTCGCCCCGGGGCTGGACCGCGCCGACCTGGACGCCCTGATCCAGCGCGTGCAGGCGCGGCTGGCGGCGGCCGAGGTGGTCGCCGAGGCCGTGGACTCCCTCGAGCTCCGCGTGGTCGGCGCCGGGGGAGGCCAAGGCCAGGCCTGAGCCGGTCCGTCCGCCGCAGCACCGCGAGCGCCCGCGGTCAGCCCTCGCGCGGACGCGCCGGTGTGCCGGCGACCAGCTGCTCCAGCAGGTCGACGCAGCGGCTAGGGGCATCGAGGGCGGCGTACTCGGCGGCCAGGACGCCGGCGCGCTCACGGAAGTGGCTCTCCTGCACCAGCCGCGTGACGGCGGCCCGCAGCTGCGCCGGGCTGGGGCGCTGGGTGCGCAGGTCGATGCCCGTGCCGGACCAGGCCACGCGCGCCGCGACCTCCGGCTTCTCCTCCGTCCGCCCCGCCACCACGAGCGGCACGCCGGCGGCCAGCGCCGTCTGCACGCCGCCGTACCCGCCGTTGGTGACGGCCACGTCGGCCAGGGGCAGCAGCTCACCCATCGGCAGGAACCCGCCCACCCGCACGTCGTCCGGGACCGAGTCCAGCGGCAGCGTCGTCACGTCGCGGCGTCCCGTCGCCACGACGACGAGGTGCCCGAGGCCGCTCAGGCCGCGCACGGCCGGCAGCAGGAGGTCCTCCGGGTCGGTGGCGACCGTGCCCTGGGTGACGACGACGACGCGCCGGCCGGCCGCCCTCGCCGCGGCGACGTCCTCCCACCACGGCGGCGTCGGCGCGCTGCCACCGGGCGGGGCCAGGTGGCCGACGTGATGCACCGAGGCGGGCAGCCGGCGGCGCGGGTAGTCCAGGGAGGGCACCCCGGACTGCAGGTGCAGGAAGGGCGAGACGTCACCGGGGCTGGCCCCCGGCGCTCGCGGGGGCAGGCCCAGCCCGACCCGCTCCTGCCGCAGCGCCTGCGTCGCCGGGCGCATCAGCCCCCGCCACACGAGGAGGTCCAGCGCCCGGTTCCGCAGCCGCCCCAGCGGCCCCCGCGCGGGCTGCAGCCCGAGCCCGTAGGGGGCGGTGTCGGCGTCGCGCAGCATCAGCGGCGAGACGCCGAACACCGCGAAGGGCGGTCCGCCACGCTCGTGCAGGGCGCGGGCGGCCTCGAGCAGCCCCAGGTCGACGAGCACGACGTCGGCCGGGGCCTGCGCCAGGTGCGCCTCGAGGTCGGCGACCCACCCCGGCACGCACCGGACGAAGAGGTGCTCGAAGTCCTGCGCCAGCCGCCGAGGCCCCGGGCGCCGCCGACCGGGCAACGCCTCGATCCAGTCGGTGCTCTCGTAGTCCGGGGCGGCTTCGACGGCGAGGTGCTCGGCGCCCGTGCGAGCCACGGCGTCGTGCAGGTGGGCCCCGGTGATCCACCGCACCTCGTGGCCGCGCGCCACGAGCTCGGCCGCGACCGGCAGGGCCGGGGCGGTGTGGCCCTGCATCGGGATGGTCGCCAGCAGGACCCGCAGCTCCCGGCTCGGCCCGGCCGCCTGGCCCCTCGGCCCGGTCAGCACGGCAGGAGCGCCCGCGCGGCCTCGACCAGCCCGTCCGCGCCACCGGTGACGACGGCTCCGACGTACCCGTCGGGGCGCACGAGCAGGCTCGTGCCCGGCGTCGCGCCGTAGGTCCGCGCGACGGCGCCGGAGCGGTCGAGCAGGACGCCCGGCCCGGCCGGGCCGTCACCGCGCACGAGGGCGGTCCGCAGCCGGGCCCCGCTCTGCGGCCAGGCGCCGGCGACCTGCGCGGCCACCCGGTCGCCGTCCCCGCCGTCGAGGACCAGGGCGGTGAAGTGCGGGCCTCGGAAGACGTCGAAGAGCCGTCGCACCGGGCGCCCGTCGACCTCGCCCTCGCACGGCGCGTCGGGGGCGCGGTCGCCGACGTGCAGGGTGGACGTCGCGGGTGCGTCCGCCGGCGCGAGAGGGCCGCCGCGGTAGGAGAGGGTGATCTGCCGCTCCTGGTCCCCGCGGCGCAGGCTGGCCAGGCGGGTGCCCGAGCCCATGCCGGCGTAGAGCTCGCTGGAGCGTCCGAGCACCCGCGCCGCGACCGGACGGCGCTCGCCGTCGTAGGAGTCCAGCAGCGCGTCGGGCGCGCCGGCGAGCACCTGCTGCAGCTTCCAGCCGAGGTTGTAGGCGTCCTGGATGCCGGTGTTCATGCCCTGGCCGCCGGCGGGGGTGTGCACGTGCGCGGCGTCCCCGGCCAGCAGCACGCGGCCGGCGCGGTAGCCCTCGACCAGGCGGACGTTGGGCCGGAAGACCGAGGTCCACGTCACCGAGTGCAGCCGGTGCCCGGTGAGCTCGGCGAAGCGGGCGGCCACCGAGGCCTCGTCGGTCGCCGGGGCCGGCGCGTCCGGGTCCAGCCGGATCATCACCTGGAACTGGCGCGAGTGCGGCAGCGGGCAGGCGCCGACGAAGGTGCCGCCCGTGCGCGGCCACACGTGCCAGCGGGAGCGGGACAGGCCCTCGACCTCGGCGTCGACCAGCAGGGTGCGGTCGGAGTCGTCCGTCGCCCCCTCGAAGCGCAGCCCCGCGGCCCGCCGGACGGTGCTCGACCCGCCGTCGGCGCCGACGAGGTACGCCGCGCGGACCTGCTCGCCGGTGCTGAGCGTCGCGGTGACGCCGGCGCCGTCCTGCGCCACGGCGTCCACCCCGGTGCCGAGCTCGACCTGCCCGCCGTCGCGGCGCACCAGGTCGTGCAGCACGGCGTCGGTGCGGTGCTGCGGCAGCAGCAGGATGTTCGGGTACGGCACCGCCGAGGTCGGCCGGCGCCGCTGCTGCATCCGCCACGGCACCGTCACCGGGCCCACGTGCAGGCCGAGCAGGGGGTACTCCCCGCCCTGGCTGCGGGCCTGGGAGAGGACGCCGAGGTCCTCCAGCACCTCCAGCGTCCGCGGCTGCACACCCTTGGCGCGCGAGCCGGCGAAGGGCTGCGGCGCCCGGTCGAGCAGGCGCACGCGGACGCCGCGACGCAGCAGGTCGGCGGTGAGGGTGGCACCGGCCGGCCCGGCGCCGACGACGAGGACGTCCACGTCGGGGCGCCCCAGGGTGGGCTGCACGAGGGTGGCCTGCTGGGCGGTGGTGCGGTCGGCGGTGGGGTGGTCGGTCATCGGGACTCTCCTGGCGCGGGCGGTGCCGAGTGGTGTGGTGAGGCACCGATCGCTCGCGAGCGTAGACCCGTCCGCGCCACCGGCCGGGCCGCCAGCGACGACGACGTCCGGACGGCCCAGCGACCACCCGCCACGGGGCGCCACAGTCGGGTCACGGCGGTGGCGTCGAGGACCGCGGCCTCAGCCACGACCTCGACCCAGCCCCGCCAGCAGCGCGTCCGAGCGCGCCAGCGCGGCCCGGTCGGTGGTGCTGGAGGTGGCCAGCACCTCGGCCGCGCCGCTGCGGGCGACCAGCGCCGCGAGCCGCTCCTCCACCAGCTCGGGCGTGCCGGTGACCACGGCGGCCTGCGCCGACGCCAGGTGCCGGGCGTGCGCGCCCGTCGCCGGCCGGCCCCGCAGCTCGGCCACGGGACGCAGCGGTGGGAAGCTGCCCGTCGTGCGGGCCTCGGCCATCGCCCAGGCCTCGGGCAGCGCCAGCTCGGCGGCGGCTCGGGCGTCGTCGGCGAGCAGCACGTCCACGGCGAGGACGACCCGCGGCTCCGGCGCCTGCTCCGAGGGGACGAAGGCGCGCCGGTAGTCCTCGAGGGCCTCTGCGGCGCGTCCGGTGGCCCTCTCGTCGTCCCCCAGCAGCCCGGTCACCAGCGGGCCGCCGACGACGGCGGGCAGACCCAGCCGGGCCGCGACGCGAAGCCCTCCGCCCGTGGCGAGCACCAGGAGGGGCACAGGTCCCACCTGGGGCCGGGAGGTGACGTCCGCCCGTCCGAGGAGCAGGTCGCGCAGCTCGGCGAGGTCCGCGGCGAAGGCGTCGTCCGCCGGCCGAGCGGGTGGGCCGTCGGTGGCCTCCCGGCGCAGGGCGCGGCGGACGGGAGCCGTGAAGCCCGGAGAGCGGCCGACGCCGGCGTCGACGCGCCCGGGGTGCAGGGCCGCGAGCGTGGCCAGCTGCTCGGCGACGACGATCGGGGCGTGGTTCGGCAGCATCACGCCGCCGGTCCCCACGCGCAGCCGGGTGGTGGCGTCCAGGACCGCCATCGCCAGCACCGTCGGGGCGGAGCCGGCGACCCCGGGCACCGCGTGGTGCTCGGCCACCCAGAAGCGCGAGAAGCCGAGCTCCTCGGCGCGCCGCGAGCGGGCCACGACGCCGACGAGCGACTGCGCGTCGTCCTCCCCGGCCCGGGTGCGGGCGCGGTCGAGGAGCGAGAGGGGGACGTCGAGCACGAGTGCGGCAACGCCCGCGCCCGCGCCTGTGCTCCCCGCGGCACCCCGCGGGCTCGGGGCCGGCCCGGCACACTGCCGGCATGACCCCAGACCTCCCCGCCGACGACCTCGCGCAGGTGCCCACCGACGGGCACATCCGCCTCGGCCAGCTGCTCAAGCTCGCCTCGCTCGTCGGCACGGGCGCCGACGCCAAGGAGGCGCTCGCCGCCGGCGTGGTCCGCGTCAACGGCGAGGTCGAGGTCCGCCGTGGCCGCCAGCTGGAGCGCGGCGACGTCGTCGCGGTCGAGGGCGCCGCGCCCGTCCGCGTCGGCTGAGCCCCGCCCGTGCCCCCGCCGCCGCGGACCCCCGGCGCGCGGGTACGGGGCCGGCCACCGCACGATGGGCGCCCGCGTCACGGTGCCGCCCGAAGGAGCTCCTGCCCCCATGTCCCGCATCGTCTCGGTCGGCACGGCCGTCCCCGACCGCACCGACGCCCAGGCCGACATCACCGAGACCTTCGCGCGGGTCGTCTCCCGCTCCGGCGAGCTCGACCCCTCCCGACGCGCCCTCCTGCACCGCCTCCACGCCAACGCCGGCGTCCGCACCCGCCACCTCGCGCTGCCGCTGGCCGACTACCCCCGCCTCGAGGGCTTCACCGCCGCCAACGAGGCCTACCTGCGCGTCGGGCTGGACCTCGGCCAGCGCGCCGTCTGCCAGGCCCTGGACGCCGTCGGCCTCGCGCCGCAGGACGTGGACGTCCTCGTCGTCGCCAGCACGACCGGCGTCGCCTCGCCCACCCTGGACGCCCGGCTCGTGGGCCTGCTCGGCCTGCGCCCCGACGTCCGCCGCGTCCCGCTCTTCGGGCTGGGCTGCGTCGCCGGTGCCGCCGGCCTCGCCCGCACCGACGACCTCCTGCGTGGTGACCCCGACGCCGTCGCCGTGCTGCTCGGCGTCGAGCTCTGCTCCCTGACGGTGCAGCACGACGACCACTCGACCGCCAACCTCGTCGCCTCGGGCCTGTTCGGCGACGGCGCCGCCGCCGTCGTCGTCCTCGGCGAGCGTCGCGCCGCGGCCCTCGGCCTGCCAGGCCCCGACGTGGTGGCCTCCCGCAGCCGCTTCTACCCGGACACCGCCGGCGTCATGGGCTGGGACATCGGCGGCAGCGGCTTCCGCGTCCGGCTGACGACGAGCGTGACGGACGTCGTCCGCACCCACCTCGCCGACGACGTCGGCGGCTTCCTCGCCGGTCGCGGGCTCGCCGCCCGCGACGTCGCCCGATGGGTCGCCCACCCCGGCGGGCCGAAGGTGCTCGACGCCGTCGCCGACGTCCTCGACCTGCCCGACGACGCCCTCGCGCCCTCCTGGGCCGACCTCGCGGCCAACGGCAACATGTCATCGGTCTCGGTGCTCTCCGTGCTCGCGAGGACCTTGGCCGACCCGCCGGGGGCCGGTGACCACGCCGTCCTGTTCGCCATGGGCCCCGGCTTCTGCGCCGAGCTCGTGCTCCTGCGCTGGCCGGACGACGCCGCGCCCGCGCCGCTGGCCGCCCGGTCCGGCGAGGCCCTGGCGGCTCCCGCGTGAGCGTCGCCCTCTACGCCGTCGTCGTCCTGCTCGTCGGCGTCGAGCGGCTCGTGGAGCTGCGGGTCTCCCGCCGCAACCTCGCCTGGGCCCTGCGGCGCGGCGGCGCCGAGACCGGCCAGGGCCACTTCCCGGCGATGGTCGCCCTGCACAGCGGGCTGCTGGTCGCCTGCCTCGTCGAGGTGGTGGTCCTCGACCGGCCCTTCGTCCCGCTGCTCGGCTGGACCGCCCTCGCCGTGCTGCTGCTCACCGAGGCCACCCGCGCCTGGATCGTGCTGACCCTCGGGCGGCAGTGGAACACCCGCGTCGTCGTCGTCCCCGGGATGCCCCGCGTCACCACCGGCCCCTACCGCTGGCTGCGCCACCCCAACTACGTCGTCGTCGCCGTCGAGGGCGTGGCCCTGCCCCTGGTCCACACCGCCTGGCTCACCGCGCTCGTCTTCACCGTGCTCAACGCCGTGCTCCTGCTCGGCTGGCGCATCCCCGCCGAGGAGAAGGCGCTCGCGCGGCTGCGCTCCTGAGCCCGTAGACCCGCGGGGGGCCGCGGGTGCGCTCTGGGACTGCCTCGGCGCCTCGTCGGCCAGGTGCCGCTGGTCTCGGGTGCGCCGGCCTGACGTGCCTGCCGCGCACCTGCGCCCACCCGAGCCCCACCCGCTCGACGCGTGACCCGCCGACGCCGTCAAGGCCGACGGGTGCGGCCTGCTGCGCCGTCATGACCACGCATGGTCAGCAACGCTATCGACAGCGCCGCTATCCAGGACTACCGTCGAGCACGTGCGCATCTCCGAGCTCGCCGACCGCACCGGCACCGCGCCGGCGACAATCAAGTTCTACGCCCGCGAGGGCCTGCTCCCGCCCGCGGAGCACACCGGCTACAACCAGGTCGACTACGGCGAGGCTCACGTCCGCCGGCTGCACCTCGTGCGCGCCCTCGTCGACGTCGCGGGGCTGCCGATCGCCCGGGTGCGGGACGTCGTCGCCGCCGTCGACGACTCCGGCGTCGGGCTCCCTCAGGTCATGGGCGCCGCACAGCGTGCCCTGCCCGGGCGTCCTGCGACACCGACCGACCCCTCGCGGGCGGCAGTCGCCGAGCTCGTCGCGGCACAGGGCTGGGTCGTCGACGAGGACAACCCCGGCCTCACGCAGGCCGCCGCCGTCCTCGACGGGTGGGTGAGGCTCGGCCGCAAGGACCTGCTCGACAGCCTGCCCGCCTACGCCCGGGCGGCGGACGTCGTCGCCCGCGCCGACCTCGCCCGGGTCTGGCCCGACGCCGCCGACCGCGACCGCAGCGCCGAGACCGTCGTCGTCGGGACCCTCCTCGGCGACGCCCTCCTCGCCGGGCTCCGACGCATCGCCCAGGAGCACGTCGCCCGCACCGCCGTCCACCCCGCGCACGGCGTCACGTCCGCCCCCGAGGAGACGCCATGACCCACCGCCCGCCCCCGTCCTTATGGTCGCGCCCGGAGCTCAGGCGCTCACCGCTGGTCTGGCTCGCCGCCGCCATGCTCGGCCTGGCGGCCGTCACCACGGTCCTCGCCGTCGTCGACCCGGTCCCCGTCACCGGCGCGAACCGATGGCTCAAGCCGCTCAAGTTCGAGCTGTCCATCGCGCTCTACGCGGTGACCCTCGCCTGGCTCCTCACCCTGCTCCGCCGTGGTCGGCGTCTCGCCGCGACCCTCGGCACGGCCGCCGGCGGCCTGCTCGTCGTCGAGATGGTGGTCATCCTCGGCGCCGCCGCCCTGGGCACGACGAGCCACTTCAACGTCTCCACGCCGGCGCACGCCGCGGCGTGGGCCGTCATGGGTGTCAGCATCTCCGCGGTCTGGCTCATCACGGCTGTGGTCGGGGTCCTGCTGTGGCGCAGCCCCTGCGGCGACGCCGCCCTGGACCTCGCCGTCCGCGCCGGCGTCGTCCTCGGGCTGGTCGGCATGGCCGTGGCCTTCGTCATGACGTCGCCGACGCCGGCGCAGCTCGCGGACGTCGAGGGCGTCGCCGGCGCCCACACGGTCGGCGGCGTCGACGGCGGACCCGGGCTGCCGCTGCTCGGCTGGAGCACCGTCGCCGGCGACCTCCGGGTGCCCCACTTCGTGGGGCTGCACGCCCTCCAGGGGCTGCCGCTGCTCGCCCTCGGGCTCACGCTGCTGGCCCGCCGATGGCCGCCGGCGGCCTCCGTCCTCTCGCCGACGACGCGCCACCGCCTCGTCGCTCTCGCCGGCACCGGCTGGGCGCTCGCCCTCGTCATGCTCACCTGGCAGGCCCTCGCCGGCCAGCCCGTCCTCGCCCCGGCAGGACCCGTCCTCGTCGTCGGGGCCCTGGCCGCCGCGCTCTGGCTCGCCGCGCTCGTCGTCGTCCTCCTCCGCGCCCGACGGGCCGCCGCCGACGCCGCCACCCGCGACCGGGGACGCGCGGCGGTGTGACGCCGCGCCGGGTGCACGGGTGGACGTCCCCGGTCGGCCCCCGGTCGCGGCCAAGCCGGCGCGCGGACGTACGCAGGGCCCGGGAGCGGTGCTCCCGGGCCCTGCGACGTGCGTCAGGTCAGCGCTTGGCGGCCTCGTCGCCCGGCGCGGTGGGGGAGGCGCTCGTCGTCGGCGCCGAGGCGGGCTTCTGCTCGCGCACGGCCTCCTCGATGCGGTCGCCGGTCTCCTTGTCGATGTTCCGCCAGTAGGCGAAGGCCCGCTCGAGCACCGGCTCGCTGACGCCGTTGAGCAGGTGGCCCGAGACGTTGGTGACCAGGCGCTCGCGGGCGCCGTCGTCCATGACGTCACGGACGAGCGTGCCGGCCTGGCTCCAGTCGTCGTCGTCGCGGTGGTCGACGTAGGCCGTCCGCGCGGTGCGGCCGCCCGCCTCCCACCCGGGCGTCTCGCCGGCGCGCTGCGGGTCGGCCACGGGACCGTCGTAGCTCGCCGGCTGGTAGACCGGCAGCTTCGGGTCGTTCCAGCGGTACGCCATGGAGCCCTCCTTGGCGTACGTCCCGAGCGGGGCTGCGGGCGAGTTCACCGGGAGCTGGGTGTAGTTGGTGCCGATGCGGTAGCGGTGGGCGTCCGCGTAGCTGAACATCCGGCCCATGAGCATCTTGTCGGGGCTCGCGCCGATGCCCGGCACCATGTTGTTGACGTCGAAGGCCGCCTGCTCGATCTGCGCGTGGAAGTTCTCGGGGTTGGTGTCGAGCGTCATCCGGCCCACCTCGACCAGCGGGTAGTCCTGCTGCGACACCGTCTTCGTGACGTCGAAGATGTTGACCGGGTAGGACTCCGCCTCCGCCACCGGGATGACCTGGACCGACATCGTCCAGCTCGGGAGGTCGCCGTCGGCGATCGAGGCGAAGAGGTCCTGGCGGTGGTGGTCGGGCGAGGCGCCCGCGATCCGGTCGGCCTCGTCCTGCTCGAGGAACTCGTTGCCCTGGTCGGTCTTGAGGTGGTACTTGACCCAGAATGCCTCGCCCTGCGCGTTGACCCACTGGAAGGTGTGCGAGCCGTAGCCGTTCATGTGGCGCCACGTGCGCGGCACCCCGCGGTCGCCCATGAGGATGACGACCTGGTGGGCGCTCTCGGGGGAGAGGGTCCAGAAGTCCCACTGCATGTCGTTGTCGCGCAGCCCCGAGGCGGGCAGGCGCTTCTGCGAGCGGATGAAGTCCTGGAACTTCATCGCGTCCTTGACGAAGAACACGGGCGTGTTGTTGCCCACGAGGTCGTAGTTGCCCTCGCTCGTGTAGAACTTCAGCGCGAAGCCGCGCGGGTCACGCCAGGTGTCGGGCGTGCCCTGCTCGCCGGCGACGGTCGAGAAGCGCGCCAGCATGCGCGTGCTCGTACCCGGCTGCAGGAAGGCCGCGCGGGTGTAGCGGCTGACGTCACCGGTCACCTCGAAGGTGCCGAAGGCGCCACCGCCCTTGGCGTGGACGACACGCTCGGGCACCCGCTCACGGTTGAACTGCGCCATCTTCTCGACGAGGTAGTGGTCGTGCAGCATCGTGCCGCCGCCCGGGCCCTGCGTCATCGAGTGCTCGTCGCTGCCGGCGGGGATGCCGGCGTTGTTCGTCGTCCAGGTGGCCTGCGTGGTCATGGCGTCCTTCGGGTCGGGGGCCTCGGCCGGTCGCGGCCGAGGGACGTGGTCGGTGAGGAGGGTTCTCCCGGTGGCGGCGACGTGCGCCTCCCGGTGTCCTCTCGTGCAGCAGGACGACGCCACCAGCTGTTCCGGGTCGCCACGGTCGGGCGCTGGCGTCGACCGTGGCCAGGACCACGATGAGACGCGCGCGACGGGCCTGCACGCCGAGGGGGCGTGCAGGCCGACGCGGGCGCGGCGCCGGGCGTCTCAGCCCTGGGCGCAGGCTCCGCAGGTGCCCCAGTAGATGACCTCGGCCTCGTCGACGACGAAGCCGGTCGCGGCCAGGTCGACGGCGTCGTCGGCCGCGCCGTCGCGTGCGGGCGCCGCGGGCGAGGGCACGAGGCAGGGCGCGGCGCCCACGGCGCAGTCGACGTCCTGCACCCGGCCGCAGGAGCGGCACACGAGGTGGTGGTGGTTGTCGCCGACCCTCAGCTCGAAGCGTGCCGGCGAGCCCGCCGGCTCGATCCGGCGGACCAGGCCGGCGCGGCACAAGGCGTGCAGGACGTCGTAGGCCGCCTGGGTGGAGACGCTGCCGATGCGCTCGCGGACGCCGCGGGCCACGTCGTCGGCGTCGGCGTGCGGCTGGTCGGCCAGGACCGCGAGGGCGGCGACCCGCGGCCCGGTCGCGCGCAGGCCGACGGCCCGCAGCACCCCGGCCGCGTCGAGGGGGGGCTCTGCCGTGCCGGCGGTGCCCCGAGTCGTGTCCACCCCTGCACCTGACCACCCAGACTGGAACTGGTCAAGCGGGAGGGGCGGGGCCGCCCGGTCGGGAGGCGGGGCGGCCTCCTCCTCCGGTGGCGCCGCGGGCCTGCGCGCACGCTCGCCCCCCGCTCGGTCGTCGCCGCTCAGCGCACCGGGCCCGTGAGCCGCTCGCCCGGCCCCTGGCCCGGGGCGTCCGGCAGCGTGGACGCCTCGCGGAAGGCGAGCTGGAGCGACCTCAGCCCGTCGCGGAGGGCGCGCGCGTGCTGGTTGCCGATGTCTGGGGCCGCCGTCGTGACGAGCCCGGCCAGGGCCGTGATGAGGGTCCTGGCCTCTGCCAGGTCGACGAGGTCGCGCGCGTCCTCGCCCTCGGCCAGCCCGCACTTGACGGCGGCCGCGCTCATGAGGTGGACCGCCGCCGTCGTGATGACCTCGACCGCCGGCACCTCGGCGATGTCGCGCACCTGCTGGTCGGCGCCGGCCTCCCCACCTGACGACGGCCCGGTGGGCGGTGCGAGGCGGGGGGCGGAGCTGTCGGCTGCGATGTCGGGGTCCACGGCTGCTAGCCTGGCACGCAGACCGACCGCTCTCGCGCGCCCGCACGCCGGGACACGAGGGCGGGACGCCAAGCGGAGATCCCTCCCACCCGATCGCGACCCCCGGCCTCGCCGCGGGGTGGCCGGGTCCCGGTCCGCGCCGAGGTGATCGGCGCGTGCGCTGCGTCGCCCTGCGTGGTGACGCCGCCGCCGTGACCCCGGATGGGACGTCGACGCCGACGCGACCGCGCCCCGGGGGTCCTCCTCGGGGCGCTGGACGGCACCTGGCAGCGCACGAGGAGGAGCAGCACATCAGCGAACCGCGCATCAACGACCGGATCCGCGTCCCCGAGGTCCGACTCGTCGGCCCCGGCGGGGAGCAGGTCGGGATCGTCCGCGTCGAGGACGCCCTGCGCCTGGCCCAGGAGGCCGACCTCGACCTGGTCGAGGTCGCCCCGCAGGCACGGCCGCCCGTCTGCAAGCTCATGGACTTCGGCAAGTACAAGTACGAGGCCGACATGAAGGCGCGGGAGGCCCGCAAGAACCAGGCCAACACCGTCCTCAAGACGGTGCGGCTGCGCCTGAAGATCGACCCGCACGACTACGCGACGAAGAAGGGCCAGGCCGAGAAGTTCCTCTCCGCGGGGGACAAGGTCAAGGTCATGATCATGTTCCGCGGCCGCGAGCAGTCGCGGCCCGAGATGGGCTACCGGCTGCTGCAGCGCATGGCCACGGACGTCGAGGAGCTGGGCTCGGTCGAGAGCGCGCCCACCCAGGACGGCCGCAACATGGTCATGGTCATCGGCCCGCACCGGAAGAAGGCGGAGGCGCGCGCCGAGCAGCGCCGTCGCCGGGACACCCCGGCCGAGGAGTCCTCGGCCGACCAGACCTGACGGGCGGGCCAGGCCGCGAGCCCCGCGCCCGCCGACCGACCAGCACGACCCACGAGCACGAACCGAGGAGAACCGCGGCCATGCCGAAGAACAAGACCCACAGCGGCGCCAAGAAGCGCCTGCGTGTCACCGGGACCGGCAAGATCATGCGTGAGCGCGCCGGCCGCCGTCACCTCTTCGAGGGCAAGCCCTCGCGCGTGACCCGCCGCCTGGCCGGCGACGTCGAGGTGGCCCCGGCCGACCGCAAGACGGCCCGCCGGCTGCTGGGCCGCTGAGCCCGCGGGCCCAGCGCCTGCTGGGCCCACCCCCGGGACGACGTCCCGGACCCATCGCCCTGAACACCCCCGCCCTCCCGGCACCGCACGGTGCCCCCGGCCCGCGCCGGGCTGACGGCGGGTCCCCCGGCTCCCTGGCCGGGACGACACGAGGAGCACGTACGTGGCACGCGTCAAGCGGGCGGTCAACGCCCAGAAGAAGCGCCGGGAGACCCTCGAGCGCGCCAGCGGCTACCGCGGCCAGCGCTCGCGGCTGTACCGCAAGGCGAAGGAGCAGGTCACCCACTCCCTCGTGTACTCCTACCGCGACCGCAAGGCGCGCAAGGGGGACTTCCGCCGGCTCTGGATCCAGCGGATCAACGCGGGCGCCCGCGCCCACGGCATGACCTACAACCGCTTCGTGCAGGGCCTCAAGGCCGCCGGCGTCGAGGTCGACCGTCGCATGCTCGCCGAGCTCGCCGTCAACGACGAGGCGGCCTTCGCGGCACTCGTCGAGCTCTCCCGGGCCCACGTGCCGGCTCAGTCGAGCGCGGGTCAGCCCGGCGCGGGCGAGCCCGGCGCAGCGGCTGCCTGAGAGCCACCCGCATGACCCCGGGGCGCCCCGACCCCGGCCTGCTGACCAACCCCCGCGCCGAGCGGGTGCGGTCGGTGCGCCGGCTGTCGGGGCGCCCCGCGCGCGTCCGGGCCGGGCTCTTCCTCGCCGAGGGCCCGCAGGCGGCCCGGGAGGCGGTCCGGCCCGGCCCCCGGGGTGACGTGGCCGCCCGGGACCTCTACGGCACCCCCGAGGCCCTGGGACGCCACGACGACGTCGTCGTCGCGGCGCGGGCCGGCGGGGTCGCCGTCCACGCGTGCACCGACGAGGTGCTCGCCGAGATGGCCGACACCGTGACGCCGCAGGGGCTGGTCGCGGTCTGCCGGCCCGTCGACGTCCCCCTCGACGTCGCGCTCGGGAGGCGGCCGCGCCTCGTCGCGGTGCTCGCCGAGGTCCGCGACCCCGGCAACGCCGGAGCCGTCCTGCGCGCCGCCGACGCCGCGGGGGCGGGCGCCGTCGTCCTGTCCACGGGCAGCGTCGACGTCACCAACCCCAAGTGCGTGCGGTCCAGCGCGGGCAGCCTCTTCCACGTCGACGTCGTCGTCGGCGCGGACCTCGGGGAGACCCTCGCGGCGCTGCGCGGCGGCGGGGCCGCCGTGCTGGCGGCCGACGGCGAGGGCGACGTCGACCTGGACGACCTGTCCGACGCCGCCGAGCACGGCGAGGGTGCCCTCGCCGGGCCGGTCGCCTGGCTCTTCGGCACCGAGGCGCAGGGGCTCTCGGCGCCGCAGCGGGCGCTCGCCGACGCCGTCGTCCGCGTGCCGATCCACGGCCGCGCCGAGAGCCTCAACCTCGCGACCGCCGCGACCGTGTGCCTCTACGCCGCCGCCCGCGCGTCCCGGCGGGCGCTCCGGCGCCCGCCGCCGGGAGGTCCGCGGTGACGGCGGACCCTGTCCTGCTCGACCCCACCGACGTGCCCGACGGCGTCGTCGTCGCCGACGGCGAGGCCCGCGTCGTCGTCGTCACCCCCGAGGCCGAGCGGGTCCTCGGCCTGCGCGCGGGCGACCTGCTCGGCGGCGACATCCGCGAGGTCCTCCCGTGGCAGGACACCGCGGGGCGCCGCTGGTGGGCCTGCACCGACCCGTGGGAGGGCCTGGAGACCCGGCGCGGGCACCGCGAGCGGCTGCTGGTCCTCCCGGGCGGCCGCGAGCTGCTCGTGACGGCGCGCTACGTCCGGGACGAGCCCAGCGGGCCGGTGCGGCGCGTCGTCGTCGCCATCCGCCCGACCGGTCACCGGCGCCGCGCCGAGCAGGACCACGCGGGCCTCATCACGACCGTCGCGCACGAGCTGCGCTCCCCGCTGACCAGCGTCAAGGGCTTCACCTCCACCCTGCTGCGGCGCTGGGACCGCTTCACCGACGAGCAGAAGCAGCTCATGCTGCGCACCGTCGAGCACGACGCGGACCGTGTCACCCGCCTCATCACCGAGCTGCTGGACATCTCCCGCATCGACGCGGGTCGCCTGGAGGTGCGGACGCTGCCGGTCGACGTCGGCGCGGCCCTGCGAGGGCACGCCGAGCGCGCCGTCGCCTCCGGGCTGGACCCCGACCGCATCACCGTGGAGGCACCAGACCTCGGGGCCCTGCCCGAGGTCTGGGCCGACCGGGACCGGCTCGACCAGATCCTGGCGAACCTCGTCGAGAACGCCGTCCGCCACGGGGAGGGGCCGATCCGCCTGCGCCTCGGGACGGGCCCGCTGGCCGCCGAGGAGGTCGACGACGACGTCCGCGCCGACGCGCCCGCCGTCGTCGTCTGCGTCGACGACGGCGGCAAGGGCATCGCCGAGGAGCACATCCCGCTGGTCTTCTCGAAGTTCTGGCGCGGGGAGAGCCGTGGCGGCACCGGGCTCGGTCTCTACGTCGTGCGGGGCCTGGTCGAGGCCCACGGCGGCCGCATCGTCGTGCGCCGCTCCGACCTGGGCGGCGCACGCTTCCTGCTCACCCTGCCGACGGGCGACCCGACCGAGGGGCTGCACCCGGAGATCAGCGCCTCCTGAGCCCGCCGGTGCGGGCGGACGGGCCGGAAAGCGGTCGGGGGCGGCGACGCCCGTTCCCTAGACTCCCGGCCGTGCCAGCGACCTCCGCCCCCGCCCGCCCGCACGCGCACGAGGAGACCCGCCCGTGACCGGCAGCCCCGAGGGCGTCCCGAGCGGGGTCTCGGCGGGCGGCGTCGACCCCACCGACGCCGACGCCGTCGAGAGCGCCGCGGGTGCCGCGCTCGACGCGCTCGCCGCGGCGGCGGACCTGGACGCCTTGACGGCGGTCGTGCGCGCCCACACCGGTGACCGCAGCCCGCTCGCGCTGGCCAACCGCGCGATCGGCCAGCTGCCGGGCCCCTCGAAGGCCGAGGCCGGCAAGCGGGTCGGCGGGGCCCGTCGGCGGGTCGGGGTCGCCGCGGCGGAGCGGCGCGCCGTCCTGGAGGCCGAGCGCGACGCCGCCGTCCTCGTCACCGAGGCGCTCGACCTCACCCAGCCGACGGCCCGGCGGCCCCGCGGGGCCCGCCACCCGCTGGGGCTGCTCGTCGAGGAGGTCGAGGACTTCTTCTCAGGGCTCGGGTGGGGGGTGCTGGAGGGCCCCGAGGTCGAGGCCGAGTGGTTCAACTTCGACGCGCTCAACTTCGGCCCCGACCACCCGGCCCGGCAGATGCAGGACACCTTCGTCGTCGACCCGCCGCAGGACGGGCTGGTGCTGCGCACGCACACCTCGCCCGCGCAGGCGCGGGCGCTCCTCGAGCACGGCGCACCGCTCTACGTCGCGGTGCCCGGCAAGGTCTTCCGGACCGACGAGCTGGACGCGACGCACACGCCCGTCTTCACCCAGGTCGAGGGCCTCGCGGTCGACGAGCACCTCACGATGGCGCACCTGCGCGGGGTCCTCGACGCCCTCGCCGTCGCCATGTTCGGGGCGGGGACGACGACGCGCCTGCGCCCCAACTTCTTCCCCTTCACCGAGCCCAGCGCCGAGATGGACGTCCGCTGCCCCGTGTGCGCCGGCACGGGCCTCGCCCCGGGCGAGCAGGCGGCGTCGGGCCCGGCGACGGCGGTGCAGGACGCCGTCGGCACCCAGGTGGTCGCGGCCGCCGGGGAGGCGGCGGGAGCGCCGTGCCGCACCTGCGGGTCCACCGGGTGGATCGAGTGGGGCGGCTGCGGCATGGTCAACCCGCACGTGCTGCGCGCCGTCGGCGTCGACCCGGAGCGCTACACGGGCTTCGCGTTCGGCATGGGCATCGAGCGCACGCTGATGTTCCGCAACGGGGTGGGCGACATGCGCGACATGGTCGAGGGCGACCCCCGCTTCAGCCGGCAGTTCGGGGCGGGGGTCTGATGCGCGTCCCCGTGAGCTGGCTGGCCGAGGTCTCCGACGTCGACGCGGCGCCCGACGCCGAGGCGACGGCCCGCGGCGTCGCGGCGGCCCTGGTGCGTGTCGGCCTGGAGGAGGAAGGCCTGCACGGCGGCGAGGTGAGCGGGCCCGTCGTCGTCGGCCGCGTCCTCTCGGCCGAGCCCGAGCCGCAGAAGAACGGCAAGACCATCTCCTGGTGCCAGGTCGACGTCGGGGAGGACGAGCCGCGCGGGATCGTCTGCGGCGCGGGCAACTTCGGCGCCGGTGACCTCGTCGTCGTGGCGCTGCCCGGCTCCCTGCTGCCCGGCGGCTTCGCCATCGCGGCGCGCCGGACCTACGGGCACGTCTCGGACGGGATGCTCTGCTCGGCCGCCGAGCTCGGCCTCGGCGAGGAGTCCGCCGGCATCGTCGTGCTCGGCGAGACCCTCGGGGTGGCTGCCGAGGCGGCGTCGCCGGGGGACAGCGCGCTCACGCTGCTCGGGCTGGACGACCGCGTCGTCGAGGTCAACGTGACCCCCGACCGGGGCTACTGCCTCAGCGTCCGCGGTCTCGGGCGCGAGCTGGCCCACGGCCGTCGTGCCGACGTCGCGACGGCCTTCCGCGACCCGCTCGCCGGGGTCGAGACACGCTCTGCCGCAGGCGAGCGCCAGGTCGTGCTCGCCGACGGGGCGCCGGTCCACGGTGCTCCGGGTGCGCGGCGGCTCACCGCGCGGACGGTGCGCGGCGTGGACGCCGGCGCGGCGTCGCCGTGGTGGCTGCGTCGCCGGCTCGTGCAGGCGGGCATGCGCCCGGTCTCGCTGGCGGTCGACGTCACCAACTACGTCATGCTGCTCGTCGGGCAGCCCCTGCACGCCTACGACGCCGAGCGGCTCGACGGCGCGATCACGGTGCGAAGGGCCCGCGCCGGCGAGCGGCTCGTGACCCTCGACGGGGTCGACCGGGCCCTGGACCCCGAGGACCTCGTCATCGCCGACGGCGCCGGTGGGGCGCGCGTGGTCGGGCTCGCCGGCGTCATGGGAGGTCAGGCCACCGAGGTGACCGCCTCGACGCGCGACGTCGTCCTCGAGGCCGCCTGCTTCGACCCCGTCTCGGTCGCCCGGACCGCACGACGCCACCGGCTGCCCAGCGAGGCCAGCCGACGCTTCGAGCGCGGCGTCGACGACGCCATGAGCGCCGCGGCGTCCCAGCTGGCCGTCGACCTGCTCGTGGCGCACGGCGGCGGCACGGCCGAGGACGGCATCACCGACGTCGGCGCGCCGCAGCCGCTCGCCGAGGTCGTGCTGCCGCTGGCCGAGCCGACCCGCCTCATGGGGGTGGACTACCCGCCCGCCCGGGTCGCCGAGCTGCTCGAGCAGGTGGGGTGCGAGGTCGCCGACGGGCCGCAGGGGCACCTCACGGTGCGTCCGCCGTCATGGCGGCCCGACCTCCTGCAGGCGGCCGACCTCGTCGAGGAGGTCGCCCGGCTCGACGGCTACGACCGCATCCCCTCCGTGCTCCCGCGTGCGCTGCCGGGGACGACCGGGGGCGCCGGTCTCGGCGGGCTGAGCCCGCGCCGGCGAGCGGTGCGCTCGCTGGCCCGGGCGCTGGCCGAGGCCGGGCTCGTCGAGGTGCGGGCCAGCGTCTTCACCGCCCCCGAGCGGGCCGACGCGCTCGGCGTGCCCGCGGACGACGAGCGCCGCCACGCCCTGCGGGTGGCCAACCCGCTGCGTGCGGAGGAGCCGCTGCTGCGCACGAGCCTGCTCGCGACGCTCGTGGACGTGCTGCGCCGCGGCGTCGGTCGCGGCGCCGAGGACGTCGCCCTCGTCGAGCTCGCCGCGGTCGTCCTGCCCGGCCCCGAGGGGGCCCGGGCGCCCGCGCCGCGGCCGGCGGTGACCTCGCGTCCGTCGGCGCAGGAGGAGCAGGCGGTGCGCGACGCCGTCCCGCACCAGCCGCTGCACGTGGCTGCGGTGCTCACCGGGGCCAGGTCACCCCGCGGCTGGGAGGGGACCGGCCGCAGCGCCGACGCCCGCGACGCCGTCGAGCTGGCGCTGCTGGTCGGCGAGGTGCTCGGCGTCCCGCTGGAGGCCGTCGCCGACCCCGACCGGGCGCCCTTCCACCCCGGGCGCTGCGTCGCCCTGCGCCTGGCGGGCGGCGCCCCGGGCGGCGGGGTCGCCGGGGCGGCGTCGGGTCCCGCGCCGCGTGCCGTGGGGCACGCGGGCGAGCTCGCCCCGCGGGTCGTCGCCGCCCTCGACCTGCCGCCCCGCACCGTGGCGATGGAGCTCGACCTCGAGCCGCTGCTCGCGGCGCTGCCGGGGCCGCCCCAGGCGGAACCGATCTCGACCTTCCCGGTGGTCAAGCAGGACGTCGCGCTCGTCGTCGACGCCGGGGTCCCGGCGTCGGAGGTCGAGCGGGCGCTGCGCCGCGGCGCCGGCCCGCTGCTGGAGGACCTGCGGCTCGTCGACGTCTACACCGGCGAGCAGGCCGGGGAGGGACGCCGGTCGCTCGCCTTCTCGCTGCGCCTGCGCGCGCCCGACCGCACGCTCACCGGCCCGGAGGCCGCGCAGGCGCGTGAGGCTGCCGTCGCCGCCGCCGGCGAGGCCACCGGGGCGGTGCTGCGCGGCACCTGACCTGACCTGACCCACCCCTCCGCCGCGCTGCTCGTCCGCGATGTGTGACCTCGTCGCGCCGCTGGGCGCCGCGTGCTCGGTGCGTCAAGGTCACGCACGGCGGGTGAGGTGGAGCGGCTCCAGCCGTCGTCGAGGTCACACGTCGCGGGGTGGGGTGGGACGGCCGGGCGTCACGGTCGCGCCGAGGGCACGGGGCGCTCGCATCGGCATCCGCGGCAATGTATGGTCATGCACATGGTGAGGGTCGCGGTGGCGGGAGCCAGCGGGTACGCGGGGGCGGAGGTCCTGCGCCTGCTGCTGGGGCACCCGGGCGTCGAGGTGGGTGCGCTCACCGCCGCCTCCAGTGCCGGGACGACGCTCGGCGAGCACGCGCCGCACCTGCTGCCGCTCGCCGACCGCGTGCTCCAGCCCACCACGGCCGAGACGCTCGCCGGCCACGACGCCGTGGTCCTGGCGCTGCCGCACGGGGCCTCAGGGCCGCTCGCCGCCGAGCTCGGCGAGGAGGTGCTCGTCGTCGACGCCGCCGCCGACCACCGGCTCGCCGACGCCGGCGCCTGGGAGGCCTTCTACGGCTCCCCGCACGCCGGCACGTGGCCGTACGCCCTGCCCGAGCTGCCGCTCGCCGGCGGTGGACGCCAGCGCGACGCCCTCGTCGGGGCCCGGCGCCTGGCCGTCCCCGGCTGCTACCCGACGGCGTGCACGCTCGCCCTCGCCCCCGGGTTCACCGCCGGGCTGCTGGAGCCCGCCGACGTCGTCGTCGTCGCGGCCTCCGGCACCTCGGGCGCGGGTCGCGCCGCCAAGGTCGCCATGCTCGGCGCCGAGGTCATGGGGTCGATGAGCCCGTACGGCGTCGGTGGCACCCACCGGCACACCCCCGAGATCGAGCAGGGACTCGGAGCCGCTGCGGGGGAGGCCGTCTCCGTGTCCTTCACGCCGACGCTCGCGCCGATGCCCCGCGGCATCCTCGCGACGACGACGGCGAGGGCCCGCCCGGGCGCCACGGCCGCCGACGTCCGCGCCGCCTGGGCGCAGGCCTACGACGACGAGCCGTTCGTCGCGCTCCTGCCCGAGGGGCGCTGGCCGCGCACCAAGGACGTCGCCGGCTCCAACGCCGTCCACCTGCAGGTGACGCTCGACGAGCGCGCGGGCCGGGTCGTCGCCGTCGCCGCCGTCGACAACCTCGTCAAGGGGACGGCCGGCGCCGCCGTCCAGGGCCTCAACCTCGCGCTCGGCCTGCCCGAGAGGGCCGGCCTGTCCGCCGTCGGGCTCGCGCCGTGACCGCCGCGCCCGTGCGTGTGCCGTCCGCCACTGCCAGAGAGGTGCTCCCGTGAGCGTCACCGCCCCCGCCGGCTTCCGCGCCGCCGGCGTCACCGCCGGCCTGAAGGCGAGCGGTCGCCCGGACGTCGCGCTCGTCGTCAACGACGGCCCGACCGACACCCTCGCCGCCGTGTTCACGAGCAACCGCTGCCGCGCCGCGCCCGTCCTGTGGTCGGAGGTCGTCGCCCGCGGCGCCCGGGGCCGCGCCGTCGTCCTCAACTCCGGCGGGGCCAACTGCTACACGGGCCCCGAGGGGTTCGCGACGACGCACGCGAGTGCCGAGCGCGTCGCCGGGCTGCTCGGCTGCGGCGCCGGCGAGGTGCTCGTCTGCTCCACCGGCCTCATCGGCGAGCAGCTCGACCGGCCCCGCCTGCTCGCCGGGATCGACGCTGCAGCAGACGTCCTCGACGCCGGCGCGGGCCACGACGCCGCGCTCGCCATCATGACGACGGACACCCGGCCCAAGGAGGCCGTCGTCGCGCGCGAGGGCTGGTCGACCGGCGGCATGGCCAAGGGAGCCGCGATGCTCGCTCCCGCGCTCGCCACCATGCTCGTCGTCCTCACGACCGACGCCGTCGTCGATCCTGCCGACGCCGACGAGGCCCTGCGGGCGGCGACGGCGGCCACCTTCGACCGCCTCGACTCCGACGGCTGCCAGTCCACCAACGACACCGTCGCGCTGCTGGCCTCCGGCGCCTCCGGCGTCTCCGTCGGCGCCGCCGAGCTGGCCGAGGCCCTCACGCCGCTGTGCGCCGACCTGGCGGCGCAGCTGCTCGGCGACGCCGAGGGGAGCGAGCACGACGTCGCCATCACCGTCCGCGGCGCCGCCACCGAGGACGACGCCCTGCTCGTCGGCCGGGCGGTCGCCCGCAGCGGCCTGCTGAAGACGGCGATCTTCGGGCGCGACCCGAACTGGGGCCGCGTGCTGGCGGCCGTCGGCACGACGTCGGCGGCCTTCGACCCGGCCGTCCTCGACGTCGCCTTCAACGGCGTGCAGCTCTGCCGTGACGGCGGCATCGGTGAGCCGCGCGACCTCGTCGACCTCAGCGCCCGCGCGGTGACCATCGAGGTCGACCTCAAGGAGGGCGCCGAGGAGGCCACCGTGTGGACCAACGACCTCACACACGCCTACGTGCACGAGAACTCGGCGTACTCGACGTGAGCGCAGGACATGTGAGCCCAGCAGCCGAGACCGGCTCTGCCGCAGCGCCGGGGGCGAGCCAGCCCCTGTCCGCCGGTGCCAAGGCCGCCGTCCTCGTGGAGGCGCTGCCGTGGCTCCAGCGCTTCGCCGGGCAGGTCGTCGTGGTGAAGTACGGCGGCAACGCGATGGTCGACGACGACCTGCGGCGTGCCTTCGCCGCCGACATGGTCTTCCTGCGCTCGGTCGGCGTGCGGCCCGTCGTGGTCCACGGCGGAGGCCCGCAGATCTCGAGCATGCTCGGGCGCCTCGGCATCGAGAGCGAGTTCCGCGGTGGCCTGCGCGTGACGACGCCGGAGGCCATGGACGTCGTCCGGATGGTGCTCGTGGGCCAGGTGGGCCGTGAGCTCGTCGGGCTGCTCAACGCCCACGGGCCCCTCGCCGTGGGCCTGTCGGGCGAGGACGCCGGTCTCCTGCAGGCGGTCCGGCGTGACGCCCTGGTCGACGGCGAGCACGTGGACGTCGGGCTCGTCGGCGACGTCGTCGACGTCGACCCGACCGCCGTCCTCGACCTGCTCGAGGCCGGGCGCATCCCGGTCATCGCCACGGTGGCACCCGAGATCTCCGGGCTCGACGGTGACGGCGACGACGGCGGCGCCGCGGCCGGCGAGGCCGTGGGGGACGGCGCGGCCGTGCTCAACGTCAACGCCGACACCGCGGCCGCCGCCATCGCGGCGGCCCTCGGCGCCGCCAAGCTCGTCGTCCTCACCGACGTCGAGGGCCTCTACGCCGACTGGCCCGACCGGTCCTCGCTCGTGCGCTCGATCGGCGCGGGCGAGCTGGAGGCGCTGCTGCCGAGCCTGGACGCCGGGATGATCCCCAAGATGGAGGCGTGCCTGCGTGCCGTGAGAGCCGGTGTGCCGCAGGCCACCGTGCTCGACGGGCGGGTCGAGCACGCCGTCCTGCTCGAGGTCTTCACGCCCGAGGGCGTCGGCACGCAGGTGGTGCCGTCGTGAGCGCCACCGCACGCTCGACCTCTGCCGCGGCGGCTGTCCCGGTCCCCGACCTCGACCGCGCCACCGCCGCGGCGCCCGAGGTCCTCTCAGCACTGGGCGCCGACGTCGCCGGTCGCCACGGCCGGGCGCTCATGGGCACCTACGGCACCCCGCAGCGGGTGCTCGTGCGCGGCGAGGGCGCATGGGTGTGGGACGCCGAGGGACGGCGCTACCTCGACCTGCTCGCCGGCATCGCCGTCAACGCCCTCGGGCACGCCCACCCCGTGCTGACGGCGGCCGTGACGGCGCAGCTGGCCACGCTGGGGCACGTCTCGAACTTCTTCGCGACGGGCCCGCAGGTGGCGCTCGCCGAGCGGCTCCTGGAGCTGCTGGGCGCTCCCGAGGGCAGCCGGGTCTTCCTGTGCAGCAGCGGGACCGAGGCGAACGAGGGCGCGTTCAAGATGGCCCGGCGCACCGGTCGGCCCGAGGTGCTCGCGCTGGAGGGCGCCTTCCACGGCCGCACGATGGGCGCCCTGGCGATGACCGCCAAGCAGGCCATCCGCGAGCCCTTCGCGCCGCTGCCCGCCGGCGTCCGGCACCTGCCCTTCGGCGACCTGGACGCGCTTGCCGCCGCCCTGGGCGGCGACGCCGGCCAGCAGGTCGCCGCGCTCGTCGTCGAGCCCGTCCAGGGCGAGGCCGGGGTCAGGCCGCTGCCGCCGGGGTACCTCGCGGCGGCGCGGGAGCTCACCGCCGCGGCCGGCGCGCTGCTCGTCGTCGACGAGGTGCAGACCGGTGTCGGCCGCACCGGGCGGTGGTTCGCCAGCGCCGGGCCGGACGGCCGGGTGGACGCCGACGTCGTCACGCTCGCCAAGGGCCTCGGCGGCGGGCTGCCCGTCGGCGCCGTCGTGGGCCTCGGCGAAGGCCCGGGTGCCCTGCTCGGCGCCGGGCAGCACGGGACGACCTTCGGCGGCAACCCGGTGTGCGCCGCCGCGGCCCTCGCCGTCCTGCACGTGCTGGAGCGTGACGGCCTCGTCGGGCGCGCCGCCGACCTCGGTGCGCGGTGGCGCGCCGACCTGGCGGCCGTCGACGACCCGGGCGGCCTGCTGGCCGGCGTCCGCGGTGAGGGCCTGCTGCTGGCGCTCGTCCTGAGCCGCCCGTCCGCGCCCGCGGTCGCCCGCGCCGCGCTGGAGGCCGGTTTCGTCGTCAACGCCGTGGCCCCGGACGCGATCCGGCTCGCCCCGCCGCTCGTCCTGTCCGACGAGCAGGCCGACTCCTTCACGGCCGCGCTGCCTTCCGTCCTCGCCGCGGCGGCGCGGGAGGAGGGCGCATGAGCTCCTCGACCAGCCGGCCGGGTACCCGGGCCGCCCGGCACGCCCGCGTCGTCGACCTGCTGAGGGGCCAGCCGGTGCGCTCCCAGACCGAGCTGGCGGGCCTGCTCGCCGCGGACGGCGTCGAGGTGACGCAGGCGACGCTCTCGCGCGACCTCGTCGAGCTCGGCGCCACCAAGGTCCGCGACCCCGAGCACGGCCTCGTCTACGCCGTGCCCGGCGAGGGCGGCGACCGCAGCCTGCAGGCCGCGCAGGGCCCGGCGACCTCGCTCGCGCGGCTCGCCCGGCTGTGCGAGGAGCTGCTCGTCACCGCCGAGGCGTCCGGCCCGCTCGTCGTCCTGCGCACGCCGCCGGGCGCCGCGCAGTACCTCGCCTCCGCCGTCGACACGACCGTGCTGCCCGAGGTGCTCGGCACCATCGCCGGCGACGACACCGTCCTCGTCATCGGCCGCGGCAGCGACGGCGAGGCGACCGCCCGCCGCCTGCTCGACCTCGCGGCCGGGCGCACGGGAGGCTGAGCGCGGCCCCCGCGGCGGCGCCGCGGGCGGCAGGCTCGGCGCAGCACGCGCCCCCTGCAGCACCACCACGACCAGCACCACCACGACCAGCACACCCCCGAGCACCAGGAGCTCCCCGTGACCGACCGCGTCGTCCTCGCCTACTCCGGAGGTCTCGACACCTCCGTGGCCATCGGCTGGATCGCCGAGCGCACCGGCGCCGAGGTCGTCGCCGTGGCCGTCGACGTCGGCCAGGGCGGCGAGGACCTGCAGACCATCCGCGACCGGGCGCTCGCCTGCGGCGCCGTCGAGGCCGAGGTGGCCGACGCCCGCGACGAGTTCGCCGACGAGTACTGCCTGCCGGCCCTGCAGGCGAACGCCCTGTACATGGACCGCTACCCGCTGGTCTCGGCGATCTCGCGGCCCGTCATCGTCAAGCACCTCGTCGCGGCCGCGCGCCAGCACGGCGCCTCCGTCGTCGCCCACGGCTGCACGGGCAAGGGCAACGACCAGGTGCGCTTCGAGGTCGGCATCCAGAGCCTGGCTCCCGAGCTGGCGTGCATCGCGCCCGTCCGGGACCTGGCGCTGACGCGTGACAAGGCCATCGAGTTCGCCTCCAGCCGCGAGCTGCCGATCGAGACGACGAAGAACAACCCCTTCTCGATCGACCAGAACGTCTGGGGCCGGGCCGTCGAGACCGGCTTCCTCGAGGACATCTGGAACGCCCCGACGAAGGACGTGTACTCCTACACCTCCGAGCCGGGTCAGTCACCGGGTCCCGACGAGGTCGTCGTCACCTTCGAGCGCGGGGTCCCGGTGGCCCTGGACGGGCGCCCGGTGACGATGCTGCAGGCGATCACCGAGCTCAACGCGCGCGCGGGCGAGCAGGGCGTCGGGCGCATCGACATGGTCGAGGACCGTCTCGTCGGCATCAAGAGCCGCGAGGTCTACGAGGCGCCGGGCGCCATCGCCCTGCTGACGGCGCACGAGGAGCTGGAGAACGTCACGCTCGAGCGCGACCTCGCCCGCTTCAAGCGCACCGTCTCCCAGCGCTGGTCCGAGCTCGTCTACGACGGCCTGTGGTTCAGCCCGCTCAAGCGGGCGCTCGACGGCTTCGTCGCCGACAGCCAGGAGCACGTCAACGGCGAGGTCCGGCTCGTCCTGCACGGCGGCCGCGCGGTCGTCACGGGGCGGCGCAGCGACACGAGCCTCTACGACTTCTCCCTGGCCACCTACGACTCCGGCGACACCTTCGACCAGTCCCTCGCCAAGGGCTTCGTCGACATCTGGGGCCTGCCCAGCAAGATCGCCGCCGGCCGCGACCAGCGCGCTCGTGGCTGAGGCGTCGGCAGACCCCGGCCCCACCACGGCGACGGGCGCGACGGGCGAGGGCCGCCTGTGGGGAGGGCGCTTCGCCGGCACGAGCGCGCAGGCGCTGACCGAGCTCTCCCGCTCGACGCACTTCGACTGGCGGCTGGCACGCCACGACCTCGCGGGGTCGCGGGCCCACGCCCGGGTGCTCGCCGGCGCCGGGCTGCTGGACGACGAGCAGCTCGCCGGGATGCTTGCGGCGCTCGAGCGGCTCGAGGCCGACGTCGTCTCCGGCGCCTTCTCCCCGACGCCGGCCGACGAGGACGTCCACGGCGCCCTCGAGCGCGGGCTCCTGGAGCGAGCCGGCGACGAGCTGGGCGGGCGGTTGCGCGCGGGTCGCTCGCGCAACGACCAGATCGCGACGCTCGTGCGCGCCTGGATGCGCGAGGAGCTGCGCGTCGTCGCGGGCCTGCTGCTCGACCTCGTCGACGCCCTCGCCGACCAGGCCGCCGCCCACCCGCGCGCGCCGATGCCGGGGCGCACCCACCTGCAGCACGCCCAGCCGGTGCTGCTGTCCCACCACCTCCTCGCCCACGCGTGGCCGCTGCTGCGCGACGTCGAGCGGCTGCGGGACTGGGACGCCCGGGCCGCGCGCTCGCCCTACGGCTCGGGGGCGCTCGCCGGCTCCTCCCTCGGCCTGGACCCGGCAGCCGTCGCCGCCGAGCTCGGGTTCGACGGACCGGTGGAGAACTCGATCGACGGGACGGCGGCCCGCGACGTCGTCGCCGAGGCCTGCTTCGTCCTCGCGATGGCGGGCGTCGACCTCTCCCGGCTGTCGGAGGAGGTCGTCCTGTGGGCGACGAAGGAGTTCTCCTTCGTCGTGCTCGACGACGCCTTCTCGACGGGGTCGAGCATCATGCCGCAGAAGAAGAACCCGGACGTCGCCGAGCTGGCCCGCGGCAAGGCGGGGCGCCTGGTGGGCGACCTCACCGGGCTGCTGACGACGCTGAAGGGCCTGCCGCTGGCCTACAACCGCGACCTGCAGGAGGACAAGGAGCCGGTCTTCGACGCCGTCGACACCCTGCAGCTCCTCCTGCCGGCGGTGACGGGCATGGTCGCCACGCTGACCTTCCGCACCGGGCGGATGGCCGAGCTGGCGCCGCAGGGCTTCTCGCTCGCGACCGACGTCGCCGACTGGCTCGTGCGGTCCGGCGTCCCCTTCCGGGAGGCGCACGAGGTGGCGGGCGCCTGCGTGCGCCGCTGCGAGGGGCGCGGCGTCGAGCTCGACGAGCTCACCGACGACGAGCTCGCGGACATCTCGCCGCACCTGTCCCCGGCCGTGCGCGAGGTGCTGAGCGTCGAGGGCTCCCTCGCCTCGCGGGACGCCGTGGGCGGGACGGCGCCGGTGCGGGTGGCCGAGCAGCTGGCGGGCGCGCGGGAGCGCAGCGGGCAGCTGCGGGAGTGGGCGCGGCAGGTGCCGGGGGCCCGCACCTGAGCGTCGGCGGGACGGTGCCTCCGGACGGCGACGCCCCTCTGCCCGCGGCCTTCTACGACCGTCCGGTGCTCGAGGTCGCCCGCGACCTGCTGGGGTGCCGGCTCGTGGTGGGGCAGCGCGCCGGCCGCGTCGTCGTCCGCCTCACCGAGGTCGAGGCCTACGGCGGCGCCGAGGACCCGGGCTCCCACGCCGCCCGCGGGCGCACGCCCCGCACCGCGGTGATGTTCGGCCCGCCCGGGCACCTCTACGTGTACTTCTCCTACGGGATGCACTGGTGCGCCAACGTCGTCACGGGCCCCGAGGGCAGCGCGTCGGCGGTGCTGCTGCGCGCGGGCGACGTCACGCACGGCCACGACCTCGCCCGGGCCCGCCGCCCCGCGGCCCGCACCGACCGCGACCTCGCCCGCGGCCCCGCCCGGCTCGCCGCCGCGTGCGGCGTCGACGGCGGCCTCGACGCGGCGCCGCTCACGGCGCCCACCGGAGCGCACCTGCTGGCACCGGTCGAGCCGTCGCAGCGCCGCCCCGAGGACGTCGTCGCCGGGCCCCGCGTCGGCGTCAGCGGCCCGGGCGGTGACGGAGCGGCCTTCCCGTGGAGGCTGTCGCTGGCGGGCGAGCGGTCCGTCTCCGCCTACCGCCCCGGCGGGCGTCCTCGGCGGTCTCGCCCGGCGTCCCGGCCGACCGCGACGGGGTGAGCCGGCCGCCGTCTGGGGCGAGGGGGAGCCGCGGTGCGCCGTGGCAGGCTGACGCCGTCGTCCGACCGGCGGGCGGCGCGGAGGCGGGAGGCCCAGCGGTGGGTGGAGCGGTGGGTGGAGCGGACGCCGGAGCGGTGGGTGCAGTCGCGGGCGACGTGCTCGCAGACCTGCGGTGGCGTGGGTTGCTGGCGCAGTCGACGGACGAGGACGCCTTGGCGTCCGCGCTCGCGAGGCCGCTCACCTTCTACGTCGGCTTCGACCCGACGGCGCCCAGCCTGCACATCGGCAGCCTGGTGCAGATCCTCGTGGCCCGGCGGCTGCAGCGTGCCGGCCACACCCCGCTGCTGCTCGTGGGCGGCGCCACCGGTCTCATCGGCGACCCCAAGCCGACGGCGGAGCGCCAGCTCAACGACGCGGACGTGGTGGCGGGGTGGGTGCAGCGGGTCCGCGCGCAGATCGAGCCCTACGTCGACCTCACCGGCCCCCGCGCGGCGCAGATGGTCGACAACATGGAGTGGACCTCCCGGCTGTCGGCGGTCGACCTGCTCCGTGACGTCGGCCAGCACTTCCGGGTCGGCCGGATGCTCGCGAAGGACGCCGTCGCCGCGCGCCTGGCCAGCGCCGAGGGCATCAGCTACACCGAGTTCAGCTACCAGGTCCTGCAGGGCATGGACTACCTCGAGCTGTGGCGCCGGCACGGGTGCTCGCTCCAGTTCGGGGGCAGCGACCAGTGGGGCAACATCACCGCCGGCGTGGACCTCGTGCACCGCGTCGAGCAGCAGCAGGTGCACGCCTTCACGGTGCCGCTGGTCACCAAGGCCGACGGCACGAAGTTCGGCAAGACCGAGAGCGGCACCGTGTGGCTGGACCCGGGGCTCACGTCGCCGTACGCCTTCCACCAGTTCTGGCTGCAGGCCGAGGACGCCCTCGTCGACCGGTACCTGCGCGTCTTCACCGACCGCAGCCCGGAAGAGCTCGCCGAGCTGGCGACCGCGACGGCCGAGCGCCCGGGGGCGCGGACGGCGCAGCGCGCGCTCGCCCACGACGTCACCGCCCTCGTCCACGGGCAGGCAGCGGTCACGGCCGCGGAGGAGGCCGCGGGTGCGCTCTTCGGCCGCGGGGAGCTGGCGGCGCTGGACGAGGCGACGCTGCGGGCAGCCCTGGCCGAGCTGCCGCGCGCCGTGGTGGGGGAGGGGGCACGGACGGTCGTCGAGCTGCTCGTCGCGAGCGGTCTGTCCCCGAGCCGGTCGGCCGCCCGGCGAGCGGTCGCGGACCGCGGCGCCTACGTCAACAACGTGGTCGTCGAGGACGGCGACGCCGAGCCGGCGGCGGACCAGCTCCTGCACGGTCGGTGGGTGCTGCTGCGCCGCGGCAAGCGCACGCTCGCGGCGGTCGACGCGCGCCCCGCCTGAGTCGCCGCACGTGAGCCTGCCTGTCGCGGCGCTCCCTCGGCGGGCTCCTGCGAGCCGCCCCGACGACGGACTTGCACCGGCCGGCGACGTCGGTCTACTGTTCTCGACGTCGCCCGGGAGGGAGGAACGGACACCGCGAGGTGGTCGGTCCCCAGCGGGTAGGCCACCTCGGAGCTCGTGCCAGCTCCCCGGTCCATCTGGATCTGGGAGCCAGTCACGATGCCCCGGGCGCCTCGACCAGAGGCTCGCCGGTCAGACCGGCCAGCATGGTGGGGTAACGTAGCGATCACAGCCCCTCGACGAGGGCGGCCCCAGAGGCCGTCACCGCGATGCGGGTCTGCTTCTTGAGAACTCAACAGCGTACCGATGTCG
>NZ_JBBHZF010000025.1:0-2316 GCF_037482365.1 Pseudokineococcus sp. 1T1Z-3
CCGACGGCGAGCAGCCGCCCGCGTCGGCCGGGGCCACCGCGGCGACGCTCCAGCTGGGACCACGAGGCTGCCGCGACGACGACCAGCGCCAGCAGGACGACCGCGAGCATGAAGAGGACGAGCAGACCGGCGCCCCACCACGACATGAGACGGAGAGTCACCCACGAAGCACGCGCAGTCACGGCAACACGCCCGTCGAGAGCGGATCGAGATGCTCCGGAGGCAGCCGACGTCCGCACGTCACCGCGGCGACGCCACGCGGCCGCCGGCTCGTCGCGACGGCGCTCGGCGTCGCCCGCGGAGGAGCAGCCGGCGGGGCACCTCAGGCCGGCGCGACCTCGCGCAGCCGCTGGCTGACGACCGTCGTGACGCCGTCGCCGCGCATCGTCACGCCGTAGAGCGCGTCGGCGATCTCCATCGTCCGCTTCTGGTGGGTGATGACGACCAGCTGGCTGGACGCACGCAGCTCTTCCATGACCTCCAGCAGCCGGCCGAGGTTGGTGTCGTCGAGCGCGGCCTCCACCTCGTCGAGGACGTAGAAGGGGCTGGGACGGGCGGTGAAGATCGCGACGAGGAAGGCGACCGCGGCCAGCGACCGCTCACCGCCGGAGAGCAGCGACAGCCGCTTGACGCGCTTGCCCGCCGGGCGGGCCTCGACCTCGATGCCCGTCGTCAGCATGTCGCCCGGGTCGGTGAGGACCAGGCGTCCCTCGCCACCGGGGAACAGCCGCGAGAACACGTGCTCGAAGGCGGCGGCCACGTCGGTGAAGGCCTCGGCGAAGACGCGCTGCACCCGCGCGTCGACCTCCGCGACGATACCGAGCAGGTCGGCCCGCGAGCGGGTGAGGTCCTCCAGCTGCTCGACGAGGAAGGCGTGCCGCTCCTCGAGCGCGGCGAACTCCTCCAGCGCCAGCGGGTTGACCTTGCCGAGCTGGGCGAGCGCCCGCTCGGCCCGGCGCAGCCGCTTCTCCTGCTCGGCGCGGACGTAGGGGACGGTGCGCGGCTCGGCGGGGGTGACGTCCTGCGTCCCCTCGTCCCTCCCGGCGCCGTCCGGCGGGGCCTGCTCGTCGGCGGGCCCGCCGTCGGAGGGGCCAGGCTTGTCCGGCACGGGCTGCTCCAGCACCGGCACGGGCAGGTGCGGGCCCATCTCCTCCACGAGGACGTCCGGGTCGGTGCCCAGCTCGGCGACGGCGCGCTCCTCCAGCTGCTCCAGGCGCAGGCGCTGCTGCGCGCGGGCGACCTCGTCGCGGTGGACGGCGTCGGTGAGCTCGGCGAGCTCGGCGGCCTGGGCGTCGGCGCGGCGCCGGGCCGACGCCCCGGCCTCGGCCCGCTCCTCCCGGGCGGCGCGGGCGGCGGCGCGCTCGTCCTCGGCGCGCACGGCGACGACGGCGCACCGCTCCAGGGCCGCCCGGGCGGCCGCGCCGACGGCGGCGGCCGTCGCGGCGTCGCGGCGTCGGGTCTCGGCCCGCCGTGCGGCCCGGGCCCGGGCCTCCTCCTCCCGCCGGCGGGCGCGCTCGGCGCCCTCGACGCGCGCGGCGAGGGCACGGGCCCGCTCCTCGCCCGTGCGCAGCGTCAGCCGCGCCTCGGTCTCGGTGGCCCTAGCGGCCCGGGACGCCGCCGCGAGCTCCTCGCGCCGGGCCTGCTCGCGCTCCCCGTCGGCCTCCTCGCCCTCGGGGGCCTCCTGCGCCGCCTCCAGCCGCGCCGTGAGGTCGGCGAGCGCCTCGGCGTCCTGCGCGACGCCGTGGCGCGCCTCGGCGAGCGAGCGCCCCAGCCGCTCCTCCTCCGCCGCGGCCGAGCGGGCCGCCGCGCCGAGCGAGCCCAGCCGCTCGGCGACGGCGGACAGGCGGGCGTCGCTGTCGTGCAGGCGCTCCAGCGTCGCCTCCACCTCCTGCTCGGCCTCCGAGCGGGCCGCGCTCGCCGCGGCGAGGGCGAACCGGGCCCGTTCTCCGCGGGCCGCGGCGTCGCCGACGGCGGCGCGGGCCTCGTCGGCGGCGGCCTGCACCTGCAGCAGGCTCGCCTCACCGGCCGAGCCGCCACGGGCGCGGTCGGCCTCCAGCACGTCGCCGTCGCGGGTGACGACGACGACCTGGCCCCCGCCCGACCGCCCCTGCGCGCGTCCCAGCACCGACCGTGCCTGCGCCAGGCCGTCGACGACGAGCACCCGCGCCAGCAGCCGGGCCAGCGCGGGAGCCGCAGCCGGCGGGGCGCTCACCAGGTCCAGCAGCCGCCGGGGCGGCTCGTGGCCCTCGGCGTCGGCGAGCAGCTCGGCCAGGAAGGCGTCGTCGGGCTGGGCGTCGTCGGGCTGGGCGTCGTCGG